>CAZSAJ010000014.1:0-58441 GCA_964604835.1 uncultured Acetatifactor sp.
TCAGCACATCACGATATCCGGCGATTTCCTGCTCATCACGGTTCTTTGGTGTTGTCTTTTCCTCAACCAACTGTCTGATTCTTGTATTTGTAGTTACGATACCCTCAATGGCATTCGACGCCTCGGTACTTTGTATCTTGGCTATTTCAACGAGCTTTTCCAACTCATTCGGTTTTTGTTTGAGGCAAAGCTCCTGTTTCCCTGCATATCTGTATATAGCTGCAATGAGACCAAGAATCTCTGAATCCCACTTTTGTTCCTTTATAGATAAATAATTGAATATCCTCATTCCCTTATACGCCGTCCTTTCCCTTAAATGTTAGCATATTTTAAGGGAAAGTTCAATAGTAATGGCTTTTTCCTTAAAATAAATCTGAAAATTTTTACTTTGTGACAATTGCACCTTACCAAAACCAGCACTCAATCCAACTGAAGCTGATTTCCTTTTTTTCAAACCTCTATCTGATTCATCACTTTACCAATGCTGTCTTGAAATACAAGATCCGCCCTACCTTTCATCTTGGTTTTGCCTTTATTGATGATCACAAGATACTTCCCATGAAACATATGCGCAAGCTGCGCTGCGCTCCCCACCTCCAATGATGTCCCGCCAATCATCAGGCAATCCGCATATCTGATGAGTGCGGCGGCTTCTTCGTATGCTTTTTGTGGCAGGAGCTCTCCATACAAGGTCACATCAGGACGTACCATCCTGCCACACTTCGGGCAGTGCGGTATATTCTCTGTATTTTCAAATATAAATTCCGTCCCATATTGCGCACGACAACTTACACAATAGCAGCGAAGCGCACTTCCATGGATCTCCCATACCTTCTTATTTCCTGCCTTCTGATGCAGTCCGTCAATATTCTGAGTGACAATTCCATCCAGCTTTCCCTTCAGCTCCATTTCCGCTAGTTTCTTATGAGCATCATTAGGCTGAAAAGTGCGGCAATCAAGATTTTTTCGGAAATAGGAGAAAAATATCTCCGGCTTCTTATTAAGACAATCATAGCTGAGCAGATATTCCGGTTTATACTTCCGAAACTTACTGTCCTTTTTATGATACAGCCCGTCCTTACTCCGGAAATCCGGTATTCCGCTCTCTGTAGAGACGCCTGCTCCGCCAAGAAAAACGATGTGTTTTGATTCTTCTATAATCTCGTTCAACGCATCCGTTTTCTGCTCACCATTGAGCGCATGGAAGAATTTCTCCTTTTCCCTCTGAGATAAAAACTCCGGTAACATAATATCAACTTCCTCTTTTCCGGCTCAGCCCTGTCAATCACGCCATACCATAAAAAGCATTTAGGGGCTATTTTGTGTTTTGTTATGATTTCCCATATTTCGCTTCAGATAGACCCCTGTTTTGCTGCTCTCACATCTGCAGATCTCCTCCGGCGTACCTGCCGCGACGATTTCCCCGCCATGCACACCGCCGTCCGGCCCCATATCAACCACATAATCCGCGTTCTTTATCACATCCAGATCGTGTTCGATGACAATGACGGTTGCTTCGTTTTCAATCAATCGCTCAAATACATGAAGCAGCGTCTCCACATCCAACGGATGCAGGCCAATGGTGGGTTCGTCAAATACAAATACCGTGTCTGACTGTCCCTTTCCCATCTCACTGGCAAGCTTCAAACGTTGTGCTTCTCCCCCTGAGAGACTTGGCGTTTCTTCTCCCAGCGTCAGATAACCGAGACCAAGTTCCTGCAATACGCTGAGTCTTCGCGCGACAAGCGGAATATCCGCACATGCGGTGAGCGCTTCGTCCACGCTCATATCCATGAGTTCCGGAAGCGTATTTGCCTGTCCGCCTTGTTTTGGTATGCGTCGGATGAGGCTCGCATCTTTGGCATAACGTGAGCCGCCGCAATCCGGGCATGGAATCTCCACATCCGGTAAAAACTGAACATCCAGATTGATGGAGCCTGTACCGTCACAGGTAGGGCACCGCAGTTTTCCCGTATTATAGGAAAAATCGCCTGCCTTATAACCCCGTTCTTTGGCATCCGGCGTTCTGGCGTATACCTTGCGCAGTTCATCATGTACATCGGCATAAGTGGCCACGGTGGAACGCACGTTGATCCCGATCGGTGTGGCGTCGATCAGCTTGACATGCGTAATACCATCCGCGCGGATCGCTCGCACATGCTTTGGAAGTTTGTCCCCTCGGATGGATGCTTCCAAAGCGGGAACCAGACTTTCCAGAATCAATGTCGTTTTTCCCGAACCGGATACGCCGGTAACGGCAATCAGCCGTCCTTTGGGCAGATCCACTTCTAACGGTTTTACCGTATGGATTTCCGATGTGGACAGATGAATGGTGCCAAGGGAAAACATCTGATCCGACGGAATGTGTTTCCCGATATCGATGGTCGTTCTTCCTGTGAGGAACCCGCCGATCCGTGAATTTGGGTCGCTTTCCACTTCTTCCAGAGTTCCTTGTGCAATGATCGTCCCGCCTCCCGCACCGGCCTCCGGGCCCAGTTCAACGAGCCAATCCGCTTCGGAAAGCACATGGGTGTCATGATCTACCAAAACCACGGTATTGCCATCCGTGATCAAATCCTGCATCACGCCGGTCAAGCCGTCCATGTTTGAGGGATGCAGACCGATGGATGGCTCATCGAGAACATAGAGAACGCCGGTGGTGCGATTGCGCACCGCACGGGCCAACTGCATCCTTTGCCGTTCTCCGGTGGAAAGCGTAGAGGCGGCGCGATCCAAGGTAAGATAGGACAGACCCAGATCCGTCAGACGCCTTGAGGCGCTTTGAAACGATTCGCAGATACTTTCCGCCATGGGACGCATTTCTTCGGGTAACGAAGCCGGAACACCGGCAACCCACTGCGTCAAATCGGAAAGCGTCATCATACAGGCTTCCGCAAGTGAGATTCCCCGAAGTCTCGGTGCCCGCGCCGCATGACTTAATCTCGTTCCTCCGCAGTCCGGACAGACACCCTGCCGCAAAAACTTCTCCACCCGCTTCATGCCCTTTTCGTCCTTGACTTTGGACAAAGCATTTTCCACGGTATAGGTGGCGTTGAAGTATGTAAAATCCATATCCCCGGCAGCGCCGCTGGTCTTGTTCTGATAGATAATGTTTTTCTTGACCGCGGGGCCGTGAAAAACGATGTCACGCTCCTCTGCGGTCAATTCCCGAAACGGCACGTCGGTACGGACTCCCATTTCACGCGCGATATCTTTCATCAACGACCACATCAACGTCTGCCAAGGTGCGACTGCGCCTTCATCAATCGATAGAGACTCATCCGGCACCAGCGTGGCTTCATCCACGGTACGAACAACGCCTGTGCCATCACATTTTTTACACGCGCCCTGACTGTTGAACGCAAGCTCCTCCGCACCCGGCGCGAAGAATTGTTCCCCGCATACGGGGCAGACAAGGGGAAGCCCCGCCGCCACATTCAGGGAAGGTTCCGCATAGTGTCCATTGGGGCAGCAATGGCTGGAAAGCCTCGAAAACATTAAGCGAAGGCTGTTCAAAAGTTCCGTGCCTGTTCCAAAGGTGCTGCGAATACCGGGAACGCCGGGCCGCTGGCGAAGCGCCAATGCAGCCGGAACATACAGCACGTCATCCACCTGTGCCTTCTCTGCCTGTGTCATTCTTCTGCGTGTGTAGGTTGACAAAGATTCCAGATAGCGTCTGGAACCTTCCGCATACAGAATACCCAGTGCCAAAGAGGATTTGCCTGAGCCGGAGACGCCGGCAATCCCTACAATCTTGTTAAGCGGTATGTCCACGTCAATGTTTTTCAGATTATGTACCCGTCCGCCGCGTATTTTGATTCTGTCCGGGGTCTTTTGATTTTCCATTTTCACTGTAACCTTCTTGTTCTTATGTTAAGTATAAATATCTGTTAAGTATAAATATCATACCAAGTATCCTGTCATAATACAACCGTCATGTCTATTGCTCAATAATTTGCTGAATTGTACTATTTTCCAAATTCTTTCACCGATCCTTCTTATATGATCCTTCTTATATTCTCGTTGATAAAACGCTTTGCAGGGCAAAAGGGCCAATCTACACAAGGCAGATTGACCCCTATTACAAGGCCTTCCTGCCTTGTTTAAAATATTCTCCTAAATATTCTTTTTAATTCTCAAAATATTCTGTCCGTCCTTATACTCATAAGAAACGTCATCCATCGTCTTTTTCACCATATAAATCCCCAGTCCTCCGATCTCCCGCTCCTCGATGGGAAGCGTGACGTCAGGGTCCGCTTTGGCAAGCGGATCATACGGGACGCCGTTGTCAATGAATGTGATCACTACCGCAATCGGATCTTCCGTCACCTCAACGCGCACGGTCGCACTGCCGATTTCGGGATTGTATGCGTAATATGCGATGTTGCTGAAAAGCTCGTCAATCGCCACATCAACCTGCATCTGCGTCTTCATCGGACATTCGAGCTGCTCCAACTGTTCGTCAACAAACGCCGTTACTTCAGGTATGCTCTCAATTGTCGCGGCAACTACCATTTCCTTCATCTTCATTCCCCCATTCGTACTCTGTAACTATAGAAATAGGACCTTTTTCATTTACATTCATCCGCAGCCTTCAGGGAAAGCATGGTAATATCATCAAACTGCATTGCCTCTCCCACAAACCGATCGAGCTCATTCTTTAACCCTCCAACCAGTTCCTTCGGATCGGTATCCTCCCTTTTATTCAGCGCTTCCAGCATCCTCTCTGTCCCAAACAGGGTCTGCCCGGCATCCGTGGCCTCCGGGACACCGTCCGTATATACAAATAGTGTATCCCCGGCGTGCAGTTCGAATTCATATTCCTTATATCGGGTGTTCTCCATTCCCGCCACAACAAATCCGTGAGGATCTTTAAACAGTTCAAAGCTGCCTCCCGCCCGTCTGATCGCCGGATATTCATGTCCTGCATTTGCCGCGGTCACTTTCCCCGTTGAAATCTCATAAACAGCAAGCCATACCGTGACGAACATTTCCGCCTCGTTGTTTTCACAGAGCTGATTGTTGACCGCTTCAAGAACCGCTCCCGGAGATGCGCCCATCATCATCTGGTTCTTGATCAGTGTCTTTGTTATGACCATGAACAGAGCAGCCGGCACACCCTTCCCCGACACATCGGCGATTACCAGCGCCAGATGATCCTCATCGATCAGAAAGAAATCATAAAAATCTCCTCCCACCTCTTTTGCCGGATTCATGGATGCAAAAATATCAAATTCCTTTCTCTCCGGGAAAGCAGGAAAAATACTTGGCAGCATATCCGCCTGAATCTGTGTGGCAATGTCAAGCTCCGCCCCGATACGCTCCTTTTCCGCTGTCACAACGGATAACTCCCGTAGATATTCCCGAAGCTCCAGATACATCTGCGCAAAGGATTCCGACAATTCTTCGATCTCATCACCCGTGCGGATCTCCACATGAAAGGTCTCTTCGCTCTGCAGACTGCCCACCATTTCTTTCGTGGCTCTGTTTAACCGATCGATGGGCGTGATGATATTTTTCCGGATAAACACATAAAAAATTCCCATCAAAGCGGCAATTACCGCCGTTACGCTTAATATGACCGTTATCAGGAAATGAAAAAGCGCTTTGCGTATCCCCGGCATTGACAGATCGACGCCCACCACCGCCACCGTCTCCCCGGCGCTGTCCAGAATCGGCGCGTAGGCCGACGCGATATAGCCATACTCCGGATCATGTGTTAAAACGATCCTCTCGGTATAGGTGTTCGCACAAACCTGTTCAATGACCTCCCGGCCACCCTCCATGTACGGCTCGCGATATCCCAGAGGACGGACGCCCTCGTCGCTGCCCACATCCCAGATATAGACAAGATCTTCCTCGTAGGGTATAAACACAGAGTAATATTTCAGGTCCGTCTGTGCCTGCGATATGGCAAGAAATCTCTGTACCTGTCTGTAATAGTCATCCTCCGTATTGTTTTCCTCATAGGAGCGGATCCTGTCTCCGTCGATATATTCCGCAGCCGTCCGGACATAGGAAAACGCAATATCGTTGTATATGTTCATTTGTTCTTTTTTATAGTAGATATCAATTGTCAGGCAGGTTGACAATATCACCACTACCGCAAGGATGAACAATCCTGCCAATGCCTTTATTCCAAGCTTGTGATGCCTCATTTTTAACCTCCCGTTCAATTGCTTCCTGATGTTTATTTGCCGCCTGCGTCATTTTTTCGCTTTGCTGCAGACCAGAAATGCGCCGCCGCAATGGATACAATACTGATCCCCGTGCCGAGCAGCAGCGTCGCAGGCGTGGATAATTCCTGCGTCCCGCACAGGATATAGAGAAGCACATTGGTGATCCATATGACAAATACCCAGTGTATACAATATACCGTGTTGATATTGCGGCTGATTTCCTCGATGCAGCCAGTCACTCTCTTCGGCAGACGCGGGACGATCACATAGTAAATCCCCAGAATGCCGAAGGCCGCCGCGATGCTGACGAGTACATCTGTGGTAACGATATGATAATAGCAGTTCTGTCCCTCGCCAAACATTCCCCGGCCGCCAAGAATGGCAGGCGGAAAATAGACCATACAGACCAGAAGTCCCGCCGTTGACAGAATCCCGTAAAATAGATTTTTGTTTTTCACACGCTGCAGCAGTCCGCCGAATACATAACCGCTCACCGGAACGATCAGCCAGTTTAACAGCGGGAAATCCGAGATCACTGCTCCCGCGGAATCCTCCGTTCCTATGAGATACCCCAGAATGATATTGCCCGCCGGCGACCCGGCGTCCGCTCCGTTCAGAAACGTACCCAAAACAGACATAATCAGGCAGACGAGAAGCATTGCCGTATTTGACAGGTGAAGCCTGACAAACAAAGCGATCATGATCATTGCAAGCGCGGCAAACTGCAGCATGTCGTTGCCCAGTACCCGGTAGGGCAGCGGTTTTATGTACTTCTCAATGTCTCCGGTCAGCAGATATCCCGCCAGAAAAGGGAATAGAAAGCGACATATGTTTAACGTATAACCGGTGATACCGATGCGGATCCCCCGGCGCACATAATCTCCCGGCGTATGACGCTTTGTGTATACCATCCCGATACCCATGGCAAACATGAACATGGGCGCACTTAGAGGTCCTCCTATCACGGAGTCAAAAAGAAACGGAATGCCATGGGCAAGCTGCTCCTCGGACGTACATTCTATGGTACAGTGTATCAGCGCCAGACAGAAAATCAGTACGGCTTTTGCCAAATCCAGCTCCGGCTGCCTCCCGCTGTTTATGATTTCTTTGGAAAATATTTTATCTTTCAGGCTCATCTAGGTGTCTCTCCGTTTATCGTCTTTGAGTTATTCATCATTTTTATCCTTTCTATTCCTCGTGTTCTCCTCGTGTTCTCCTTGTCTTCTCCCTGTCTTCCCGCGAGCAGCGAGCCGGTCAGGCCTAGTTATCACTTGCTTTCACACTCTGTGCCATTGGACGATTTCGGATTCCCTGTTTTGAGTCCTCTACCAACTGTTCAAGAGTATCTATGAACTCATTAGGGAAAAAATCCATCATACCGGTCACCAAAAGTTCCTGAAATCTGTTCATGCAGTTGATGTTCTCCATCCTCATGGCATTCTCCAAGAGCCGCATGCATTTGGTAATATCCCGCGGGGACCAGTTTTGAAGGCGGTTGCACCTGCGGCCCCCATACTTCACGCCCACCTCATCGGCCCGCTGACCTCCCAGACTGGACGCCTTTTCAGGGATAGCTTTGATATCATGGATGTGCCCCATCTGGTTCGTCATACCGGGGCAGTCCGACTCCAGCCCCATAAGTATAACACCGTTATGTCCGGTGTCGCCCTCTTTGTACATAGAGTAGAAGTGACCGCAGGAGCCGTCATTGAGGATCATCTTCCCGCCAATCCCCTGATTGCCCAGCCCACCGATTGCCACATTCATCCCCCGCTGACCCCGGAGGTTGAATAGCACCTTTTTTTCTTCTAAAATCTCATCGCCGTCCTTCTTGCGGGTTTTGATGGAGTGGGTGGATGCCGCCCGTCTATTATCCTGAGCGCGATTGGAATTGAACTCGCCCCGCTCGTCCTGCAGGTAGAAAATGCTGTTCCACATCTCCTGATACTCTTTCTTGTCCTCCTTCGTATTGCCACACTTGGGCAGGATCAGAGTCACCCGGGAACAGTGGCTCAGCGCCACTGATACGGGCCTGTCCCAGCTACTTTGGTTTCCATCTTTATCTACTTGCATGAGCCCGCCCATATTCATCAGCAGCAGACGCTTGGCAATCTGTATCTGCTGGGCTTTGTTTGCCTCAACCATGTCCTGCGCGGACTTGAGAGCATCCTGTTCATTCATCGCATGTTTTTCAACGAGTTCCTTGGCTATTGCTTTTTTCTGTTGATCCTGTCTATATGCATCTTTCTGCTGTATCGTGCTCAGCATAACAGTGGCAGACATTTTTTCGTCCAGCCTCCGGAACCATTCCCTATGCTCCGGCGCGAAACCGTTAATCTCCTTCTGAGCCAAAGAAAGTCCCAACCGCAGAGCCGGATCTAACAGCTTACTGACATTGAGTTTATTACAGATCATTTCCGCGGAATAGTCAAAAATCGATTTATCTTTTTCAGTATACTTATCTATAAACCGTCTCAAAGCTTCTTTGGCAAACATGTTGCGCATGACGTCATCCAGATTCTCGAAATTGGAATAATCCTTCCTGCCCACCATTTCCATCGTCTCACGTCTGGTCAGCTTGGAACGTCCCAGCTTAGTGTCGGCCCATTTATCTCGTCCTTCTTTGGTTTGGAACAGAGACAGGTTCTGCACCTCCTTGTAATCCAACAGTTTCTGAGATTTACCCAGATTTTTGTACTCTTCCTCTTTCTTTTTGTACTCTTCTTCCTCCTGTTTTCGGGACTCTTTTTTCTGCTTTCTCCGCTCCTTATAGCTCAGGTTGTCCCCGGGCGCAGGGGCTTCATGCTTCGCCGTCTCCTTCGGGAGGGGTGGAAAAGTGCTCAGAATCAGAGCGTTGTAGCTGTGCATATCCTGATAAAACTGAGGATGCTTTTCTCGTTCCCTCTCCTCTTCCAGTGCTTTATTTAATATCTTTGCATTGTTCACAAAATCATCTTTACAATCAAACTCCTCCCTAAACGCAGCCTCAAACTCATCTATAAAGTCATCTTTTTTATACTCATACTTAACCGGCTCCATCGCCAGCTGCTCCCCAACCTTCTGAATCCTCGCATCTCCTTTAAACTCAAACATATCCATCGCAGGCTTCCTCCTTTTATCATTTTCCTGACGGCCGCTTCGACTGTCCTTGTACGCCCAGACCGCAGCCGCCTTACAATTCCAATACGGCGCGAATAAGCGGCTCCTTCTTCCCCTCGCCTCCCAGCAGCCGCTTTGCCAGTTCGGCGGAGGATGCCGTCAACAGAGGAATCTCAAGCCATGCGTCGGCATATTGCTCCAAAAGCACCTTAGCGGAGGCTTGCAGCACCACCATACCGGCGGAAGTGCTGCCTCCCGCGGTAAAAAACTGAGAAAGACACAGACGATCCTCCCCTCCGCTTAAAACAGCGCAGGACACAGGATTTTTCTTCGCATTAAGCAGCACGAAGCTGGCGCCCGGCAGCGCCTGATAAAGCCGGTTCAGGTCTATGTAATCTGCATCCGCCTTTTCCAACGTTTGGAAGAGCTCGCGGATCCGAACGGGGGAGAGCTTCTCAAAAGGCACCAATGTGCAGCCTTTGGGCAGGACGGCCTTATGCTGCATCAACGGACTGTCCGCCAGCGTTGAAACTAAGACCATATGGCTGCACACACCCTCCTCATCCCGTTCCAACAAAAAACCGGCCTTTTTCAACAGCGCCTCCAAGCCCGGCTCCGGGGAAAAATTCGCCTCTACTCTGGCAATCGTGCCGTCAAAACTCCCCCCGCATGACTCCAGCAGCTCTATAAGCAGCGTACCGCCCAACCGTCGGCGGCGATACTGCGGAACCACATACAGGCTCAGCAGTTCCAAGCAGATCTCGTTCTCCGGCGCCAGACGGGCACAGACTGCGCCCCGCACCTCGTCCTCCTCCACGATGGCAAAACCGAACGCCTCACCGTCTTGAATCAGCTCTGCCGCCTCCGCCGTCAGCAGAGGCGCCGCCAGCTCTACCTCCTGCGGTCCGATAGAATACAGCTTCACCGGCGGAAGCTCATCCTCCTGTTTTTGACGCATCTCCAAATCATCCATAATAATGAACCTCCTCTCCTCATTTCGTGTCCTCGCGCTATGTTCTCATATAGAGTTCCCCGTACAACTCATTGCTGATTCCCACACGACCGGTTCTGCGGTACTCAAAGTCTATGGCCTCAATAATATCCTGATTGCTGATTTTCCTGTGTTTCGCCGCCGCTTTGTAAGCCGCCGCCAGAGCCGCGGACTTAATGTTGCTTCCCGTCAGCTCCGCTTTCCTTGCATAAAAGCCGAAATCGATATCCTCCTCCAGAGGCGCTTCTTCCGGAAATACCTTTTGCCAAAGCCGCAGTCTGGTCTCTTCTCCCGGCTGTTCCACCGGGATCATAAAGGTCATGCGGCGCTTAAAAGCATTGTCAAAATTCTGCATGACATTCGTCGCCAGAACGGATACTCCCGAGTACTCTTCAATCTTCTGCAAAAGATAGGCAGTCTCCGCATTGGCATATTTATCATTAGAACTTGTGACGTCCGTTCTCTTGGTAAACAGGGCGTCCGCCTCGTCAAAAAACAACACCGCATTGGAAAACTTCGCCGCCTCAAACACTGCTCCCAGATTTTTCTCCGTCTCTCCGATATATTTGCTCCCGATCTGGGACAGGTCGATACGGTAAATATCCAGTCCCAGCGCCCGCGCCAGGACCTGGGCCGCCATGGTCTTTCCTGTTCCGGGAGGACCGTAAAGCACAACGGAAGTACCATTCCCATAAGGCAGCTTCCTGCCAAATCCATAGCTGTCATTCACAACGCTGCGATAGCGGATACGATCGCATACCGCCTCTAAAAGTTCTTTGCTGTTGTCCGGCAGCTCCAGATCCTCCCAAGTGAACGGACTTTCCAGACGGGTGGCATACTCTCCGAATTCCGCGCAGCATTTCATCCTGATCTGCCTCTCCAAAAGCTCTTCCGATACCCGGAAACCCTGCGGATCAATCTCCGCGTCCAGCAGGGCACAGGACAACACCTGACTGATTCTTCCCGGCGTCATATGGTATCTGGATACCAACTGGTCCAGATCCACATCCTCCTTAAACCGTATCCCGTACGCTCCGGCAAAATACTGCCAGAACTCTCTCTGTACCGCCATGCCCGGCTGTTTCAGGGTAATGGTATACCAGCTCCCCCGCGTGGACAGCTTTCCCGGTCTCTGTCCCTCCGACCCGATAAAAATCAGGTTCACATAATCCTGAAGAAATCCCAATATCCTCTGAATCTGCGGGATAATTTCCCTCTCGAAGGGCATCCCGTCCAGATACAGCAGACTTTTTTCATAAATGCATTTCAATACAATCTCCTTAAGCGCCGGATAAACCGCACCGTCATCCTGCGCCAGAAGACGGCGCATATCCACGCACAACACGTCCAGCTCGGCTATGGAACCAAGCGACTCCATCAGGAACTTCTTTCCCGTGCCCTCCATGGCACAGAGATGAACGATCCCTCCGCTCTGCCTGCCCGACATCGTGGAAAATACCCGCAAAAGTTCCTCAAGCTGTTCCGCATTGCACAGAATCTCTTCCATCTCCGTTTTATATTCCAGCACTTTTATACAGGGCGACAATATTCCCAGCTGCATGGGCGCCCCCGCAAGAATCTGAATCACCCGCCGGTTCAAAGACAACGGCCGGGACAAACGGGACATATTGGCGCCCTCTCTTCCCGGCTCCAACAGAAACCGGTATAAAAAGCTGTCCTCATCCCACAGATGTTCCCGAACCTCCTCTTCCTCCAGAAACAAACCGCACAGATCGCATACCAGTCCCAGCGTAGGCTTGGCCACAGGCTGCGTCTCCTCCTGCAGGACTCCGAACACCCGCTCATACTTCCGGTTCAGATCCACCGCTGCCGCCATGAGAAAAGCCAGAATCTCCCCATAGGAGAGCATGCCGCTCTCAAAAAATCCCGCAAACGGCAGAAAGCCTTCCGCACTGTCCTGACTCTGCTCTTTTGACAAAAGCAGTTCAAACACCTGCCGAAACTGTGCCCTGCCCGCAAACTCCGTCCTCCCATGAGGCTCCAGCGCTTTCATAAGCTCCCTGTCACTTAACATACCGCCGACTCTCATTGCCGCCTCATCTCTGTCCTGCTCTTTCAGAAACAGGGTCGTGGCACACAGCATGTCCAGAAATCTCTGCCACTGCTGCCATTCTTCCTGCCGGTCTCGAAACGGCTCTTTGGTACACTCTCCGAAATATGCTTTCACAATTCCTTCTATATCCCAGCTTGATTCTGCCATGTTTGTACTCCCGCATATCACGGGTCTGCCCATGATACTGTTTTTTCCTATTCTTTCCTATTTCTTTCCTGCTTTCTATTCTATTTCTATTTTATTTTCTGCTCTATTTCTTTGCTTTTTGTTTGTTATTTGGTTTTGCCTGTTTGCGCCGCTCCAGCATCCGTTGACGGTATTCCTTTCTGATTTCCCGCCGCATGGCTGCTACTCTTCCCGTCTCCTCTCTTTTGGCAGAGCCGGGGCCTCTTATTTCCTCGAGAAGCACCACATTACCGTATAGGGGGAATTTGTTATTCTCCGAATCCGATTGCTTAGAGTTGTCCTCGCCTTCCCAATGGATTCCGTCGCTGTAGGCGACTGCCTTGCGCAGGGATTTCACGACTCTAAATTCCGTATTGGCAGGTATCAGAACCTCTCCCTCGCCCTGAACCTTGGACACTCCTGAAATATCCACTGCACCCTTTCCCTTCATGGAATATTCGATAAGGACCGAATTGTCCTCCCCCTCCTTATCACAGCTCTTTCGGTAATATTCCGCTGCTTTGTCAATATTTTTCGAGCTGCTCATCAGGGAATTAATCTTAATGACAGAACCTTCGGAAGAACGGAGCTGGCCGCTTAACTTGCCGCCTCGGAACGTGTGTTCCTTGAAGGCGCCTTTTCCCTCCCCATTATTCCCGTCATCTTTCCCTGTCTCTATCTCCTCGTTCTGCCCTCGCTCCTCCAATGCGTCCTGCGCCATTCTGGAAGAAATCCTGACCATGTCGTAAATGGAATCCGCTATCTCTTTGTCTGCCATCTCCTTGCCGGAGGAATGCTCATAGGAGCCAAAACCGGTATCTTTATACTGATCTACGCGTGCATCCCGAAGAGCCCTTCTGCCAAGACCGCCCCAATATTTCTGTCCTCTGGTCATAGCCAGAAATGCGCCTGTGGTATAAATATTCAAGGCAATATCCTGCGCCTGCGCCTCTTTGGCATCCTCTCCTAACTCATGCATGACTCCTTTTTTGGATTTTCCATACAGGGTAAAGTTGATCTTATCCGTCTCTTCATAGCCCCTCTCTGAAAGTTTTTCCTGCCGCTTTGCGATCAGAGACTCTACATATTTTCTCTGTTCCTCATAGATTCCCAAGTCATTCAGGCGCTGCCCTGCTTCTCCCTTTACCCGCAGATATTCGTCTATCTTGAACCTGATTTCTCCCCGCAGATTTTCCAGATTTTTCTCCTCTCCTGCCAACAGCTCATCCAATACCTGCATCTCCAAAAGTTCTTCAAAATTCTTTTCCTTATACTTATTGCCATCCTCTTCCGACAATGTTCCTGCCTGTACCATCTTATCAATCAGTGACGCAATCTTCTTCTTTACCACATTCGGATTTTTCGAGATTATGTCTTTATCGGATTTGGCAGCTTGTTTCATTGTATCAATCGCTTGCTTCAGCTCAGTCAAATGCTTGCTTAAATATTCCCTTTCCTCCTGCGTATCTGCCACTTCCCCGCCCAGCTTGGCGTTTCTGTTGATGGCTCCCGCTTGTCTCTTATCCCGCAGTTCATTTAACATCTGCTTGTAGATAATCTCATGGGGGAACTGTTTTTCCTTCGCAAATTCCTGACGCAGCACATCCACCGGAATCGGATCCACGGTCATATACATGGTAGCGGGCTCCGATAAATCTTCCTTTCCGGTAATTCCCGCATTTTGGGAACCTATCATGATCTCATACAGGGAATGGTCCTTGCTGGTTACCATCCAAGCGATCAGCGCCAGCCTGAAGTACAGCAGCTCTTTCAGGGAAGCGCCCATCAGCTTATAGGCTCCCAGCATCCGCAGAGTGGTTCCGGAAGGTCCCGCCGTCTGCAGCATTCCCTGTGCGTTGATCCGCTTTTTCATTTTATACCAGGCTCTTCCTTCCTGCCACTGAAGCTCTGTGCCATTCAGCCCATTGACTGCCTCCCGTCCGGACAATTCCAAGCCCAGATCGTTGTAATACTTTTCTCCCAGACGCTCCGTTTGTCTTTCCTCTTCGCTCCTTTTCTTTCTGGTAAATCTACTGGACATGGCTGCGATAAATCCCCGGCGTATTCCCCGGAAAAACCGTGTCAGCCCGTTTCCCCTGCCCATCCGCTTGTCAGAAGCATTCTTTAAGTCTCTGGCAAGGGAAAAGGTGTCAAACACATCTTTCTTGCTTTTCCTGTGTCCCATTTCCTCCAGCAGATCCGTTCGAACGCCCTGAAGCTCGGGGATTCTTTCCCGCTGTTCTTCCGTGATATATGCCATCATGTTCTTCAGAGAATGGCTTCCGGCAATTTGCTCTTTGTCCCCTCCTCCGTTTATAAACATACCATTGTACAGCAGGGTCATCCGTTCGCGTAAATTCCCGTCGCCGTTGATCACCGCATTCAGATTCTTTTCGTCTATCTCCCGGGCAGCCTGACGCACTTCTTCGCTGGCGTCCTGATACTTATTGCTGTAGCTGCCGATCTGTCCGGCGCCCCCGGAGCTGCCTCCCTTGTCTTCTCTGGGAAGCAATGCATCGATCAGAAATTTCGTAATCTCCACCTTATCATTCCCGCCGGCTGCAGGCTGAACATTTGCCGGCTGTGCGGCCGCAGGCTGCGCCGCATTTTCCGCCGGTGCCGCCACAGGTTGTCCGACCACCTCGGCTGCCGCCTGCTGCGTCGCTGTCACATCCTCGACGGTCTCTTTATTGAGATTGGGGGTCTGATTCCGATTATTATAATAGGCATTCAGCATTCTGCTTAATTTTGTCAGAGCCGTCCTTGCCGCCTCCTGCACATAGGGAGTCTTGTACAGCTTCGCCGCAAACTGTTCCTCATACTCATCCGCCGTCGTTGCCCAGTCCTTATGTTTGTATATCTTCTCATACGCTTTCCCGTTAAAACTTGCTCCCATGGCTCCCTCCTACTTCATCTTTGTTCTCATCTGTCCGCATCATTCTGCATCTGCCGGATTTTTGACCTTTTGGGACCAGTCCAGAGGATGTCGGAAACTGCTGTTCTTCATCAGTGCTTCTTTGGCCTTCAGCCGGTTTGCGTTCTTAGGAATCTTGAACGTATTTTCGAACATATCTCTGATCGTCTTGTCGGACACCTCTTTGGCGGGTATATAACTGCCTATACCGACGATAATGTCAAGAACCAAAAAACCGCACTGATTATAGTATAGGATCTGGTTGCCGAGGCGTTCATCGTCCGGATTGTTCTCACGTATAAAACCGGGGAAACGTGTGGCCATATGGTAATCCACCTGTAAATTGGCAAAGTCTTTCGCAATATCCACATAGTGCCCCATAATATCCTCAATAGTCATCTGCTCAATGCTGTTCCCATATTTTCTCTCCAGCATGTCATATTGGGCGGCCATGACCTCCCTCAGGGTGTCAAGACCGGCATTGTTCTTTTCTATCGCCGGTTTCCGGTCCGCTTCAGACGAGTCGGGGGTCAGACCCGCTCCGGCTCCCAGATTGAATAACATCCGGCGGAACTGCTCCGGAGTAAGAAGCGTTTCCGCGGCTTCTGTCTTCAGAAAACTGCTGGTGCTGCGGAACAGGCACTCTCCAATGTCCGAAGGCTTCTTCAGCCGCTCAAGATCCTCCTTCGTGTGATTCAGTGAGAAGTAATGTTCGCTTTTCAGCCGCTTCACGATTGTAATCATCTCTCCTGTGCCGAATTCCTCTTCCAGCCGTTTCTCCGCTTCTTCCAACCGTTTCTTCGCTTCTTCCAGCCATTTCTTCACTTCTTCCGGCCGTTTCTTCACTTCTTCCGGCGGCTGCTTTGGTAATTCGTCATTGAGAGATGCCGCCATATAATACTCCCTTGCGACATCATCATATTTGGGGTCAACGGTGACGAGACTGCTGAAATTAATGAATCTGAGATAATCAAAAAATTCCTGAAACTCCGGGGTTCCCGGCGTCATCTGCTTCTGATAGCGCTCAGCGGCTCTTTTTATCGTCTGTTCTCCCTGTTTCGTAAAACCGTCCGCCCGCTCGACCAGCCCCCGCAGGAGCGCCGACTTATATTCATATTCAAGCTTCCTCTGCCCTGTCAGGTCTTCTTTCAGTGTCAGATTATGTTGGTAAGGATGCTTAATCGGCAGGCACCTTTCCGCCCTCAGACTGGCAGCATACAGTTTATCCAGTTCTTCTCTCCTCTTTTGGAGGTCTATATCGCTCAATGCGCTCAGTTTCTCCACGTTGCAGTCCAATATCTTTTGGACATCGCCTTCCAAAATACTGCGGATCTGATGATAAATCTCGGAGGGCTGCCGATAAATCTCAGGGGAGCGCTGTTCGGCTCCCTCCTGTTTGAGAGACTCTTTCATTCTCTGATATTCTTTCGGCTTTCCCTTATACTCGCCGGCAAACTTTTTTGCCTGCACGGAATATGCATCAATGGCTTCCCGCTCACTTACGTAGCGGTTGTGATCCGGCTCTACTCCCCGTTTTTGACATGCCGTCATAAAGGCGGGAGGCATGGCTTTCAGAATATCCAGAGTCTTCTTCAAGTTTTCCTTGCTCACGGGAGACAGCGGAGTATCAAAGAAAAACGCGTTATTTTCGTCGTTAATGACATTCTCCATATATACTATGCGGTCCGCCATGGACTTGAATGTGGCCGCATTGCTGCGCAGACTTTTTTCGGAGAACATATTCTCCTTCAGATTAAAATTTAACACTTCTTCCACCATCCGCTGCAGATAGGGCGCACGGCGTGTGTTGTCCGTAGAGCAGAACGCGTCATAAAACGCTTCGCCTTCCTGTTGGTACTTCGCATCGGCAGATACGGCCGCCTCGTCGGTTCGAAAAGCGTGGGAAAAGATCTGCAGCACCCGTGTATCCACCCCTGAGCGGTTCTTTGATGTGTCTCTTATCGGCCTCCCTGACTTGTCATACCCTGTGATAGGAAAATAACTGTCAAAAAGGCTATTCTTCCGTGTGTGGTAACCCCCTAATTGATGCTTTATATCATAGGTAACGATATTCCCCACGGGGCACTGTTCGCTTGCCTCCTTTGCGTGCCTATTCTCTTCCTCCCTTGCGCGGCGTCTTTTTTCTTTTTGCGCTTTATAGGTCTTCTTGGCAGGAGCCGTCTGCTGGAACGGCGTGCCGGCGGCAACGGTATCGGAAATGACAGGAGCGAGGGGCGGTCTGGCCATGATTTGCCGCATCAGCATCTGGGACAGCGGATCCTCGGATTGCAGTTCCAGCATCTGCGGATCCAGCAGCAGGGACAACTCATCGACGATGTCGGACTCAGATTGCCCTTTCAACAACTGCCGTATCTGCGGATCTAACTGTTTTTGTTCCTGTGTCAAATCATCCATTGATACTTCCTCCTTTTGCCTGTTCCGGTGTAAAACGGCGGTAATTCACCTTCTCTTCACACTAATTCCCACCCGCCGGATTTTTGACCTTCTGAGATCGGTCCAGAGGATGTCGGAAACCGCTGTTCTTCATCAGGTATTCCTTGGCCGCCGCACCCTCCTGCGTCCAGATTACCGTGTTTTGTATATGTTTTTGGAAACTCTCGTCGGATATTTCCAGCAGATTAACGCCGCTTGGGTCTTCCGGCATGAGGCCGGCGAGTATAAAGTTCGGAACATCGGCAATTGCCTGACTGCACATGCGGTAGTATAGAATCCGGTTTGCAAGGCGTTCATCTTCCAAGTTGCCCTCACGTATAAAACCCGGGAACTCAGTCAAATGTAAATCCTGCTGTCCGGTGGTCAAGTCTTTCCCAATATCCTCATAGTGCTCCATAAGCTCCTGAAATGTCAGCCGCTCAAGACTGTCCCCGTATTTTCTCTCCAGCATATCATATTGGGCAGTCAGGACCTTCCTCAGGGTGTCAAGACCGGCATTGTTCATTTTTATCGCCTCATCCCGCTGCTTTTTATCTGACTCATAGGTCAGACCCGCTCCGGCTCCCAGATTGAACAGCATCTGTTCAAACTCCTCCGGAGTAAGGAGCGTTTGAGCGGCTTCAGAAGTGAGAAAACCATCGAAGCTGCGAAACAGCGTCTCGGTAGTGTCCGAAGGCAGATTCATATCCTTAAGCTGCTCCTTGCTGTATTCCAGCGTGTAGTAGGCGCGGTTCTGCAGCCGCTCCATGACTCCGGCGATCTTTCCTTCGTCTTGCAGTTTCTTCTCTTCGGCTTGCAGTTCCTTTATTTTTTCAGCAATCTCTCCGACTTTCTCATTCTTCCCTTCGGCTTGCAGCTTCTTCTCTTCGGCTTGCAGTTCCTTTATTTTTTGGGCAATCTCTCCGGCTTCCTCATTCTTCTTTTCGCGCTCTTCCGCCGGGATGGCTTCAAATTTATTCGTGACAGCAGCAAACTTCGGGGGAATAGAAGCGACGCGGGCGTTGAGATCTAATCTGCTAAAAGACTCAAAAAAATCCACAAACTCCGGAGTTCCCGGCTTCATCCGATTCTCATAGCGCGCGGCGGCATCCTTTATCGTCTGTTTTCCCTGCCTCTGAAAGCCGGCTGCCCTCTCGGCCAACCCCTTAAGGACAGTTGACTTATATTCGTATTCAAGTCCCCGCTGCCCTATCAACTCATCCTTCATGGTCCGACCTTTATAGACAGGATGCCTGAGGGCCATCCACTTGTCCGCATTCAGGCTGGCAGAATAAAGTTTAAGCAGTTCTTCTTTCCTCCCCCGGATTTCTTTCTCGCTCAAGGCACACAGTTCCTCCACATTGCAGTCCAATAGCCTTTTGACATCGCCTTCCAGAAGACTGCAATATTGCTGATAAATCTCGCGAGTCATCTGTTGTTCTTTTTCTTCCGCGGGAGCTGCCTGCAAACTCTGATATCGTCCCGGTGCCCCCTTATACGCGGCATCATGATATTCTGCCGTCGCGGAATATGCATCAATGCCCGTCTGTGTACTTACGTAGCGAACTATCTCGTCATCCGGCTCAACCCCCCGCTTTTGGCATGCCGTCATAAAGGCAGGCACCATAGGACCGGCAATATCCAGAGCTTTCTTCAAGACTTCCTTCTTCACAGGACACAGCGGAGAGTCGAAAAAAAACGCATTGTTTTTGTCCTTCATGACATTCTCCATATATACGATGCGATCCGCCACGGACTTGAAATGGGCCGCATCTCTCCGCAGGCTGTTATCAGAGAACATATCCTCCTTCAGGTCAAGATTTAACACCTCTTCCACCATCTGCTGCAGATAGGGAACCCGGCGAGTGTACTCCGTGGAGCAGAAAGCGTCATAAAATGCTTCGTCCTCCAATTGATACTTCAGGTCGTCAGCTGTGGTCGGCCTGCCCTCCTTGTCGAGTCTAAAACCGTGGGTAAAGCACTGCAGCACCCGTCTGTCCACCCCTGACTTGTTCTTTGACATGTCCCTCTTCTCCGTATTTGTCTCCGTGTCAAATCCTATGACAGGAAAATTGCGATCAAAGAGGGTTTTACGCCGTATATGGTAATCCTCCAATTGATGCTTTATATCATAAGTAACGGCATTCCCCACGGGACAGTATTTTCTTGCCTCCGCCGCATGGCGTTTTTCTTCCCTCCGCGCTTTATAGCTCTTTTTGGCAGGAACCACCTGCTGGACCGCTCTACCGCCGGCAACGGTCTGGGCTTGGACAGCGGGAATCCCTGCCTGCTCGTTAATCTGCTGCATTTGCTGTTGACCCTGCCGGTTTATCTGCTGTTGGGGCTGTTGGTTCATCTGCTGGGGTTGTTGGTTTATCTGCTGGGGCTGTTGGTTTATCTGCTGCTCCTGCTGGTTTATCTGCTGCTCCTGCCGGTTTATCTGCTGCTCCTGCATCCAATCGTTCATTGATGTTTCCTCCTTCTTGCTGTTCCAGTACAGAAATTACAAATCACAATAGTAGGTAAAAGAAATCGGGGCAGCCTCGGGGAGCATGGCGCAAAGCAGCTTGGCGGAGGCAGCATTGACCGCCTGTATCGTCAGCAGTGTTTCGGGGGGATAACTCCCGCGCGCCGCCGCATAGACGGCCAAAAGCATCGGAGCCATGTCCTGAGGACGTCCGCTCTGTACCCAAGCCAGCTCCAGCAGACCGGGCTGTCTGCTGAGTACGGCGGCAAAGGATCGAACGGCATTGTTCTCGACCACAGCCATGCTCACCGCAGCGTCCAACGCAGAATCCGTCAGCGGAACCGGAAGATAGGCCTCCTCCCTGACGCGGGCCTCCTGATAAACCTCTCTGAGCAAAGTGGGGGAAATCTGCGCAAAAGGCCGGATATTGGCAGGAATCTTCTGCTCTCTGGCAAAAAAGGAATTATTTTCGAGACTGCCCAAAGTCATACCATAGATGGTCTCCCCATAATCCGGCTGACATAAGAAGCCCATCGCTGTCAGGAACGGGGCAAGCGCCTCATGTTCCGGCAGCGTCACGGTATAACTGATTTCCAGACTGCGGCAATGCTCTTTCAAGAGGGTGCGCAGGGCCTCTATCAGCTTGGTTCCGCCGCCGCGGCGGCGATAGTCGGGAGCTACATAGAGGGAAGTCACGGTAAAGACATCTCCCTCCAGTTCTCCTGCCGCCGCCCCGCAGGCCACATTGTCCTCCGTCAGGCCAAGCGCCAGCAGAGGCTTCCCCTGTTTTAGGGCCGCCGCCGCATCCGGCAGCAGCAGCGTCTGAAATATCCCGCATGTCTCGCGGGCAATCCATCCAATTTCCATAAATCTATCGCTCCTTTCCAAAGTCCATCCGCTCCGACATCCGCCCTACAGCCCGATCAGCGATGCATACGGTTCAAAATCAGATCTGGTAAATACTTTTCCCGTCTTGACAAACTCATAGCGGATAGCCTGAAGATAATGCTTCATGCATACCTCTTTGCCGTCTCCGTCCGCGGCCGCCAGAAACGCCGCGTTCAGAATGCAGTTCTTAATATTTCCTCCTACAAACTCAAACTTTTCCGCCAGAAAACGTATGTCCACATCCTCGCCCAAAGGAGTGCCCTTCGGAATCGTGGTACGCCACAGCATTTCTCTGGTATCAGGATCGGGGAACTGAAACTCCACAATGTATTTCATCCGTCTGAAAAATGCCGGATCGATATTGTGCTTATAATTGGTTGCCAGAACGGACACGCCGTCATAAGCCTCCACTTCCTGAAGAAGCAGAGCCGTTTTATTGTTGTTGGACGCCTGATTGCTGCCTCCGTCGTCGGAACGCTTGGCAAACAGGGTGTCACACTCGTCAAAAAACAGCACCACATTACACTTTTTAGCCTCGCGGAAGATCATGGAGATGGATTTCTCCGTTTCTCCCACATACTTATCGATTACCTTGGACAGATCCACCCTGTACAGCTCCAGGTTCAGCTCATGGGCGATTACCTGGGCGCACATGGATTTTCCTGTTCCGGGCGCACCGAACAACAGGATGGAAAGCCCTCGCCCATAAGGATACTTCTTCGTATAATTCCAGTTGTCATAGACCTGTTTTCGGAAATTCATCTGATCGATGGCGTGTTCCAGAGTCTCTCTCTGGTCATGATTCATGACAATGTCCTCAAATCCAAAGTTTGCCTTTATCTTTGTGGCCTTCTGGGTCAGCTCCGAGCTCATCTGGTTATTGCAGCCTTTAAAAAGCGTGTCTCTCGGGATAGTGATTTCTTTATCCATGGTGGCAAAACTTCTGGCCTGATAAAGCGCCGCCTTGATCTTTCCCGGAGTAAACAGGAATTTGGTCGCCATTTCCAACAGATCCACCTCCGGTGCCAGAGCATATTTCTGGGAAAAATATTTCCAGCACGCTTCCCTCTCCCCATTGGAGGGCGTGGGCAGCTCCAGCTCCGTGACTTCTTCCTTTGTCATCTCTTTAACCGGCAGTTTCTCTTTGCTGACGGCAAACACCAGCATGCCGTGCGCCGTCAGCTTTGAAAAAGCCAGATCCATGTACCCGAAGAATTTTTCCTTCTCCTCTTCCCTGTAGGACAAATCATCCAGACAACAGCAGGCATTCGTCAGAATACACTCTCTGGTGACTGCCCACAGCGCCTTATCCACAAAGCCGTAATCATAGACAAACAATTTTTTACAGTTGATTGAGACGGCTCGCAGCCCCAGCTCTCTGCAGAAATGTTTCACAAAAAATTTCCTGCCGCTTCCCTCGTCTCCATAGTAGGAAAAGATTTTCACGCCCTCTTCATAGGAGATTTTCATGGCCTCCAGAACGCCCTCGTTTGCCAGAATCGGATCCAATTCCCCATCATCCGTGAGCATTTGGAAGAACCTGCTGTAATCCTCATCCAGACGCAGGGGATTTTTGCCAAACAGATAGTCGATCATCCGTTTATCCGGCGAGACCACGGTGGAAAAGGGCATATTGCCCTGCACACGCAGATTCAGGATGGGCATCAGCTGCTCCAGACAGACCGACATATCGCCGTAGGCTCCTGTGATGGAAAACCGGCTGCCATAGTACAGCTTTGCCGCAGACTCTATGGTAGGGGCAGGCAGAGAGCCGTTTTCATTGATCACCTGAAATACTCCCGCATAATCGGTCTGGGTGGAGGACAGAATGCCGCAGGTCAGACAGAAAATCGTAAAGTTCTCATAGTTTAATTTCCGGCAGATCTCATAAAAAGGAAGGGATACGCCCGCCTCTTCCGCCAGAGCGGCTCGTGCGTTTATGTAATCTATCATTTCCTCTGCGGAATACTGCGAAGCGTCCTCACCTTCCCCGGCCTCGTGCGCAGAGCCGCCCGTTTCCGCCACAAACGCAGAGAACAGATCGTCCAGATCCGCCAGATCCGAATCCTGCTCTGCGGCGGATTCCCCGATCGGCTCGGAAGCCTCCCCGGAAGCAGAATCCTGTTCTTCCTGAATGCATTCCGTCCTGTCCTGCTCCGTCCGCCCATGGCTGTCCTGAAACTGCTCCAGCTTTTCAACGCACAGATCATGGACAATTTCCAAATCCGGATAAAGCACGTTCTTATACCCGCCTTCCCCCGTGGCATAGACCTTCTTTAAGTCCGCCAGATACCGGTTCATCCCTTCATTCACACAGGCAAACAGATATTCCATATATTCCTCGTAGCTGTCAAAAGGCTGGGATTTTTCCTTTTCGTCATACAAATATTCCATCTTACTCTCTCCCTTCTCTGGTAATAAATATTGCGGTCTCGTCAAATACGCTTCTTCCGGTATTGATTCCTTCCAGTTTCTGTTGGTGGAACACGCCCGTCTGCCGGTTCAGAGGCTTCTGTCTGCCCCGCGGAGCATAAGTCATGGTATTTTCTTCCTCCTCCAATGGCAGGGCATTCTTCCTTCTATTTTTCCCATCGGTATCCCGGTTCGGTTGTTCCGTCAACTGCATCTATTTTCTCCCTTCCCAAACAATGCTTGATTGTTTTTAGATTCCATTTGTGTTATGATTACAAAAAACAACAGAAAGGATTGCTTATGAATACTACTCAAAAAAGCCTTTTGGTATGTTCTGCCGTATGCTATGTCATGGTTCTTTTCAGCTTTTTAGGTTCCGCCTTGTGGCTGGTTCTGATCTTCTTTATCCTGCACAGTCTGGCCCTTCTTTCTTTCTCTTACTTAACTTATACTTCCACTTATTCTTCCGGCCGGACTCCTGAGCCAGAAGCGGATCCGGAAGCATTAAAGGAAAAATATGACCGGTTAGTTCAGGAAAACACACATCTTTCCGACGAACTTTCCCAGCTTCGGAAACGATGTGAAGAACTGGAAAAGTCCGAGGAGGAACCGGCAAAACTCCCCGATACCTATCAAAGTCTTCTTCCGCCCCTTGATCCGGAGTCCGACGGTCAGGATACCGTCGATATCATCCGGACCGCCAAAGACACCATTCAGGAATTTCTTCCCTTCTCTTCGGAAGCCGGGATTCAGCTTCAGGTTTCCACCGCTGCGGACAACCTGTTCGTAAAGGCAGACGCCCAGCGGATCCGCATTTTGTTCCGCAACATTATTGATAACTCCATCAAATATATGAGTCAGGCCGGCAATCTGGTGATCACCATATCCACGATCGGCGACGATATCTTTATTGTTCTGAAAGATAACGGAAGGGGGCTGCCGGAAACAGAGACCCCGCATATCTTTGAGATGAATTATCAGGGTTCCAACCGCGTAAGCGGCAACGGGCTGGGTCTGACACAGGCCAAAGCCATTGTGGAATCCTACGGCGGCACCATCTATGCCAAAAGTACCACAGGAAAAGGCATGGGTATCTACATTCAGATTCCGGTTGCTTAAAGGAGGAACCCTTCATGAACAAAGATAAATACTTTCTATTATCCGTTATGGGATTCTATATAGCAGCCGGAGTTCTGGCCTGCGTTTTTTTCTTTTTCAGAGGCTCTTCCCTGTCGGGAAACGAGACATCCGCGCTGCCGGAGACGACGGAACCTTCGCAGGAGACTGTAGCTGTTGTGCCGGAAGCTTCGGACGCCGTATTGGAAACGGATCCTGTGGAAACCGCACCGGAACCTGTGTATTATGCGTTCACCACCTTAAATCTCTACACTTCCCTGAATGTCCGTGAAAAACCGGATCCTGAGGCCCTAATCATTGCCCGGTTCTCTCCCGGAACCACCGGATATGTACTGGAACAGGGCGCCGAATGGAGTCTGGTCCGGTCCGGCGACGTCACCGGATATGTCTCTAACGAATATCTGGATTTTCGGGAGATTCCCAAAGATGAGTATCCGTCTCCATAGGACTCCTCCCTGTCAGCATAATTTCCCGATATTCCAGCCCCTGAGCGCTGAGCTTGTCATGGGTGGCTGCCACCACGGTAATCCCCTGTCTGTGTGCCAGCTCCAAAAGCCGCATGATTTCCCGGGATTCCTCATAAGACAAATTGCCCGTAGGCTCATCCGCCAGAAGAATGGAAGGATAATTCACCAGCGCTCTGGCAAGACATACTTTCTGCTTCTCTCCTCCGGACAACTGTGACGGATATCTTCTGTGAAGATGAGAGATTCCAAGCAGCGTCAACAGGGAAGAAACAGCGGCCCGATTGTCTTTGCGTCCCCCGCCCGTAATCAGGCGGGCAAGTTCCACATTCTGATAAACCGTCCGTTCCGGCAGCAGAGAATCCTTCTGGAACACCACCCCCAGCTTTCTTCGGTAAAAAGGGATCTCCCGTTCTCCTATCTGTTCGATATCCTGATCTAATACATGGATTTTGCCTGATGTGATCTCCGTGTCCTTCAGCAGAAGACGGATCAGGGTCGTTTTGCCCGCTCCGCTTTCTCCTGTCAGAAGAATAAACTCCCCTGCCCGAATCTCCGCATTAAAGTCTTGAAACACATTCTCCCGCGAGCCTTCATATCGTTTTGTCACATGTGCAAATTCAATCATGGAATCTCTGCTCACTCAATGGTCAGCATGTCGGCAAATCCGGTCATCGTAAACACTTCCATCACAGTCTCACATACATGGACCAGCTTCATGCTCCCGCCTTTGGAATTGGCGGTCTTCTGCCCGATCAACAATGCCCTAAGACCGGCGCTTGACACATACTCCACCTTCTCCATGTTTAAAACTACCGTGGAGCCTTTCTGAAAGGCCTGCAGGATACTCTGCTGTAACTGGGGGCTGGTGTTGGTGTCCACCCTTCCCTCGATATCAAGCTGTATCATGCCTTCCTGTCTTCTTTCTGTAATCGTCATCTTCCTTCACCCTCCTGTGATTGATTAATTTAATCGTATAAAACCGTCCAGTTCCTGAGCGGCATCCAGACTGCCCTCCTGCTGTCCCGAGATTCTGGCGTCCATATCCAGATAGGAATAGGAATCCAGAGTTCCGGCCTTTTTCCGCCTGATAATATGAAGTCTGGAACGAACCGGCTTAAACTGGTCTAATAAAAACAGCAGCTGGGATTTCTGGACTTCCGTTATGGATTCTTCCACCAGTATGGTCACATCATAGGCGCTGTTCCCATACAGTTTTTCAAATTCCGTCATCTGTTCTTTCTCAATATAGTCTTCCATCACATTCCGTTCCAGCACCATGACTTTCTCTCCCAGAACGATTTCAGCGATCCGCTCCAGCACGGCTCTGGTTCCCTTCATCCGGTTCAGCTTGTAGGCTTCCTTTACCAAAGCCCGCAGAATATCCTCTTCCAGAAATTTATCTCCCACCCGGATGCCAAGCCATCTGCCATATATGGGCAGAAGGTCTGCCGGGCAGGTGTCCGGATCCAGAATCCCCGGCAGCGCCTCGATGTCTTTCTGGAAATCATTGTATATGCTGGAAAAGACGGACATGTAGCGGTGGAAAAATCCCCCTCTCTCCCGATAGATTTCCGGAAAGGTATCCATAAAATTATCCCCCTGTAAATCTACCCTTATATTGGATATCCGGCCTTCTCCCAGCCCTGTCAGCTCTAAGATCAGATACAGATACCGTCCCCGGAGCCCGTATAAAAGCACATCCTTCTGGTTTACCAAACGCAGCCCTTCCACCTGTCGAAAAAACTCTTTTTTAACAATGATTTTCTCTTGACTGTCACACAGAAAACGCTCAATTGCCACAGGCTGTCCGTTCCTGTAAAAGGAATCTTCATTCAGTGCCGCCACATACAGATAGCACACCATATTTTCTGAAAAAGCTGCCTCAAAGCTAAGCCTTCCCCATGTGGAATCGGAGACTGCGCTGTCTATGGCCCGCAGACACAGATAATGGACCGGTTCCTCCCCGGCCACAGTCAGGCTTCCGTCCTCTTCCAATTCAAAGCCCGAATAGTATCCTTGCTGTATGCGGCTTTTATTTACAGAATAACTGCTTCCCGCCACTCTTCCTTACACTCCCTTACATATAAATTCCTGTTTCCAGCACAATGTCTCCTCCATAGCAAAGACAGTTCTGAGCCGGAACAATGTCCGCCTCCACCAGTCTGGCCAGACCGGGATTGCGCGGAATCAAAGACAGCTCATAGATAAACTCCACACATTCCAGACTCTCGATTTCATGGAATACCTGATCAAACTTCAGTATCTCTCCAAAGTTTTTTCCCGAGTGAATATAATCAATCTCTCTGCGGATCGCCTCTTCGATCAGCGCGCGGCTGTTTTCATACTGTCGCTTCACATAGATGGTTCCATGGACATCAACAGGTGTGTACGCCGGCGAAACAATCTGGATTTTGGTGGTCAAAAGCCGTTTATCTTCCAACTGCTTCTCAATCGCTTTCCGATATGCTTCCGACAATTTGGGAAACTCTTCATCGGTTCCCGGCTTTACCGCAATGCTGACCATGTTCCGGTTCCGGTTCATCCATGCCTTGACCTTATGGATACAAAGCTGAGGCGTCCCCCTCACCAGCTTTTCATAATCCTCCGCCGTCACTGCCGTATAAGGCCGCTTTAAATCCTGCAAAAACCTCTTTTTGACTTCCTCCAGCGTTTCCCGGAAAGCCCCTCCCGTTCCCTCCGCGGGATTATAAAATTTTACGGAAGGAGAGATCCCCACTCCATGAAATACATTGCCTTCCCGGATGTTTCCTTCCTTTCCTCTGGTGGTACTCAATGTTCCCACATACAAATCGGCGCCGATAAAGTCTCCCGGGTCCTCGATAATGATTTTTCCTTCATCTTCATACAGATGATAGGTCAGATCCTCCTGCCCATAACGGCTGGGCCTGACAAAATCATAGATATCTCCGCCGTCCTGTCCGGTTCTTCTGGCAATAATGCAGAAATTGTCCGCCACAATATGTCTGGCCGGAAGCTCTATGGTCTGACGGTCATTTCCTAAAACCGTTCCAAGGAAATACCGGCGCATCATCTCTTCACTGTAAGCCACGATCTTAACAGCGTTTTTCACCTTTTCAGGCCCGTATCCGAAACGCCGTCTGTCAAACCTCCATGTATGGCTTTGGTCCTCCTCTACGGTTTCCCGGTAAAACCGCCCTATTTCCTCTGTCTCACCGGCGGGCATATACCGCCTGTAAGAAGAGCCTTTTTCCTCTTTACAAAAAACCGTCACATATCCCTGAGGCAGCAGATCGCTCAAAAGGTTTACGGAGGATACTTTGTTAAATGTATGGCATACGGCCTTTGTCTCCTTCTGCCATGCTTCAAATAAAAATCCGCTGATACTGGTCAGTCTGGGCCGCACATCATAGTCCGCCCGCTCCAGCGTGGCCCGGACCACATAGCCTCCTCCGGGTGCCTCCTCACAGGGCGCCGCCGGAACCCGCGGCATCCGCATACGGATTTCCCCGCTCACCAGAAAACATCCTGTGTGATCTCTCACGGAAAGTTCCTCAAACCCCTGTCCGGTATAACATTCCCACTTGATATCCGCAAACGTGTTACTGCCCTTTTCCGCAAAGGGATTCCTGTTGTACCGGTCTTCCACGGTCACATAGAAAGAAACTTCCTCACCCGCCCCGGGCGGTTCATCCATGATAAACCACACGCTGTCTCCGGCTTTTGGGGACTCTCCGAAAATACAGGCGGGCACCTGTACCTCGCTGTCCAGCAGATAGCTGCAGTCATACTGTCTGCCGTTTTGCATCCCGTAGACGCCCGTCATATGATATGGCTTTAATTCCAGACTGCGGTGCGTCTCAAAACACAAATCTCCCACCATAAACTTCTGGTTGGCCGGAATTTTAAGCGGCTCCCGGATTCCCTCCGCGGCAAGAAGCACTCTGGCACAGCGCCCCTTCACCGCTTCAAACCCGGCCAGTTTCAACAGCTTCTGCCGAATGGCCGGAGTAATCTCATAAATATAATTTTGCTGGAGGGCTTCAAAGGCTGTCAGATTCTCAAGGATCGTGATTCCCGGGTCTGACGGGTTATAGTTCGTCCATTCCTCAGAGTACAGCGGAATCTGCAAAAGCGCCTCGGCCATCATCTCTTCATAGGTCTTTTCCTCCAGGTTTCGATTATTCAGCATGACGCTTCTCCTCCGAAATCATGATATTTACCCTGTGTCTGCCGCTTTTGCATATGACAAAGGAACTTTCCTCCATATCCTCCAAATCCATCTCGTGGGTTCCCTGCTGATCCGTATACTTTACAACGGCTGCCATCTTCTTTATGACCGCCTTGCTTTTTAACACATTCAGCCGCATCATCAACTGGGCCTTCTTCGGCATGGTTCCAATCTCCCAGCCGTCTCCGTATCTGGAACTGATGGGACCCAGATATCGCTCCAGAGATTCCTGAAGCAGATTCTGAACCTCAAAGCTGTCATCCATCTGAAGCACTTCCGCCCATATGTCTACGGATACTTCCACAAAAATCGGCTCCACTATATGAAAATCTTCGGGGGCAATGGTCAATTCGCAGGATTCCATCAAATGCTTCTTTAATTTCCCTGACACGCTGTGGAAGGAATAAGAGCCCTCCGCAAAATCCTTTAACAGAATCACAAACGTCACCGCATTGTCATTCTTTTCCCCATCGATGGTTCTTCCCACCACACACCGGACTTTGTCAATGGTATCGGAGAAGCTTTTTATTTCCCGTATGTAATCCTCCGTGGACACCAGACGTCTTCTGGCGCTTAAAATATTGGCTCCCCTTTGCAGCGCGCTGTCCAAATCCTCAATATTGCTTCCGCCGTAAGCCTTTACAGGATTGGCGATACGATCCACAAACATAATATTTTCCATGGAATCATTGATCAGGCCGGGGGCTACGTTGCCTTCCTTTCCATTGCAGCACCGGATCGTAACCTTATATGCCACATCATCCAGAACTCTGGGAATCTCTCCATGGATACCGTCCCCAAAGATCAGGCGGCTGTTCATACGATCCAGCATGTAACATCGTTTGGAAGGCGGATCGTCTAACTGGTCCGTTTCCTGCCATTTTACATAAAAAGAGGAAATCTCGCCTAAAATATCATACTCTACCCGAACCGTGTCAGGGTATTCTCTTGCCATCTGAGCCATCTGGCGTCCGGAATATTTTCCTTTCTCATTCACCCAAAGATCGATATCCAGAATGTAGGGGACTCCCAGATTTACGGACATATCCGGCAGGGGCTCATCCAGATAAAAGTCTTCTTCTGATCTGGTTTCTATATTCGCAGCCTGAACGGCATTGGGCGTGATTCCTTTGATGAGGGGCAGCGCCCCTTCCTTGGGGATTCTCCGGGCATCCACCGGACTTACGCGAATCCAGTACTCTTTCTTTCCCTCCAGCGTGATCGCATGCATATCTGCCTGAGGGATAAACATCACCGTGCCGGAGCGGGACATGTCCATGGTATAATCAAGAACCTTCATCTGTTTGAATCCCTTGGCGGTGCTGTATTCAAAACGGCATTTGGTGCCTTCAAAACGGCTGCCTTCCTCCATCTGGAACAAGATGCTGACAGGGCCGGATTCCATTTTCCGGGAAAAACCCAGATACAAGGCATCCGTGGTGTACATGCCTCTGGAAAACGCCACAAAGGGACTGCCTTCTTTTACGGCCTTGGTCAGATCCTGTCTCCCTGTTCCCACGATGGAAATCAGACGTTCCGCGTCCATATAATGGCTTTCATAGGAAAAAGACACCTTCAGATTCTTTATATGGGGATAGTGATGGATACAGGGACGCATATAACAGTTATCCGCCTTTAACACCTGCATCCGAATGCATCTTCCCTGATAAGCCCCCACCCCCGTTTCCTGCCAGTCATCCGGACATACAAAGGAGATTTCATAAGTTCCTTCCTGATCACGGGCAAACAGATTTCCGGTTTCCTGAAAGGTCTTCAGCTTCTTCCATCCGATCCCGTTAAAATATTCAAAAGAAATTTCCTCCGCTCTGGTATCTGCCGGCATATCCGTCCAGATCACTCTCGGTTTTCTCTTTATGACTTTCAACTGGGTATCCTCGCCCTGAACAGCGTTAAGAATTCTGTGCTCCCTGTAGGATACGTCAAATTCCAGATGAATCGTTGACCCTGCCTTACTGAAATACTCGTCATGCCCCAGATAGCATTCCTGATACAAAGACAGGGTATCACCAAAGGGGTCAAAAGACTGCACATCAAAATCCGTGGCGCCGCTGCCTGCAAAATCCGCAGAAGCCTCCTCCCCGGAAGAAGACATGGCAATGCGGGACACGGAAAGGTTCTCTTCTATCGGCTCTTCTGCCACAAGAGCCAGCAGACTGTACTGTTTTCCCTCAAATTCCGTCTTAAGATTCTTTTTCTCCTTCCTGAGAATCACCGTCTCTTTATCCGAAAGCACCTGAACCTCTCTGGCAGGAACCAGGCCTTCTTCCGTCAGAAAGTAAAACCGATAACGCTTCTCCTCGATCTTCTCTATCAGTTTCGGATTTCCCTGAATCTTCACATAAATATTATTGTTCTCCACATCCAGCACGATGGAGTGATACAGCAGCAGAGCGTTTTTCTGAATTCCTTTTAACTCATTGCTAAAAAGCCGAAACGGTGTTAAGCCGTTCTCCTCCTCCCCGACAGAAGCTTCTTCCTCTTCTTCTCCCGCCCCGGTTCCTTCTGCTATCTCGGCGGGTTCGAAACGGCCTTGTAAGGGAATGATCTTTCCGCCGCTCTCTATGGTCATAAACACGGCTTCCAGAACGGAATTGGTCACATACAGATTGTGGGCGGTCTCAAAGATAATCTGCCCACCGTCCTGCTCCGTTTCCGCCAGCAGCTTTGTGCCCTTATACACCGTGGCCCCCGGTATGGTATCCTGAACCAGATCCATAACCACCGTGGCCGTAGCCGGCTTGGGAGGCAACAGGGAGATTCCCAGCATATTTATGAATTCCGTATGATACCTTTCCAGCACCTGATTGTATCTTTTGAGATTTCCGGCCATCTGATCCGCAAATATTTTGGCGATGACCGATCCGATATCCGGATTCTCCCGGTCAAAATGCCACTCCGGCACATAGGAAGAGGCCAGTTCTTCTATCCGGTCTTCAATATCCTCCCGGGAGCGCTTATCGATTTTCCATTCATTCCAATTCTTCTGATTCATATTGTTCTGGCTCATAGGCTTCTTCCTCGGCTGCTGCGTTTAAATAAAAGGGAAATACCAAACTGTCTCTCACATGGCTGCTGCGGACGGTGTAATCGATGTTTACCAGCAGGCATCCTTCCTTCACCTGAGAATCGGTGGTAATCGCCACGTCCTGAACCCTTGGCTCCTGCTTTGCGATCTGTTCCGTAAGATCCCGTATCATCATACTGACAGAGGTCATGTTGATGTCCATAAATGTATAGGACATCAGGTTGCTTCCAAATTCCGGCCTGAGAAACCGTTCCGTCTGCTGGGTCATCAGGATCAGGTACACGGACTCCTTCACGCTTTCCTCTTCCGATGAAACCACAAACCTTCCCGTGGCCTTATTGATCTGGGGCGGAAATTTCATTCCCGCGCCTAAAAATCCATGTTCCGACATATTAATCTCCATTCTTGCTGCAACCCGGAAATTCGGGCGCAAGCACAAATTTCTGTGTGAGACTTAGAACTTCTTTGCAAAACAGCCAATGCTGTGAGCATTAGAAGTTCTTCTCACACTATCCTCTTTCTACCCGATCATAACCGGTGTTCCCGACACAGAGACATTTCCGCTGCTCTTCAGCTTCAGCATTGCGTTTGCCTCCGCGGAAATGCTGGCTGCCTCCAGCTCGGTATTGCCATCCGACTTCAGACTAATTTTTCCGCTTGTCTTTACATTTAGTTTGGTGGACTCTAACTTGACGGTTCCATTACTTCCGTTCATGATCAGTTCAATATTGTCTCCCACCTTCACCGTCAGCTTCTTCTCCACCGTGATTTCCATATCTCCGGATTCCGTTTTCATCTGGATATGGTTCTTCCCGCCTTTATCGGAAATCAAAATCACATTCTTCTCATTATCAAGTTCAATCCTGTGGGTTTCTTTGGCGGTGACAATCTTAATCTTATCCTTGGCGCCTTCCCCTTCCTTGTTATCTTCAAAATAGATGGTATTCCCATTTTTTGTGACAATCTTTTTGTACTGGTTATCCTCGTCTGCGCTTTTCCTCAGAATCTCGTCCCTGTCTTTGGGAATACAGCCGATCACATAAGGCCTCTCTATATTTCCCTGTTCAAAGGCTATAAGCACCTGATCCCCCACTTCCGGCAGAAAATACTGTCCCCATTTGGAACCTCCGGAAGCCATGGCTACTCTGGCCCATTTTAATTCGTTGGCGTCCTGATCTCTGGTAGGCACGGTCACACAGACGCGCCCCGGCATATTCTGGTCATAGTTTTTTGCCACCTGCCCTACCACCACTCCAAAAATCCGGTTGTCGCCGGTGTCAGTCTTCATCACCTGTTTTTCCGTAATATCGTCGATTACATCATATAGTCCCATGTTAAACTCCATTCTCCATGCTGGCCGTCTTTCCGACTACCTTGGTCACATATCCTTTTTCGCTGTCCATAATATGCCGGACCGTGACCAGATAAAAGGTGTTGGACACCGCCGTCCCCAGCCCTTTTATCTTCAGAAACCGTCCCGGCGTCAGCTCCGGCAGCCCGATAAACTCTGCCTCCAGAGTTCCCAGACGGTAAGAAATATCCTCCGTCAGATATTCGGCTCTGTAGCCGGCATCTTTCTGCGAAGAGACAGTGGGATCTATGTACACCTTCTGGGCCTTGCTTATCAGCGGTTTGGCCTTATTTCCCTGAGATATTTTGTTTTGCAGTTTTTTGGATGCGGAAATCATCTTGGATTTTCCTACGTCCATCCCGCGGACTTCCACCCTTCCCACGATTCCTGTCAGGTCATATCCCACATCATAGCTTCTCAGGCCGTTTCCCGGCCCTGCCTCCATGAGAAGTTCTTTGTTGTTCTTAGCCTTTCTGAAATATACGGTTCCTCCTACGGAAAAAAACTCATAGTTGAATTTTTTGGCCGCTTTCACCACAAACTCATAATCACTTTCACAGACCATCTCAATGGTTCTGTCCGAAGCCTTGTCCCCCTGAGAACCGCCACCTGTCTCTTCCTTGTCCGGCGTGTCCGTGATATCTAATTTGGTAATAACCTCTATGGATTTCAGTCTTTCATAAGCGGAGGCCGTCTGCTCAAGGATTTTTCGGACGCCCTCGGAAAAGCAGGACACTTCCAGCTGCTTGGAGTAATTTCCCGACATCATGATACCTTTCACATCCATGGCCGTTACCTCGACCCCCGGCATCTCTTCTCTCCCTTCCCGGAACGAGAAATTGACTCTGGATATAAATCCCCGGAAGATTTCACGGACATGTATCCCATACCCCAAGTTAATGGCCACACTGGAACCCATAAAAATATACTTTTTCAAATCCGAAAACCGAAATTCGCTGTTATCCTTGTCATAGCAGCCATAGATCCAGAATGTGGCTATGGCTGCCTCAAAACCGCTGGTCATCTCCACCTCAATATCGGATAGCTGAAAACCACATTTGTTGTCCACAACATCTTTGCCGTTGACCAGAATCTGGGCCAGAGGATGGGAAAAACTTTCATATTTTTCTTTTAACTCTTCATATTGAAATGATGCCATGATCCCATCGTCCTTTCCGTCCTATTCCCAATGATCAGATATTAAAGTTGAACCAATTTCCTGCCTCTTGGGCCGCTTTGACATAACTTTGATCCCCTTTCCGGGCAAGCTGATTATAATACTGCTGCCAAGTTCCCATGCTGCCGGGGGAAACCGTCTCGTCCGCACAGACCAGAGAGAGGTCTACATAGGCTCTTATGGGCAGCCCCAGCACATTGAACATGGTATACTCGGCCGAAACCCTGTTCAGTATCCCTGTGTAGTTCATGGTTCCCCAATGAAAGGTGATCCGTCTGGTATACGCGGAGCGGAGCGCCGCCATAAACCCCTCTACTTCCGCCTGAACCGAATTATCCTTTTTGCCTGTGGCCGAACGAACCGCTTTTATCCCTCCTGTGACGATGGAGGTTTCCGATATATTAAACTTATCCCCCATAAATGCATCCTGAGAATCTGTTTTATCAAAAATCAATTTCACATTCATAGTGATTCGGATCTCTGCCCTGCCAAGTGAAATGTTACTTCCTTTATTGGAAAAGTCCGTCTTACTGACCAGACCGCCTCCATGACCGGACAGAGACAACTCGCTCGGATTAAACTGCACATAAAAAAGCTTCCTTGTGGCGCCTTGTGCTTTGAGGAGCGGATCGACCGGACCGCTCCGAACATTTAATCCTGCCCTTTCGCCCACATAGGCCAGAGTATCTGTCACGGCCGATGCGCCGGCAAAAGTCTCAGACGCCTTCAGGAGGGGCATGGAAGGTATGGAAGAGCGCCTTCCTGCCATTCCGCCGCCCTGCACTTCTACCGCCGGATCTACCGTCACGTCCTGACGACCTCTCAGGTCAATAATTTCTATGACTGCCTTCTCAATATTCCCGCTTCTTTGAGAAACACTTTGAGAAACAACATCTGACAAAGACATTTTATCCTCCTGTCTACAAGTTGAGATTCAAAAAATTATTATTGAGCTTTCTGGACCACTGGTCTGCCATGCCGCGCACCTCATTTTCCTCCTCATTCCCAAATGCTTTGGAAAATGCCTCGTCCCAATACGTCGTGTCATAACCGAATCTGGGATCCTCCCCCTGACAGATTGTCAGGTCCGCCACTCCCCGGATAGGATTCCCATCTTTATTGAACATGGTATAGCGGGTATTCACACTGGTTAGCTCTCCGCGAAAACACATTTGGGCCCAGAAAAAGATAACCTGTCTGGTCTCAGTCTGGGTCAACAGAGCCATCAGACCATCCACCTGAGTCTGAACCGAATAGCCGCCCTTTGCCATGTCATCCGTCGTCATTTTCTTCAAACCGCCGGCTAAGGAAACAGTGTTGCCCACAGTTGTGGGGGCAAGGTTCTCCAGCATAAATGCATCGAAGGGATTCATATCGTCAAAAATCAACTGAAAGCTCATGGTAGTGGACACCGGCTGGGTGACCTCGGTTTGCTGATTGATGCTTTTGCCGCCCAGATTGCCGCCCGAATAGTCAACCTGACGACCGGCCAGAGTTTCCATATGAATGGAACTGGGATTATACTGGACTTCTATGGCAAAATAGCCGGAATCTTCCATCATGCCGCCTTTTGTCAAGGAGCCAAAAGTCTGGGAGCCCTCCAGAGCCATCTTGGTTTTCGCCAGAAGCTCCTCTTGGAGACCTGCGGCAGCATTGACCGTATCTGCCCAAGAATCCTGTGCCGACATCTTCTGAGTCGGCATCTTTCTGACACACAGAATGGCTTTGGGGATATTCCCGCTGAAACTGCTTGCTAGATTTTGTCCTAAAGCATTCATGATTTAGTATCCTCGTCTCTGCTTTTCATTCTGAAGCCGTTTCTCCAGCTTGCTGTAAACCTGATCGGAGATACTGCCGATCTGCCTCTGCACTCCCCTTTGAATCAGCTCCGTCAAATCTTCGGTTTCTTTTATCAGGCTGTTCTGGGTCTGTTGATGGACTGTGGTGCGATTCACCTGCGTTTCCACTTTTTCATTCTCTGTCACCCTGACTTTGCTGCTCGATGTCCTGTTCTGCTCCAAAAGCTGCTGCAGCAGTTCTTCGTCCACCTGATTGTCTATGGACTTATGAACCAACGAAATGTCGCTCCTTGCAGTTGTTGTCCTTGTTACTAATCTGGACTCTGTCTCCTGTCTCTCCTCCCACTTTTCCAAAACAGTCTCCGACATCCGGCGGAGCTGGTCAATATCCTTTTGGGGAAGAGGTTGTGCTGTAACATTTTCCCTCTCGATCTGCTGAATATCATGGAGAAGAAGTCCTATGTTATTCCGGGTCGCCTGAACATGGTCTTCCGGCTGCTTGGAACCGCTCCGGTATTGTTCCAGTCTTTCGTATATTTTTCTGGTCTGCTCCGGCAGAAGTTCCGTAAACCGGCTTAAATTCTCCAGATTCTGCTGTTGTATCACGGTGGTCTCCTGCCGGTACTCTTCCATAAGCTGATCCGGGTTCTCAAGAGCCATTAGACTTTCCTGCCGCATTCTCTCGGCGGACGGCCTGACTGTCTTTTTCCGCTCCTCCTGCTGCCGCAAAATCTCCTGATAACGGTTAAAATTCTCTATATTTTGCTGATTGATCTGCTTTATCTGCCGCTCGATGGCCGTGAGGTTCTCCTCTTGGCTGTACAGAGTCTGCTGAATGTTGTTTTCCTCTGTGACAAAATAATTCTCCTGATTCTCGGGAATGCTTAATTCGGCAGACGGAAATCTTCCCTGCTCTTCTTGGTCCTGCCTTAAGGGACTTTCATAGGTTTCCGTCAAAATCTGATTCCGGTTTTCCCCCTGATAAACAACAGACTGCTCCTTTTCAAACCTGCTGCTGTATTCTGATAAAAGACGCTCCGTCTCTTTTTCCAGCCTCAGATCCGTTTCCGGTCTGTTATCCCTGACCTCCTTTTCCCCTGTCACGGTCTCCTCTTCCGTCTCATCCTCCCGGATGGCAGGATACCGAATGTCCGCTTCTTCATAGCGGTTTTCTTCTGATATTGTCTGCTGATAGAACCGGATCGGATCATTTCCTCCGGTTTCCGGCGATTCTTCCCGCCCTAAGGCCAGAAGCTGATAAACCGCCTCAATCTCCTGTTCATAGACCTGTTTCTGATAGACGGTCAGCGCCTTTTTGCTGTTTCGCGTATCAAAACGGCTGCTTGTTTCATTCCTCAGCCTCCAAAGCGTATTGTCCATCGTCTGATATAGGGCGTTTACTATGTTAAGCCATGTCTCATGCTTTTTTAACTGTCTCTCAAACCGGCTGAAGTAAAGATTGTCAACCAGATTTAACAGAACCGCCGATGTGATCCGGGCATTCATGGTATCCTGATCTATCAGGTTTTCTTCCAGATTCATGGTTTCGTAATAATTTTCATGCCGGTATACTAAGGGCACGTTATCCTCCCGAACCACATTTTTCAACCGGTTCAGCAGAATATTAGCCGCCACCCGTTTCTGCTCCGTGATCTGAAGCTCCGGGCCCGAGACATACTGGTTGCTGTTGTTATAGCTGCTGTAGAAATTGGAAAGAATCTGATATACCGCCCCAGTCTGCAGCCGGTTCATAATCTCTTCATGAAGGTGAAGGTCTGTCCGGCTTTCCGAATTTTGTGTAACTGTTTTTTCGTCTTTAGTGATATGGCTATATTGCTGAACCACCCGGTTTAACTCTTCTAAATGATTCCAATACAGGCTGATCAACTGTTCTGTGACCTGAGTCTCCTGTTTCAGTGCAAAAACCTGATCCATAAACCGGCTTACATTCCGGATGCCCAATTTATTCAAAACCTCTGTGATATAGACCCTGTCCTGATATGTCAGATCCGCCTGTTCTGTCAGGCTTATTCTGTTCAGAAGATTATTGATAATCTCCAGCTTTGTTTCCTGATGCGTCTGGATTCTGTTATTATTCACCAGATTGGTCATGTCACCGGCCCCTATATATACTTCCGGCGGAACAGACATCACATGGAGCAGATCCTCATGGTCGATCCCGGAGGACATTACCTCGTAGTTTCCGCTGATTCTATGGTAAAATTTCTCCCAAGATGAGACCATGTTTGTATGGCTTTTCAATTCAATAGGCGCTTTCACGGTAAGCATGGCTCATCCTCCTTTCAGGTTAATTTTTTCCTAGAAACGCCGCCACATTGGCAGCGCTGCGGGCATTCGGCCACCTTCTTGCACTGCTTTCCATTTCCTCTTTGGTCTTCTGATGCCGGGGCTGCACAGCCTTCAAAGGCACTGTGTTAGGCTTTTCGTTTTCATCCTTAAACTCCCATTTTTCGGCCCGCTTTCTGGCCTCTTCCAGAACCGGCTCCCTGTCGTCCACATCGCCGGCCTTGTAATGCACGGCGGACTGATTTGCGTTTCCCTTCTTTTCCGTGCCTTGGAATTTCCACGGTTCCTCCATCAAAAAGCTTGTGGCGGGATTTTCTATACACAGCATTTCCCTGTACGCAATGGTGGTGGTCTCTATCAAAAGACCGCTTTTCTCCGCATTCAGTTCCCCATATTCCTTGGCCATCACCGTACACCCTGTAAATACATACATGCGGTCCGGAAGGAAATCGCCGTATGCCAGATACCTGTTGACCATCAAGATTACCGGAAGCACCAAATCTGTGCCGTTTGCCAGAGGGTCCAAAATATCCACCCCGGCATACCGCTCCACCTGAAAGGTAAACGGCTTGGAGATCGGTTTGCGCCGCATATGGACATAATCGTTAAGCCCGCCCTCCTGAATCAGTTCATACTCGTTTTCCCTCTGGAAAGCCCGCACGGATTTGCAGGGAAGATCATAAATCCCCTCTACCCGCAGCATGAAATTAAAATTGACCGCCGGATTCTTTCCGAAATTTTGGACTAAAATATTCCCTGAATCTGCCGTCGTAAGCGCCATATTCCTTCAACCTCTCTGACAAAATTTTCTCTGATTCGCAGCTTTTAAAATGTGCAGCTTCTTTAATGTGTAGCCTTCATATCCAGAATGCTCTTTTCTTTCTCTTTTTTGGAGGGATTCAAACTCTGGTTGATCTGCGATATCTCACCGCACCACTTTCTCCGGCTCATATGATCCAGCTTTAAAACCTCTTCATTGCTCCAGTGAAAATAGTAAGAGATAAACGCCATCTCCCGATACAGTTCCTCTTTGGGATACAGTTTTATCCCTCCCCTGTAAAATTTAAAGGGGCCTTAAAAATCTTTCCGCAGTCCGGGCAGACCACTTCCATCACCGGCGGCTCGATGTCATTGATTCTCTGATACATGTCCTGCAAAAACGCCAGATCCGCCGTAAATAATTTCTCAATCACATTGGCTGTCACCATTTCCAGCCCTTCTAATTCCGTCACCACCTTGCCCAAGATCACAATGGTGAGATAAGAAGGATTGCTCAAAACCCTTGGGTCTCTGGTAGCGCTGATTTCATCACCCGCCGTAGCCAGACGCATCTTGCCGCTTCTGTGAAGCTGTCCGGCACTGTCCAAATAACCTTTTGGCAAAGTAAATTCATAAACTGTTTCCATTCTGTTCTCCTTTCCTGCTCATTCATACTGCATTCCATAAATAACACCTGAACTCAGGTGACATTTATGCAAGACAGTATCACTCGTCGGATGATACCGGCCGGGGAAAGCCATTTTGAGGCTTTCCCCACCAGCTTCCTTCATTATTAGTTGGGAATCACCAGTTCCTCATAAGCGATCTCGACGCTCTCAATAGCCACATCGCTTGTCTTTGCGTCCAGATCAGGCGCGTTGTACTTGGTCACCCATGCGTTGGTCAGAATCCATACTCTGGTTCCGCTGATGGCCGTGGCCATGGTCTGAGGAGATCCGCCGTTGATGTCGATCATCTCAATCTGCACATTGTTACGGGGAATCTCACCTCTCACCTCGCTGACGCACTCCTGAATCCAAGTCTTAAATGCGCTGTCTAAGGTATACCCCATCTTCAGGGTCACATTGCCATGTTTTACCAGACCCGGAATCTTAACCGGAGCCAGACTGTTCGCGTTCCCCTGTCGGAATTCGATCACATCAACAGATGCTTCCACCCCTGTTACCTCACTGAATGCCGCCGTACCGGAAACTCCGTCCACAGTAACCAGGAAGTTCATTTTTGTCAAAGGATAGGAAAGTCCTTTACTGTTTTCATACGTTGCCATAGTTTATCTCTCCTTTTGTATTGCGTTGCTTCTCAACGATTATTCCATCAGCTCTCTTCCTGCTCTCCGCCGGACTCAGCGGTATGCTGGGTCACACGGAAGATCACAAATTCCGCAGGACGGGAAGGAGCAATACCAATGTTGCAGATCAGTCTGCCGTTCATGATATCGTCACGGCTCATGGTAGATGCCCCGATCTCCACAAAATAGCCTTCGTTTGGTGTGGAACCTGCCAGCATACCGGTTCTCCACATACTGTCAAGGAACGAAGAGATGGTCAGGCTGACTCTCTGCCATAGTGCGGCATCATTGGGCTCAAATACCACCCAGTTGGTATTTGCCTTGATGCTCTCCTCCACATAGATGAAAAGACGTTTGACGTTCACATATTTGAATGCCGTGCTGCTGCTGGCAGTCCTTGCGCCCCATACGCGGATTCCCTGACCGGGAATGGCACGGATCAGGTTCACGCCCTCGGGATTCAGGATATCCTGCTCCGCCTTGGTGTAGTTCACCTTCAAACCGGTACAGAACACGATTTCATTGGCAGGAGCCTTGTGAACGCCCCGGTTCACATCGGTTCTGGAGTAAATACCCATAACGGCACCTGAAGGCGGAACAAAGTCACTCTTATTGGAGGAACGGTCAAACACCTGAATCCACGGATGATACATAGCCGCATAAGTAGAATCGATCATGCTGCGGTATTCAATCAGATCCTTTACCTTATACATCTCCTTCGGCATGTCAAATACTGCCACTCTGCTCTTTAAGCTCTCGCAGTGAGTTACCAGAGACACGATGACTTCCGGGTCTGTGACTCCGGGAATCGCCAGCATACTGACCGTACCGTTTTCCAAGAAGGACTGGATTCCGGTGCGTTTTCCGGGGCCTTTGTCCACTCCGATGAAAGTCAGGGGAGTGATTTTATCCATGGTTCCGTCAAAACCGCCCTCCAGATTGATCATGCCGCTCTGGACGCCCTCTCCAAAAATAGCTTCCACAGGATTGCCGATTCCCTCCAGTTGTCCCACGGAAACCTTTACAATCTCGCTTTTTGACATCTGAGAACCAATGTAGTTGGGAGACGCAATGTTAAAACTTAACTCTCCATAGTTTTCCACTTCGTCGTTATAGCGGACACTGACATCCACGGTCACCAGATAGAGAACAGTCTTGGGAATAATCCCTTTGTCCACCACCGTTCCTGCGAACGGAACCTCAAAGGTTACCGTATTATCATAGATCGTGGAAATGCGGTTATACTCTCCGTTTACCTCTACCAGATCCCCTTCCCGGAAACCTTCCACAGTCTTTGCCACATAGCCGGTTCCTGACTCGGCGATTAACTGCATTTTACGTTTTTCCACCGTGCTTAAGGAAACCTGAATGCGGTTGCCCCATTTTCCTTCATTGGCAGCCTCCAAGGAAAGGGGTCCCATCTCTTTTTGGGCCGCCACTGCATCCTTGGGAATGACACGGGATACATAACAACGAGTGCCTCCGTTGATAAAAAACTGTTCCACACTGTTTGCCAGATAGCGGTACTCTCCATGGGTAAATTCGCTTAAAAATCCTCCAAACTGCTTTACAAAAGATTTGAAACTGGTTACCAGAGACGGAGCTCCGATTGTGGGGCCTTTTTCCGCAAAGCCGATAAATCCGGCGGTGCTGGTTCCCACACCTTCTATGCTCCGCGGAGTATTGTCATACTCTTCCACATATACTCCCGGTGTAAAATATTCTGCCATAATAGTAGTTCTCCTTTCGTTCTCTTTTTCCATTAAGTACCATACATCATGTTATGGCCGCCTTGGTCTGCCCGGGGGCGGTAATGCTGATAACGCCTGCCCCGTTGGCACACATCAAGGTACAGTCATTGGTAAGGCAGGGCTTCTTGTCTATCAATACGGCAGGCTTCGTCGGTATCCATGTTCCTGCCGGCATGCAGACACACGGCTGGGGGGTCAGGACTCCGAGGGCCGCCGCCGTAGCCGCCGCCACCTGCGGATTGGCCAGAGACGTACACATTCCAAAAGGAGTGATACTGCCCGGCTGACAGTCCTGAATTGTCGCAATGGGTTTTCCCTCTGCCATACAAACTGTCTGAGAGGTTGCGTTGATTGTTCCGGGCGCCGTTCCAAACGTACATACTGCCGACGCTCCTGTTACTACGATTTGTGCCATATGCCCTGCTCCTTATATCAGTTTTGCTTCCTCCAAATCATGGAAGTCCACTGTTTTGAATTTCACATTGCCTTTTACCACATACCGAACCAGAAGTAACAGACGGGACGAATCATCTCTGACCCGCAGTAAATAGTTTCCCTCCGGTGTGGTCTTTCCGAAAATAATTCTGGCAATCGGATAATTCTCGGAAAACGGCTCCTGTAACGGCTGGCTGATCTTTATGGAAGATTCGGATATCTCCTTTACCACCTCGAACGGCTCATAGGTCTGTCTGTCCGGGTGGATCAAACCATAATAAATGTCATCCATGCCTGACCTGTGGGTTTTAAACAGCTTCATAATGCGTTTTCTCTCGTCAAACTCACTAATACAGCAACAGGTCGAGCCTAAATTTACTGCCTGCACACTTTCCAGTCCCGGAAGCTGTCCTGAGAAAGTAATAATGGGCTGAATACTTGCCGTGTTCTCTGACGGTATCAGGAACACTTCCTTAACAGGCAGTTGTTTATCCAGCATTTCATATTCCACGGATACCTGACATGGCTCATAACCCCAAGCCCTGATTTCCAGATTGCCGTCCTCCCGTCCGCAATTTAGGAATACGTAGTTACCGCTTCCTCTTGGAATGGGCCGGACCTGCTTTCCGTCCTTAAAAAAGCTGACATTTCTCTCCTCTGGCTCCGCTCCGGTTGTGGTATCAATGAGCCGGATCAATAAATCCAACTGAAAGCAAATGACGGATGCATCCACCTGTTATCCCTCTCCTCCTTCCTCTCCTGTAATGTGCAACCCAAACTGTGCGTCCACAACACGAGGCGTGTCGATGACCACTTCGCTGGACAGAAATACGGGTGCCGCCTTGTAGAACAGGCTGATCTGATATGGCTTATTGACAGCCTGCCACACCCTGACTTTCTCCTCCAAACTTATCTTCGCCTGAGACAGTACAATGGGAGGTTCCTGCGTTGTAAGCCAGGACTGCAGTTGGTTGGGAAGAACAGAACTGTTGTCATTGACAATCTGTGCCACTCTTCCGATGATTTTTTGTATATCCGGCGCCTTTAATCCCATCTGGGAGGAACCGTTTATAAAGACCATATAGTAAAGGCCATATGGCCTGGGCGGCTTTTGCAGCTGTACCCTCCCCTTTTGCACAAAAGGGGGCTGGGTCACATCACTCTCTTCCCGGATATCATACAGATACAATCCCAGAATGTAGTCCACGTCCTGATCCGTGGGGGAAGAGATTTCTATATTATTGGGAGACGGGATCGGCTCCGGACACATTTTTTTGCGCAGCGTTCGTACAATATGGGCGCTGACGTCTGCAATAATTGGATAATCTGCCATACTTACCCCTCTCCTTCCTGCAATGCATCCACCAGCTCTTCGACATGTTTCTGCATTTGCGCACTTAATGCCACTCCATAATCCGTGGTATCTATATACTCCGCCTGACACTGGAAATGAGCAATCGCGTCTTCCTCCGCCAGATATGGTACATTCTGCACCTTGACAGACGCTGTCAGCTTCTCTTCCGAGCCGTCCTGCCGCACCATCCGGTCGCTGTACACCGTAAAACGGCAGATATTTGATTTCTTCGTCAGGGTCACTTCTTTCTTGGAATCGCTGTATACATAACGGTATCCGCTACACAGTCCCACAAGCCGCAGAGGAATATGTTCCGCAGATTCCCCTTTCAGTTTTTGGAAAATATATGCATTTCCATCCTTTACACACTGATTCAGAAAAGTCTGTGCCAGATTGGCCGCCTGACGGCTTCCCGACTGCCCGACACGGTTTAACGCCGCCGCAGCCGCCGCTTTGTCCGCATCGCTTAAATTGTCAAAGGTATCTCCAAAAACCGCCTCAATCGCCGCCTGAATATCCCCTTCACTTAAGCCGCTCACTGTGCCCGCCGCTTCATTTCCCGTTCCACCGGATCCGCTTCCCATTCCGCCGCTTCCGTTTCCCGTTCCGCCGCTTCCGCTTCCTGTTCCGCCGGATCCGCTTCCCGTTCCTCCGGATCCGCTTCCTGTTCCGCTTCCACCTGCTCCCGTGCCTGTTGTACTGGTGCCTCCGTACAAATCATGGAGACTGCTTTCTTTGCTGTCCTCTATGGCCCTGTCAAGATCCCTTAAAAGCTGGGAATTTCCCGAATCCGACACTTTGTCCCTGATTTCCGCCAAAGCGCTTTCCGCCCCCAAAGAAGCCAGACTGTCTATTATATTTCCCAGACTGTCATTTCCTGAAATGTCGCCCTCGGCAATCATGGAGAGCGCGGATTTTTTCATCTGGTTTATATTGTTCAGGATGGTGCTGTCTCCCGCCTGATTGGCCGCCTGAGCTTTCTGGGCCGCCGTACTTGAAGAACTGGTGAGAATCGCGTTCAGCTCCTGTTCCATAGCCCCGATTTCCGCATCTGCCTGCGCGATCAATGCCTCATACTTTCTGGCCGTACTCAAATCATTGTTATCCAATGCGTCCGCCTGTTTTTCCAGCAGTTCTTCCTTTCTGTTTTCCAGTTTCTGAAGCTCCGACTGCAATCCCTCTTCCTCGCCGGAGACAGACCGGGCCAGATCCTGCAGCCACAAAATGTGCTCGTCGATGGTTTCTCCTGCCTTGGTCCGAAAATCATCATGGGCTGCCTGATCATAAAAGGTTTCCGCCTGCTCGATCCGCCTGTAAATATAATCCACGGCATCCGCTGCCGACATCCGCTTCGTCTTGGCCTGTATCAGATACTGGAATTCTGATCTCGCTCCATTGGCTACGGACTTCCTGTCATCCAACACCTGATTTTTAGCCGCCTGACTGACTCCGTTTGCCACCACCGCCTGATAAGCGCCTCCCGCTCCCTGTGACAAGATCTGTAGATACTTGTCCTCCGCAGCATCCAGCAGCTCCCCGTCCAACAGCGCCAGCTCTTTCCCCGCATCCGCCACAACATCATCCTGAATATGATAAAGATCCTGTAATTCCAGAAGCAGCGTCTCCGTCTGGGAATTCCATCCCTCTGCGGACAGTTCCACTACCTGCATACTCTTTTCGTATTCCGTATTTTTCAGAACCGTTTCCCCTTGCTCCAGCATTTTGCCCGAATGTTCAATATAGCTTTCCTGACAGCTTTGGAGGCTGGTTCCTATGGCGTCTATAACGTTTGCGTTTTCCACAAACTGTTCGTTGTTATAACTTTTCTTGTTATATCCCTGACCGGAGCAGCTATTCTGAAGACTGGTCAGCCGATTGTTATCAATCTCGGACAACTGGGAGAAAATTTCCGCTCTTCTCCTTGCGTCAATCCGGCTCATAAGAGTGCTCACAATCTCCGCCAGCTCTTTCTGATCTGAGTTTTGAAGACTCTCATAGCAGCTCTGAAGCCCTGCAAGCTGCTGATCACACTGGTCCGTAATCCCATTTCTTAAATCTAATCCAAAAAACGACCGAAGCCTTGTGTAATAATATCTATCCACCCCTGTGCTTCTCGAAGAAAACACATTGTCATACTGAAGGCGGATAGGCTCTAATTCCGGCAGATTATACAGATCATAAGGATCAGGTGTATCAAAAATGCTGATTGCCTCGCCGTTTCTGGCATCCCGGGTGATGCCGTCGGAACCGGTATGGCAGGTCACCCACAAATCCGCCAGTTCCGACTCGGGAATCACGGTTCCCCGGTCAGAGATATCGGAAAGACCCGCGGCATCCGTAATGTCAAACCACGCGCCGCCTGCCAGCTCCGACTTATAGTAGATGTTGGTCTGGTTCGAATCCGCGGCACTTTCCAAGGCCTTCTCATACAACTCATCCGTGAGGGCCTGAATATGAATAAGGTATGTACCGATAAACAGCGTGGAGTCCTCAATCACATGGGAAGACGCATACTGTTCATATGTCACGGCTCTGGATTCGTCAAAAATAGCGCCTCTGACTATTTGACCGCACAGAATCCACGTAAAGACACTTACGCTCAAAATTGCCGCCGCTATTCTGCCTTTTCTGCTTTTTCTGCCTGATTTCATGTTCCCTCCGGGTTCTTCATAAGTTTCATGTTACTGGTTTCAAAATATCCCGTATATTTTAATCTGGAATCCTCCCCATAAAATTCAATGATCAGCTGATCCATACTGCCCTGCATCAAAGGAAGATACCTGAAACCTGTGTTTATGGGAATCGGGGTACTGGTAACCAGATATTTCCCTTCCTTATTCTTCACCAGATAATAGCCGATTTTCTCCGACTCATCAGGCTTTAACGTAATGGTCACCATTTCGGTGACACTTCCCGTCTGGCTTGTATAGGCGCCGATCTCCGGATTCTCCTGCTTTACAGTGCTATACCCCTTTACGATTTGAAGCGGCCCGCTGTAAACATTAGGGTCTATGACACAGTCATCTACAAATGTGTCTCCGTCATAAAATCTGAGTTTTACCTCCGACACACTGTCCACTGCCAGCGCCAGATGCCGGATGGTCTTATCAATCTCTGTGCGGCCGCCAATGCGGGTTCCGTCACACCATAGTTCAAAATGAGTCACACTGACGTCAAAATCATCCGGAATGCCTACCCCGACCCTAAACTCCTGCTCCTGAATAATCGATTCAATGTAGTAGTAAGCGCCCTCGGCATACTCTTCTTCCACATAGCTGTTCCCGCCGCTGCCGGCATTTAAATCCGCCCCTGTTCCTTCCAGAAGAGCAGTGATTCCTCCGCAGGTCAGCCTGTCAAAAGAATACAGGGCCTGAGAATACAGGGCCAGCGCCTCAAACATTTCATTCTGCATATTCTCGTATTCATCCAAAGAAGTCTTATATTCGTCATATGTCAGTTCTCCCAGACGATTTAAAACCGCATCTGCCTCCAGCTGCTTTTTGGCATCCTCCACCTGTTCGGTGAGAGACGCATAGGAATTTCTCATGCTGATCAGATTGTTGAAACTGTCCTCTACCTGTCCCGTCAGATCCTGCTTTGCATTTTTCTTCTCAAGAAGGGCATCCTGATATTCCAAAGCCGCCTCATACAGGGCATATGGCTCATCCTCCACATACCGGATACCGGAAATCTGTCCCTTAAACCACTCCTTGGGAACGCGGATAAAAAGAATCTTTTTCTTCCCCTGCCAAGGGGCATCGATCGCAACTAAAAATTCCTCGTATTTGCTCTTAAACGCCTTGCCGTTGATTTTCTGGCCCGCCACGGCCTGATTCACATACTCGGAAATATATCCCATCTTGCTGCCATACTGCCCCGCCATCAAATTATAATTGGTCCGCAGGGAGATGAGACTGGTGGTGGCATCCATGGAAACTTCATAATAATTTTCATCTCTGTCCAGCGTATACTGTATCAAATCCTTTAATTGACTTCTCTCTACCTTGAAATTCACAAAAGGATTTTCAAACCGATACCCTGTGGTAACATCCATGCCAATAGCGGTCGATAACTTCTTTTTATCTGCCTCTAAAGATCTTTTGTCGGCCGCAATCTTATCGTTCAGAAACTTTATCGATTTTTCCATGGCGTCGATATCGCTTTGGGCCGCCTGCCCCAATTTCAGCTGCCGTCTATTTTTTTCAAGGGTTGCTTCCATAGAAGAAAGCCTGTCTTCATTAAAGGAAATCGTATCCTGCAATACCACAATATCCACATACAGATTGGAGACATTCTCATATACCGCCAGCACCTGATCGGTCATTTTGTGCTTTATCGTATCAATCTCCGCCTGAATCTCAATCGGTTTAAACTGAAACTCATACGCCTCTGACAGATCGGGCTTTTCCGGAAATTTAAATGAGAGAAGAGGCGTCCATCGGAAGGTTGACATATTTTTCTGTTTCAGCCTGATAGATTTAATGGCCTGTTTTAAGGATACTTCCTTCACCTGAAGCTGACTTTCCAGTTTCTCATAATCCGTACTGTTGGCCAGCGCCGTTTTCTTGACCATATCCAGCGTCAGAACCCGCTCCGCCGCCCGGACCCGCATCTGCCCGATTCCGCCGGGAGAACTGATGAGAACCGCCGCTGCAAGGAGGGTGATCAGGCCCTTTGTCAATACATTTTTTCTCATGCGCCACCCCCGTCTTTCTCAATCGAATAGAAGGAAAACGTGTCCTCCCGGTCCTGACAGACAAAGGTATAAATCAGCCCGTCTTTGCGGAAGGAATAGAGATAGACTGTATAGGAAGGATCAAACTCCTCTACCACAAAATAGTCGTCATAATCCGTTGATAACTCCATGTCCACTTTTCTCTGGAAACCCTTTCGATAATCTGCCATCCAGTTAATCGCCACAGCCTCCGGCATGGTTACCTCAGAGTTTCCTTCATAATCCTCTGTCCCGAAATATCCTCTTAACTCTTCTATGGTGGTAAACGTTTTGCCCCCCATTCCCAGAGAGTTTTTCAGAACCAATACCTGTTCCACAACAATCTCATCATCCAGAGACTGGCTGTCGCCCCATCCCAGATACATGGCATCAATATCCTCTAAAACCACCGCAAAATTCTGGTCATCCTCATACAAGATCCTTTTCCCTTTATAAAGGTCTGCCATCTCCGAGACTTTCTTGCCCAAAAGACTGCCGTATAAAAGTTCATCCTGACTGAAACTGCCGGAATAGACCAGATTGCTGCCATTATCATACAGCTTTCCGCTGCCGTCCTTTTTTCCAAGGACAAACTCTCCCTCATAAGCAAGGCTTCCGTTCTCCCGGTAAAGCTTTCCCGTACCTTCAAAAAGATTATTTTGGAAATTACCGTTATACATCATGGTTCCGCTGTCATAATATCTGGTTCCATATCCCTGATACCTGTTTTTATCAAAATTCCCCTGATATACCACAACACCTTCCCGGTTATACAATGTTCCGTAACCGGTGACACTTCCACCCTTTACCTCCCCCTCATAGGCCAGATAGCCGGATTTCCCTCTGATCCACACTTTCCCCTCGGCAAAGCGCAGCATAATGGAATCATAGTCATAGGTCTTAATCCCCTCTGCCTTGGCAAAGGTCAGGGTTTTACAGGCACTGAACAGATAGTACAGACTTAAGACGCCTACTGCCACCACAACAGCCATTGCCAGCCTTCTGCTGACCAGCCATCCAAAAACCGAATAATAATCCTTTTTATGTCTTGGTCTGACATCCAGCAAAGAGGTAAAGAAATCACGGATTTTGGCAATCAAAGTGGTGCGGATAAAATTCCAGCTGGTCCACATCTTCACCTTTGTCACCAAAGGTGTGACCTTTGCCTTGATCGAGGTCAGCAAGACCCGAAACAGATTATCACCCATGATCTAATACCTCCTTTCCGGGCTGCAGCCCCCTTATGTCTCCCAGTACAGCCTGCAGACATCTCCTTCAATATGTACCTGATTCAAATATTTCTCACAGGTAAACAAATACCATTTTGCTATGGCATCTTCCGGATTTTCCTTCAGTACATCCGAAAATGTGCTTCTGGCAAGATAAAAATCATGCTGGTAAAACAATTGAAGGGCCTTCTGGAATTTGGCGTCCGTCTCCGCCTTCAATCTCCTCTGGGCAAGGGAACATGCATCCAGCGCTTCATACAGACGCAGTCTCTCTCCGGTATCGGTAATCAGAATATATCCGATGTATCGAAGATTTCCCTCCTGATTCTCCCTGTTTTTCACACTCTCGGTAAGCACTAATTTGAGGCCCATTTTCTGAAACCATCTGGCATATTGCTCGATCTCTTTTCCCTCTCTGGACAAAAGGAACGGAAAGCTTTGCTGCTCTGTTCCCGCCACTCCATATACATACTGGGCATAGTGCAGAAATACGCTGGTCTTTAATCCCTCCTGACTCTTGTCCTCACAAAGCTCATGCATGAAAGCCACTTCAAAATCCACCGTATTTCTGGAATTTTCCAAAAACAGGACCTTCAGCATCGTCAGATCGCTTTGGCCTGACACGATAAATCCGTCTCCGGCATCCTGATGTTTCTCAATCAATTCAAAAAAACGGTTCATGACCTGTGCGGACTGGAGATCTCGGTTTTCCAGCTCTGTGGAAGAAATGGATGCCACCGTTCCATAAACCGGAACCATGTCGCCGCTCTTTACCTCCGTGATAGAATCCTTCCCCAGAATCTTCTCAATATTTTTAGGTGCAAACCGATAACAGGATTCAAAAATCCGGTATTTCGTGTAATTAATATGGCCGATAGTCTTTTGGATTTCCAGAAGACTGTTCCACATATAGTCCACGTCTTTCCCATGAACCGACTCTTTCACTACCTCCGTCTGCCCGTCGGCCACCTTATCCATGGCTTTGGCAAGACGTTTCAGCTCCCTCCCCTGCCATAGCAAAAGGCTGATGCTGACCAGACTTCCTATCAAAAACAGGATTTCCGCATATACCAGATAATCTTTACCGCCTTCTTTCCAGACGGATAACGCTTCCCTTCTGGTAATGCCGATCAGCAGATACTCCGGATAAAGCCCTTCTGTGGCGGACATGCCCAACACCTGATATGCCTCTCCGTCAATCCGCATCACCGTATCGGCCTTCTGCTCTCCTGCTGCCAGGGCATCCAGCATATCCTTTGTTCCGTCCCCATAGACTTTCTCAAACTGCTGCCCGTTAAAGCCGCTGGCACTGACCAGAACCTGATGGTCGCTGCCGCGCACAATGCAGATATCAGCAAATATCCGGGAAATCTCCTCCTGTCCTGCAAACCTGCTCAGCTGATTTCTCAAAGAATAATATTCCTTGCTGTCATAGAATCCCTCTTCTCCCGGATTGTAGTTTGCAGGATTGCCTATTCTCTCTGCCAGCGTCTCTACATAATAAAACCCGAACCGCTCCGTCTCCTGCTCCTCCGCCTTTTCCCTAAGCCGCGAGATCTGAAACACTCCTGCGGCGGTAATCGCCAGAAGAACCGTCTCCACAATGGCAATGGTATACACAATATGATTTCGGTTCCGGAGCACAATAAATACCAGAAATAATGCCACATATCCAATCAAAAGAATTTGAATAAAAACGATCAACCGCTCCTGACGCAGCTTCATCCACTGTCCCGCCGTCAAGCTACGGCTTCGGAAAGCATTCTGAACCTCCGGGGCTCTCTGAAAATACTCCGCACCGTCGCCATTGTCCCTGCGGGCCAGCAGTTCCCCTTCCTCATATCTGGCTTCCACAAAAAACCTTCCCGCTTCACAGCTGGCAAGCTCATAAAGCTTGATCTCCAACGGCGAAGATTCCTCCTCGGATAATTCCGTCGTCAATTCCTGCCTGTCCACAAAATAAACACAGGCTTTCTCACCGCCATCTGACACCATGGTCAGGTAAAACCCGCCTGTTTCTGCATGGAACCCTGTCAGAATTCCCTCCCGGGCCATATGTAATCCGGGAGTCACCGCCACCGGACGAATCTGGTCATCAAATTGGACAATACGATATTCCGCCACCGTCCCGTCTTCCGCTGCGGCCGTTGACAAAAGGACACCATAAAGACCATCCCGGTAATCTACTTTCCCAAACAGGCTCCCCGGACGGACCGAACCGCTCAAAAAGACTTTCTCCACCTTACCCCGAAGGTCTGACACATAGAGAACGCCTTCTCCATCTATATTCTCTGTTATATATACTTTGCTTCCTGCCACACATCCGTCATGAAAAGAAGAAATCCTCCGTTCATTGCTCCACAATAAACTATCTGCAACGACCAGAGCCAATATCGCCAACAGCCACACAAATGCTGCTATGTAGGGAATCCGTTTTCTCATTCGTCATGTCCTCCGATTCGCTGTATGATACCCTGTCACACCAGTGTTTCCGTCCCTATGGTCTTGAATCCGTTAAACAATATCCGCAGCCACGGAATGTCTCCAAAAAAAAGCTGAAAAAATATGGACGCCAGTGCAAGCACCCCAAGGACCAGACAAATACATAACAGAATCCGAAACAGGACATCCTGTCTGCGGGCAAACCAGCCCTTTATCCGCTTTCCGATCCCCTGTTTCTGCCCTGACACCCCGGCAATCCGGATATCCTTATAAAGTTCTGTAAACCTGTCATAACTCTTTCTGGATATCTTCTTTTCCAACAGCCGGTAACTGAACGCCTTCTGTGAAGCTTTGGGCCTTAAAAGCTCTCTTAAAACAGAAGCACAGGCAACCGCGCAGTCCCTCTCCGACTTCTCCGGGTCCAGCTCCGTTAAGTCGATCTGATAGCTGAAATACACGGTATGGTCCTTGGACAAATGCAGTTGTTCCTGCCTAAGCAGCAGATAAAGAAGAGGATAGGGCAGATTTGATGTGATACATGTCATGATTACATTGATACATACGGCTTCACATTCCGCCAATGTATAGGACTCTCCCATATAAAAATCCCGTAGGGGCCTTTCCTGCTTGTACTCAAACACCATGCATAAAGCGCCTCTGTCTGAAAAACTGTCAATGTAAGAATCCTGAGCCGACATCCCGGCCCGTTCAAATACCTCCAGATATTGTCTGGCAGTCTGATGTTCTTTAATCACCAGCAGCGTGTACAGATTTCTGGCGGCTGTATTCAAATCCTGACATATCAAAATATCATTGATATCGTTTTTTCTCACAGTGCGGACACATTCCAGTTTCATCTTCTGTGACTGATAGAACATACCTGCCAATCTCCTTAACGCCCTATTCTTCGGACTCACCAAATCCTTTTTTCTTTACAATGGCATATGCATATGTACAGATGATCGGCATGTCAATACAGTATATCCGAATCTCATACACACCCTCTTTTGCCGGAGCCGTGTAAACGCCGTCCGACGTGATCTCTCCGCTTCCGGGTTCCGTCAATTCATATGCCACACTGCAGCTTTCCATATTGTTATATTTCACATGGAAATAATGGCTTTCCTTCGTGCCCATAACCACCGTAGGCGTGTCTGTGGAAATACTCTTGCCGTTGTAATTTTCTGCCAGTCCCAGATCATTGCCTGCCGGAAATTTAATCGCTATCCAGCGGTATGTCAATACCAGATAATCCACGTTTTCGAGAAGTTTTGCCGCCACGATAAAGCTTCCTTTATCATTCATAACCTTGACCGCTGTCTCCGCATCCACGCCTGCTGTCTTCCCGCTTTTAAACAGATCCGGATTTCCATAGATCGTGTTCTTGGCACAGGCATGTAACGCCGCATCCTCCGTAATGTATTCATAACCAATATCTATGTACACATTGCCTCTTCCAAGCCCATGCATGATTTCGCCGGAATAACGGATATCGCCTTTCCGGGCTGACTCTCCCAGAGGAATCTCCAAAATACCGGTAGCCACCTCCGGCACATGATTCCATGGCTGCTGCCGATTCTGGTTTTCCGGCTCCTCCCTGTAGGCGGTTTTGCTTTTTAAGACTTCCCCCTCTTTGATAAAGTATTCCAGATATTCGTTGCGCAAATCCTCCTGCGCCGGAGCCGTGATATAGTTTTTTACCTGTTTCTCCAAAACCTCTTCAATAATATAGGCGCTCTCCGTGCGGACCAGCCTTAAATCTGCCAGACGCACATAATCCTGATATCCGCCCATATTTCTCATCTCCAGACTCATGCGGCCGATTTCACGGTTCACGAGTTCTCTGGGCGCGCTGTCCGAAAGCATCACCTTCATAGAGCAGGAAGCGGCCGTCTCCACAGCCGTACCGTCAATCCAGGCGCCGGCGCTGCCGCTTTTGAGCAGCACGGAAGTATCCAGCATAGTCACCTCCTGAGTCAGCAGCCAATATTCTTTTTTCAATTTTTCTTTATATCCGAGGGAAATATCCTCCAGATTGATCTCCAGCTCATGCTGTCCCTCCGGCGTCAGAAATACCGGAATCTGCAGACTTCCGCGATAAGTCAATTTCTTATTTTCTGTGGAGTGCTTTTCTACCTCTATCTCCAGCTTCACATTCTTCCCGCGGCAGACTGTGGCAGGCATAACCAGCTTCACCGTGAAATCATCATTTTCAAAGAGAACCGCACCGGTAAGAAATTCCGCTTCCATGGGATATTGCTTTGCGGCCTCCTCCTGATCCATCAAAAAAAGCTGATAGTTTTCACTGATCCAGTTATACTCGTATTCTCTTTCGTCCTCTCCCGCTCTCTGGTTCATGGTGTAGACCGTATGTACGGGCTCTTCCTTGTAGCGCAGGCATAGGCTGGCCATGTTGGTTTTTAAATTTTCAAACCCCTCAATGGCAGACAGCTTTTTCACCACGGAGGATTCTATAACGATTTCCCGTCCCAAACCGTCAATGACTACCCCGCTCTCTACCAGAAGAGACAAATCGTCCAGACTGAACACACCGCAGCCGCAGACCACTCCGGCTCCATACATCAAGTTATTAATAAACCTGCGCTTATTGTTAAAATAGGTCTGTTCTGCCTGAAAATCCGCGGATGTAAGCATTTTCCCCGGATAATAACGATTTCTCTCAAATGGATATAATTTTGTATTCTTCATATTCCATTCCCTTCTTGATGTATATACTTTCTTCTCTTCAAATGAATATCATATATTTTCTGATTATTAAGTATAAAACAATCATCTCCCTCAAAAGAGGCCATCGACATGAATCGACAGAAAATTGCACTGAATCGACAGTAAAACAGATCGCACTTCAAACGATTTCAATCGAAAAAAAGGCGAAAAAAAACTGTCCAGAACCGGCCGCAAAACACCGCATGGTTCTGAACAGTTACAAAAAGACTGTCAAATGAGAACTTGTAAAACAAACTTGTCGTCTTTGACCGAGAAATTATAGATACCGTCATATTTGTCCACGATAGCACCTATACTCCGCACCCCGAGTCCGTGTCCCGGACTGTCTGCAACCGGAATTCCATTGTCAAAGACCACATTCTCATCACAGGAATTTGTAAACTCTAAAAAAAGCCTGTCTCTTTTTTGACCTACAAAGACCTCAATTGTTCCGGATAATCCCCTTTCATTCCGCTTCCTACAGGCATGTAACGCGTTTTCCAATGCGTTTGACAACAGCACGCACAGATCGCTTTCGGACACGGATATCGTCTGGGGAATCTCCGCCCTGATCGTTATGGGAATATCCTGATCTTTGGCCCTTCCGGCAAAGTTGGAGAAGATCAGATTTGCCACTTCGTTTTCACAGAACACAGTGATACTGTTTGTCTCAATTTCCGAATAAATCTCTTTGATATATTCCCGTGCCTGTCCCAGCATTCCGTTTTCAATACAGGCAGAAAGATACTGTATATGATGGCGCAGATCATGGCGATAGATACTGGTCTTGCGCTGAGCCTCCCGCAGAGTCTCAATTTCGCGTACAGCCTGCGTAATCTGCATATTCAGACTGTCCTGTGTCTGCTCCAACTGACTGCGGACTCGTTCTGCCGCTGCCGTGTGAAATACAAACACCAAGTATGCCACGCTGCATACAAACGGCATAAATTCCACTGCTACCGGAACCCCTTCCAAAAGCATGTTGGTATAAACGCGCGTCAGATAATCAAAACCATAGTACAACGCCGGCACCATTCCAAACTGGAACTGCATAGATGTTGTATACTGTGAAATGGCCCGCACGGAGGGTGAGATAAACCGCAGTAACAGCAATAACATCGGCAGCGTTATCATCAGCTCAACGACATCCTGCATCACGGTCCCGCCTGAAAATATTGCAACGATCAGCAATGCCAGCCACCGGCGAAGCTGACAACAGAAATATGCCGTCAAAACGGAAATGATCGGCCAAAGTTTTTTCCTGTTAAGAATACAAAGCACCACGACCAACGGAAAATGTGTAATAATCGGATAGACAAGTTCAACCACTTCCGGATCGACCCAGAAATAAAACATTCCCTGAAACACTAATATGGCGGCCATGCTGACTGCTACTGCCAACCGCTTTTTCCGTGTTCGGAGATTGTCACAGAAAGACGCGGATAAGATCATACCAAACACACCCACGGAAGCCAAATTGATTAGTCGTATGTATTTCATAAAATGAATCCCTGCTTTCTGCCAGACACCTGATACATCGTTTGCATATTTCCGTACATTTGTTTGGATTGTATCACATTTATTCCTATTTTTCAATATCACTTTCTTTAAGTCTTTGCAGTTGAAATTTGTCACTTTAATTGCTAAAATAAATAGAGGTTCCAACAATACATTTTAATGCGGAGCAATGGTATGAAAACTTATAATCACTTGTTTGAAACATTAGAAAATTTTAATAATTTCTTGGACGGAATTATGTTAGACAGGAACAGGCAGCTATTATTGCGGATTCACAGCAGTATACATACCGCGGACAAGATGGAAGAATTGGCTGCAAACTTAAAAGAACTCCTGCCCAATGCCGTGATGATCGGGAGCAGTGCGTCCCATGTCATCTGCGAAGGAAAAATTTTACAGGGTGTGTGTCTGCTTTCCCTCACAGTATTCGAGCAATGTGAACTCCGAATCGGAATGTTTAGCTGTGAGCAGGAACCGGGAGTGGAAAAGGCCGGAGAGGCCTTGGGCGAGGAAGTGTCCAACGAGCTTGTAAAAGGTGATAAAGGGATGATGCTGACCTTTTTCCCTTTATCATATTATAAAACGGCAAAATTTGTAGAACAAATGGATCGATTAAACAAAGGCTTATATATGATCGGCGGCGTTGCTTATGTGGCGGAGGGCGCCCATGGCGACGCGGGAGAAAGAGCCTATGTGTTAGGGCAGACGGAAACTTCTGTCAATAAAATGGTGGCGGTGATGCTGGTGTCGCCAAAGCTTTTTATCTATGAAAATGTCATCTGTGGCGCAGAAGGGGTAGGAAGAAGCTATGAGGTAACAAAGGTCCACGAGCATTTTGTAGATGAAATAGAGGGTGATGATGCAGCCAAATGGTATCAGGGAATCCTTGGCAGAGAAGAACTGGAAAAAGACCCTACCCTGGCGAGCCTGTTTCCCCTTATACTGGATGAGACTCAGACTGCCTACAATGTGGTTTATGAATTGGCGGATACATTGCCAGAGCCTTGGAAATCTGAGAAAAGGGACAGAATCAATGTTTTCAGTGAAATATCCGAGGGCATGAAGTTCGGTCTGGGATATTTTGCGC
>CAZSAJ010000015.1:0-55408 GCA_964604835.1 uncultured Acetatifactor sp.
CGGAGATAAGTATGAGGGCGAATGGAAAGATGGATTGCAAAACGGACAGGGAACCCTCACTTGGGCTGAGGGACAGGTATACAAGGGCGAATGGAAAGACGGCAAATATAATGGACAGGGAACTATGACCTATGGCGACGGAGATAAGTATGAGGGCGAATGGAAAGATGGATTGAAAAACGGACAGGGAACCTACACTTTTGCCAGCGGAAATGTTAAAAAGGGTGCATGGAAAGATGGTAAGTTTGTAGGTTAAGTAAATTGACATAATAAGTAAATACTAAAGAGTGGAGCAAGCATAGTGACAATGCGAAGATCGTAATGTTAATACGTCGTTCGTGTTTTGGCTGCTGCACGCCTAGAAAGAGAATATTGCCGGAAGGATGATATGTCAAGGAAAGGGGAAGCGATGACGGAAAAGATTTGTTACAACTGTTTTCATGAGAAGACGCAGGACGGCGTGTGTCCTGTCTGCGGCTACAGCGCAGAGCAGGATAAGGACAAGTATCCGTTGGCGCTGCCCCACGGTACGATTCTGAACGGGAAATATATTCTCGGCCGTGTGCTGGGACAGGGCGGGTTCGGCATCACCTATGTGGCGCAGGACTGGAAGACGAAGAAGCGCGTGGCGGTCAAGGAGTATCTGCCGGACACCATGGCGACCCGTATTGAGGGGCACACAGTGTCCGCCTATTCAGGACAGCGGGAGGAGAGTTTTATTTATGGGAAGGAATGCTTCCTGTCGGAGGCAAAGACCTTGGCGGAGTTCATCGGCAATGAGAATATCGTGCGGATTCACAGTTATTTCGAGGAAAACGGCACGGCATATTTTGTGATGGAATATGTGGACGGCGTCAGCTTCCAGACCTATATTCAGGATCAGGGCGGGAAGATCGACTGGCAGGACGCGGGCAGAATTCTGTTCCCCATCATGGACGCGCTGGGCGCGGTTCACGCCAAGGGCATCATCCACAGGGACGTGACGCCGGACAATATCTTTATCACGGAGGAGGGCACGGTAAAGCTGCTGGATTTCGGCGCGGCGAGATACAGCCTCGGCGACAAAAGCCGCAGTCTGGACGTGGTCTTAAAGCACGGTTACGCACCGAAGGAACAGTATACCCGCAGAGGGCGTCAGGGAGCGTACACGGACGTGTATTCCGTTGCCGCCTGCTTTTACTTTGCAGTCACCGGGCGCAAGCCCCCCGATTCCATTGAGCGAATGGACGAGGACGACTTGATCCCGCCCAGCAGCCTCGGAGTGAAGGTCTCGGAGGAGCAGGAGGACGCGCTCTTAAAGGGACTGAACGTACAGGCGGCGGACCGCTATCAGAACATGGCGGATTTTAAAGCGGCAATGACGGCGGGGGAAGAGCCGCAGACTGTGGCCGCCGATGCCCCGGCGGGGAGTAGCGTTTTGACAGTGGAGAGCAGGACCGCAAAACAGCACAGTGAGAGCACCGGAATGCAAAAAGGAAGTGAGGCTGTCGCACATCCAGCGGTAGCGGAGTGTCAGCATGAGATGAAAACGGTGGTGGATTATCGCTCAGACGAACCTCATCCGCAGATATCGGCAAAGTTTAAATTCGATTTACACAATAAGAAATTTAGGGCAATGCTGATCGGCGGCGTATGCTCTTTGGTAGCAATTAGTATTGTTGCCATAGTGGTAGTTACAGCTATACCCAGACATGTGGAAGCTATGTCATATGAGTATAGCGCACTTGTCGGGAGTCAGAGCCAGAAATATTCCGGTACCTATACGGGTGACTGGAAAAATAGAATGCCATACAGGCAGGGTACTATGACCTATGCCAACGGAGATAAGTATGAGGGCGAATGGAAAGACGGCATGAAAAATGGGCAAGGAATCATGACGTGGAAGAATGGATCTGTTTATGAGGGTGAATGGAAAGATGATGCGCGAAGCGGGCAGGGCACTTATACCTATGCCGAAGGAAGGGCATTTGAGATCCGTGATTATGAGGGCGAATGGAAAGACGGCATGAAAAATGGGCAAGGAATCATGACGTGGAAGGATGGATCTGTTTATGAGGGTGAATGGAAAGATGATGCGCGAAGCGGACAGGGAACTTACACCTATGCCGGGAAATATGTTTACGAGGGCGAATGGAAAGACGGCATGAAAAATGGGCAAGGCGTTATGACTTGGAATAATGGAGATGTTTACGAGGGCGAATGGAAAGACGGCAAGTATAATGGGCAGGGCACTATGACTTATGCCAGCGGAGATAAGTATAGGGGTCAATGGAAGGATGACGAGCGAAGTGGACAGGGAGCTATGACCTATGCCCAAAATGAATATGGTGTCTGTGCTTATGTGGGTGAATGGAAGGGTAACAGGAGAAATGGGCAAGGCATAATGACTTGGAATGACGGAGCTGTTTACGAGGGCGAATGGAAAGGTGATGCGCGAAGCGGACAGGGAACTCTCATCCTTGCCGACGGAGATAGGTACGAGGGCGAATGGAAAGACGGCAAATATAATGGACAGGGCACTATGACCTATGTCAACGGAGATAAGTACGAGGGCGAATGGAAAGACGGCAAATATAATGGACAGGGTACTATGACCTATGTCAACGGAGATAAGTACGAGGGCGAATGGAAAGACAACAAGAGAAACGGACAGGGAACCTACACTTGGGTAGATGGAGATATATATGAGGGCGAATGGAAAGATGGTAATAAAAATGGACAGGGGACTTACACCTTTCCCAGCGGAAATGTTAAAAAGGGCAAATGGAAAGACGGCAAATTTGTCGGTTAGGTAAACTGCTATAAAAAATAAGAATACTAAAGGGTAGAGCAAGCATAGTGTCAATACGAAGATCGTAATATTGATACGTCTTTTGTGTTTTGGTCGCTGCGCGGGTAGAAAGAGAATATTGCCGGAAGGATGATCTGTCGGGGAAAGGGGAAGCGATGACGGAAAAGATTTGTTACAACTGTTTTCATGAGAAAACGCAGGACGGCGCATGTCCTGTCTGCGGCTACAGCACAGAGCAGGATAAGGACAAGTATCCGTTGGCGCTGCCCCACGGAACGATTCTGAACGGGAAATATATCCTCGGCCGTGTGCTGGGACAGGGCGGGTTCGGTATCACTTATGTGGCGCAGGACTGGAAGACGAAGAAGCGCGTGGCGGTCAAGGAGTATCTGCCGGACACCATGGCGACCCGCATTGAGGGGCACACAGTGTCCGCCTACTCCGGACAGCGGGAGGAGAGCTTCAGCTATGGGAAGGAATGTTTCCTGTCGGAGGCAAAGACCTTGGCGGAGTTTATCGGCAATGAGAACATTGTGCGGATTCACAGTTATTTCGAGGAGAACGGCACGGCGTATTTTGTGATGGAATATGTGGACGGCGTCAGCTTCCAGACCTATATTCAGGATCAGGGCGGGAAGATCGACTGGCAGGACGCGGGCAGGATCCTGTTTCCCATCATGGATGCTCTTGGGGCGGTTCATGCAAAGGGCATTATTCACAGGGACGTGACGCCGGACAATATTTTCATCACGGAAGAGGGCACGGTGAAACTGCTGGATTTTGGTGCCGCGAGGTACAGTCTCGGCGACAGAAGCCGCAGTCTGGACGTGGTCTTAAAGCATGGTTACGCACCGAAGGAGCAGTATACCCGCAGAGGGCGTCAGGGAGCGTACACGGACGTGTATTCTGTTGCCGCATGCTTCTACTTTGCGGTCACCGGGCGTAAGCCCCCCGATTCCATCGAGCGAATGGACGAGGATGACTTGATTCCGCCCAGCAGCCTTGGGGTGAAGGTCTCGGAGGAGCAGGAGGATGCGCTCTTAAAGGGACTGAACGTACAGGCGGCGGACCGTTACCAGAGCATGGCGGATTTTAAGGCGGCAATGACGGCGGGGGAAGAGCTGCAGCCTGTGGCCACTGATGCCCCGTCAGTGAGCAGTGTTTTGACAGAGGAGAGCAGGAATACGGAACTGCCCGGTGAGAGCAAAGGATTGCAAGATGGGAGTCGGATTGCCGAACAGTCCGGGAAGAACAGCGGATCGCAAACGGGAAACCGGACTGCCAAGCGGGACAGGAAACTTCTGTTTCCGGTGGCGGTGGCGGCTGCGGCTCTGGTGGTAGTTGTGGCGGCCGTGGCAATCGGAGTGAAAAGCTCCCAACAGAAGCCAGCCCAGAATACGGATTTCGTGTTGGTAGATGAGAATCCCGGGGATTTGACTGGCAAGGAAGATTTGGAGACTTCGGATGCGGAGGCCGGACTTTCCGAGGCAGGGGTGAGTGAGGGCGATGCTGCCGAAGAGGTTGTCTATCTTGTGACGAAGTTGACAACACATGATATGAAAAATGATCAAGTGTATTGTGAGGAATATGCATATGATGAGAACGGAAATCTGCTGACGCTTTTGACCACAGATGCTTCGGGTAGTCAAAAATATTCATATACTTATGATGCTGCTGGGAATGAGCTGACTTATACATATGAAAGAGACGGAATACTAATCGATGCAAGTGTGTATACCTATGATGATGCCGGAAATAAGCTGGAGAAATATCATAACGGTTCATACGGTGTGTATACCTATGATGGTGCCGGAAATGAGCTGACGGTTTCATTTTATGAAAACGATGATACACTGAAGATGGAGGTAAAGAATACCTATGATGCCGCCGGGAAGAAACTGGCTGTGATATCTTATGGGAGTGACAGTACAATTACCAAACAAACTAGGTATCTTTATGATCAGGAGGGGAATAAATTATCCTATACTGTTTATGATGGTGATGATAATATTTTGAATTGGTGTGAATATACTTATGATGAGAAGGGAAATGAGCTGACGGCGAATGTTTATGACAATGCGATCCCTGATGTAGTAAAATTAACCACACGGAGAGAGCATACTTACGATGAGGAGGGGAATATACTCGCTCGTGTAGAGACATATTACCATGATGACGGAAATGAAGATAAGATAATGTATACATTTGATGAGCATGGGAATATGCTAACTTATGACGGATTTGTTGATGGAGAACATACCATAGAAGAATATTCTTATGTGTATGATGAGTTTGGCAATTTTATAGAAAGAACTGCTTATGCCGGACAGGTTAGTGATAATCATATCATACAGATTGATGAGCTTGAGTACATAGCAATTAAGAAGAAATCTCTATGATGTGGAGCGGTATATATCCTGTCTATATGGTAACAGTAATGATAATGTTTTGAACGCGTAAAAATTATAAAGAAAAAGGTAATTTTTTCTTAAAATTTTATATTGACGAATGCGCCGACATGCGTTATCATATCTTTTGTATGAAATGTTTACAGCCCGAAGGGCGGAAAAGGAGAAAACTATGAGTAAGAAAGTAACATCTATTTTTGCGTACCTTGGCCTCATTTTTTGGCTGATTGGATTTTTCGGAGGAGACAAAGAAGGTGCTAAGGTGCATTTGAATCAGGGTCTGGTTCTGATTCTTGCCAACCTTATCATGAGCGTGATTGCAGTCATCCCCGTGGTTGGTGTGTTCGTTGCCTGCATCGGCTATCTTGCAATCTTTGTATTTGCAATCATGGGTATCGTGTATGCATGCAAGGACGAGGATAAGGAGCTTCCTCTGATCGGCGGAATTCATCTGTTGAAATAATCAGGCCGAAACCGAGAGATGACCGTTTGCGGAAGAGATTTTTCGACCGGGAGCGGCAGTCAAGCGAATCGTATGACATACATAAAGGCTGTTGTGTATCTGCACAACAGCCTTTTCGTCTGCAATGATAGGAAAGTCTAATTGTCGGAGGCATTCTGGCCGGAGGACGGATCTTCGCCCTGCAGGATGCTCACAATGACCTGTACCCGCTTGAGCGCTCTGGCGGAATTTTCTCTGGCATAAGCGGCGCTGTCAGGATCATAGCCGCCGTCCGCATAGGCTTCGTGATAACTGCGAACCGCTTCCTGCATATAAGAGCCGGCCTCGTCGGCGAGAGATTCCAGATAGTCATATTCTTTCGGGAAATCCATCTCGGCAAAATCCTGAAATTTTTCGTCGAGTTGATCCAGATAATCCAGAGCCAGCGATACGGCATTGTCCGCTTCGGCGTCGATATGATTGATGGATTCGTTTAATTCCGAAACGGATGTGCAGAATGCATCCATTTCCTTCTGAAACTGTAAAACTTCCTGAGAAGTGCCGCAGCCGGTCAGCCAGACGGCGGCTAACAGACCCGCGGTCAGAATGGTTTTGGGTTTTATTTTGAATAGCAGTCTTCGCAAAGGTTCTTCCTCCCATGATGTAAATGTTTGATTGGGAACTCTCGATTAAATCTCCTATAAAATTTATCACAATTCCCTGCGGTTCGCAACAACTATAGAAAAACTTAAGAAGTACGGAACTCTATTTGCGGAGCGGAGGGCAATGTGATATAATGAGCGTTAGCGAGGAGAGCATGCTTGCATGTTCGACGAACGGCGAATGTGAGGGAACAACATGACAAAGGCGGAATTTGAAAATTGGACAGGCGGTAAAATCATTTATCTGGACGGCGCCACGGGTTCCAATCTGGTGCAGGCGGGTATGCCCTCCGGCGTCTGTCCGGAGCAGTGGATTCTGGAACACCGGGAAGTGATGCTTGATCTGCAGAAGCGGTATGTGGAGGCGGGAACGGACATCCTGTACGCACCGACTTTTACCGCCAACAGAATCAAGTTGGCGGAGTATGGACTTGCAGGCAATATGGAGACCATGATACGGGAGCTGGTAAGCATATCGATTGAGGCCGCGGGGACGGCCACAGAGACGCCCACGGGGCGGAAGGTCTATGTGGCCGGCGATATCACCATGACGGGAGAACAGCTAAGGCCCATGGGGACCATGGAGACGGAGACACTGATCGACGTCTATAAAGAGCAGATTCGGATGCTTGTGGATGCGGGAGTGGATCTTTTGGTGGTGGAGACCATGATGAGCCTTGCGGAAACCAGAGCGGCGCTGATTGCCGCCAAGGAAGTCTGTTCCCTCCCGGTGATGGTGAGTTTTACCTTTGAGCCGGAGGGAAGGATGCTGTACGGCACGGATGCCCGGACGGCCGCGGTGGTGGCGGAGAGTCTGGGAGCCTGTGCCGTGGGGGTAAATTGTTCTACAGGACCGGATAAAATGCAAGAAATCCTGCAGGAAATGACATCTGTTACCAAAATACCAATTATTGCCAAACCAAATGCAGGATTTCCTTCTCTGGATGCGGAGGGACGCACCTATTATCAGATGGGAGCGGAGGAATTCGGCGAGGAGATGAGGCGTCTATATGAGATCGGAGCCACCGTGCTGGGCGGATGCTGCGGGACCACACCGGAGCATATCCGGGCTATGCGGGAGCGTCTCGGCAGAGGCAAAGGAGCGGAAGTACCCCGCCGTCCGGATGGGGTGCGGTATCTTGCCAGCGAACGGATGACGGTGGCCTTCGGACTGGAAGATCCTTTTATGGTGGTGGGGGAGCGCATCAATCCTACCGGCAAAAAGGCCCTGCAGGCGGAGCTGCGCGAGGGCAATACGGATCGGGTACTCCATTTTGCGGAGGAGCAGGAGACATGCGGCGCACAGATTCTGGATATCAATATGGGAATGGGCGGAATTGACGAGAAGGCCATGATGCTCCGCGTTCTGGAAGAGGTGGGCGGAGTGACGAATCTGCCTTTGTCTCTGGATTCCAGCCATGTGGATGTGCTGGAGGCGGCGCTTCGCCATTATCCCGGCCGGGCGCTGATCAACTCGGTTTCTTATGAGAGGGAGAAGTTTGAAAAGCTCCTGCCGATTGTGGCAAAATATGGCGCTATGTTTATTTTGCTGCCTCTTTCCGATGAGGGACTGCCACAGAGTCTGGAAGAGAAGATCGAGATTATCCAGAAGGTCAGTCAAAGGGCCTATGAGCTGGGCATGCGCCGGGAAGATATCGTGGTGGACGGACTGGTGACCACGGTGGGAGCCAATAAGAGCGCTGCGCTGGAGACGTTAGAGACGATCCGATACTGTAGAGAACAGGGATTTGCCACCATATGCGGTCTGTCCAATATCTCTTTCGGCATGCCGGAGAGAGGATTTGTCAATACGGCGTTTCTGACCCTTGCCATCAGAGAGGGACTCACGATGGCCATCGCCAATCCCTCGCAGGAACTTCTGATGTGCTGTGCGGCGGCCACGGATTTGCTACTAGCCAAAGACGGCGCGGATCTGCGCTATATCGAGCTGGCCGGAGCGGTGAAGGAGAGACGGGAGGAAGCGGCAGCCGCGGCAAAAGCTTCGGCAGAGGCCGCTTCAATACAGAATCAGGCGGGAAAAAGTATTCCGGCACAACAGACTTCGGCTCAGTCCGCCGTCACGGCTCACGGGGCGGATGCGGGGGAATATGTGCCGGGACAGCCACAGCGGGACGCCCTTTATCACGCAGTGCTAAAGGGCAATCGCAACGGGATCGCCAAGCTGACGGAGGCGGCTCTGGACGCGGGCGAGAAGCCGGACGATCTCTTGAACGAGGTGCTTCTTCCGGCCATCAATCAGGTGGGGGTATATTTTGACAAGGGAAAATATTTCCTGCCGCAGTTGATCGCCGGCGCGGAGGCCATGAAAAATGCCATCGAAGTGCTGGAGCCCCTGCTTCTGAAGCAGACGGAGGGCGGGGATATGCCCGTTGTGGTCATCGCCACCGTGGAGGGAGATATCCATGATATCGGCAAGAATCTTGTGGCGCTGATGTTGAAAAATTATGGTTTTCAGGTGATTGATCTGGGAAAAGATGTTCCCGCCGAGCAGATTATCAAGGCGGCAAAAGAGCATCACGCGCAGATCATCGCGCTGTCGGCGCTGATGACCACCACTATGCAGCGCATGCGTGAGGTCATAGACTCCGTGAGACAGGAACGGCTGTCCGCGAAAGTCATGGTAGGCGGGGCGGTCATCACGCAGGAATACGCCGATGAGATCGGGGCGGACGGCTATTCCAAAGATGCGGCGGAGGCCGTAAATCTGGCAAAACGCTTAAACGGAGAGGCTTAGACTTGAAGCGGGCGGCACAAGTGTGTTAAAATAGTTTTTGCATGACTGCAAATTGCATGACTGCATACGCGGTCAGACAAACGGACTGGGAAGGCGGCGAAAGCCCCATGGGGCACAGGGCCTTTCCCGAGAAGGAGGAACAAATATGATTGGAGCAGATGCCATTGTAAAATGTCTGGAGGCGGAGGGAGTCACCACCGTGTTCGGCTATCCGGGTGTTGCGATCTGTCCTTTTTATAACAGTATTCTGGATTCGTCTATCCGCACGATTCTGATTCGCACGGAGCAGAACGCGGCCCATGCGGCAAGCGGCGTGGCCCGCCTCACGGGGCGTCCCGGCGTATGTGCGGTCACAAGCGGCCCGGGGGCTACCAATGTCATCACCGGGATTGCCACGGCTTTTGCGGACAGTATTCCCCTGATCTGTATCACCGGTCAGGTGAACAGTGAACTCTTGGGAAGCGATGTCTTTCAGGAGGCGGACATCACCGGAGCGGTGGAGTCCTTTGTGAAGTACAGCTATCTGGTGAAGGATGTAAATGAGATTCCGCGGATTTTCAAGGAGGCTTTTCATATTGCCAATACCGGCCGGAAAGGCCCCGTGTTGATCGATATTCCCATCGACGTCCAGAACGCAGTGCTTGCCAAGTTCAAATATCCCGAGGAGATCTCGCTGCGCACCTATAAGCCCACGGTGAAGGGTAATGCCGTGCAGATCAAGAAGGTGGTAAAGGAGCTGGAGAGAGCAAAGCATCCGATTATCTGTGCGGGCGGCGGCGTGCTTCTGGCGGATGCACAGCAGGAGCTTAGAAGCTTTGCGGAGAAACATGGGATTCCCGTGGTGTCCACCATGATGGGAATCGGCATCATGCCCTCAAAACACCCGCTGTATTTCGGTATGGTCGGCAACAACGGCAAGGCTTATGCCAACCGGGCCATGAACGAGTCGGATCTGCTGATCATGGTGGGGGCCCGGGTTGCGGACAGAGCCGTGAATCAGCCGGATCTTATCACGAAGGACAAGGTGCTGGTACACATTGACGTGGATCCGGCGGAGATCGGCAAGAACGCCGGCCCCACCATTCCATTGGTGGGCGACGCAAAGCATATTTTTGAGGATCTGGAGAAAGAGGAATTCCGGTGTGACTGCGAGGAGTGGATTGGCACGCTGAACGGTTATCGCACGTCCATGGAGAAAAAGCGTACGCCCAATCCTAAGTATGTGGATCCTGCGGCGTTTATCACCATGCTCTCCGAGAAAATGAAAGAGGACGCCGTCTATGTGGCGGATGTGGGACAGAATCAGATCTGGTCCTGCGGTTATCACATCGTTAAAAAAGGAAAGTTTCTGACCTCGGGCGGCATGGGCACCATGGGGTATTCCATTCCCGCGGCCATGGGAGCCAAGGTGGCGGCCATGGACAGACAGGTCATCGCAGTGTGCGGCGACGGTTCCTTCCAGATGTCCATGATGGAGCTGGCCACCATGAGACAGCATAAGATTCCGGTGAAAATCATCGTTCTGAAGAATAATTATCTGGGGATGGTGCGGGAGTATCAGCACTATACCTATAAAGACAATTATTCCGTGGTGGATCTCTCCGGCAGTCCGGATCTGGAAAAACTGGCGTCGGCGTATGAACTGCCGTTCCTGCGCCTCTGTGACATGAGCCGGGCCGAGGAGACCATCGACTTGTTTTTGGAGAAGGACGAGTCCGTTCTGCTGGAATGTCTGATAGACCCCATGGATCTGGTAAAATAGGATAAGCAGGATGTGTAGGATAAGTAGGATAAGAAAGAGGAATCCGATATGAAAAAGAGAATCTATTCCGTTTGGGTGGAGAACCGCTCCGGTGTACTATGCAAGGTCGCAGGGCTTTTCTCCAGAAGATGTTTCAATATTGATTCGCTGGCCGTGGGAGAGACGGACGCGCCGGATGTCTCCTGCATGACCATTGTGTCCAGCGGCGACGAGCGCACCATTGAACAGATCGAGAAACAGCTCAACAAGAAGCTGGATGTCATCAAGGTCAAGACGTTTGAGGAGCAGCAGTGTATCGCCAGAGAGCTGATGTTAGTCAAGGTAAAATACAATAAGAACAATCGCCGGGATATCACGGAGCTGTGTGATATCATGAAGGCGGAGATCGTGGATATGTCCAAACATTTTATGATGATTCAGGTCTGCGACACACCGGAGAGGATTCGGCTGTTTTTAAAGCTTTTGCAGAGTATTAGCATTGTGGAGGTGGCCCGTACGGGGACGCTCGCACTCTCAAAGTGTATGGAAAATGACGACTGATGGGCCGACAGATCTTCGTCGGTTGTGCCGACTGACCTTTGTCGGTTGTGGCGGCAGGTTCTCGCCGGTGGGGTTGACATCAACGCTTTAACTTGCTATAGTATAATCTAGCGGCATGGGAGTGAAAAAGTCGAAATTCCATATGCGAGATGCCGCAAATGACGAATGCGGTCTGGGAGATCGCGAAGCGGGAAGGAATTGCAATGCAGAAGAAAGTGTTTCAGTTGTTGGTTGACAATACCTCGGGAGTTCTGAGCCGCATTTCCGGGCTCTTCTCCCGCAGAGGCTATAATATAGAGAGCATCACTGCGGGCGTGACGGCGGAGGGTTCCGGATACACGCGCATCACTATCGTGACGAGCGGTGACGACGAGATTCTGGAACAGATCGAGAAGCAGCTCGCAAAGCTGGTGGATATTCGGGATATCAAGGAATTGAAGCCCGATGAGAGCGTCTACAGAGAGCTTGTGCTGATCAAGGTGAAGGCGCCTGCGGAGAAGCGGCAGAGCATCTCCGCAATCGTGGATATCTTCAGAGCCAAGATCATTGATGTGGCGCCGGAGTGCATGATTATTGAGCTCACGGGCAATCAGTCCAAGATCGACGCATTCATCGGTCTGCTGGATGACTATGAGATCCTTGAGATCGCGCGGACAGGCATTGCGGGACTTGGCAGAGGGATGGAAAATGTGACGGTGCTGTGAGACGGTCAGGGCGGAAGAACCACATACCGGAAGGTTTGGGAAAAGCGTTAGCTCTAGGAGAGAACTCCTATCAGTTATAGATGTATTGCTTTACTATTTTTTTATTATTTATTTTATGTTCTATATTATAAGTTGTTTCAAAACATGAAGGAGGAACGAAAAAATGGCAAAGATTTTTTATCAGGAGGACTGCAATCTCTCCCTGCTTGAGGGCAAGACCATTGCGATCATCGGCTACGGCAGTCAGGGGCATGCGCATGCGCTGAATCTGAAGGATTCGGGATGTCATGTCATTATCGGTCTGTACGAGGGCTCCAAGTCCTGGGACAAGGCTGTGGCACAGGGATTTGAGGTATATACCGCGGCGGAGGCTGCCAAGAAGGCCGACATTATCATGATTCTGATCAATGACGAGAAGCAGGCCGATCTCTACAAGAAAGACATTGAGCCCAATCTGGAGGAGGGCAACATGCTGATGTTTGCCCATGGCTTTAATATTCACTTCGGCTGTATCGTGCCTCCCGCCAATGTGGATGTGACCATGATCGCACCCAAGGGACCCGGCCATACCGTGAGAAGCGAGTATCAGGCAGGCAAGGGTGTTCCTTGTCTGATCGCCGTGGAGCAGGATGCAACCGGCAAGGCACAGGATATCGCGCTGGCTTATGCGCTGGGAATCGGCGGTGCCAGAGCGGGTGTTCTGGAGACCAATTTCCGCACGGAGACCGAGACGGATCTCTTCGGCGAGCAGGCCGTTTTGTGCGGCGGTGTCTGCGCTCTGATGCAAGCGGGCTTCGAGACTCTGGTTGAGGCGGGATACGACCCCAGAAACGCATATTTTGAGTGTATCCATGAGATGAAGCTGATCGTGGATCTGATTTATCAGTCGGGTTTTGCGGGCATGAGATACTCCATCTCCAACACGGCTGAGTACGGCGATTATATCACCGGACCGAAGATTATCACCGAGGACACCAAGAAGGCCATGAAGAAGATCCTGAGCGACATTCAGGACGGTACGTTTGCCAAGGACTTCCTGCTGGATATGTCTCCCGCAGGCAAACAGGTTCATTTCAAGGCCATGAGAAAGCTCGCAAGCGAGCATCCTGCCGAGAAGGTCGGCGAGGAAGTTCGCAAGCTCTACAGCTGGAACAACGAGGAAGACAAGCTGATCAACAACTAAAAAACGGCGATTTATGGAGGGGAATGCATTTTATTGCATTCCCCTCTTGTGTTATGGCCCTTTGTTGCCGATAACATATAATAGAGTAAAAATCAGGACGAAACCGGAATGAAAACTGGAATAAAAAATGAAGTGAAAACGGAATAACTAAGGAATTGACAAATATTTACTGTTTGGATTATATTTATGTTATGAAATAAAATGGAAATGGAATGGAAAGGCAGGACGTGCAGCATGGAAAAGAGAATCAGTCAGAAGAACATCTTGGCAGTCTCCGCTGCGGTAATTGTGTTGATTGCCATTGTCGCGGGGGTATTGATCTGGAAGAATCAGAATCAGACCTACCGCTCCATCAAGATTGTGGAGATGGACGGAGCAGTGACCATTGACAGAGAGGGAATTAACAATCTGAGCGCATCGGTGAACATGAATCTGGTCTCCGGTGATTATCTGGCCACGGGCGAGAATGCCTATGTGGTTCTGCGTCTGGATGCGGACAAATATGTGATGCTGGGTGAGAACGGCGCCATGCGGGTGAACGCGCAGGGAGATGAGGCCTCTTCAAAGACTTCCATACAATTGGAGGCGGGCAGTGTGCTCAATGAGATCCAGAATCCCTTAGGGGCGGATTCCACTTTTGATATTGTGACGCCGAACGCTACCATGTCTGTCAGAGGAACGGTGTTTGAGGTGCGCAAAAATGTGGAGGGAACCGTCTCCGTTCTGGTGTATGACGGCCGTGTGGCCGTGGCGGTGGACGGAATGGAGCCCCGCATTTATGAGGCAGGAGAATATACGGAATTTACCGAGGGCGATTCCCCGGCGTTTGTGACGGAGAGAGGAACCGTCACGGAAGAGCAGATGAACGGGCAGATGAAAGAGCGCCTGAAAAAGATAGCGCAGGCGGGAAGGCAGTTGAATCTGGATTCGCTTCTGGCGCTTGCTTCCACGGAGGCCGAGACACCGTCTTCGCAGGAAACTTCGATATCGTCCAAGGACTCGGCGGAAGCCTCCGCGGAACCTTCGTCAGAAAAAGCTTCCACAGAACCTTCATCGGAAAAGGCTTCCACGGAACCATCACAGGAGAAGAAGGCGCCGGTTCAACAGAAGCCTACGGAACCCTCTGTGGAAGAATCCACGGAATCCGTTCCTGAGTCGGAGGAAGCAGACAATTCGGATGATTCGGATGATTCTTCTGACAAGAAACACAAAAAACCCAAGCCCACGAAGCCGACAGATCCCACGGAATCGACGGAGCCCACAGATCCTACGGAGCCGACAGACCCGACAGATCCCACGGAATCAACCGATCCCACGGAATCAACTGATCCCGAGGAGAAATACACGGTGACTTACTATTATCCCTATATTGCACTGTGGGTTGAATCGGATGGCGTCAAGTATTCCACGATCATGAATACCGATCCCTACAAGGGACCGGAGAATTCTTCCATTGTCAGCGGAAGCAAGCTGCAGAAGCCGAATAGTATCACGGTGAGTATGACTCCCGAGGGTTGGATTACCGAGAAGTCCAGTCTCACACATATCGGATGGTGTACGGAAAGCGGAAAAGAGTGGGATTACGAGAAGGATGTGGTGACAGGTGATCTCAATTTGTACCCGATCTGGCAGGATAAGAACGGACTGAAATATTATCCTTATTTCCATAAGACGGGAACCAAAACTTATCCCTGCAACAGTATTGTTGAGGGATCGACACCGGAACTACCCAAATCTGAACAATCCTAGTTATGAGAAAACGGGACAAAACCATGAGGGAAAATAAAAAATCAAAGCAGTGGGCAAGGTTTATGCTTCTTGCAGTCTTGTCCGGCTTTCTGGCAGGGGTGCTGGCATTTGCGGCACCCTTTGAAAGTGTAGAATTATTGTTGTGCGACGGCATTTTTGTCCATGAGAAACCGGTGGATAATCGCATCAAGATCATCGGGATCGACGAGGCGTCCCTGCAGGAGCTGGGGCCTTTTTCCGGTTGGAGCAGACAGCAGGCGGCAGACCTGCTGAACGCCTTGGATAAAGAATATGCTCCGGCGGTGATCGCCTTCGATATCAATTATTTTGGTGAACATGACGAGGAGGGAGACCGGGCGTTAGCAGAAGCCGCGGAGGGCTTTGAACATGTGGTGATGGCCTCCTATATCGACTATGAGGCCAAACTGGAACGGCAGCCGGACGGCAGTCTCAGAATGAATACCCTGCATGTGGAGCAGGTGGAAGAGCCCTATGAAGCGCTGGAGAAAGTGAGCAGCCACGGATTCACCAACACGGTACAGGATCGGGACAATTATGTGCGCCGCGCCCTGCTGTCGGTGGACTGGAACGGTGAGACCACTTATAGCTTTGCCTATGAGACCTATGCGCAGTATATGCAGTCCATAGGAGAGACGGCCCGGATCCCGGAGACGAACGCTCAGGGGATTTACGGTTTTGACTATACGGGCGCACCGGGCATGTATGAGGTGTATTCTTATGCGGATGTGGCTGCGGGACGCTGTGACACCAGAGTGTTTCAGGATTGTATCGTGCTGGTGGGAGCCTACTGTTCCGGTATGATGGATCAGTACATGGTGCCCATTGCCCGGAGTACGGTCATGAACGGAGTGGAAGGGCAGGCCAATCATGTCAATGCCCTTTTGGACGGCAGGACCTTCCGGGAGCTGCCTAAGTGGTGGGGCGCGCTGCTGGCCGCATTGGCGGTTGGCGGTTATGTATGGCTCGTTTCCCGCAGCCGATTCCGGGTCGGAATGGCGGGCGGAATCCTGATGGAGATATTTCTGTTAGGAGGGGCCAGACTTTTGTATGAACGCGGAATCTACTGGAAATGTCTGGTGCCGGTTCTCGGTGTGGCCATCGTAGCGCTTGTCAAGATTGCGACGGGCTATTTTCTGGAGCGTGTGCGCAGGAAAAAGATCTTGGATGTGTTCCGCACCTATATGGCGCCTCAGGTTGTGGAGGAGCTTAGCCGGAACAAGAATTTTCAGGTGGAACTGGGCGGCAGGAATCAGGAGATCGCCGTGCTGTTTGTGGATATCAGAGGATTCACCACACTGTCCGAGAGTCTCTCTCCGGGAGAGATCGTGGAGATTTTAAACCGCTATCTGGGGCAGGTGACGGAGGCTATTTTCAAAAACGAGGGGACGCTTGACAAATTTATCGGAGATGCCGTGATGGCGGTATACAATGCGCCGCTGGACGTGGAGGACTATCCGGTCAAGGCGGTGCGCACGGGACTTGACATTGTGCGGGCCGTTGCCGGGCTCAACGATGGGTTGAAGCGTGACTTTGGGCTGGAGATCGCCTGTGGAGTGGGAATTCATTGTGGCAGAGCCGTTGTGGGCAATATCGGCTGTGATTTCCGGATGGACTACACGGCCATCGGGGACACGGTCAATACCGCGGAGCGATTGGAGAGCATCGCAAAGGGCGGTCAGGTGCTTTTGAGCGAAGAGATGTATGAGAAGGTGAAAGATCATTTTCACGCGGAGTTTCTGGGAGAACACTCGCTGAAAGGGAAACAGGAAAAGATCAGGGTTTTTGTATTAGAGAGCAGAGAGAGGGATAAGGATGGAACGGACGCAGGCAGATAAAATACTGGAAATAGGCATTCTGTTGGCTGCAGAGCGAAATTATGACGAATTGTTGTCCAAAATCGTGGATTGCGCCATGGAGCTGACCCAGAGTGACGGAGGAACGCTCTATCTATATGAGGAGGAACAGTTAAAGTTCTGTATCACAAAGACCGTGTCCCGCCATGTCAACCGCAAGGGCATGAGCGGCGAACAATACCCGCCGGTGCCCATGGATGAGAGAAATGTCTGCGCATATTCCGCCATCCACCGGAAGCTTCTGAACATCGATGACGTATATCGCTGCGAGGAGTTCAATTTCAGCGGGCCGAGAAAGTACGACAGCATGACGGGGTATCACACCCAGTCCATGCTGGTATTTCCGCTGGTGAATCATGAGGAGAAGCTGGTCGGGGTGGTGCAGCTTATCAATGCGCAGGATGAGGAGCATCATGTGGTGCCCTACAAAAAGGAATACGAAAGGATTCTGGAATCGCTGGGGTCGCAGGCCGCCGTGGCAGTCTCCAACATGAAATATGTACAGGAGATGGAGCAGTTGATGTTCACCATCACACAGGTGTTCACGGACGCCATAGATACCCGTATTCCCTACAATTATTATCACTCCAGAAATGTTTATCTCTATGCGAAGATACTGACGGATTACATAAACCGGAAACATGAAGAGGGAGCATGCGTTTATCATTTTACGCCGGAGGAGCGGGATGAACTGTTGATGGCGGCGCTGATGCACGACATCGGAAAGATGGTGATCCCCAACGAGGTGATCAATAAGACCACCCGTCTGGATTCCGGACAGTCTCTGGTGTTTGAGCGGTTTGAGCATTTGTCCGCCTTGTATTATATCGACTGTCTGGAGGGACGGCTCGACAGGGAGGAGTGGGACGCAGTCAGGAAGCGGCTCGAACAGGCCAAAGTCAGAATCGAGGAGATCAATCAAAAGCCGGCTCTGGAAGACTCGGATATCGATTATGTGAACGAATTGGCGGCCTGTGTCTACCGCGGCGCGGACGGCAGGCAGATTCCCTATCTGACACCGGAGGAGGTGGAATGCCTGTCGGTGAAAACGGGAAATCTGACAAAGGAAGAGCGGGAGATTATCTGTTCCCATGTTGTCTACACGGAGAGGTATCTGACCAAAATGGATTTCGGAAAGCGGTATCCCCATATTATTCAGTGGGCGGGGGCGCATCACGAGTATCTGGACGGAAGCGGATATCCCAGAGGTCTGAAGGGGGATGAGATTCCCTTTGAGGCCAGAATTCTGACCGTCATCGATGTGTTTGAAGCGCTCACCAGCGCCGACAGACCTTACAAAAAGTCGATCAAGGCAGACAAAGCGTTTCAGATACTGGCCGACATGACCAAGCAAGGCAAGATCGACGGGGAAGTACGGAGATTGTTTCAGGAAGCTTATTCGGAGCTGGATGAAGATCTTCCGCTGCTCCATCAATCAGAGGAATAACAGTTTGTGAGAAAGGCATGGTTTTCAAAATGAAAATAACGCATATTGTTCCTGATGCGCAGGAGATCGGAGTCTATGCAAAACTGGCCGCAGAGCATTCTCTCGATTTTGAATATGATGATTTTTTTGATCCCGCTTTACTGGATGACATAGAAGCTTTGGAGCGGCGCATCGCCCTATATAGAGATCTGGGAAGACCGGCGGGGAGAGATACGCTTCACGGTGCGTTCTTTGACATTATTCCCTTTAGCTGGGACAGCGGAATCAGGCGACACAGTATCTATCGCATGCAGCAGTCGGTGGAGATCGCCGGACGTCTGGGCTGCCGGGGGGTGGTGTTTCACACGGGGCTGACTCCGGGACTGGTGGGAGATCACAAATACCGCTCCAACTGGCTGGATGTGATGGCGGATACCATGCGGACATTGCTTTCGCAGGATGACTCCATTGAAATATATTGTGAGAATATGTTTGATGAATCGCCCTTGGAGCTGGCGGAACTGGCGGCGGCCCTCAAAGAGGAAAAGAGGTTCGGAGTCTGTCTGGACATCGCCCATATGATGCTTGTGACAAAAGAGCCGGAGCATTGGTTTGATGTGCTGGGGCCGTATATCCGTCATTTTCATGTGAATGACAATCATTTGAAGCGGGACGAACATCTGGCGTTGGGAGACGGAAACATTGACTGGAAGCGCATGGAGGAGTTGGTCGGGCAGAGCGGTTCGACAAATTGCAGCATGCTTTTGGAAGTGCGGGGAATGGATAAAATAAGGACAAGTCTGGAATATTTGACAGGGCGCGGAGGCGGATATGAGCGCAAACTCGTTTGAGAAGAAGATGAGGCCCCCGAAGGGGATCGAACCGGAGAACTGGATTGCGGAGTGCTACCGCAGATATGAGGGGCATCCGCTTAAGATTTTGTTTTGCGTGTACAAGGGGAATTATCATAAATTTGTGCTCGCCATTCTCTTTTTCTTCATCAAACACGCCTGTGTGTGGGTGCTGCCCATCGTCACGGCCAATATCATCAATGACATTACCGCGGGCAATCCCGACTGCCTGCGCAATACCTTTTTCTATACGATTCTGATGGTGGTACTGATATCGCTGAATGTGCCCATGAATTATCTCTATACGGATTACAAGAGTCAGGCCACGCGCTATGCGGAGACGGGATTGCGGAAGGCCTTGATCTGCAAGCTTCAGCAGCTCTCCATCGCCTATCATGTGGAGACGCGGTCGGGACGGCTGCAGTCGAAGATTATGCGCGATGTGGAAGCCGTGGAGGGACTCACCACCCAGATGTTTTTAAATGTGTTGAATATCGCCATCAATATCATTGTGGCGCTTGTGGTGACGATCAACAAGAGCTTTATGGTGTTTTTGTTCTTTCTTCTGACCACGCCCATTGCGGCCGTCTCCATGGTGACATTCCGCAATGTGATGAAAAAGCGCAATGCGGAATTTAGAAAAGAGATGGAGGAGACCTCCGCGCGGGTGATGGAGATGGTGGAGTTGATCCCCGTGACGAGAGCCCACGCGCTGGAGGAGGAAGAAGTGCGGAAGATGAGCGGGCAGCTCTTTGCCGTAGCGGAAAAGGGCTATAAGCTGGATCTGGTGCAGGCGCTCTTTGGTTCCGTAGGCTGGGCGATCTTCCAGATCTTTCAGGTGATCTGCCTCGGCTTTACCGCTTATCTGGCCTTGCAGAGCCGGATTATGGTGGGTGATATCGCCCTTTATCAGAATTATTTTGCCACGATCGTCAATCAGGTGTCGGCCATCATCACGCTGGTGCCGGTCATCGCCAAAGGCATTGAGTCCGTCACCTCCATCGGTGAAGTGATTTTGTCGGATGATGTGGAGAGCAACGAGGGCAAGCGTGAGATTACGGATGTGCAGGGCGGATTTTCCTTTAAAGATGTGCATTTTCAGTATAAGGATGGCGGCAAGAGCACTTTGAACGGTCTGAATCTGGAAGTGAAACCGGGCGAGACCGTGGCTCTGGTGGGGGAGTCCGGCGCGGGCAAGACCACCATTCTGAACATGGTTATCGGGTTTTATCTCACCGAACAGGGACAGGTGCTTCTGGACGGTCAGAACTTAAACGAGATCGATCTGAGAAGCTATCGCAAGTATCTTGCCGTGGTGCCCCAGACCTCCATTCTCTTCTCCGGCACCATACGGGACAATATCACCTACGGCTGCGAGAACGTGACGGACGAGCAGTTGGACGAGGTGATCCGGGCAGCCAATTTAAAGGAGCTCATAGACTCACTCCCGGACGGTCTGGAGACGAAGGTGGGAGAACACGGAGGAAAGCTCTCGGGCGGCCAGAGACAGCGCGTTTCCATCGCGAGAGCCTTGATCCGCAATCCCAAAGTGATCGTGTTGGACGAGGCCACCTCCGCTTTGGACAGTATCTCCGAGAAGCTGATTCAGGAGGCGGTGGACAATCTGACTTCCAACCGCACCACGTTTATCGTGGCGCACCGTCTGTCCACCATCCGGGATGCGGACAAGATCGCGGTGATCGATGAGGGCAGATGCGTGGAGTATGGAACTTATGAGGAGCTCATGGCGCTGGAGGGAAGATTTTATCAGATGAAGAAGATCCAGAGTTAAATTTTTCTATCATTTATCTTTGGAATTTCTTAGGAATTTTATAATGCCGGAATTTATATTTACCCCTTACACTGGGACAAGACAGACGGATATGTGATTTGGTCTGTCTTCGACGAAAGAAGTGTGAGGGGTTTTTTATGGATTCTACGACCTTGACCATGTATTTTACGCAATATGGAGGCGTCGCTATTTTTGTGATTGTGTTCTTGGAATATTTGAATCTTCCGGGATTTCCGGCGGGGGTCATCATGCCGCTTGCGGGCGTGATGGCTGCGAGGGGCAATATTCCTTTTGTGTGGGTAATGTTGATCACGGTGGCGGCGGGGCTTTTGGGCAGTCTGGTCTTATATTTTCTGGGGAAAAAGGGTGGAAAGGTGTTTTTGCGCGTTTATCTGAGAGTGTTTCCGAAGCAGAGGGAAGCTCTGCATAAAAGCATGGATTGGGTGAAAGTACACGGTGCGGTGGGACTTTTTGTGGCCAAGCTGATTCCCATGCTGCGCACGCTGATCTCCATTCCGGCGGGTGTGCTGCAGATGCCGATGGGAGATTATATCATCAGTTCGGCTCTGGGTGTGGCCGTGTGGAATCTGGTATTTGTGGGGGCGGGATATCTGATGGGGGATGCGGTGTTTGCGTGGATGGGCATGGCGTGAAAAACAGCGGGATATAGGACGAGGAGGAACAAGTGATGGGATGCGGTGGAATGATTTGTGAGATGGAGGGACTGGCAGGGTTAAAGAGGCGTCCGATGGGGCCTTTGACGGACAGGATTCTCTATGGCGCGGGTTGCGCGGCGGCGGATTTCGTTTTATACTTATGTCTGTTGGGAATGATACCCAAAGGAGGATTTGGGCCGGCTTGTGCGGCGGAATGAGAGGAAAATATGGAAGAGTATTGTATTTTGATCGTGGAGGATGACAATGAGATCCGAAACGGTGTGGAGATTTATCTGCGCAATCAGGGCTATCGTGTGGTTGCCGCGGCAAACGGCAGGGAAGGGATTGAGGCCGTGAAGAGGGAGGAACCGCATCTGGCCATCGTGGATATCATGATGCCCGTGATGGACGGCGTGACCATGCTCATGAAGCTTCGGGCCGAGAATTATGAGTTTCCCGTGATCATGCTTTCCGCCAAGTCCGAGGAGGTGGACAAGATCATGGGGTTAAACATGGGGGCGGACGATTATGTCACGAAGCCCTTTACGCCTCTGGAACTTCTGGCGAGAGTCAACTCGCAGCTTCGACGCTATAAAAAGTACCTGAATGCAGTGGGGGCCGGAGCGGAGAACGGACATATTTTCCGTGTCGGGGGATTGGAACTGAACGAGGATACGGTGGAGGTTTTCGTGGATGACGAACCGGTCAAACTGACTCCTATGGAGTTCAAGATCGTACAGCTTCTGATCAAGAATCCGGGCAGGGTGTTTTCCGCGGACGAGATCTATGAGCGGGTGTGGAACGAGCGGGCCGTGAACACGGATACCATCATGGTACATGTGCGCAACATCCGGGAGAAGATCGAACTGGATCCCAAGAATCCCAAGTATCTGAAGGTGGTGTGGGGCGTGGGATATAAGATCGAGAAGCAGTGAGACAGGTACAAAGGCCAAAGAAGGGCAGGAAGCAACGAGAGAGTCAGAGTGCAAACAGGCAAGCAATAAAAACGGAGGGCGCAGATGATACCGGAAGAAACCAGATTATCCGAGACAGCCGCACAAAAAGCAGATGCACCAAAAACAAGCGTGCAAAAGGCAGGACAACGAAAATACCCCGGCCCGGTCGCATGGGGACTGGCGGTTTGTCTGATTGCATCAGGAATCTATCTGTCCTGTTACGGGGTGTTTCACACGCGGGCGGAACAGATGAGTCAGGAACTGAATGATTACTGTCCGCTGGCACAGCAGTATACCACGGATTGGCTGATGGAGAGTACCTATGTGCTGTATCGTGATCTGCGCCATAAAAGTACTGCGGAGCCCATAAGCTACAGGGAACTCTATGTGCATGCGAGAGAAGGCTGCGAGTGGGTGTTGGATGAATCGACGGAACAGAGGTATTTTCTCGAAGAGGAAGAAACGTTCGTGTTCCCTCACGACAATCGTGAGAATCTGCCGGCGGACAGCGGCAGGGTGTATACGTATCTGGGATTGTTGGATCAATATTTCACAAATCTGGAGGAGTTTTTCCCGAATTTGAACACCACCTTCGGCTATCGCTGTGAGGATGTGGTCACCGGTGAGAGTGTGGGCAATCTGACAGAAGATCAGATGCAGCCGGAGGATCAGTATTTTTATCTGAGTTTTTTGTTTGACGCCTATGGGAACTGTACCGTAGAGCAGGCATTCTGTGGAGACCAGACCATCGATATGCGCAAGCTGGCAAGTCAGTCCGCAAGGCAGATCCGTCTGGAGAATAATTCCCTCTATCTGGAGATGGATGAGGCAGCTTCCGTGAGCATGGGGACGTATCTGACCCTTGGCGCGCCTGTGAACTGCCGGGTTGTGTATTCGCTGTCCAATGCGGAGTGGGCGCGGATACAGAACGGAAACGGCCTGCTGATTCGGGAACGTGAATACACCGTAGGACAATATGGGGAGTATGTCGGATATTATATGAGCGGTGCGGATGCCGTTTTGTTCTTGCTGGGGATTCTGGTGGCGGTGGGAGGGTTATATCTGCCCATGTCGGGAGAGCGCAGAGAGAAGGCACAGAGAGACCTATTCCTGCGGCTTGCGTACGCTCCGGAATTTTTGGGCGCGCTGATTCTGGCTCAGATGAGCTTCGGCACCGTTTTGGCGGTGCGGATGCTCGGGGGATTCATGAGCGGGAAAGACGTCACGGTTCTGAGCCGGTATGTGAAATTCGGAGGAAAGAATCTGATCAGGACGGAGCTTTATATCGCCAATTTGGTGGTTTTGCTGGCATTGTTTGGGGTGTTCTGGTATATCGGAATCAGACTGCGGGAGATTCGAAGCCTTGGCATCCGCGGCTATATCAAAAAGCGCAGTGTCATTTATCAGATATTTCCTTTTGTCAAATCCAAGACCGCAGAGCTCTATGATTCCTTAGTCCATTTTGATGTGACCCGCAAGGCCAATCGGATGATTTTAAAGCTGGTGCTGATCAACGGTGTGATCCTCTTTGTCATCAGCAATCTTTGGATGGGGGGGCTGGCAGTGGCGCTTATATATTCGGTTTTTCTGTATATCGTGCTGCGCAGATTTATCTCTGACCTTCAGGGAAAATATTCCATCCTGTTAAAGGCGTTCAATGAGATTGCGCAGGGGAACCCCAATGTGCAGATTAAGGAGGATCTGGGAGTGTTTGAACCTTTTAAGCCGCAGATGCAGCGCATTCAACAGGGATTTCGCAGCGCCGTGAACGAGGAAGTGAAGAGCCAGCGCATGCGGGCGGAGCTTATCACCAATGTGTCCCACGATTTGAAGACGCCGCTGACGGCGATTATCACTTATATTGATCTGCTCAAGGAGGAGCAGATCACGGAGGAACAGCGCAGGGAATATCTGGATACGCTGGAGCGCAAGTCGCTGAGACTGAAGGCTCTGATCGAGGATCTGTTTGAGATCAGCAAGGCGGATTCCCAGAATATGAGTCTGAATCTGATGGAAGTGGATCTCATGAATCTGGTGAAACAGGTGGCTTTCGAGATGGGAGATAAGCTTGCGGAACAGAATCTGGATCTGCGCATGGATTTTCCGGAGGGGAAGGTGGTGCTGTCTCTGGATTCCCAGAGAACCTACCGCGTTTATGAGAATCTGTTCGGTAATATTGCCAAATATGCCATGCCGGGAACCCGGGTGTATGTGTCGGGGAAAGTGCAGGAGGATCAGGTGATCGTGGTGTTGAAGAATATCACCGCGCAGGAGATTGCAGTGAATCCGCAGGAGCTGACGGAGCGGTTTGTGCGGGGGGATTCCTCCAGAAATACGGAGGGGAGCGGACTGGGACTCGCCATCGCCAAGAGCTTTACCCAGCTTCAGGGAGGAAGTCTGGACATCGATGTGGACGGGGATCTGTTCAAGGTGACCACGGTGTGGAGCCTGAATGGAAATTTGTAGCTGTTTCGTCACTTTATAGCAGTTTGGTAAATCGGGCTTGCCTTTGGGCGCGTGCCATGTTATAATAGCCATGTTTCTGTTTTAACCATAAAGAATGGAGTGGGAATATTATGAAAAAGAAAATTTTGGCACTGACAATGACATTGGTTCTGGCGCTCGGCTTTACCGCCTGTGGCAATAAGACGGCGGGGAGTGACAGATCGACCTCCGAGAGCGGAAAATCTTCCGGAGCCGAGGCTTTTAAGGACAGAGTCTCCGACGGCAAGTCTTCCGAGGATGATGAGAATGAGAATGCTCTGAGCGACTGGTATGAAAGCGACGACCGCAAGACCGTGGAGGATTTCATCAACAACATGTTTTCGGGGCAGGGACTGAAGTTCTTTATCGAAGTGGAAGAGCCGGATATCCTGATTTACAATTATCAGTATACGGAGCAGATTCAGGTTACGGATCTGTTCGTAGAACAGTTGGAGCAGGGCGTGGACAGCGGAGCAGATGCCGTGAAATCCGATATCCAGAACTATCGCAGCACTTATGGAATTGATCTGTATGCGATCCGTACGGTCTATCTGAACGCGGACGGTTCCGTCATTTACGAACAGGACATTACCGAGGATTATGAGCCCGCCGAATCCGACGGCGATTCCGCTTCCTTGGGGGCTTATGCCGATCTTCAGGAGTGGATGGATTCCGATGAGGCGGCACAGATGGTGGAGATGACGAACAATCTGCTGGCTTCCTCCGGAATGACCGTGGATTTTACTGCGGAGGACAATACGTTTGTGTATGAATACTATCTGGCTGACGAGACCTATGAGGCGATGGGGATGGCCAATTATTCCGGGGAGCAGCTGCAGACCGCTATTGAGAGTGTGGTGGAGAGTCAGCGCGCCTCCCTCGAGTCGATCTTCACTGATTTTGAGAAAAATTACGGTCTTACATTGGACGCCGTGAGAGTTGTCTTTTATCAGGAGGACGGAACCTTTATCGTTTCCACCGATCTTTTGAACGAAAAATAAACGGATCAGGCTTTTGCGCAGATCAGAGAAAACCCCGGGGAAGACTTCCCCGGGATTTTTTAACTTATCTGATGCTTTTTAAATGCCTTGTACGCAAAGTACACACAGACGCATGAAGCCACCGCCGCAAATATAGGCATAAAAACATACGGCGGTACGATCAAGCCGAATATTTCGTATTGATAATCATTCATCGCTCCCCAGAACGCCATCATATTTGACGGCAGGAGATTTTCAAGACAAAATACCCATACGGGAGCTTCTGCCGGCACATTTAAAAACATAGGCGCTATGAGAAGTACAGCCATGATCACAATGGTGTTGAACGGTGTTTTGAACAGCGCCGAAAACATAGAGGTAATTGCCGCAAAAAGCAGACACGCCGCAAGAGCGCATACGCAATACCAAATCGCACTCTGACCTATAGTTATGTTGTATGGGAACATATTTCCCAGTAATACCAACTGACCGTCCGCACCGTTTGCCCCCCAAATTATCATTGTTTCGGCGTAGCTTATGGCAGTGAGCAGAATGATCAGGACTGCCGATACTGTGAATACGGCAAACAGTTTTGCGCCGATAACCATTCCCTTGCCGTGTTTTGATGACAGTATCAAGCTGTCCGCGCCGCTTGTGTATTCCTCGGAGAAAATTCCCGAAAGGGTGATTGCGATAGCCGCCCCCGCCATGATCGCTGTTGTGTACATAATGACTACAAATCTATAGTATCCGCCGCTGTATTCATATGTCAAAGTTTCGGGAGACTCGTTCAGACACTTCTGCCAGTACTGCCGCATATTTTCGCTTATTTTGGAATTTCCGACCACATACTCCCAGTTTTCCCTGCGTATTTGGTCGAACTGCTCCGCCTGTTTGCGAGTAAGATTTTGGAAATCCTCCACACCGCTCAGGTCAAAGGTTCTTCTGACAATATTGTAAATTGCGCTGTACTTTCTTGCATTATTTAGATATTCCTCAGTGTCGGCATAATGACGGTCTCCGAGTAACGGCACTTGCTTGTACGCCTCCACAGCCTCCATAATAAGGTCTGCGTCAATGGCCCGTCCCGACAGCTCCTCACCGTATTTGCGGTCTATCATTTCCTCGTCATATCTTGAAACAACGACCTCATTACCGTTTTCGTCCGTGTAGTAATAATTGCCGATTATTGTGCCGAAAACACTTAATGCGCCAAGAAACACAACAAGTGTAAGCACGATAACAGTGCGTTTCCTGCATAGGATCTTTTTAAATTCATAGCCTGCAAGGTCAAAAAATAAATCCATCAATTTTACTCCTTAATCATAATTTTTTGTTCATCTTCACTGAAATAATAGAGATACAAGTCCTCCAATGTAGCATCTGCATTGACGGCGGTTTCGCAGGGCTTCTTATCACAAACCAAACGCAGAAAAACTTCGCCGCCCGCATTTCTTGTATTAATAATCGGATACTTTACCGTAAGCTCGTCCGCAATTTTTGGCGAAACGGTACACTCCCAAACCTTACCCCTGATAACGGTAATAATTTCTTCCAGCGATCCTTCGTGAATAAGCTGACCGTTTTTCATAACAAGTATCGTGTCTGCAATATGTTCGATGTCGGAAACAATATGTGTCGAAAGCAGGATGATCCTGTCTGCCCCCATTCTGGAAATAATATTTCTGAACCGCACACGCTCCTTTGGGTCAAGTCCCGCGGTAGGTTCGTCCAGCACCAGTATTTTCGGATCGTTCAGCAAAGCCTGTGCTATGCCGAGACGCTGCTTCATTCCTCCCGAAAATGTCTTTATTTTCTTTTTCGCCTCGTTTTTCAGGGACACCAGTTCAAGCAGCTCCTCGGTCTTTATCTTCGCCTTGCTTTTGGGTATGCCCTTCAATGCGGCAATGTACATCATAAAATCCTGTGCCGTAAATTCGGGGTAATATCCGAAATCCTGCGGCAGATAACCGAGAATATCACGGTATTCCTCACGGGAAACGTCCAATCCGTCATAGGAGATTGTCCCCGATGTGGGACTTAGAACACCGCACATCATACGCATAAGAGTTGTCTTTCCCGCGCCGTTTGCACCGAGAAGTCCGTAAACGCCCTTGCCCAGAGTTATGGAAAGCCTGTCGCAGGCAATTTTGCTGCCGTAATTTTTTGTAACTCTGTCAATATTCAACTCCATAATAATGTTCCTTTCCAATCAATAATTTTTTGATCTGCACAACCGTCAATACCCATCCCGCTGCGCATACGGCCGCCATAAAAAAGTTTGCCGTCCGCCCGCCGTAAAACGCCTTTCCTGAAAATATCACGCCTGCAAGACTTACCGCGAAAGCCGCTGCCGCACTTAAATAAACGCCGTCCTGACCCTTTACTCTGTCAAATATTGCAAGGCAACAGCCGTTTACAAAAGCATATGGCGTAAGAATATACAATGCGGACTTTGCGATATCGTGAGGCGAAAGCACACCGGAAACAGCTGTTAAAACGGCTATCACAAAAAAATCGCAGACACCAAGAATTATCATTCTTGCTCCGACTACCTGAGACAGAGCAAACCTGCACCCGGCTTCCATCTCTGACATTCCAAAAATATCGGAGCGGGATATTTCCGCCGCCGTCAATACTGCCAAAAGCGGAATAAGAGCCGATATTACCCAGACAAGTATCATACTGTTTTCGGGCATAACGCAAACCGTCCCTATACCCGCGAGCAGAATGATTCCCGAGACAAACCACACGCTTTTGCGTATATAGCGTATCTGCGACAGGACAAACTCGGGATATGTCAGCTTCGGATATGGAATTGCCGCTAAAAAGCCATCCCGGTCTTTCGGCTCGGGAGGTATAAAGGCTTCAGCCAGTTCCTTTTTCAAATTAAATTTCATATTACGACCTTCCTTTTAGATAGTTTCTCATTTTGCTTAAAGCTGCCTTTTCGAGACGGTGCGCCGCAAACCTTGATAGACCTAAGATTTCCGCCGTTTCGTTCACCGTTAGTCCGCTAAGATGACGCAAAAGAATAATTTCCTTGTGGCTCTCATCAAGTTTTTCGAGAGCCTCGCGGACCGCGATTTTCGTGTCGCAAGTTTCGGAGAAATCCTCGACGGGATAATCCTCGGGAAGCTCCTCGGTTTGTTTTTTGCGGAAATAGTCTATGCAGAGGTTTTTGGTTATTGTGTAAAGATATGCCATATCCTCCCCGCGTTTTATTTTTATATTTTGCGCAAAATACCTGAGAAAGGTCTCCTGAGTGATATCCTCCGCAGCAGATGAATTCCTCACTTTATAAAAGCAGTAGCGGTATATTTTATCATAAATTTTAGTTAGCTCATCCACTGCGTGAAAACCTCCTCTCATAATGTACAACGTTTAATTTGCGGGATATGTGCGGGGAATATTAAAAATTTTCATTTAAATAATTATGTTTCCCATTTTAAACTTGGGTATTTGGGTTCAAACAGGCCCCGTGAAATGGTGTTTGAAAAATATGTCCGTTTATGTTATGATAACATATAAAGCATTTTGAGATAGAGTAATGGAGGAAATTATCATGGGTATGACAATGACACAGAAGATTCTGGCCGCCGCCGCCGGACTGGAGCGGGTGGAGGCAGGACAACTGATCGAGGCGAATCTGGATCTGGTGCTGGGCAATGACATCACAAGCCCCGTGGCCATCCATGAGATGGACAAGATGAAGGTGGAAGGCGTGTTCGACAAGGATAAGATAGCCTTGGTGCCCGATCACTTTGTACCCAATAAGGACATTAAATCCGCGGAGCACTGCAAATGTGTGAGAGAGTTTGCCCGCAAAAACGAGATCACCAATTATTTTGAGGTGGGTGAGATGGGAATCGAGCATGCGCTGCTTCCCGAGCGGGGGCTTACCGTGGCAGGTGACGTGATCATCGGCGCGGACTCCCACACCTGTACCTACGGCGCGCTGGGCGCTTTCTCCACGGGCGTGGGAAGCACGGATATGGCCGCCGGTATGGCCACCGGAAAGGCGTGGTTTAAGGTGCCCTCCGCAATCCGTTTCAACCTCACCGGAAAGCCTTCCAAGTGGGTCAGCGGCAAGGATGTGATCTTACATATCATCGGCATGATCGGTGTGGACGGCGCACTGTATAAATCCATGGAGTTTGTTGGGGACGGCATTGCCAATCTGTCCATGGACGACCGTTTTACCATCGCCAACATGGCGATTGAGGCCGGAGGAAAGAACGGTATTTTCCCCGTGGACGATCTGGCGGTTGCGTATATGAAAGAGCACAGCGCCAGAGCCTATAAGATTTATGAGGCGGATGCCGATGCGGTGTATGACGCAGAGTATACCATCGATCTGGGCGCCCTTCGTCCCACCGTGGCATTCCCGCATCTGCCCGAGAACACGCATACCATTGATGAGATCCGGAAGATGGACGATATTCGCATCGATCAGGTGGTGATCGGTTCCTGCACCAACGGGCGTCTGGACGATCTGCGCAAAGCGGCGGAGGTGCTGCAGGGACGCCATGTGGCCAAGGGGATGCGATGCATCGTGATTCCGGCCACCCAGAAAATCTATATGCAGGCCATGGAGGAGGGACTTCTGAAGACCTTTATCGAGGCCGGCGCCATTGTGAGTACCCCCACCTGCGGACCCTGCCTGGGCGGATATATGGGGATTCTGGCGGAAGGGGAGCGCTGTGTCTCCACCACCAATCGAAACTTTGTGGGACGTATGGGACATGTGAATTCCGAGATCTATCTGGCAAGTCCCGCCGTGGCCGCCGCAAGCGCGGTGACGGGCAAGATTTCCTGTCCCTGTGAGCTGTAAAGACGGATCCCATAGCCAAACCGGCGGAGCAAGAAGTAAAAAGGAATTATAGTACGGAAAACAATGTAAAACTTATCAGAAAATAAAAGAGGAGCAATTATGAACAACGCAAAAGGTACTGTTTTCAAATATGGAGATAATGTGGACACGGATGTGATCATCCCCGCAAGATATTTAAATTCCTCCGATCCCGCAGAGCTTGCAACCCATTGTATGGAGGATATCGACAAGGAGTTTATTCAGAAGGTGAAGAAAGGGGACATCATCGTCGCCGACAAGAACTTCGGCTGTGGTTCTTCCAGAGAGCATGCGCCCATCGCTATCAAGGCGGCGGGAGTGAGCTGTGTGATCGCGGAGACGTTCGCCCGCATTTTCTACCGGAACGCCATCAATATCGGTCTTCCCATTATCGAGTGTCCCGAGGCATCCAAAGGAATCGAGGCGGGGGACGAGGTGGAGGTCAATTTCGCTACCGGCGTCATCACCAATGTGACGAAAGGAACCACTTTCAAAGGACAGGCTTTCCCGGAATTTATGCAGAAGATCATCGCCGCTGAGGGATTGGTGAACTATATCAACAGCGGGCGGTAACTTGTCTATGAAAAGCTTCGTACGGAAAGCTTATTATGGCCGATTTTATATGGCAAGCCAGATATGGTAGATTTTATATCGGAAGATGCGGGCACTGTCGGTCAGACAGTGCCCGATTGACATGTGGATTGACACATCCATTGACATATTATTTTACGTGTCGATCCATATTGGGAGGAGGAAAAAGTTATGGCGGAACAAGCGAGTATCCGCACCAAATCAGATGCGCGAAAATATGAGATTGATATGTGCAGCGGCCCCTTTTTGGGAAAGATTCTCATTTTTTATATTCCGCTGATGCTGTCCGGTATTTTACAGTTGTTGTTCAATGCGGCGGACATTGTGGTGGTGGGAAAATTTGCGGGAAGCGAGGCTCTGGCGGCGGTGGGGTCCACCAGTTCCCTGATCAATCTGCTGGTGAATCTCTTTATCGGTCTCTCCATCGGGGCAAATGTGCTGGTGGCGCGGTTTTACGGCGCAGGACAGAAGTCGGAACTGTCGGAGATGGTTCACACGGCTCTGTTGACTGCTTTGGTCAGCGGCTGCGCGCTGGTGTTTGTGGGGATTGCGGTGGCAGGCCCCGCACTTACTTGGATGGGGACGCCGGATGACGTCATCGGACAGTCCGTGTTGTATATGCGAATCTATTTTATCGGTATGCCCTTTACCATGCTTTACAATTTTGGCGCGGCGGTGCTGCGCGCCGTGGGAGACACTAGGCGTCCGCTGTATTATCTGTTGGGCGCGGGAGTGGTCAATGTGATACTGAATCTGATTTTTGTGATTATTTTCTCTCTGGGGGTGGCGGGGGTTGCCATGGCTACCGTGGTGTCGCAGGCCATTTCCGCAATTTTGGTGCTGCGCTGTCTGCTTCTTTCGGATGCGGATTACCGATTAGAGTTTGCAAAGCTGCGGGTGGCTCCTGACAAGCTTAAGAAAATGCTGCAGATCGGACTGCCGGCAGGGCTGCAGAGCTCCCTGTTCTCCATCTCTAATGTGCTGATTCAGTCCTCGGTGAATTCCTTTGGTTCCATCGCCATGGCGGGAAACACGGCGGCCTCCAACATCGAGGGTTTTGTGTATACGTCCATGAACGCTTTTTCCCAGACGGTAATCAGCTTTACCGGGCAGAATTACGGGGCGAGAAACTATCGACATATCGGAAAAATTCTGCTCATCTGTCAGGGGCTGGTGATCGCGGTAGGATTGATCTTGGGGAATCTTGCCTATTTCGGATCGGGATTGCTGCTGCAATTATATTCCTCCGATGCGGAAGTGATCCAATATGGGATTCTGCGTATGAGCATCATTTGCACCACCTATTGTCTCTGCGGAATGATGGATGTGATGGTGGGCTCTTTGAGAGGCATGGGGTATTCCGTCATGCCCATGCTGGTGTCATTGACCGGTGCATGTCTGTTCCGCGTAGTTTGGATTTATACCATATTTCGGGCGCGGCACACGCTGGCCTGTCTGTATTGGTCTTATCCGATCAGTTGGATGCTGACTTTTGCGGTACATGTGTTGTGCTTTGCTTTTGTCTACTATAGATTGCTTAAAAAACAGAACCCAAATACCTCATTCTATGGTGCATAGGGTGCAAAAATGCAGGAAATCATCTATCCTGAATGCAGGAGGTGCGATATGAATGCAAAGGATATTGGAAATAGGAGGATGATTTTGCTCTTGAAACATATGTTCGCATGTGCTATAATTCCAGACAAGTAAACAAAATAAGAGGAAGGGCGCTCTGTAAATGATTGCTTATGTCAGGGGAACGATAGAGGATATTGCACCGGATAATGTGGTGGTGGATGTGGGGGGAATCGGATATAATGTGAAGATTTCCGCCGATACGGCGTCGCGTCTGCCCGGAGTGGGAGAAGAGGTAAAGCTGTATACTTATTACAGCGTTCGGGAGGATGCCCAATGGCTCTACGGTTTCCTGAGCCGGAATTCGCTGGAGCTTTTCAAAAAGTGTATCACGGTAAACGGCATAGGGCCCAAGGGGGCGCTGGCGCTTCTGTCGGCGATGGATGCGGATTCCCTGCGGTTTGCCATCGTGTCAGGTGACGTGAAAGCCATATCCAAGGCGCCGGGAATCGGCCCCAGAACAGCGGAGAGGCTGATTCTGGACTTAAAGGACAAGCTTCAGATAGATGACGCCATGATCAGCCGTGAGATCGCAGCGACGGCCGCAGGTGCGGGGCTCGGACAGGGATTTGACAGCCCGCAGAAGCAGGAGGCCGTGGAGGCGCTTGTCTCTCTGGGATACGGACGGCCGGAGAGTATCCGGGCGGTGAATGCCATCCCGGATATTGAGTCCATGGATTCCGGTGCGTTGCTGAAGGCCGCATTAAAGAATTTGTTTTAGAGGATGAGATTTTCCTGAAACGGGCTACATAGCGAGGGTGATATGCAGAAACGAATGATCGAGACCAATCTGACGGAAGAGGACGTAAAGATCGAGGGGTCGCTCAGACCGCAGACATTGAAGGATTATATCGGGCAGTCCAAAATTAAAGAAAATTTGAGAATCTACATCGAGGCGGCCAGACAGCGGGGAGACGCACTGGATCATGTGCTTTTCTACGGGCCGCCCGGGCTTGGCAAGACCACGCTGGCAGGCATTATCGCCAATGAGATGGGGGTGCATCTTAGGGTCACCAGCGGACCGGCCATTGAAAAACCCGGGGAGATGGCGGCCATCTTGAATAATCTGGAGGAGGGGGATCTGTTGTTTGTGGACGAGATCCATCGCCTGAACCGTCAGGTGGAGGAGGTACTGTATCCGGCCATGGAGGATTACTGCATCGATATCATGATCGGCAAAGGATCTTCCGCTCGCTCCGTACGTCTGGATCTGCCACGCTTTACGCTGGTGGGAGCGACCACCAGAGCCGGACTTCTGACGGCTCCGCTGCGGGACCGGTTCGGCATGATCCATCATCTGGAATTCTACGAGGTGCAGGAACTGCAGCAGATTATCATGCATTCCGCAAAGATTCTGGAGGTGGAGATAGAGCGGGGCGGCGCGCTTGAGATGGCCCGGAGAAGCCGGGGAACCCCCAGACTGGCGAACCGTATCCTAAAGCGGGTGCGGGATTTTGCGCAGGTGAAATATGACGGGATTATCACGGAGGAGGTTGCCCGCACGGCGCTGGATCTGATGGATGTGGACCGGCTGGGACTGGATCATATCGACCGCAATATCCTGATTACCATGATCAAGAAATTTCAGGGAGGTCCGGTGGGGCTGGACACCTTGGCCGCGGCGATCGGCGAGGACCCGGGAACCATCGAAGACGTGTACGAACCGTATCTGATCAAGACGGGGTTGATCAATCGCACGCCCAGAGGACGCGTGGCAGCCGAGGCCGCATACGCTCATCTTGGATTTTAAGAAGAAAACTGTTGCCTGTATAGACAATCTGATATATAATAGATGTAGTATTATGAAATGGTTTCAAACACAGATGTTGTAGTTTCAGGGATTGCCGATGCTTGCAAAAGAGGTGTGATATGTCAGCCAGAACGGATACGGAAGTGATTATCGGGGGGAAAGTCTTTACGCTGAGCGGAAACGAGAGCGAGGAATATCTCCAGAAAGTCGCTTCTTATATCAACAATAAAATAAATGAATACGGCAAGGTGGACAGTTTTAAGCGTCAGCCCATGGACATGCAGAATGTTCTGCTGCAGTTGAACATTGCCGACGATTTTTTCAAAGCCAAGAATCAGATCAATGTGCTGGAGGAAGAATTGCAGAATAAGGAGCAGGAGCTCTATACCTTGAAGCATGACCTGATTTCCGCCCAGATCAAGCTGGAGACTTCGGAGGGGAAGATCAAGGAGCTGCAGGCCGCCGCCAATGAGAATGCCAAGCGGATCGTGCGTCTGGAGACGGAATTAAAGAATAAAAAAGACAAATAGAATTTGTGGGAAATATGTTTGCTGGCTGTCCGTCAGAGGGCAGCCATGTATTGTTTATGAGGAAATATGAATGAACCAAAGAGTTGAACTTCTGGCGCCTGCCGGGAATATGGCGGGATTCTATGGCGCCATACATGCCGGGGCGGACGCCGTTTATCTGGGAGGGGAACGCTTTGGCGCAAGGGCCTATGCGGACAATTTTACGACGGACGAGTTGCTTGTCTGTCTCAGATACGCGCATATTTTGGGGCGCAGAGTCTATCTGACGGTCAATACCCTTGTAAAAGAGACGGAGTTTGGCGAGGTTTTCTCCTACCTTCAGCCATTGTATGAAGCGGGGCTGGATGGGGTGATTGTGCAGGATATCGGTGTGTTTTGTTATATCCGGGATCATTTCCCCGGTATGGAACTGCATGTCAGCACGCAGATGATGCTGACGGGAACATACGGTGCGAAGCTGTTGAAGAAAATGGGGGCGGTGCGGGTGGTGCCCGCCAGAGAACTCAGCCTTGCGGAGTTGAAAGCCTTGAAAGCGGACAGCGGTCTGCAGGTGGAGACCTTTATCCACGGCGCCATGTGTTACTGTTATTCCGGGCAATGTCTCTTCAGCAGCATGCTGGGGGGCAGAAGCGGCAACAGGGGACGCTGTGCCCAGCCCTGCAGACTGCCTTATCGCCCGGAGTTCGACGGCGTAGACGGAGGGGATCCGGGAAGCTGTTATCCTTTAAGTTTAAAGGACATGTGTACCATAGAACACCTGCCGGAGCTGATTGAGGCGGGCATTGATTCCTTCAAGATTGAGGGACGTATGAAGAAGCCGGAGTATGCGGCGGGAGTCACTGCGATTTATCGCAAATACATAGATCGGTATTATGCCGGGGAGGACTGCACTGTGTCCGCGGAGGATCTGGAGGTCTTAAGCTCGCTCTATATCCGAAGCCAGCGGCAGGACGGTTATTATTACCGCCACAACGGGCCGGATATGGTGACCTTGCAAAATCCTTCCTACAGCGGGTGTGATGAGGCACTTTCGCAGCGGATTCGCGAGGAGTGGCCGCAGGAACGCCGCAGAATGGCCGTTAGAATACAGGCAAAACTCTGTGTCGGGAGACCGGCATGTGTCACGATAAGCTGTGAGCGGCCGTCAGGGAACCTTTCGGCGACGGCGGAGGGGGAAGTTGTGGACGCAGCGCAGAAGCAGCCTGTCACAAGGGAGAATGTGTGCAGACAGCTCGGGAAACTGGGCGACACGTTCTTTGCCGCACAAGAGATCGATCTGACTCTGGAGGACAATGCTTTTTATCCGTTAAAGGGATTGAACGAACTGCGAAGGCAGGCCGTGGCCCGGCTGGAAACGCTTCTGATTCGGGAAAACGGGCTGACGGAGAGACGGGATGCGCATACGCCCCGGGAGCGGGAGACGGACGATTCGTGGGAGAATGGCACCTGCGGTTTGTTTCATGTGTGTCTGCGCACGGCGGATCAGCTTCAGGCTTTGGCGGAAGCCGCCGTAGAATATTCGAATCTCCGCCGTGTCTGTCTGGAAGCAGATCTGGTCTGTGAGGCCATGGATGCCGGAGCGCAGGACAGGACACGTTTTCTGGAGCTGCTTTGGAAGCTTCGCTCCGGAGACTGTGTGCCGGTGATCGCGCTTCCTCCCGTGATACGGGAGAGAGACAAGGCGTTTCTGGCAAAGCTTTGTAAGATCTATGAAGAGAACGAAGCGCTTTTTGGAGGATTTCTGGCCCGGTCCATGGATGGATTGGGATTCCTGACACAAGTGTCAGGTGAAGCGCAAGGCGTGGCGGACCGCGGGGACGAGGCGGCAGCCGGTGGGGGCAGACCGGCTGTGTACGGGGATGCGGGTATCTATATCTGGAATCGGGAGAGCCTGCGGGTCCTGCAGCGGACGGAGGAGTCCGGCGATGCCTGTCATGAGGGGATTGGGATTGGAATTGGGAATTCAATGAATTCAATGCTGGACGGATTCTGTATGCCCTATGAGCTGAGCGCACAGGATCAGAGAAGGCTTCTCGATGCGGCGCGGATTCCCTGTGAGAAAATCGTCTACGGGAGGATTCCCTTGATGATTACTGCCAACTGTGTCGTCAACACCGTCTACGGCTGTGCCAAGACGGGGGATGCGGTCTGTTTTCTCACGGACCGTTATCGGAAACGGTTTCCGGTGCTTACAAACTGCAGACACTGCATGAACATCATCTATAACAGTCTGCCGCTGTCACTCCACAGGGAACTTGCCAAATGGCGGGACAGGGTGAATCTCAGGCTTGATTTTACCATAGAGGACGGGAAGGAGACCGCCCGGATTTTACATTATTTTCTGTCGGGGGCACAGGGGGACGTTCCCTATGGGGAATACACCACCGGACATGAAAAGCGGGGAGCGGAGTAGTACATGAGCGAATATGTGATTGAATTGTCCAAATACTTTATATGCGGCCTGATGGTGCTGTACACGCTGTGCTGTCTGTACGGTTTCCGCTACGCTGCGCAGAGCGGAAACCGACCGGTCTATGTGGTACAGAATCTGCTGATGTTTTTGATACAGACCCTCTGTTTTGTGGCGCTGATTCTGACCAGTCAGGACGTCCGGTATTTGTTTTTGTTTGCTTTCGTGGAGGTCTTTCTTTTGGCGACGGTCTTCTTTGTACCTGTCATCTATGAGAAATGTAACCGGCTGCTTCTGAACAATATGTGTATGCTGTTGGGGATCGGACTGATGATGATCTCCAGATTGTCATACGCCAGAGCCATCAAGCAGTATGTGATTGTGCTGCTCTCGTTGATTGTATCGCTGTTGATTCCTTTTATATTCACGAAAGCCCGATTTTTGAAGCGGATGACATGGCTTTATGCGGCGGTGGGCATTACGCTTTTGAGTGTGGTGCTGATTTTGGGACGGGTAACCCGCGGTTCCAATATCTCCGTGGAGATTGCGGGACTGACGTTTCAGCCGTCGGAATTTGTCAAGATTCTCTTTATCTTCTTTTTGGCGGGAGCGCTCTGGGAGGACGATTCCTTTCTGCGCGTGGCGCTCACGGCGGTGCTTGCGGGCATCCATGTGATTGTGCTGGTGTTGTCCACCGACTTGGGCGGGGCACTGATTTTCTTTATCGCCTATGTGCTTGTGGTGTTTGCGGCCACCAGAAATTATCTCTATCTTCTGGCGGGAGCGGCGGGCGGAACGGCTGCCGCGGTGGCGGCCTACCGGCTTTTTTCTCATGTGCGCATCCGGGTGTTGGCGTGGAGAGACCCGTGGAGCTATATCGACGATCAGGGATATCAGATCACCCAGTCCCTTTTTGCCGTGGGGAGCGGAAGCTGGTTCGGCATGGGGCTTCTGAAAGGAGATCCCACAAGAATTCCTTTTGTGTCGGCGGACTTCATTTTCTCCTCGATCTGTGAGGAGCTGGGAGTGATCTTTGGAGTCTGTCTGATTCTGGTGTGTGTGTGCTGTTTTATCACCATGATGCTGGTTGCGCTCCGCATATACGACCGCTTTTATCAGTCGATTGTCTATGGAATCGGCACAATGTATATTTTTCAGATTTTTCTGACGGTGGGCGGGGGGATCAAGTTTATTCCCCTCACGGGAGTGACGCTGCCCTTTATCAGTTACGGGGGAAGTTCCGTGATGTCCACAATGCTGATGTTCTTCATCATTCAAGGTATTTTTATCCGATTGCAGCAGGAAGGAGAGCGGTGAAATGATAGGACGCAGGACCAATAAGCCGGGACAGACCGGGGCGAAGTCTCTCAGACATGTGGGAAATTTTGCGGAGATCATCGTGACGATGGTCTTCTTCGGCGCGCTCTTTCTGAGCATGGCAGTGTATCTTGTCCATTTTGTGGCGACCAGCGAGCAGGATATGATCAACAACAGTTACAATTCCCGTCAGGAAATCCTGCTCTCCAGAAATTACCGGGGCAGTATTTATTCGCGGGACGGCGAGGTGCTGGCGCAGACGGTGCTGGATGCGGATCAGAACGAGACCAGAGTCTATCCCTTCTCCAATTTGTTTTCCCATATTGTGGGGTATTCCACGCAGGGACGTATGGGCGTGGAGGCGCTCGCCAATTACTATCTGATCAACACCAACACCTCCATCAACAACAAGGTGGCCAACGATATGGCGGGAGTCAAGAATCCCGGGGACAATGTATATACCACGCTGGACGTGCAGATCCAACAGACGGCGGACGAGCAGCTCAGTGTCTATAATGGCGCGATCATCGTGACGGAGGTCTCCACCGGCAAGGTGCTGGCCATGGTTTCGCATCCGGATTTTGACCCCAATGAGATCAGCGAGATCTGGGACGAGCTGCTGGAGGACGATTCCAGTTCCGTGCTGTTGAACCGGGCGACGCAGGGACTGTATCCCCCCGGTTCCACGTTTAAGATCATCACGGCTCTGGAGTATGTCAGGGAAAATCCGGGCAGTTGGCAGGGGTATCGCTATCAGTGTAACGGCTCTTATCGGCAGGGAGACAGCCGGATCAGCTGCTATCACGGCGCCAATCACGGGGCGGTGAATTTTGAGAGTTCTTTCGCCAAGTCCTGCAATTCCTCTTTTGCCAATATCGGCATGAAGCTGGACAGAGAGCAGTTTCAGACCACTCTGGATGCTTTGCTCTTCGATAAAGAGCTCCCCCTGACCCTGCTCTATGCCAAGAGTTCGGCGGATATTTCGCAGGATATCACGGAGGATATCATGATGCAGACTTCCATCGGACAGGGGAAGACTCAGATCACGCCCATGCATCTGAATATGATCACCTGTGCCATCGCCAACGGCGGAAAGCTGATGAAGCCTTATGTGGTAGACCGGGTGGAAAATGACGCAGGGTTTGTGGTGAAAAAAAATAAGCCCTCCTCCTACGGTTATCTGATGACGGAGGACGAATCGCAGATTCTGCGCGATCTGATGTCGTCGGTGGTGAAAAGCGGCACGGCCACCGGATTGAAGGGAATGGACTATACGGCGGCGGGTAAAACCGGATCGGCCGAATATAATAATGTCAAAGGGGACAGCCATGCATGGTTCACCGGATTTGCGCCGGTGGAGAACCCGGAAGTGTGCGTCACGATCATTGTCGAGGGAGCGGGTTCGGGAGGCGACTATGCGGTTCCCATCGCCAGAAGACTGTTTGATGCGTACTTTAGGGAGAAACCTGTGACAGATCAGGAGGTTGCACAATGATAGAGGCAGTGAGCTGCGGCGGAATCGTCATTTTTCGTGGGAAGATCCTGCTGTTATACAAAAACTACAGAAATAAGTACGAGGGCTGGGTGCTGCCCAAGGGCACGGTGGAAGCCGGGGAGAGCCATGAGGAGACGGCGCTTCGGGAAGTGCGCGAGGAGACGGATGTGCGGGCCACCATCGTCAAATATGTAGGGAAGAGCGAATATTCCTTTGCCGTGCCGGAGGATACGGTGGAAAAAGAGGTTCACTGGTATCTGATGGCGGCGGAGAATTATCACAGCAAACCGCAGAAGGAAGAGTTTTTCGTGGATTCCGGCTATTACAAATACCACGAGGCATGGCATCTGCTGAAATTTGCCAATGAGAAACAGATTCTGGAGCAGGCCTACGGCGAGTATCAGGAACTGCGCAAGAATAATAAATGGGACGGCGACAGGTAATGATTACCTGAAACCGTCCCATTTTTCGTCCGGCAATGTTATTTGTGGCAGTAGTGGCGATCACATCATCTTCACGATCTCCAGTTCCGGATGCTGCATCAGATCCATCAGCTCCTTGTCGTCGCTCTTTAGAAGAGGGCGGGAGAGTTTATTGGGATGGAGGATCAGAACTTCCCATACCCGGTCGTCGTTGGTCTGCACTCTGGTGCCGACCTGTGCGTCCGCGATGCGCTGCATGATGGGCATCAGAAGTTCTATGTCATACTTGGACAGATTCGCCTCAAAATTGGCCAGTATCTGAAGCGGTGTGAAGGCACTGCGATATGATCTGGGGGAGGCCATGGCGATATAGGCGTCTATAATGGCCATGTAGCGGGCGTAGATGTCAATCTTCTGACCCTGCATGTGATAGGGATAGCCGCTTCCGTCCAAGCGTTCATGATGCATGATGACGGCATTCTTGACATGGTTGTCCAGATTCAGTCCGCGGACCATGGAATATCCCAGCACGGGGTGGCTCTGAATCAGCTTGATTTCTTCCGGCGTCAGCTTCCCCGATTTCCACAGCAGTTCATAGGGGAGCTGGAGTTTGCCGATGTCATAATAAAAACCGCAGAGAATCAAGATGTTCTTCTCCTCCTCGTCCATGGAGAGCCAATCAGCGATGGCGCCTGCAAGGAGCGCGGAGTTCAGACTGTGGCTGAAAGTCAGCTCGTCCTCATTCGGCATTTTATTATACAAAAAGTCCAGAAGAACCGCGCCGGAGGAGATGTTGACAAATACATCCCGACAAATCTGTAACAGATCACTGTCAGGCATCTGTTTTCCCGTCTGCCAAAAAGAATAGATCAGGGATTTGTAGCGCGTGAGGGCGGCGTTATAATTTTGCTCAAAAAGCTTAAAATCCTCATCAAAGCGAATCCGCTCATAATGGGTGGAGGCGAAGTCGATATCTTCCATAACGGTGACGCACATGACGGAGTATCGTTTGAGCTTATCAATCGCTGTTTGATCCAGCGTGGTTCCGGCGGGGTACACAACTTTGTTGAGAGCAACCACGTCCTCCCCTAAAACCATACCGGATGTCAAAGACATCACTGCAGCAACCTTCAAAATGTCGTCCTCCTTTTTATGAATTCTAAAATAAGTATAAAATATTGAAAAAATCTGTCAATAAAAATCTGAAAAGTATTCTAAGAAATTGTTTTTATATAAAAGGTATGATATACTTGTTCTGTATATTGTTCACTGAGGGCATCCGTATGAATAGAATGCTGGAATTTTATCCCGAACTGTATCTTGGCGAGGGCATTAAGGAGAAAAAACTGGATAAAATAAAAAAGAGACTGATTCAAAAACCGCTATGGGCGGGGGTGTATCTGATCACCCTTGCCAGAAATCCTGTCGATCAGCTTGAGATTCTGGATGCGAGACAGTTGGCGCAGCGCTATTACGAGAGTCATACGCTGTCAGTGGTGGGAATTGCGGGGGACTATGAGGACGCCTTGCTTCTGGTGGAGCAGATTACGCAGGAATGTCTGGACAAGCGCGGAGACTGCAGACTGAAGGAGTATCTGACATGTTGACGGTGATATTGAAGATTCTCGGTATTCTGGGCATTCTGCTGCTGGTGCTGTTGGGTGTCGTTTTGATAGTGCTTTTGCTTGTGCTGTTCGTGCCGGTGGCCTATCGGGTCGAGGCGTGCAGAAAGCCGGAGTTGGGCACGGAGCTTGCCGGGGAGGATTCGGGCGGGGCGGCAATTCGTGTGGCGGCGAGGCTCAACTGGATGTTTGGGCTGGTGCGGGCGCGTTATTTCTACCCGGATCCGGGAACGGTCACAGTGAAAGCGCTGTTCTTCACACTGTTTGAATACGGGCCGGAACAGGACGATATGCAGACACAGGCGGCTCAAAAGAAATCCCGAAAAAAGAGAGCGGAAAAGGTAGAGCCCGAAAAAGAAAATTCGGAAAATGAAAATTCAAAAACCGAAGCGTCAAGCACCGGAAACAAACAAGATGCGGGTCCGCAGGGCGGACCGGCCATGGGCGAGAGGGTAAACAGCGGGGAGAGTTTTAAGACGGAAGCGGTTCGGGAAGAGCGCAGCAATCCTTTTGAGAAATTGATGTACACAATTCGACGGATCTGTGATAGAATAAAAAGGATCCGGGAAAATATCGCACACTATAAAGCGATCCTGTTGGCCGAGGATACAAAAGGACTCGTAAATCACGCATTTATGCGTCTTGGCAGGATTCTGAAAAGCATACGTCCCAGAAAGCTCAAGGCCGATATTTTGTTCGGCACCGGTTCTCCCGACACCACCGGATACGTTTTCGGCATCTATGGCATGCTCTGCGCCAGTCTGGGAGAACGGGTATTGCTCACACCGGATTTTGAGCGCGCCGTGCTGGAGGGAGAATTGTATGCCGCCGGATATATCACGGTTTTTAAACTTTTGTGGAACGGTCTGCTTGTAGCGCTGGATAAGCGGCTGTGGGAGCTTATCGATAAATTGAAAGAAGAGGACAATTAACATAATCACACGCGCCGCCGGCGCGGGAATGGAGAGAATATGGCAAATAAAGAGAATGAGTTTCAGGGTGTGGTAGAGTCTCTGCTGCAGGGTATGGATACCGTGCTGTCCACCAAGACTGTGGTCGGCGAGGCCACCACGGTGGGCGATACCATTATTCTGCCCTTGGTGGACGTCACTTTCGGCGTAGGTGCGGGGGCCGGCAGCAACACACAGAAAGGTTCCGGTTCCGGCGCGGGAGGACTGGGAGGCAAAATGACGCCCAGCGCGGTGCTGGTCATCAAGAACGGCGCGGTCAAACTGGTGAATATCAAGAATCAGGATACCGTGACCAAGATTCTGGATATGATTCCCGATCTGGTGGATAAAATTACGCAGCCCAAGGAGCCGCAGGATATGAGCGATAACGAGATCGTGGATCTGGCGTTCCCGGAAGATAAAAAGTAATTTATTCATAATAAGTTTTGTCATCAAATGCCGGAGAACGCCATATAATACAGCGAGATAATGTGCGTGTGTGCGAATCCATGAAAAAACTGATAGGTCTGGTTTCGTGTCTTATTGCTCTGGGAATGCTTTTGATGATGGTAACCAACAATCGGCTGGTTGGCCTGATGATTGTCGCCCTATTGCTCTTTGTGGGCTATAATTGTCTGTGTGGCGGCAATTAAAGAGGAATATGGGGATGGACTGGGAAGAGATCATACGGACAGAGAGCTCGGAGGAGCTTAGAGAGGCGAAACTCTGGTTGTTTCAGGAAAATATGCGTCTGGAGCAGGAGCGCAAAAATCTGAATGAAATGATGGACAAGTTCCATGCGGAGCGCAAATGTTTTATGGATGAGATGAACATTTTGAATCGCCGAAGTGTCTTGGAGCGCAAGCGCTTAAAGGAGGAAAATCTGTTCTTTGACAAGAAGATGGAGATTCTGCAGGACGGTTTCCGACAGTTGGAGATCGACCGCAAAAGTCTTGAGCGGGAGAGGATCAGTCTGGAGAAAGAGCGGGAACTGACATCCCAGAGGAGAGATTTCTTCGGGGACGGCTCCGTCGTGGAGGTTTTGTTTCGGAATGCGACCAATCCGCTGGCCCTCAGAAAGCGCTATAAAGATCTGGTGAAGATCTTCCATCCGGACAATGTGGCCGGAGACGAGGAGCTGGTACAATTGATCAACCGGGAATTTGCGAAGCGCAGACGGGAAGAGGCATAGACAACAACGGACAGCACGCTCCGCGCACTGTCCTTATGTCAAAAAAAGGGGAAAGCCGCCGCTTTCCCTTTTGTCTGTTTCATTTCGTATTTCATTTTTGAATGTCGAATTAAATGCAAGATTTAAGTAAAAGTTGAGTAACGGCTGGGTTAAGCGCGCTCAACCTTGCCGGATCTTAAGCAGCTTGTACACACATGCATTCTCTTAGACGCGCCGTTTACTTTGCATTTTACGCTCTTTACGTTAGCGTTCCAAATTGCATTGCTTCTTCTATGAGAATGGCTTACATTGTTACCGAAATGAACGCCCTTGCCACAAACATCACACTTAGCCATTTTGACACCTCCTACACAATGATAGATTCACAACATTGATATAGTAACAGAAATACCAAATAAAAGCAAGTAAAATTTAAAATTATTTTTTATGGGAATTTTTTTATAGAAACGGTTTTCTTTTTCGTTAAAAACTGGTAAAATAGTCATTGCATATGTCTGGAGCAAAAAGGAGGTAGAACATGAAAGGTTCTTCTATGAATACCCACATGGGGAATATTGTCATCAACAATGAAGTGATTGCCCAGTATGCGGGCAGTGTGGCGATGGAGTGTTTCGGCATCGTCGGGATGGCCGGTGTGAACGTGAAGGACGGGCTGGTGCGTCTGCTCAAGGTGGACAGTCTTACCCGGGGTATCAATGTATCGATCAACAAGAACAAACTGATTCTGGATTTCCATGTGATTGTGGCATATGGCGTGAGCATTATCGCCGTGTCGGACAATCTCGTGAGCAATGTGAAATATAAGGTGGAAGAGTTCACAGGTATTGAGATAGAGAAAATCAACATCTTTGTCGAAGGTGTAAGAGTGATTGATTAAGGAGGAACTTTATCGTGAGTTTACAACAAATCGACGCTAAGACGCTTTCCAAGATGTTCTTAGCCGGCGCAAAGAATCTCGAGAGCAAGAAAGAATGGATCAATGAACTGAACGTGTTTCCGGTTCCCGACGGCGATACCGGAACGAACATGACCATGACGATCATGTCCGCGGCAAGAGAGGTGGCTGCGCTTGGGGAAAACGGAGATATGGAGGCAATCTGCAAGGCGATCTCCTCCGGCTCCCTGCGTGGCGCACGGGGGAATTCCGGCGTTATTCTCTCCCAGTTGTTCCGCGGTTTTACCAAAGTGTTGAAGACACAGACAGAGATTTCGGTTCCCGTGTTTGCAGACGCCTTTGACAAGGCGGTGGAGACGGCCTACAAAGCCGTTATGAAGCCCAAAGAGGGAACGATCCTGACGGTGGCAAAGGGCGCCGCAGAGCGGGCGAGGGAACTTTCCGATGAGGGGACGCAGGATCTGGAGACTTTCTTCAGGGCTGTGATCGAACAGGCGGAGTATGTGCTCAGCCAGACGCCGGAGATGCTGCCCGTCCTGAAACAGGCAGGTGTGGTGGATTCCGGCGGACAGGGACTGGTGGAGGTGCTGCACGGCGCGTTCGATGCCTTTATGGGCAAGGAAGTGGATCTGGATCTGAACAGCTCACCGCAGTCAGAGAAGCAGTCGGGCAAGACTTCCTCCTATGAGGCGCAGGCTAATGTGGAGATCAAATTCGGCTACTGCACGGAATTTATCATTCTGTTGAACAAGACCTTTAACAGCAAAGTGGAGAAAGATTTCAAAGCGTTTCTGGAGTCTATCGGCGATTCCATCGTCTGCGTGGCGGACGAGGATGTGGTGAAGGTTCATGTGCATACCAACGATCCCGGACTTGCGATTCAGAGGGCGTTAAAGTACGGCGCACTCTCCAATATGAAAATTGACAATATGCGTCTGGAGCATCAGGAGAAGCTCTTCAAGATGTCCGAAGGAGGCGCGGAGGAGAAGCCTGCGGAGATTCCCGGCGTGGTTCAAAATGACGCTGCCGCAGCGCCTTCGGAGCAGCCGCACAAGGAAGTGGGATTTATCGCGGTTTCGGTGGGAGACGGCATCAACGAGATATTCAGAAGTCTTGGGGTGGACTATATCATCGAGGGCGGTCAGACCATGAATCCCAGCACGGCGGATATTCTGGACGCCGTGGAGCAGGTAAACGCGGACACCATATTTATCCTGCCCAACAACAAGAATATCATCCTTGCGGCCAATCAGGCGGCGGAGCTTACCACGGAGAAAACCCTTCTGGTGATCCCCACCAAGACCATTCCGCAGGGAATCACGGCCGTGATCAATTATGTGCCCGATCTGTCCGTGGATGAAAACGAGCAGACCATGCTGGAGGAAATGAGCAGGGTAAAAACCGGTCAGGTGACCTATGCGGTGAGAGACACCGTGATCGATGAAAAAGAGATCAAGAAAGATGATTTTATGGGCATCGGCGACGAGGGAATTCTGGCCGTGGGGCAGGATCTGGATCAGGTGACCGAGGAGATGATGGCTGCCATGGTGGACGAGGATTCCGAATTGATCAGCATCTATTATGGTTCGGATGTGGACGAAGCCGCAGCGGAGCAGGTCAAGGAGAAGCTCGAAAGCAGCTATCCCTCTTGCGATATTGAGCTGCAGGCAGGCGGACAGCCGATTTACTATTATGTGATTTCCGTGGAGTGATCTCCGTCGGAAAAAATAAAACATGACAGTTTGAGGAAGGAGGCAGCATTGTCTCCTTCTTTTGAGTCGGACAAACGAATCAGACAGGAGGATCGGATGGAGCAGAATACGTCAATTATCCGGATCAAAGGGGTGGGCGAGAAGGCGCAGGCGCTTTTCGCCAGAATAGGGGTGGTCACGGTGGGCGATCTGCTGGCCCATTATCCGAGAGATTATGAGACGTTTGAACTCCCGGTTCCGGTGGCACAGGCGCTCCCCGGGGAGACCTGTGCGATTTACGCTGCCGTCTCCGGAATCCCCAATCAGAAGAAAGTTCGCAATCTCACGATCCTCAATGTCAATGTGGGGGATGTGAGCGGCGGTATGCAGTTGACTTTTTTTAATATGCCTTTCCTGAAAAAGACGCTGAAGCCGGGAGGATTCTATGTGTTCCGGGGGCTTGTGCAGAGCAGGGGCGCGGCAAAGATCATGGAGCAGCCCAAGATCTACGGATTGGAGGATTACCGCAGACAATGCGGTCTGCTCATGCCCCGGTATGCCCTCACCAAAGGGCTGACCAATCAGGCGGTCCAAAAGGCGGTGCGGCAGGCGCTCTCCGAATATGCGTTTGAGGAAGAATTTTATCCCCGGGAATTTCTGGAGCGGCATGATCTGATCCCACGGAAAGAGGCGCTTCAAAGCGTCCATTTTCCTACGGATTATGGGGTGCTGCAGAGCGCCCGAAGACGTCTTGTGTTCGATGAATTCTTTGCGTTTATTCTCTCCATACGCCGCAACAAAGAGCTTGTGGAGGGGCTCTGTAACAGTTATCCCATGCTGGAGACGGCGGACACGGTGCGTTTTCTGGAACAGCTTCCCTTCCCGCTCACAAAGGCTCAGAAGAAGGTCTGGGGGGAGCTTCGGGAGGATCTGGCGGGAAGCCGCTGTATGAATCGGCTGATTCAGGGAGACGTGGGAAGCGGCAAGACCATCGTGGCGGTGCTAGCTCTTCTCATGTGTGCGGCCAACGGGTTTCAGGGGGCTCTGATGGCGCCTACGGAGGTGCTCGCCGTACAGCACTATGAGAATATCTGCGAGTATACCCGTCAATATCATCTGATCTTCAAACCGGTACTTCTGGTGGGAAGCATGACGGCGGCACAGAAACGGGACGCCTATGACAGGATCGCTTCGGGGGAGGCGAATCTGATCATCGGCACCCATGCTTTGATTCAGGACAAGGTGACCTATCGGAAGCTTGCGCTGGTGGTGACGGACGAACAACATCGCTTCGGCGTGCGCCAGAGAGAACGGCTGGCGGACAAGGGAGAACAGGGAAGTGTCCCCGGCGGACATCCCCATGTGCTGGTCATGAGCGCCACACCCATTCCGCGGACTCTGGCCATCATCCTGTATGGAGATCTGCACATCTCCGTGATAGACGAGCTGCCCGCCAACAGACTGCCCATCAAAAACTGTGTGGTCAATACCTCCTACCGGCCCAAAGCCTATTCGTTTATCGCAAAGGAGGTGGCCGCGGGGCGGCAGGCTTATGTCATCTGTCCGCAGGTGGAGGAGGGCGAGCTGGAGGATGTGGAAAATGTGGTGGGATATGCGGAGAAACTTAAGGTAGCGCTGCCCGCATCCGTTCAGACCGCCTATCTGCACGGCAAGATGCATGCCTCGGACAAAAACAGAATCATGGAGGCATTTCTGTCCCATAATATAGATGTGCTGGTGTCCACCACCGTGATCGAGGTGGGGATCAATGTGCCCAACGCCACGGTGATGATGGTGGAAAATGCGGAGCGCTTCGGACTGGCGCAGCTCCATCAGCTTAGAGGACGCGTGGGACGGGGCGAATACCAGAGCTACTGTATCTTTGTCAGCTCCAATGAGAAGAAAGAAACAATGGAGCGGCTGGATATTCTGAATAAATCCAATGACGGATTTCGGATTGCCGCTCAGGATCTGAAACTTAGGGGGCCGGGAGAACTTTTTGGCGTCAGGCAGAGCGGGGAATTGTCCTTTCAGATCGGGGATGTGTATGCGGACGCGGCCATTCTGCAGGAGGCCGCGGATGCGGCGGATACCATTTTAAACGAGGATCCGGATCTTGCAAAGGAGTGTCACCTGCCCATGAAGCGGTATTTTGACGCCTGCGGCCCTCAGGAATTCTGCCTGTGAGGAATTCTTAGGAATGCGGGTGAGGGTGTGGCGGAGGATGCGATTGGAGACCTCGCCGGAATTTGATTTACAGACGTCCGAATTTGTGCTATGATAAAACAAAAGTGAAGGCGCAGAGCCGAGAATTCAGAATGATTAACAGGCTGCCCATGGGCGGCGGAATGAGAGGAAACATGGCTAAGATTGCAGTTATCACAGACAGTAACAGCGGTATCACACAGGCGCAGGCTTCCGAGCTGGGAATCCATGTGCTTCCCATGCCGTTTATGATTAATGAGAAGACCTATTTTGAGGATATTGATCTGACACAGGAGCAGTTTTATGAGATGCTCTCCACCGGTGCGGATATTTCCACCAGTCAGCCCTCGCCGGAGGCGGTTCTAAACCTCTGGGACGAACTGTTGAAGGAATATGATGAGATCGTGCATATTCCCATGTCCAGCGGACTTTCCGGCTCTTGTCAGAGTGCGCTCATGCTGGCGCAGGACTATGACGGCAGAGTGCAGGTGGTAAACAATCAGCGGATTTCCGTGACCCAGAGACAGTCGGCGCTGGATGCGAAGGAGTTGATCCAGAGGGGAATGAATGCGGCTCAGATCAAAGAATTTCTGGAGACGGACAAGTTCAACAGCAGTATCTATATCATGCTGGATACGCTGTATTACCTGAAGAAGGGTGGAAGAATTACTCCCGCTGCGGCGGCCATCGGCTCCTTGTTGAAACTGAAGCCGGTGCTGCAGATTCAGGGGGATAAGCTGGACGCTTTCGCCAAAGCCCGCACCACAAGTCAGGGCAAGTCCATTATGATCAATGCCATCAAAAACGATATCACCAATCGCTTCGGAGGGTTTACCGAGCGCAAGGAGGTGCGGCTGGGGATCGCCTACACCTATGATACGGAGGCGGCTAACGGCTGGAAAGACGAGGTTGCGGCGGCATTCCCCGATTATGAGATTCATATGGATCCCCTGTCCTTAAGCGTCGCCTGTCATATCGGCCCCGGTGCGCTGGCGATCACCTGCTGCAGGAAGATCCCGGAGTAGATGAATAAGATAACAGATTCTATCACAACTTTGTTTGTGGTTATCATGACATGTGTGGTCAGTTTTGTATTGTCGGCGGCCCAGAGAAACGATGTCAATCTCAGAGATGGAAATTTGCTGCTTTTTCTATTTGGATTTTGGGGAAGCGTGATCTGTATCGCAATACGATATGCAGTTTTGTATTTTGCTGCAATCAGACAAAGTAGTGTCCTCAAAAAGATCCTCATGCTATTGTACTTAACAGTGGGGAGCGGCATCTTTATCGGGGTGTTGATGGTAGTTTTGGAGTTAAGTGATTTTTCACTGGAACATGGCGTTTTGGCGCATTACAATTCCTATCAAATTTTTATGGTGGTGTTGTTGCTGTCTCAGTGGCTGGGGGAAAAGTTATTTGAAAATAAGAAATAGCATCCATCTTGTAAAGTGAAATGAGAGAGATGGAGTTTGATTTTGCAATTCAGTTGCATATCTTGTGTTCCGACACATCTTTTTACTTTATTTTCCACAAAATATATGATATAATGAGCGTTAGTGAGGAGAGCATGCCTGCATGTTCGACGAACGGCGAATGGCGATCATGAATCTCTGATTCATGATATAATAAATGTTAGCGGGCTGCATGAGCCTGCTCGCTTGACGGGCGGCGAATAGTGATTAGGAGTCCCGTGTAAGGAGTTAGGATAAATGGCAAAAGACAATCATTATGGCGCTTCCAGCATTACGGTGCTGGAGGGGCTTGAGGCGGTGCGCAAGCGTCCGGGAATGTATATCGGCAGTGTATCCACCAAGGGCCTGAATCATCTGATATACGAGATCGTGGACAATTCCGTGGACGAGCATCTGGCGGGATTCTGCGACACGATCTCCGTCACATTGGAGGCGGACGGCTCCGCTACGGTCACCGACAACGGCCGCGGCATTCCCGTGGGTATGCACGAGAAGGGCGTCAGCGCGGAGCGTCTGGTGTTCACCACGCTGCACGCCGGCGGCAAATTCGACAATACGGCATACAAGACCAGCGGAGGTCTTCATGGGGTGGGATCTTCCGTGGTAAACGCGCTTTCTACGAGATTGACTGTACGGGTCAAGAGCGACGGCTGTATCTATGAGGATCGCTATGAGCGGGGAATTCCCGTTGTGGAACTGACGGACGGGCTGTTGCCTGTGGTGGGCAAGACCAGAGAGAGCGGTACGATCATCAATTTTCTGCCGGATGACACCATCTTCGACAAGACCCGTTTTAAGGAGGATGACGTCAAGAGCCGTCTGCACGAGACCGCGTACCTGAATCCCGAGCTGACGATTATCTTTACGGACAAGCGCAAGGCCGAGCCGGAGCAGATCACTTTCCATGAGCCGGAGGGCATCGTGGGTTTTATCAAGGACATGAACAAGACGGCGGAGACCGTCCACGACGTGATCTATTTTAAGGGCGAGAGCGAGGGCATCTCCGTGGAGGTGGCTTTTCAGTATATCAATGAGTTTCATGAGAATGTGCTGGGATTTTGCAACAATATTTACAATTCCGAGGGCGGTACGCATCTGACAGGTTTTAAGACCATGTTTACCAATGTCATCAACACCTATGCCAGGGAGCTCAATGTGCTGAAGGAGAAGGATGTGAACTTCACCGGCGCGGATGTGCGAAACGGCATGACGGCGGTGGTCTCCATCAAGCATCCGGATCCCAGATTCGAAGGGCAGACCAAGACGAAACTTGACAATCAGGATGCGGCGAAAGTGGTGAGCAAGGTCACGGGGGAGGAGATCGTGCGGTTCTTCGACCGGAATCTGGAGACCTTAAAATCCATCATTGCCTGTGCCGAGAAGGCTGCCAAAATTCGCAAGACGGAGGAGAAAGCACGCACTAATATGCTGTCCAAGCAGAAGTTTTCCTTTGACTCCAACGGAAAGCTTGCAAACTGCATCTCGAAGGATGCCTCCAAATGTGAGATCTTCATCGTGGAGGGAGATTCCGCAGGCGGAAGCGCCAAGACGGCCAGAGACAGAAATTATCAGGCGATCCTGCCGATCAGAGGCAAGATCTTAAATGTGGAGAAGGCTAGTATCGATAAAGTGCTGGCCAATGCGGAGATCAAGACCATGATCAACGCTTTTGGCTGTGGTTTTTCCGAAGGATACGGCAATGATTTCGACATTGCCAAGCTGCGCTATGACAAGATCATCATCATGGCGGATGCGGATGTGGACGGCGCCCATATTTCCAATCTGTTGCTGACGCTGTTCTATCGCTTTATGCCGGAGCTGATCTTTGAGGGACATGTGTATATCGCCATGCCGCCTTTATATAAGGCAATGCCCGCCAAGGGCAAAGAAGAGTATCTCTACGACGACAAGGCCTTGGAGAAATACCGCAGGAGCCACAAGGGATCTTTCACTTTGCAGCGTTACAAGGGTCTGGGCGAGATGGACGCCTCCCAGTTGTGGGAGACGACTCTGGATCCGGAGCGGAGACTTTTGAAACGGGTGGAGATCGAGGATGCCCGCATGGCCACTGAGATGACAGAGCTGTTGATGGGGACGGAAGTGCCGCCCCGCAGAGCGTTTATCTATGAACATGCGCAGGATGCGGAGCTGGATATTTGACGGGGATGGACAACGGAATGGAAAAAAAGACAAAGCGGAAAATGGCATGGCCTTTGGGCCTGAGGATCTGTCGGATCGCCGTTCTGACGTTTTTGGGACTCGCCGTTGCCGCGGTCATTCTGGGCATTTACGGGGAGCGGGTGGAGGAAGTCTTTATTGGCAGCCCTTCTCTGGCGTTTGCTCCGGTGTACAACCGAAGCGGTTCATGGATGCACGGGCGGCTGAAAATCGGGTATCGGCCGGAGATGCTTATGGCTGAGCATGTGATCACCCTGCTTTTATTGTGTTATCTGTCCCGGTTTATTGATTATATCAGCATGATTCTCGGAATGAGCAGGTCATGGGGGATCTGTATGGATCTGGGCATTGCGGCCACGCTTGCCCGTCTGATTAATGTTATCGCGAAAAGGTATACGCTGGATTACATTTATATCAGGAGAATGCATGCGACGTACGATCTGGTGGATTTTTATCTGGGAATCAGCATACTGATCATGCTGGTATGGGTATTTTTGTGCGAGATCCGGGTGTACCGGCTCAAGAAGCAGGCCACGCAGGGACTTGGATTTAGAGCGCGGATGCGGTGGGAGCTTGTATTCACGGGAAATGCCTGCAGAGCCGCGTTCATGCCCAGAGAGGGCTGGGAGGATATCAGGGAGCGTTATGGCTATTATCTTGAAAAGGGCGGACAGGAGACTGCCGGAATATAGGAATATTCGACGGTTATATAAAACGGCGTTCCCTTGGGAGGAACGAGTCCCTTTCGGTGTGCTGGCAGGGAGACAAAACAGAGAAGGCGTGGATTTCTGGGCGATCTACGAAAGCCGGAAAACGCAGAGCGGTCAGGGGATTGTCAAGGCGGTAAACTGGGTCGGATTCGTCTATGTGATAAGCTATGAGGATCTGTCTTATGTGTTCTATTTTGCCATCGATGACAACTGCCGCGGAAAAGGTCTGGGCAGCGCGGCTCTGCGGGCGGTCAGGAAAAAATATGCAGGGCGGAAACTGTTTCTTGCAATCGAGCGGATCGAGGAGAACGCGCCGAATCTCGAGGAGCGGATCAGACGCAAACAGTTTTACCTGAGGAACGGTTTTGAGGAATTGCACTGCAGGCTCAGAGAGGGAAAGATGGTATATGAGGTGCTGGGCACGGAAGGTCCCCTGTCTCCACGGCGTTTTCGGACAATGATGTGGCGGTATTTCGGACCGGTCTGGAGGAGGATCATCTTTACGGAGATCGTGTGAGAAGAACTTCCAATGCCTAGGCGCGATATCGGGGAGGACAAGATGACGACGGAATCTATCAGAGAGGAGCTTTTCGCTCTGCAGGATACGGAATACAGAGACTTTCATGCCGGGCTCATCCCCACGATTGATCGGGATCTGATCATAGGGGTGCGCACGCCCGAGCTGAGAAAACTTGCCAAGAGGCTGTGGAAGATGGGAGGAACCGATGCGTTCATGGCGGGACTCCCTCATAAATATTATGAGGAGAACAATCTTCATGCCTTCTTTATCGAGCAGATCAAAGAGTATGAGGCCTGTGTGGAGGCGCTGAATGCTTTTCTGCCCTATGTGGACAACTGGGCGACCTGTGATATGATGTCCCCGCAGGTGTTGGGACGTAACAAGGATCGTCTGGCGGCGCAGATCAGGGTCTGGCTTGCGTCGAAAGACGTCTATGCGGTCCGCTTTGCCATAGGAATGCTCATGCGGCATTTTCTGGAGGACGATTTTGCCGCAGAATACCCGGAGATGGTGGCGGGTGTCCGGTCTGAGGAGTATTATATCAACATGATGCGCGCTTGGTATTTTGCCACGGCCCTCGCCAAACAGTATGCGGCGGTGCTTCCCTATATCGAGGAGGGCAGACTGGACGTCTGGACGCACAACAAGGCCATACAAAAGGCTGTGGAGAGCAATCGGATCACTCCGGAGCAAAAAGCTTATCTAAAAAGTCTGAAGATCCGGCAGAATACATGAGTAAAGGAACGCGAGGAGCATTATGAACGAGAACGACAGAATCATACGAACCGAATATTCCGAGGAGATGCAGAAATCCTTTATCGACTACGCCATGAGCGTGATCGTGGCCCGGGCGCTGCCGGACGTGAGAGACGGTTTAAAGCCCGTGCAGAGAAGAACGCTCTATGATATGCATGAGCTGGGCATCCGCTATGACAGACCCTACAGGAAGAGCGCCC
>CAZSAJ010000016.1:0-20763 GCA_964604835.1 uncultured Acetatifactor sp.
GCCTATACGCCCCGTTTTTCGGGCGCGTTCTCCTTTTCGCTCGAAATGCCTTATGGAGATCGGACATAAAGAGCGGCTTTGCACAGAATGCCGTGACACTGGCCTCCTTTGCCTCTTCTTCAATATCTGACCATTCGTATGCTGTCAGAATAATAATGGGCACATCCTTTCCAACCAGTTTGCGGATCTTCCTTGCCGTTTCCACGCCGCTTTGTTCCGGCATCTGCCAGTCGATAATATAGGTATGGTAGGCGTCCCCTTCTTCATGCGCAACTTTGGCGTGGTATGCCGCGTCCCTGCCGGAGGTGGTCCACTCGGCGCGCATCCCAAGCTGTTTTAACATTTTGCTTACGCTGTCGCAGACATTAAAGTCATCATCCACGACCAGAGCTCTCAGACCTTCCAGCTCCTTTAACTGCTCCGCATTCTTTTTGACATCCTGCAGCTTGAGCGTAAGCTCAACCGTAAATACGCTTCCCTTTCCCTGTTCGCTCTCAACGGTAATGGTACCGTCCATCATTTCCACAATATTTTTCGTGATTGCCATGCCAAGTCCCGTTCCCTCAATACCGGTCTGGGTTACGCTGGCTTCCCGCTCAAAGGGTTCAAAGATATGCTCCACAAATTGCGGCGACATGCCGATTCCGTTATCCTTTATGATAAATACATAATCGCCGTATCCATGGCGGAATGTTGATTTCTGCATGATTCGGAAGGAGACGGTTCCTCCTGCCGGCGTATATTTGACGGCATTGCTCATCAGGTTGATAAATACCTGATTCATCTTTAACGCATCCGCTATCACATCCTCGTTGGCAACATCAAAGGTATCAATGAACAGTTCCAGCTGCTTTGCCTTGACCTGAGGCTGGATAATATTCACCAGATTATGAATGATCTCGGAAAGATTGCATTCCTGTTCCTTGATCTGTACCTTTCCGCTTTCGATCCTGCTCATGTCAAGAATATCATTGATCAGGCTCAAAAGATGATTGCTGGAAGAAAGCACTTTCTGCAGGCAGTCCTTGACCTGATCCTTGTTGTCAATATGGCTGGCTGCAATCGTGGTAAATCCGATAATCGCATTCATCGGTGTGCGGATGTCGTGGGACATATTATTGAGGAAGGTGGTCTTGGCATTGTTGGCATGCTGAGCCTGTGCCAGCGCTTCCGACAGAACCGCCTTCTGCTCCTGCTCCTTGCGGATCACCTCGTCAATATTGCGGAATCCCGCAAGAATAAAACTGTCATTTCCAAGAGCGCTTTCCCCGACTTTCACATAGGTATATTGGAAATAATGATCTTCTCCCTCTACCCGTATGCGGTAGCTCCCCATGTATTCCCCATGCGCGTTGATCTCCTCCCTGACCTTATCCAGAGAGAGAGCCTGTGTGAGATACTCCTGATCCTCGGGATGGACACGATCCTGAATATACTGGTTCAAAATCGGGGCATAGGGATGTTCTTCCTTAGAACCCTTTTCTAATCCCTTCGTCACGTAACCTTCCAATTTTAAAATTCTGGCGGTGGCGGCCTCCTCATTGATCGCAAAAACATTTGTATAGTCACGGCTTAATGTTTCCACAATGGCAAGCTGCTCCTTCATCGCCCTGTTTGATTGTTCCGTAGCATCCAGAAGCTTCCTGCTCCACCGTCCGCGCAGATAGAGTACCAGAATAGTGCAAATGATCAGGGTGATCGCCAGCACCACAATGAGCAGCGTCTTCGGATTGGCCTGCATATATTGCAGAAGATTCATATCCCCGGCGGTATAGGAAGTATAGTTCAAAACCAACTGATTCAGCCTGTCATCCGATGTCTGCCGGATGCACTTGTTCAATATGGTGATCAGCTCATGATCCGCACTGTCACGGACATACATCCGAAATTCGATGTCCATGTCGTTCACCACGCTGTAATACAGAGAATTGGTGGCGTCACGGTTCACAAACAACTGCGCCGCATAGGCATATACATAGGCGGCGTCCACCTCCCTGTTCAAAACGGCCTGCATCGCAGCCTCTCTGCTGGAATATTTTACAAATTCAAAATCTCCGTGAAGCATCTGCGAAATAGACGCTCCCCCCTGAGAATCCGATACGGCCACCTTTTTGATCTCTCCGGTGAAATCCTGTCTTGTTACCCTTGCCACGCCCGTCGTCATATAGGCATCCGTGCTGAATCCATAGTAATCGGATTCCTCCATGACAGCGCTGGCGCTGAGCCTGTCGATCACCACATCCACGCCGTTGGCGCCCGCTATGGCATAATAGTCCTCCCGGTTCTTTGGCACCACGATTTCATAAGGCAGTCCGGCCATCTCCATAATACTGGCAAAATAATCCGGCAGAATCCCCTTTAATTCCCCGTCCTCCACATAGGAATAGGGCTCTCTGTCGCCAAGGGCGGTTACGGTGATCTTTTTTTCTCCGGAGAGCACTTTCTGAATGTATGCCTGCTCGCGCTTCGTAAAGGTGAGTGCGGAGGAATAAACCGGACCGTAATAGCGGTAATACAACGCATTTTTCCAGTCGCCCTCATCTTGATCCATCTGCTCGATGGCATAGTTGATCTCGCTAAGCAGCTTCCTATCGTCTTTTCTGACAATTGCGTAGAAGTTAGCCTCCTCGATAATATCCAGTGTCTTTTCATTTTCAGCTTTTCTCAGATTACTGGAAAGGATCGCATCAATTGAGCCGTCCTGCAAAGCGGCCACAAGGTCATCGGAATTATCGTATTCCTTTATCTTGTAGGAGAATCCCTTCTCCTTAGCAAAATCCACCAGACTCTGGTTCTGACTGCTTCCCGTCAGTTGTCCCACCGTCATTCCATTATAAGTTTTGTAATCCCCGCCGTGCTGCTGTGTATTATCGGCCCGGGTGGAGAGAATCGTATTGTTTCTGCCGATCGGGAGAGAAAAAGCGAAATGCTCCTCCCGCTCCTCAGTCCTCCGGGCAGAGGTTACCATGTCGATCTCCCCGTTTTCCAGCATCGTCAACATATCATTCCAAGAGTTGTCATAGCCTGTGTACTGAAAATTCAGATGGGAATGTTGGGAGACAAGGTCAAGAAATTCGATGCCGTAGCCGGTCAGCCTGCCCTCTTCGTCCTTCACGTGATAACCCTCGAAGTAGAAGATGCCGGCTTTCACCGTCCGGTTCTCGGACTGCCCGTCGGCTGCCGCTGCCGTCATGAGATTGGACATAAGAAAGATTACACATATCATAAATGCGACAATCCTTCTGCATGTCTTGTTTACAGCCTGCGCTGATCCTTTCTTACGAGTACTCTTGATGTTTGAAAACACCTTTTCCTTTTTTTGAATGCTCTGCACAACGATATCTCCTTATCAATTCTAAACTTTTGTTCTTTACGTCCGTCCGATTAGAATATTTTCAAGACAAAATTTTATGTCCCTATAAGGAATTTGTCTGAATAATAAAACTCAGATTAACTATAGCAGAAAGCGTCGATGGATTCAATAAAAATAATGAAGTTTTCTGCCCTTGCTCCGCAGCTCCAGCGTGACCGCGCCGCAATGCGGCGTGTCAAAGACTTGACTCCCCGCCTGCTTAAGCCGCTCCAGCAGTTCCTCATGGGGATGGCCGTAGCGATTGTTCCTGCCGCAGGAGATGATCGAGAGCTCCGGCGTGATCTGATTCAGAAGCTCTTGTGAGCTGCTGTTTCGCGAACCGTGATGGGCGGCCTTATACACGGTCACATCCTGAATATCCCGCGCGCTCAATTCCGCAAGTAGCGCCCGCTCTCCTGCCCCTTCCACATCCCCCGCAAGCAAAAACGAGATCCTGTTCGCCCCTTCCCGCAGTTCTATATAAAAGCATTCCGATCCCGCGTTTCCTCCCCTGCTTGTCCCGTCCGCCTGCGGGTGCAGACAAATAAATCGATCTTCTCCTTCCTTTCCTCCGCTCCAGCTCTCCCCCGCCCGTATGACGGCCACGGGAACGGCTTCTCCCTGCCCGCCGCCGTCGGCTGCGGCGCCTAAAAGTTCTGCGAATTCCTCCTGCCACAGCGCTCGGTCAATGCCCGGCAGCACCAGACACCCCACTTCGATGCCCTCCTCTTCACCCTGAACAAGAAGTTCCGCCACTCCGTTCATGTGATCCTGATCCGCATGGGAGACCAGCACGGCGTCAATCCTTCCGATCCCGTAATATTTCAAAAACGGTATCAGCACCTGTTCCCCGACACGGCTCCGGCTACTGCTGCCGCAGTCGAAGAGATACACCTCCCCCGAGGCTAGCTGCACACAGATACAATCTCCCTGTCCCACGTCCAGAAAAGTGACGCGGTCCCCGTGGAATTTCCCGCATCCCATGATAAACACCGCCGCTCCGAGCAGCGCCGCCTGCACACATTTGATTCCCCGTATGCTGATACTGCTGCCATGTACCGCACTACACCGCTGCGCTGCGCCGTCCTTTCGTATCTCCTTTTTGCTCCACGCTGTCATTCCGCCCGATACCATTCCTTTGCTCCGCACTGCTGTTGCGTCCGGTGTCAAACACTTTCTTCGACATTTCTCGAAACGCTTTGCGCTCCTCACGCTCCACACAACCGCAGCCCACAACAAGTAATAGACCGCCATCTGCCATAGCGCAGGCCGCCCCGGATTCCACATGGGATCCGAAAGTCTCTCAAACCATCCGCAGAGTGCTTCATATCCGGCGAGGATCACCACATCCGCCGTCCCCACGATGCCAAGTCCCGGGATCAGCATTGCCGCCAGTCCCGTCACCGTCAGAATCCCCATAAACGGCAGAATCACCATATTCAACAGGACAGAGTACACCGGTATCTCATAAGTAAACCAAAGCTGTATGGGCAGCGTCGTCAATGTGACGGACAGACCGGCCAGAAAACTCTGCCGCAGCCCGTTACACAGCCTGTCCTGCAGCTTTGTCAGGTGTTTTCCGATGCCTTCTTTATATTTTCTCGGCGCCGGAAGTGCCTCTCCGGCATAGGAGAGCGCGGGCAGCAGGACGCCCACCCCCAGAACGGATCCGAAAGAGAGCAGGAACCCCATATGTTCCAGCCATGCCGGGCGCAGGCAGATCATGACCACCGCCACCACACCAAGCGCCGTGAGCATATCATAGGTTCTCCCCAGCAGCCTCGCCAGCATACGCAGCAGATACATGCCCAACGCCCGGCAGACGGACACACCAAGCCCCGTCATCAGCCCGTACAGAAGCAGCAGCGCGGCTCCGCCCACCGCGGCACACCACACCGGCACGCCCATTTTGCGCAGCAGCCTGTAGAGCCCCATCCCCAGCAAGGTGATGTGCAGTCCCGAGATGCTGAGAATATGAATGATGCCGTTCCTCCGGTAGAGTGCCTTGACGTCCGCGTCCACCCCGGATTTGTTGCCCAAAAGGATTGCCGCCATGACGGAGGCCTCCTTCTCCGGGAAAATGCGGTACAGTCTCTCCTCCCAGAACCGGCGCAGGCGATAGAGTCCCTCCCGAATGCCCGGGGCGCGGGAATCTGTCACAAGCACCTTGATATTTTTCAGCCTTCCGCCATACCCCATGACGTCATAATATCGGGCATAGTCGAATTCCCCGGGATTGGTGGCCGGAGAAAAAGCGTAGAACGTTCCCTCCACCGCCACGGCAGAGTCCAGAGTCAGCTCCTCGGCATTGTCGTACATACAGAGAATCTTAACCGTCCGGTCATTGATCTGATGAAATTTTAGATTGTTTGTGGAATTATCTTGCCACGGAACCGTGGCGCTTTCTTGAACTTCCTGAATGGAATTGGTTTTGATGACATTTGTTTTGGTGACATTTGTTTTAATAACAAATGAGGTTTCGTCCTTCTGACAGACCTTTCCGGTCAGCGTGATCCGGGTGCCGTCAGGCGGTCCGCCTCCCGAGGCTCCTGTATTTCCCATAAAAGCGGGTGAACCATAATACCCGACAGCCGCCAGCACGATCAGACAGAAGGAGCATAAAAACAGCGGTCTACGCATAGATACATCTCCTATTCTGTTTTTCCTATTCTACTTTATTTATCCAAGGTGGTCACATAGTCCAGATTGCGCCCGAATGTGGAACTCTCGAAACTCGACGGCACCTCGCCGTTGATCAGAATCTGCACTCTGTTGACATTACTCAGCTCCACCAGAGAATTTACGATGGAATAGATGGACAGTTCCGTGGAGACATTGTTCACCACCGTAAGGAAACTTGCGTCCAGATTGACATAGCAGACGCCGTCCGTGGTTGTGACGCTGATGATCTTGACTTCCGGATTGACGGAAGGATACAGCCCCTCCACTTTGCCGCTGGGCCCCGCGATCAGCTCCTCCACCACAAAACGCTCCTTGGGAATATTCGTGGAATAATATTTCTCACGGTAGGCGCCGATCAGCTTATCCCCCTCCATATTGGCAAAATAGAGTCTCACCTTCGCAAGCTCATAAGTATTGATCTCATTGCCGTCATTGTCAATAAAGAGATCCGCGCTCATCAGCCCCACCACATCTCCGGCATTGTCAAACAACTCGTGCCCTTCCACCGTGATTCCCACATAACGCACGTCGGGAAGCTGTGTCAGCGTCCTCACCACCGCCGCCCGCACCAGCACTTCCGTTGTGGCCGGCAGATTGGTATAGTCGTCGCTCACATCAATGTGGAGTCTCCCGTCCGAAAGATTCATGGACAGGATCTCAAACCCCATGGCAAAAGGCGCCTTGTAATCCAGCTTCTCCGGCTGAGTGGTCAGACACTCCACCAGCTCGTCCAGCATATCCGCCGCTTCCTCCGCCGCCATCTGATGGGTGCGGACCAGAACCCTCGTCTCCGAATTGTTCACCACATAAATCTGATAAGTATTCCCCTCGGCGGTCTCCTCATTCCCACAGGCCAAAAGCCCTGCCGCCAACAGAAGACACACCAGCACCGCCACTATTTTTCTCATATCAATACCTAATCTGCGCACCGGGCGCATACTCCTATTGATTGTCGAATCCATATTCCCATTCACCCGTCCCGATCATACCGCCTACGACAGCACACACAACGTTCTTTCTATGACACAATATAATTCAGCGGAATCCGCACCGTGAAACAGGTGCCTTCTCCCTCTGTGCTCTCCACGGTTATGGTTCCTCTGTGCAAAAGCACGGCGCTCTTGGTGATGGCAAGCCCCAGACCGGTGCCGCCGATCTCCCGGGAATGGGATTTATCCACCCGATAGAACCGCTCACAGATATGATCCAGCGACTCCTCCGGGATTCCGATTCCCGAATCGCTGACCTTGAACGTGAAATACTGATGATCCGCGTCCAGCTCCACCTTGACCCAGCCGTGTTCCTTGTTGTATTTGATGGCGTTCTCCACCAGATTGGTCATAACGAGGGTCATCTTGACCTCATCCACCTCCGCCACCACGGGACGCATACTCTCGAAGACCACCTCCACGTCCTTCTTTCTGGCGATGGGGCGGAGACGTTTTAGAATCAGCTCCACCAGATCGTTGATATTCAGGGAGACAATGGTCATATCCTGCACTTTCTTATCCATTTTCACAAGCGCCAGCAGATCGGTTATGATCCGATTCTCTCTGTCGATCTCGGACACGATATCCTCCATGAATTCCCGATAAAGCTGTGCCGGAACATCCTGTTCCACCAACAGAGAGTCCGCCAGCACCTTGATGGAAGTCATGGGCGTCTTAAGTTCATGGGACACGTTGGCCACAAATTCCTGTCTGGACTGATCCAATGCCCTCATGCGCTTGAGCAGTTGATTAAATGCGTCCACAATATGTACGGTCTCCGCATAATCCGGCACGGAGATACTGTCGTCCGTGTAACCGGCATTCACATCATGTATGGCCTGTGTGATTCGATTAAAAGGCCGCGTCATCAACACAGCCAGAATGATGGCAAGCGTCACGATTCCCAACGCCAGAAGGGTCTCGATGATCACCACGCGGCGGTTCAGTACCTCCATCATGGCCACAATGCTCCCGTTGGAGATACTGGTGAGCATGACGCCCGCCACCTCACCGTTCTCCGCAGAGTTGGCGGTGGTGTCCTTGATGGGAGTGGTCATCTCAATATAGCCGTGTTCCGGGTCATAGTGGGAGAGATTTTCCCCCTGAAAACATTTGATGACCTCCTCGGAGATCATGATCTTGCCCTCGCTGATGCCGTAAGTGTCCTTCACCACCTTAAAGTTCTTGTTGATGATCATCACACGGCCCTCGTACAGATTGGCCAGCATCTCCAGCTCCGCGTTGGTCACGTTTCTGGAGGCCCTGTAGACCTGCTCATCCGAGCTGTAATTTCTCATATAGTCATTGCTGATGAGGTGATTCGCCACGATCCGCAGCTGGTTCTGCACGGTGCTGATACGGTGCTCCACCGCGTGATCCTCATAGTTTTGGATAATACCCGCACCCACAATGAAACCGGGCACGATTCCCGTCACCAGCACAAGGAGAAAGATCCTAAGCCTCAGACTCCTAAGCGGCATCCTCTGCCGCACCAATTCCATTAATTTGCGTATTGTCTTCATGCCTTGCTCTGCTCACTCTGTCAATCGTTCAGAAAATAATATCCCACACCCCACTTGGTGTGAACATATTTGGGATCGCTGGGATTCTCCTCGATCTTCTCCCGAAGTCGTCTGATGTGGACATCCACCGTGCGCACATCCCCGGGATAGTCCGCCCCCCATACCAGCTTTAGGAGCGACTCTCTCCCGTACACCTTATTGGGATTCAGCATCAAAAGCTCCAGCACTTCAAATTCCTTGGCCGTGAGGCTGATTTCCCGGCTGCCGATATACACTCTCCGGCCCTCACAATCCAGCCGCATATCTCCGCTCTCCACAAAACGCGGCATCTCCTTGGCGGCCGTCTTGGGCTCCACACGCCGCATAATCGCCTTGATGCGGGCTTTCACCTCCAGAATGTTAAAGGGCTTGGTGATGTAATCGTCCGCACCGTATTCCAACCCCAGAATCTTATCCATATCATCGCCTTTGGCAGTGAGCATAATAATAGGGACACTGGAAAATTCCCGGATCTGCTGACATACCTCGAAGCCGGTGAGTTTGGGGAGCATGACATCCAACAAAATGATGTCATATTGATTGTTTCTGGCATATTCCAATGCTTCCTCGCCGTCATACGCACAGTCCACCTGCAAATCGTCCTGTTCCAGACTGAAGCGGATTCCCTTTACGATCAGCTTCTCGTCGTCCACCACCAACACTCTCTTCTCTGCCATCTTTTCTGCTTCCTCGCTCTTCTCTCAACTCATTTTCTTCTCTCATTTTAACGGACGGTAATCAGATCCTTGATTTTGCCGTAGGCGCTCTCCTTGATGCCGGATACGCGCATAATATCCTCCTTGCCGGCAAAAGGCCCGTTCTCCTCCCGATCGGCTACAATGGCCCGGGCTCTGGCCTCCCCGATGCCGGGCAGGGTACACAAAAGCGCTGTGTCCGCCGTATTGATGTTGACAAGTCCCGGTTCCCCGGTTTCCACACCCCCGGCCTGCGCCATGCTCCCTAAGGTCTGCGCCTCCTCTTTCGTGGGAAAATACAGCTTCATGCCGTCATAGACCCGCTCCGCCAGATTCACCGCATCCGTGGCCGCATCCTGCGCAAATCCGCCCGCGGCCGCAAGCGCATCCTGCCCGCGGCTCTCCTCCGGAAGCAGCACAACTCCCGGGTTCTTCACCGCGCCGCAGACGTGGACATAGATCATAGGCGGATTCTCCGACGGGAGCCGCCCCTCGTCATCCGGCACGGAGTTCTCCGCACTTGCTTCGGTTTCAGCCGTCAGCGGCTCTCCGGCCGCAAAGGAAAACGCCCTGTCCGCCCTGCCGCATCCGGCCTGAGTTCCACATACGAATACGCACACGAAAACACAGACAGTCCGTGCGAATCTTCCGCCCCCAGACTGCTCTTTTGTCTTATTTTTACTCATATTCCTTCTCCTCTCTTTTGAGAAGGAATTGTCTTTTGTTTTTTACTGCGTTTGCTGACAAATTCTATTGTAAAGTAATCATTTCGGATTGACAAGACGCATTCGGAAAAATTAAAAATTTTTAAAGTTTAGAGCTGATATGACAGTCCTGATTACGCACAAAAAGCACCGTCCCATGGATACGGTGCTTTCTTGCTCTATCTTTTTTATTCTAGCTTCCTTATAGCTGCTCGATCTCTATTCCTTTCGCAGAGTCGCCCGCCGTGAAATCTGCGCACATGCGCGCTATAGGTTTTCCGTCCCGGAATGCCACAAAAACCATCCCCCGTGTGGCGGGAATCGCCTCGTCATTCATAACGGCTCCCGAATACACCGTCACATCGTCCTGCTCATAAACCACGGCAAACGATACCGCTCCCTTGTCATATTTTTCCTCGGCATATTCATTTATTGCTTTGTATTCCTCATCACAATAGGAAAGTTCTTTGGTGTTTAAATCAATTGCCATCAGTTTATCGTAATCCGCAGAAATATAAATGCGATCTCCCAAACAATAGGTGTACGGATTGATCCCCGGCGAATATTGAGGATTCCTGTATATAGCCGTCACTTGATAGTTCTGAGGCTGACTACCCGAACATTCTAAAAGCAATATTTGGTCATTCCTATATACATGCTTAGATTCCTGCTGTTCCCATACCATATCAAAGGCGTTTAGGCAAACATACAGATTGTCGCTGTCGGCTTTCTGATAGACCCCCAGAATATTTCGCCACGGGTCTCCCTCTTGCGAATCTACAAGTTCATCCTCCAAATCAAACGGAGTCATCCATTCTCCGTCACAATACGCCTGATAGGTATTGCCTTCAAAACGTCCCGTCTCTGGCCATTCCTCAGCATGCCACGTGGATATGGTATTGATCTCCGGCAATTCAACCATGATATTCTCCCAATCACTTTCCAATTCCTGCATAAGCGATGCAAAGTATGTTGGGACGAAGTTCTCCGCTTTTGCAATAGTACAGCCTGTTAAAAAAGACAACAGCCCGATCAAAAAAAATACGCCCTTTTTCACACTATATTCTCCCTTCAATTTATAAAAAGGCAATTTTATCTTACACGATAAAATTTATAAGGGCTGGAACTATTAAGGGAAATTGTATAATTCTTCCTATCATTTGTATGCGCTGAATATCTGTACGTAGTACCATCAAAAGAGGTAATCATCATAACATGCGACCCTTTTGTTGAACTTAAAATATCACCCTTTTGTAGTGAACTATAATTAACACTGGTCCAATAACCACTCGATGTCATATAAGTTGTCAGTTTTGAGACCCCTACCCATGTATTACTTCCTGCTTTCCATGTACTGTCCTCCGGAATTCCACCTTCACACAAGGCTTGTGAAAGAAAATTTGCACAGTCATTATGAGTGCTCGCGTAGTTCCCATAAGAAGAATTGTATTTTGTAGTATCAACATAATAACCACAAGATGTATTACCGCATGCATTACAAGATGAAGGATTTGATGTAAATCTGGTCATATAGGCAATTGCTTCAGCTGGTTCGTATGTATAAGAAGCCGTCCGCTGTATTGTCGCACGCTCTCCCGTGTATAAAGACATAGTATCTTCTGATACCATTCTATTATATCCATTTTTCTGCTGCTCTACATGTGTCGCAGGCAACATTTCTTCCCACGAGACATATTCTGTACCGTTTTCAAACATAATTTTTGTATCTGCTTCTTGATTTACAGTATAGATCTCCTTTATATAAAAAGGAAGGATTTGCTCCGCTCCAACATATTCATTTAATTTCTCATAAATATCTGTCTGCTCAGAATAAAGCGCCTCCATATACAAACATGCATCTGCTGCTTTCATTTTTTTAAGCGTCTTTTCCGTATCCTCGCAATATTCCACAACGCCTTGGAAATAATCCATTTTTTCCACACAATCGGCTTTTAATACTACCTTCATTTCCAAAAGATAAGTGTTCTCAATCACTCCATCTATTTCATGACTACAACATAATGTTTTTTCTGCTCCAAGAATATTATAATATTCGGCATATCCGTTTTCCAAGTTTGATATTGCTTCCTGTAATGCACTGGATTCTTCCGCTCGGGCTTCATGTGCATTCACTGGTATCTTATTCCCTATTCCTATTAATAGTGCAAGTATCACTACACATAATACTCCTTTTTTCATATTTTCCTCCATGTCATTATGATATTTTAAAGTCAATTGTTTGAAGCATTTACACTATTCAAATCTATCCCATTACTCTCCTCCTAACATACAGTATTTTGCATCATTATATACAATTATATAATATCGCATTATTTTGTCAATAAAATTGAGCTACAAATCTTTCTGTAGCCCAATCCTCTTTCTTTTAATTATAGTTCCTACTTCAGAAACCGCCCCAGCACCTCCATAAAAAAGCTCCATATCCAGCACCCTCGCACAGAAGGCGGTGACTCCCGCATCTCTCGCCTCCTTCTCGATATCGCTCCAGTCATACGCGGTCAAGATAATGATGGGAGCCTCGCTTCCGGCCACGCTGCGGATCTTTCACGCTGTCTCCAAACCACTATTGCCATTTAAACAGGATGATCCCCGCAATGGCCACGGCCATGCCGATTGCTTTTCTCCATTCCCAAGGCTGCTTATCCACGCCGAACCACCCCAAAAGCTCAATGGCGTAGGCCACGGAAAGCTGCGCCACCACGATCAGCATCACCGCCTTGGCCGGCCCCAGCATATCCATACTGCGGATCACCGTATAGGTAATAAAGGCACCGATGACTCCTCCCAAGAGCATATACTTTGGCTGCACGGTAAACACTTTCAAAAGCGACCCCCGCTCCATGCACAGCCACGCTCCCAGACAGACGATCAGTGCGGAAAACTGCACAAAGGCACTGGTGCTCCAGATCCCCGATTGCTCAGTGACCTTTGCGTTGAACACTCCCTGCACACTCATCAAAGCGCCTGATATCAATGCAATCAATATAGCAATCATAGTTTTGATACTCCTTTCCGTTTCTCACAGGATAGGTAAACCTGTAAGACATTACCTACGGTTGTATCTTGCCCTATGATTGCTCCCCTTATACCAAATTAGCGCGGACGCAAGCGTCCACGCTAATATATGTTCATTCATTCTATAACCGTTCGACCCTACGGAACTGCCACCTGTGTGGCGATCTGATCCGCAAGCTCTCTCACCAGCGTCTCCACATCCGCTCCGTTCCAGACTTTCGAGAACAATACTTCCATCTGCAGCCAGAAATTACCCGTCTCGATCAGTTTGGGCAGCGACACACTGTCCGCATACTCCAGCTTGAAGATCTGCACCGGTCCGTTTTCCACATCCGTATCGTTTCTGGCCGGCAGCTTTCCCGTCCTCTCATAGAGTTCCTCCGCGCAGTCGTCCACCAAATAAGCCGCAAATTCGTTTGCCAGTTCCTTGTGCTCGGAGTAGCCGTTTACCGCCACCGCCCCGGTGACGGACAGGGACGCGCTCTTAAGTTCCTTGCCATTAGGGTCCTCGCCCACTTCGGGCATCGTCGCAATGCCATACTCATAGGCAAAGCTGCCGTCGGCCTTTGCCGCTTCCAGCCGCCCCAGCACATCCGTGGTGGCCACTGTGAACATGATCTTGCCATCTATAAAATCCTGTATGACCGATTCATAAGTGATCGTGTCCGACTCCATGGAGAAAAACTGATTCAGCGCCTTGTAAACTTCCAGACACTGCACCGTCTCGGGATTGTCGATGTCGATGGCATTCTCGTCATCTCCGGCCTCCCCGCCCACGATCAGATATCCGCCCACGATCCAGTAGTTGTAGAAAATATCCGACACATCCCATTTCATGACACCCTCCACGCCTTCCGGCAAATCAATGGTGTCAGCAATATTCAAAATATCGTCTACCGTGTTCGGAATACCGTTCTCCAGATACTGTCTCGCCAGCGCTTCCACTTCCTCGGCCTCCGCCGTCTGATCCTGCGCACTGCCCGCTCCGTCCTCGTTCTCGCCGCCGGCCAGCTCTTTTCTCGCCTGCTGAATCGCCCACTCCACCATGAAACTCTCGTTATAGAGTAACGCGCTGGTCTCAAAATAGAGAGGATACGCAATCGTTTTCCCGTGACAGCTCACCGCATTTAACGCCGCGTCCGGAAATTTCTCCTTGTTGCACACGTTCCCGCCATCCTTAATCTCACAGGCAAGTCCTGCCAGATAAGCCTTCTCCAGAGAATCATTGCCGATCAGATACAGATCCGGCACCTGCGCCGTGTGCAGGGAAGCCCGGTTCACCGCCTCCAGATACTCTCCCTCGGCGGTCAGTGTGGGAATCACACGCACCCCTTTTTCCTCGCCGAAAGCCACCGCGGCACTGTTGATAAAGCTGCCCATACTCTCGTCGGTATACCAGAAATAGATCGTCTCCTTATCCGCACCGCCGAACAACGTGCTCTTCTGCCCCGTATTCTCAAGGGGCTTCACCTGTCCCGTGCCGCCGAGAACCAGCAAGGCGGTGCCGCACACCACCGCCAGTATCATCAAAATCCTACTTTTCCAATGCATGCATTTCTCCCTGTCAAAATTCTTCCCCGCTCTCCCGCTTCTCTGTCGTGCACCCTATTCGATGCAGGTGTCCAGAATCGCGATCATATCGTCAATATTCTGCCCGGTGATAATGAGAGGAGGCACGAAACGGATAATATTGGGCCCCGCATTGATGAGCAGCAGTCCCTTCTCCACCGCCTTGGTAATGATCTCTCCCACCGGGCGGTCAAATACCAGTCCCTGCATCAGTCCCACTCCTCTGTGTTCGACGATACAGTCATATTTGTCGGCAAGCTCCTTCAGACGCTTCTCCAGATAAGGGGCGACATCGTTCACATGATCCACGATTTGGTCCTTCTCATAAATTTCAAGCACCTTCCCCACTGCCGCCGTCGCCAGCGGATTGCCTCCATAGGTGGTGCCGTGGTCACCGCTTGTCAGGGAATGCTGCGCCACGCGCTCCGTCATCAGAAAAGCTCCCACGGGCACACCGCAGCCCAGCGCTTTTGCGGTGGTCATAATGTCCGGTTTGATGCCGTAGCGCTGCCATGCGTACAGGGTTCCGGTTCTTCCCATTCCGCACTGTACTTCGTCGAAGATGAGCAAAATATCCTTCTCGTCGCACAGAGCCCGTACTTTGCGCAGGAATTCCTCCGTGGCAGGCAGCAGCCCGCCCTCGCCCTGCACCGGCTCCAGAATGATCGCACAGGTCTTGTCCGTCACGCATTTCTCCACACTGTCAAAATCATTGAGCTCCGCAAATTTCACACAGCCGATCAACGGCTCAAAAGGCTCGCGGTATTTGGGATTGCCGGTAACCGCCAAGGCCCCCATGGTTCTGCCGTGGAACGAGTGGTTCATGGCCACGATCTCATGGTCATGGGCGCCGTCCTTCAACCAAGCGTATTTTTTGGCCGCTTTGATGGCGCCCTCCAGCGCCTCCGCTCCGGAGTTCGTAAAGAACACCCGATCCATGCCGGACGCCTCTTTCACCTTTGCCGCCGCCTTGATGGCGGGCACATTGTAGTAATAGTTGGAGGTGTGGATCAGCTTGTCGATCTGCGCTTTCAGCGCATCGTCATATCCGGGATAATGATACCCCAAAGCAAACACGGCTATACCCGCCACAAAGTCCAGATATTTTTTGCCGTCCGTATCGTAGAGATACACGCCCTCCCCCTTGTCCAACACAATCTGATAACGATTGTAGGTGTGGAGCAGATCCTGCTCCGCCTCATCTATATATTCCTGCCTATTCATCTCGATTCCTCTCATTCCGCCGTATTCTTTTTATTTTAACAGCTTCTCTCTGTCCTCATCCGCAATGATTGCCGTCCCCACGCCCTCGTTGGTAAAGATCTCCAACAGCAGACAGTGCGGTATTCTGCCGTCCAGAATATGGACGCGGTTCACACCGTTTCTGATTGCCGAGGTACAGTTGGCCAGCTTGGGCAGCATACCGCCGCCGATGTAGCCGCCTTCGATCAGCTCATCCGCCTGACTGGCGCTGAGTCTGGAGATAAAGGATGACTTGTCCTCCACATCCCTGTAGAGTCCCTCGATGTCCGTGAGGAACACCAGCTTGTCCGCGCCCACCGCCTTGGCGATGGCGCAGGCCGCATCGTCCGCATTGATATTATAGGTCTGAAAGCTGTCATCCAATCCGATAGGGGCAACAATGGGTAGAAAATCTCTCTCCAGAAGATCATATAACACCTTGGGATCCACTTCCGTGATATCGCCCACAAACCCGATATCCTCTCCCCCGGCGTACTTCTTCTCCACCTTCAGCAGTCCGCCGTCCTTACCGCTGATTCCCACGGCTTTCACGCCGAGCTCCTGCACCATGGACACCAGACTCTTATTTACCTTGCCCAGCACCATCTCGGCGATCTCCATGGTCTCCTCGTCCGTGACACGCAGACCGTTTACAAATCGGGCTTCCTTGCCGACCTTCCCCACCCAGCGACTGATTTCCTTGCCGCCGCCGTGCACGATAATGGGCTTAAAACCCACCAGCTTTAAGAGGGTCACATCCTTGATGACGTTTTTCTGCAGCTCCTCGTTGCTCATGGCGCTGCCGCCGTATTTTACCACGATAATTTTGCGGTTAAACTGCTGTATGTAGGGAAGCGCCTCGATGAGCACCTCCGCTTTCTTCAATACTTCCTGCATATTCTTTTCCATCTGTCCGATTCCCTTTCTATCCGATTCCCTTTCTGTCCTATTCTCGCAGCACGGCACCGCCTGCCTCCGCTCTCCGCCGCATTTTTGCTGCGCCTTCTTCCGCTCTCCGCCGCCCGGCAAACGCCGCCTAACTGCGGTAGTCCGCGTTGATTTTCACATAGTCATAGCTCAGATCACAGCCCCAAGCCGTGGCCTCCGCATCGCCCATGTGCATATCCGCCAGCACGGTCACCTCCGGGTCGGAAAGGAGTTTCGTCGCCTCCTCCTCGCTGTAATCGCAGGCAGTTCCGTCACCGAAAATATGCAGCTTCCCGCTCTGACTCATAAAATACAGGTCTACCTGTTCCGGGTCAAACTGCACGCCGGAATATCCCAGCGCACAGAGAATCCGTCCCCAGTTGGCGTCATGTCCGAAGATAGCCGCTTTGGTCAGAGAGGAGCAAATGACTGCCTTCGCCAGAACGCGAGCGTGTTCTTTGGTGTCCGCCCCCACAACCCGGCACTCGAACAGGGCCGTAGCGCCCTCGCCGTCCCCCGCCATCTTTTTCGCAAGATAGGAAGTAATCACATGCAGCGCCTCGCAGAACACGTCATAATCCGCGCCCTCCCCGACAATCTCCGTATTGTCCGCCAGCCCGTTTGCCAGCACCAGCAGGGTGTCGTTGGTGGAGGTGTCCCCGTCCACGCTGATCATATTGAAGGAATCCGTCACATCCGCGCTGAGCGCTTTCTGAAGCATCTCCTTCGAGATGTTGGCATCCGTGGTCACAAACCCCAGCATGGTACACATGTTGGGATGAATCATGCCCGAACCCTTGCACATACCGCCCATGGTCACGGTCTTACCGCCGATCTCCACCTCCAGCGCAATCTGTTTATGCACCGTATCCGTGGTCATGATCGCCTTGGCCGCATCCAGTCCAGCCCCCAAAGTGTCCGCCTTGGCCGCCGCAAGCTTCTCCACTCCGGCGCGGATTCTATCCATCGGAAGCTGCATCCCGATGACGCCCGTAGACGCCACAAGCACCGCATCCGCAGGAATCCCCAAAAGCTCTCCCGCACAGGCCGCCGTCTCCTCGCAGGCCGCCATCCCCTGCTTTCCCGTACAGGCATTGGCAATGCCGGAGTTTACCACAACCGCCTGCGCAAATGCGGACTGCTCCACGATATTTTTGTCCCAGAGTACGGGAGCCGCCTTCACCACATTGCTGGTAAAGGTTCCCGCCACCTTGCAGGGAACAGTGCTGTAAATCAGCGCCATATCCTTTCTGTTCTGATATTTGACAGCCGCCTCCACGCCTGCTGCCTCAAAACCTTTCGCAGCAGTCACGCCGCCCTCAATCTGCCTGATTTTTGCCTTTGTCTCCGCACTCATTTCTCTCGTCTTCCCTTCTCCTGTAATACATCATAGATAATTACAAAACTCAAAATTTTGCAAACCGAATTTTGCAATGATCCGGTTACTTATCATCATTGATTAAAGGCCGTAATATTGTCCTCGTTCAGCGTAAAATCGTAATAGTTCAGATCTTCCCGCTTCGTCCACCCGATGCAGTTCCAGAACGCATTCCCCACGTCGTTCCGGGTGAATGCTATCAGACTCACTTTATTGATATGTTCCGCCTTCAGCGCATTCATACAATAGACCACCATGGCCTTGCCGATTCCGAGTCTCCTGTAATCCTCTCTCACGCACACATGATACAGACATCCTCTTCGTCCGTCATGTCCACAGAGAATGCCGCCCACAATGGCGCCGTCTTCTGCCACCGCCACCACACTGGTCTCAGGATTTCGCCTGATAAACTGTTCCACGCCCTGTCTGGAATCGTCGATGCTTCGGATGCCGAATCCCCGGATGGTCATCCAGAGAGCCCTCAGCCCGTCATAGTCCTCATTTGTCATCTTCCTTATGGTATATGTCTTAACCGGATTGCTCACACACTCTTTGATTTGTTCGTTCTGTTGTTCCTTCATCTGTTCTTTTATCTGCCCTTTCATCTGCTCCCCATCTTCCTTTGATCCGCCGCATTTAAGGAAAACAGGGCACCAGATCCAGTCCCTCGTCCTCCGGCAGACCGAACAAAAGATTCATGTTCTGCACCGCCTGCCCCGCTGCTCCCTTCACCAGATTGTCCAGCGCGCCCATCATAATGATACGCCCCGTCCTCTCGTCGATGACGAAATTCACGTCCGTATAGTTGCTGCCCTCCACCCATTTGGTCTCGGGGCAGACGCCCTGCTCCAACACACGCACAAATTTCTCCTGCCCGTAATATTTGTCATAGGCCGCCTTGATCTCCTCATAGCCCGGGAGACTTCCGTCCGGCTTTCTCTTTAATGTCGCATACTCCGTGACCAGAATACCACGGTTCATGGGCACCAGATGCGGTGTGAAATTGATCGTCACCTCACATCCCCCCGCATAGCCAAGCTGCTCCTCGATCTCCGGCGTATGCCGATGGCTGGTCACACCGTAGGCCTTCATGTTCTCATTGACCTCGCAGAACAGATTGGGAAGCTTCGCCCCTCTCCCGGCCCCGGAGGTGCCGGACTTGGCGTCCACGATCAGGGTGTCCACATCGATCAAGCCCTCCTTCACCAGCGGATAGGCCGTCAGAATGGAACAGGTGGTATAACATCCCGGATTAGCCACCAGCCGGGTCTTGTCCGTGATCAGAGCGCGGTTCACCTCGCAGAGACCGTAGACCGCCTCGGGAATAAACTGCGGCGACTTGTGCTCGATGCCATACCATTTCTCATAAACCGCCACATCCTTGATGCGGTAATCCGCGGACAGATCCACAATCTTGACTTTCTCCAGAATCTCCTCTGTGAGCAGCCCCGCCAGAAATCCCTGCGGCGTGGCCGTGAAAATCACGTCCACCTGCTCCGCAAGTTCACTGAGATTATCGTCCTTGCACACATCGTCCACGATCTGGAACATATTCCGATAAACCTCGTGATATCTTTTATCTATGTAACTTCGAGAACCGTACCAAACAATCTCGGCCTCCTTATGATTAGCCAAAATACGAACCAGCTCGCCGCCCGCATACCCCGTTGCACCAATAATTCCTACCTTAATCATATACTCTCCTCACACACTCATTTTAAGCAGATCATCCTCATACTTATCTATCATAGCACTTTTTGCATAATTGTCCACTACTTTTTGTGTTTTATGCATAAATATTTGCATTTTTATGTTTTATGCAGTATTTTATGCATATTTTTATAAATTCCCTATTGCTTTTCCCCATGGAATGATGTATAGTAAGACGAAATGGAACATTGAACCAATAAATAGTATGCCTGCACTCACTTTCCGGGCGGGCAGAAATGGAGGATTGTGATGAAAGAAAAAGTTGTACTGGCTTACTCCGGCGGACTGGACACCACCGCCATCATCCCTTGGCTGAAGGAGAATTTTGACTACGAGGTCATCTGCGTCTGCATCGACTGCGGACAGGCGGAAGAGCTGGACGGTCTGGAAGAGAGAGCGAAGTTCTGCGGCGCTTCCAAATTATATATCGAGAATGTGGTGGATGAGTTCTGCGACGAGTACATCGTACCCTGCGTGCAGGCCAATGCCATCTATGAGAACAAATATCTGCTGGGCACTTCCATGGCGCGTCCCCTGATTGCCAAGAAGCTGGTGGAGATCGCCAGAAAAGAGGGCGCCACTGCCATCTGCCACGGCGCCACCGGCAAGGGAAACGATCAGATTCGTTTTGAGCTTGGCATCAAGGCTCTTGCCCCCGACATCAAGATCATCGCCGCTTGGAGAAACGACAAATGGACCATGGATTCCCGCGAGTCCGAGATCGCATACTGTAAAGCGCACGGCATTGATCTGCCGTTCTCCGCGGACTCCTCCTACAGCCGTGACCGCAACATCTGGCATATCAGCCACGAGGGACTGGAGCTGGAGGATCCCGCCAACGAGCCCAATTTTGACCATCTTCTGGTGCTTGGAGTCACTCCCCAGAAGGCACCCGATCAGGGCGAGTATGTGACCAT
>CAZSAJ010000016.1:20773-55026 GCA_964604835.1 uncultured Acetatifactor sp.
GAAAGGCTCCGAGATCATCTCCACCCTGAACGAGCTGGGCGGAAAACATGGTATCGGCATCATCGATATCGTGGAAAACCGTGTGGTCGGAATGAAATCCCGCGGTGTGTACGAGACCCCCGGCGGCACCATCCTCATGGAGGCTCATCAGCAGCTCGAGGAGCTGATTCTGGACCGCGATACCTATGCCATGAAGAAAGAGATGGGAAGCCGTTTCGCAAGTCTGGTATACGAAGGCAAGTGGTTTACGCCGCTGCGCAAAGCGGAGCAGGCCTTCATTGAGGAGACCCAGAAATATGTGACCGGCGAAGTGAAGTTCAAGCTCTACAAGGGCAATATCATCAAGGCAGGCACGACCTCCCCCTATACGCTCTACAACGAGAGCATCGCTTCCTTCACCACCGGCGATCTCTATGACCACCATGATGCGGAGGGCTTTATCAACCTCTTCGGACTCTCCTGCAAAGTTCGCGCAATGAAGATGCAGGAACAGGGCGAGAACCTTCTGTAATTTTACATAATGACAAAAGAGAGTACCCGCCCGTATCGTCGGTGTACTCTCTTTTTTAAAGTTCATTTTTGGGAGTTCACAATGGAATTTTTCGTAATCTTATATTTTCTGACCGTCAATGTGACCGCCTTCGCACTGATGGGCATCGACAAAAGACGGGCCGTACGGCATGACTGGCGCATCTCGGAGAAAACGCTGTTTTTGTCCGCCATTCTGGGCGGCAGCATCGGCGCCATCTGGGGGATGCGGCATTTTCGCCACAAGACCAGACATTGGTACTTTGCATACGGTCTGCCCGCGATCCTCATCCTGCAGATTGCGGCGGCGTTTTATATTTATTTTTCTATTCTCAGACCGTGACGATCACACCGCCGTCATTGGCATACATACTGCTGACGCCTCTGGTGTCCATGATAATACACTCTTTGAAGGCTGTCTTGGCCAGAACCAGCCGCTTTACAAGCTCCGCTCTCTCGGGGGCGTTGCAGTGCGTGATCATCAGACGCCTCTTTGCGGCATCCGGCGTATCCGCGGCCATCTCCGCCATTTTCCCCAGCGCTTTCTTGATGCCGATGCATTGGCCCCTCTGCACGATGGTACCGCCGTCCCCGGCCATAATCGGTTTGATACTCAGGGTGGACGCCACCACTGCTTTCACGCGGGACAACCGTCCGTTCTTTCTGAGCGTCTCCAGATTATCCAGCACAAAATAAGTCCGCATCTCGTCGCGGAACTGCTCGATCTGCTCCACGACTTCCTCAAAGGAAAGTCCCTGCTCCTCCAGCTCCATGATCTTCAGGGCAATCTGCGTCTCCCCGCAGCTTGCGGACTGGGAGTCCACCACATGAATCTGCTTTTCCCCATATTTTTCCCGATAGAGACTGCAGGCAAGACATGCGCTGTTATGGCTGCCGCTGAGCTGTGCGGAAAGCGTCACCACATAGATACGCTCCGCCTCACAGGCATAGGCATCCATATAGCGCTCGGGCGAAGGGCAGGAAGATCTGGGACATTTGGGATAATCCGCCACTTTCTGCAAGAACTCCGCCTGATTAAAATTCTCGTCATCCTGTATGCAGTAGTCGCCCACCTCCAGCCCCAGAGGCACGGAAACAAATCTCTCATCTTTTTTATATTCTTCGGGGATCTCCCCACAACTGTCCATTACAATCTTGTATCTCATGTTTTCCCAAACCCTTCAACATAGTTTTTGATACTACTTATAATAGCATGCTTTATCTCCCCTGTAAAGTACCAATTGACGCATTCTTCCTTAGAATGACTTTTTCCGCTATCTTTTTTCCGGCATTTACGCTATACTGAAGTATGATACGTTTACCACATTGATCACATTACACGGAGGTTTCCATGCTGGCATTAGAAATCACTTCTATGAAAAATTTTATGGCACATCTGCTCTCCGCCGATACCTTTGACATTTTTCTGTTGGAGGAAGCGTCCGTAAACACCGCTAATCTCTTTCGCATCGACGGGCACATAAACGCGGAATTTTTCCCGCCGGACGAACGGGACAAAGAACATATCCCTTATGATCTGCGCCCTTGGAGCGAGATGAAGGGACTGTGCTTTGACCTGATCAAAGGAAAACGCACACCGCTTTCCTTCCAATTCGTATTACAGCTAAAACCGGAACAAACCGAGCGCCTCCTCGGCGATGCGCCCGCCTTCGGACAGGTAAAAGCGCCCGTGCTCAACATCCGCTATGACGGCAGCAGGGCTCTTCTCACCACGGGAATCTCCTATCACACTTTTGTGGCGGATCGGGAGGCGGACCTTCTGTGGGACAACGCTCTGTGCAGATATCTGTCGGACAAAGGAATCGGGTATGAGAAACTGTAACGTCTCTCATACCCGTTTTTACTGTTTCATCTTCGGTTTGAAAATCAGACTTGCGAGATATCCAAAAATCAGCGCCGCGGCGGTTCCCACCGCACCGGCCTTAAACCCGCCGGCAAAGACTCCCAAAAATCCCTGCTCATCCACGGCCTCCTTCACACCTTTCATCAGCACATTGCCAAACCCCAGCAGAGGAACGCTCGCCCCGGCTCCGGCAAATTCCTGAAAAGGTTCATACAGCCCGAACAGACTGATCACCGCACCGGTCATGACCAGAAGAACCATGATGCGCCCCGGCATCAGTTTCGTCTTCTCCATCAGAATCTGCACCGCGGCACAGATCAGTCCTCCCACCCAGAAGGCGTTGATATAAGCCATATAATCCATCCGACACACTCCTTTTCACCCGGCTCTCACATCCATGCCGGGGAGTTTCCCGTCAACTTCCGCCATGCTGCACATGACGCTGTCATCTCTTTATTGCCTGCTAACAGTATTGACCGGATGCTCCTTGAATATGTACGGATTCCGATTTTCCGGATTTTCCTTATACCTCGGCGATGACCTCGACCTCACACAGCACGTTTTTGGGCAGGGTTTTCACCGCCACACAGCTGCGCGCAGGCTTTTCCGTGAAATATTTGCCGTAGACCTCGTTAAAGGTTGCAAAATCATTCATATCCGCCAGAAAACAGGTTGTCTTCACCACTCTGTCGTAATCCGTTCCGGCCTCGGCCAGAATTGCGCCGATGTTCTTCATCACCTGCTCGGCCTGCGCTACGATTCCCTCCGCCTCGATCTCCCCGTTTTCGGGATTGATGGCGATCTGACCGGATGAAAATAACAGGTTGCCCGTAACGATTCCCTGAGAATACGGCCCGATAGCCGCGGGAGCCTTATCTGTTGCGATTTTCTTAAGCATAATAATATCCTCCTATGTTGATTATACTTCCGGCTCATCGAACTGCGCCGTGACATAAAACCCTCTGGCGTTCTCCACGATGTCCGTCACCACACCTTTGGTACTCACCAGCCGCCTGTTGAAGGGGATATTTGCCGACATGGCGAGCGCCGGGTCAATGGTATAATAATAGTTGCTGGGAAGCAGCCCCTCCGTGACAGAAATCTCCTGTCCGACCTCCAAGAACCCCGGCCGCTCCATTTTAAATTCCATTCTGCGCATACTGCCTCCTCGGGAGCATGTGATCCCATGCGGGCGGCCTCGCACCCACACCCTCCACATGTCTCCCAAGAGGTATTGTATCAGTATCCGGACAAGATTGCAACTAGGAACAGCTCTCCAGAACCAGCGCGTGGGCGATGCCGGGCACGCTTTTCCCCTCGTTGTAGCTGGTCTTGGACAACAGCGCGCCCGTGGGCATGAACAGCACCTTCCGCCAATTCCCCTCCTCCAGTTGTTTGAGAATATAGGCGGACAGCGTCACCGCGCTGCAGCCGCACCCGCTGCCGCCCGCGTGAGTGTCCTGCGAACCGGCGTCAAAGATCTCTATGCCGCAGTCCATATGGCGCGAAGAGATGTCATAGCCCCGTTCACTCATCAGGTCGATCAGAACACGCTGTCCCACACTCCCCAGATCTCCGGTGATAATCTTGTCATATTCCTCCGGCTGACAGTCAAAATCAATAAAATGCTGTTCCAGCGTGGAAGCCGCTGCGGGCGCCATACAGGCCCCCATGTTCATGGAATCTTTCAGGCCATAATCCGTGATTTTCCCTATGGTCATACCGGAAATAAGCGCTCTTGCCCGCCTCTCATTCCCGTCCGGCTCCGCTCCCAGCACGAAAGCTCCGCTCCCCGTCACGGTCCATGTGGCGGACAAGGGTCGTTGGTTGCCGTATTCCAAAGGAAACCGGAACTCTTTCTCGGCGCTGGCAAAATGACTGGACGTGACACATACCGCCTTTTGCGCAAAGCCGCCCGCTATGGTCAGCGCCCCCAAAGCCAGCGATTCCCCGCAGGTGGAACACGCGCCGTAGAGGCCAAACAGCGGTCTCTGATAACTGGAGATTCCGAAAGAGGTCGCAATGGACTGTCCCAGCAGATCACCCGCGAACATAAAATCCACGTCCATAGCCTTCACGCCCGCTTTCTCCATGGCAAGATAGACCGCATCTTTCTGCAGATTGCTCTCCGCCTCTTCCCAAGTGGCACAGCCAAACAGATCGTCCTCACCCACCATATCAAAAAGAAGCCCCAGCGGGCCTTCTCCTTCTTTCTTGCCCACCACGCTGGCGCTCCCCGTGATATAAACCGGCTTTTCCAGCCGGACACTCGCTTTTCCCAAATGTTGACCCATATGACAGCTTCCTCCATGCGATACAGATTTTGGTAGCTATCATACCCCAAAGGCGCGGATCCTATACAGAGATCCGCGCCTTTTATCGTTACGGCCTAAGTCCCATACCGCCCTCTAAGGTGAGCGTCTCGCCGTTCATATATTTGAAATCCGGAGACGCGAGCTGTACGCACACTCTTCCGATCTCCAGCTCCACATCGCCGTAATGCCCGGCAGGAGGCATCTTGACATTGGCCTTGAAAGCTTCCGGATAGGCCTTCTCGAAGTTCTCCAACTGTGCGGTCCATGCCAGCGGACAGATCACGTTCACATTGATGCCGTCTTTCCCCCACTCCGTGGCCGCAACTCTGGACAATCCACGTATTCCTTCCTTGGCCGCCGCATACGCACACTGGCCGAAATTGCCGAACAGTCCCGCCCCGGAGGCAAAGTTGATCACTGAGCCCTTTGTCTCCTTCAAGTGGGGATAACATGCCTTCATATAATAAAAGGCGGCATAGAGCCCCGAATAGACAGCCAGATCAAACTGCTCCGTCGTGTGGTCCGCCAGCGTGACGCCGGATGCGGAAGCCTGTGCGTTGTTGATCAGCACATCAATCCTTCCGAAGGTATCCATCGTCTGTTTCACCACATCGGCCGCAATGGCTTCATTGTCCGCCCCGGCACTGATGTCCGCCGCCAACGGCAATACCTGAATTCCGTAGAGCTCCTCCAGTTCCTTCTTGGCGTCCTCAAGTTTCTTGGTGTTTCGTCCGGTGATCACCAGATTCGCACCCTCTTTGGCATATGCGGTAGCGATCCCGTAACCGATGGATCCGCATCTTCCGTCGCTGAGCGTAGCCCGTCCTCCTCCGGTAATAATCGCCGTCTTTCCCGTTAAAAATCCCATAATGACTCTCCTTTCCTTTGCCATTCGGCTATTCCCTGTCAGTATACCACAATTGTGGATGATTTTCACTTTTTTCTGAAAGATTTTCAATAGTGATATTTCTTCCTCTTTGCGACTAGAAAGCACACGGTCACGATACAGGCCACGGCCTCCGCCACCACGATAGACAGCCAGATCCCGTCGATCTCCCAGATCAAGGGCAGGAGCATCACCGCGCCGATCTGGAACACCAGCGTTCTCAGAAACGCAATCAGAGCGGAGATCAGGCCGTTGTTGAGCGCCGTGAAAAAGGAGGAGCCGAAAATACAGATCCCCGCAAACAAAAAGGAAAACGAAAAGAACACAAATCCCCTCTTCGTCAGCTCAAAGAGCGTATCGTCATACCCCACAAAGATTCTCGAGAGCGGCGCCCCCAGAACCTCCGCCAACAGCAGCATACTCACCGAAGTGATTCCGATGATTAACAGACTTTTGCGCAGAATACTCTTTAACTCCTCATGATTCCCCGCACCATAGTGATAGCCGATCACCGGCGCAGTGCCGATGGAATACCCGATAAAAATAGCCAGAAAGATCAGATTAACGTACATCAGCACTCCGTAGGCCGCCACCCCGTTTTCTCCCGCATATTTCATGAGCTGCATATTGTAGAGCATCCCCACCAGAGACATGGACACGTTGGACATCAGCTCCGAGGAACCGTTGGTACAGGTCTTAAACAAAGCGGAACCGTCAAACTGCGTTTTCCCAAGCCTCAACAGACTTGTGTTCGGGCGCGCAAAATACAGAAACGGCACGGCTCCGCCCACGGTCTGACTGAGCGCCGTCGCAAACGCCGCGCCGGCAATCCCCCACTGAAACACGGCCATGAACAGGGCGTCCAGAATCATATTGGTCACACCGGAAGCAATCGTGACCGCAAGCCCCAGCTGCGGCTTCTCCGCCGTGACAAAGAAGCTCTGGAAGGCCATCTGCAGGACAAAGGCCGGCATCGCGACAATGATGATCCGCCCATAGCGCACACAATCCTCCAACAGCACGCCCTCCGCACCTAACAGCACGGCCACGGGACGCAGAACCAGAAAGGCGATCAGCGCGATAATCACCCCCAGAAGCAGCGCCGTATAGATCAGCAGGGAAAAAATCTGATTGGCCTTTTCCTTTTTGCCCTCTCCCAAGGTCTTTGAGATCAGGGCGCTCCCGCCGGTACCCACCATAAAGCCCACGGTGCCCAGAATCATCAGAAAAGGCATGATAAAATTCACCGCCGCAAAGGGAGTTTTCCCCACAAAATTGGACACAAACAGTCCGTCCACCACACCGTAAACCGATGTAAATATCATCATGATGATGGACGGCATCGTAAAACGCAGAATCTTTCTATAATTAAAATGATCAGACAACTGTATTTTCACTTTTATACCTATCTGTGCGCTGCGGCGCGCACTCAAATCAATAGTTGAATACGCTTTTTATTCAACATTCATACCTCTTGGGCACTATCTCCTTTTTGCCCATGCCTCCCACGGCCACGCGGACTCATCAGACATTCCCCCAGCCAATAAGCGCTCACAAAGAAAGCAAGAAACCACATCAGCAATAATTTTTTGCTGTATGCGCCGTACACATACCGCATATACAGCGCATCCTCCGTCTCCGCCCCGTTTTCCCATAAGGCCACATGCTCGTCGCATCCGCCCTCCGGAGCAAAGGTGACGACGATTCCCTCTTGATCGGGAAAACAGAGCGACAACTGATACTGTCTGTCCGTGCGCACCCATGTCTCAAAGGCAAATTCGCAATAAATCTGCTTTCTGACGTCATCCGCCTCCACCGTATAACGTCTCTCGGACAATATTTTCCCATTTTCATCCCGCAGAATCCCCGTCACGGCTTCGCCGTTCATCCCTTCTTTCTCTCCCTTTGCAGCCGCGTTCAGATTGATCTCTATGCTTTTGATATAAGAATTGCGCGGGACAAAATACTCGTCATACTGCGCGCCGGGCGCAATCTCCCTGTCTTCATGCGCCGATGCGTCGCTTGTGCTGACATCATACACCACATAGCACAGATACTGCGGCAGAAACCGGTAGACAATCCAACTGCCCAGAATCCCCACCGCCAGAGATATCACGGACAATGCCAGAATTTTTTTGCCATTCTGTCTGAGATGATCCATCATGCGGTTCTTGAAGTTATTCTTCATACTGTTCTCCGTGCTATTTTTAACGCTATTTTCCATTGACCGTGTCTCCTATTCTGTAAATCTCCAGATTCCTCTCCTGAATGGTATAGGACGCTGCGTACTCCATTTCATATCCGTTTCGTCCGAGCATTTCCCGCATTCTGTCCGTGCCGATCTGCACCTGCGTGTAGTTGATGATATACCACATCTGTCCGCCCTGTCCCTGCTGCAAAGCCGCCCGCAAAGCTTCTTCTCCGCCCGCTTCCCGAAACTCCCTCGCTATGACAAAATGGGCCTGCGGCATATATGACCCGTAGATCTTCGCCGACTCCTTCGGGTCATCCAAAAAGACATAGGCTCCCGCCTCCACATTTTCATCCAGAAACTCCACAAACTGATTGGCCGTGCTGGTCATCATCTCGCTCTGCCGAATGGTCTGAACGGAGAACACGCTCTCCGCACACAACATTGCCAGAAGGACAATCTGCGGGATCCAAGAACTCTCTCCCGCACGCTCGCCCACCGTGACGGCCACAAAGAGGGACAACATCCCCCACGCCACATACAGATACCGCGTGGCCCAGATCGGAACGAACCACACGGAAATCAAAGCGGCTCCGATCATTGTACCCGCAAATACGGCCAGACAAAGCAGCGCGTCCCACTTTTTTCTAAAAACGGCCGTAAGTGCCAGTCCGATGATCACCACATAAAACACCAGTCCGATCCCAATCAGAGAAGACTCCATAATCTTGGCTGGCGCCATAAACCATTCTCCCCAATCCAGAGAAGTAATCCAGTAATTATGAACCACTTTCCGGGTCTGGGAAGCCAACACTCCCATCCACGGGAGATATCCCACAGCGACCAATGCTCCCCCTGCAAGAATATACCACACCCGTTCCCTCTTGGTGAACAAGACTGCCAGAAAGAGGATCCCCCAAGCGATAAATACCGCCAGCACGGCATAATAATGGGTGTACATAGCCGCCAGCGTAAACACGATTGCCGCCGCATAACGGCGCTTCCCGCCCTCCTCATAATAGGCCAACAGACTCAACGCCGCAGCCGTCACAAAGAAAGCCGCCCAAGAATACATTCTGATCGAGACGGATCGGACAATGGTGCCGTACGCCGCTCCAAACCACAGAATGTAAAAGGACGCCACCGTGGAATTCCACCGCTTTCTGATCCGCGTCGCACCGAGCCAGAACAGATTCAGATAGGCGCCGAATGCCGTCACAAAGCGATATTTGACAATACTCTCCCCACCGAAGAGCGCGGACAGCTTCAGAATCAGATAATAAAGCGGCGGATGGACGTCTGCCGCGGTTCCCCGCACAATGCCGCCCACCGTTCTTCTCACCAGATCGATGGAATAGCCCTCGTCATAATACAGACTCTTGCAATAAATCGGAATGCTAATGTATAGACACACCATCCCCGCCAGAAGATAGGGCACCACCCCGCTAATCTTTCTATTATTTAATTCCTTATTGGTTCCACTCTTTATTCCAATTTTTATTCCACTGTTCATTCTTCTTATTATTCGCCTCTTACTCTGCTTTGCTTTTAGGCTTGTATCTCATTTGCCGTCGAATCACTATCATATCACAAATCATTTCCAAATACCAGCTCTTTACTACCGACACAGAATAAAACAGATCATTCCCCCGATCCCTCTTGCAATTTTCAATTTCCGGTGTATGATAATTGTTGTATCCGTGCGTGGATGTCCCAGACACAGCGCCGAATGATAACATATATCCAAAGAAAAAAGGAACCGGCCATGAAAACTTATGAGACAGATCTATGCAGCGGCTCTCTGTGGAAAAAAATTCTTTTTTACAGCATTCCGCTGATGTTTTCCAATATTCTGCAGGTAGTGTTCAACCTCTCCGACGTGGCGGTGGTGGGCAGATTTGCCGGCCCCATCGCCTTGGGTGCGGTGGGTTCCACCAGCATTCTCATCACCCTGTTCACCGGCGTTCTGATCGGACTTGCGGGAGGCGTGAACGCCCTGACCGCGCTCTATATCGGCTCCGGCGATAAAGACAGTTTGAGAGAGACCGTGCATACCTCGGTTCTCTTGTGTTTGACCGCAGGTATCGCAATCTCCGCTCTGGGCATCGTATTTTCCGACGGAATCCTCACCGTCATGCGGACGAAATCCGAGCTGATTAAAGATGCCGCCGTGTACCTGCGCATCTATCTTCTCGGCATGCCCGCCCTTGCGCTGTACAATTTCGGCAATGCCGTGCTGAGCGCCGCAGGGGACACCAAACGTCCGCTCTATTATCTGAGTCTCGCCGGTGTGCTGAATGTGGCGCTGAATCTGTTCTTTGTGATCATATGCCGGCTGGGAGTGGCAGGCGTGGGTGTGGCCAGCATCCTGTCCCAGTACTTGTCCGCGATACTGATTCTGCGCCTGCTGTTTCGGACACAGGAATCCTTCGGGCTTAGTCTAAGCAGTCTGCGGATCTCCGGTGACAAGGCCGGACGCATTTTGCAGATCGGCATGCCCTGCGCTTTCCAGTACGCCATCTTTGCCGTCGCCAATCTGTTTGTGCAGACCAGCGTCAATTCCTTCGACCATGTGGTGGTGGAAGGCAATTCCGCCGCAGCCAATGCGGACCCTCTGGTCTATGACATGATGGCGGCCTTTTACACCGCCTGCACAAGCTTTATCGCCCAGAACTTCGGCGCGCGCCACAGGGACCGTATCCTCAAAAGCTACCTGATCTGCCTGCTCTATTCCTTCCTTGTGGGGCTTTGCTTAGGTGTGGGGCTCTATCTCTTCCGGCATCCGTTTCTCTCCCTGTTTACCGGTGAGCCGGAAGTCATCGCGGCCGGAACCATGCGTCTCGGCGTCATGGCGTTCTCCTACGGAGTCTCCGCGTTCATGGACTGCTCTCTCGCCGCCTCCAGAGGGCTGGGCAAGACCGTTGTCCCTACCGCCATGGTCATTCTGGGTTCCTGCATCTTCCGAATCGTGTGGATCTACACGGTATTCGCTCATTTTAGGACACTGGAATCCCTCTACCTGCTGTATGTCTGCTCTTGGACTCTGACCGGCGTGGCGGAGATCCTGTACTTCGCCCATATCTATCGCAGAACTCAGTCCGCCTGAAATTCCACCGTGGCAGGCGCGCCCTGCCACTGACCGCCGTCGGAACGGTGATACTCTCTCACAACGGATCCGTCCGTCATCGTGTAATCGATTACGAAGACCTGCCCCGTCTCTACCGCCATGGGATAATTGCCGTAGGGCAGCACATTTCCGGTAAGTTCTTTCTCCTTAAAATCATCATAGGCGTCCTCCAGACGCCAGAATTCTCTGTATTGCAGATAGGCCGAGAACCAAGTCAGGTCCACAGATCCGAAATAGGACGCCTCATATGTCCTGCCGCCGACCTCAATCGTATCAATGCGCAGCGCTTCCATGGCCCGCGCAAACGGAGTCAGATCCTCGGAGTACAGCAATTCCCCATAATATGCCTTCAACTGTCCCGCCATACAGGGAACGGTTCCCGTGGTATATTCCATGGCCTCCGTCCCGGTGTGGGCAGATCCGTAGATCCCCATCACATCCCTGCCATCCGTTTTCCCCAGTTCCCACAGGAAATTCTCGGTCATCCGGTTCTCGCGGTACGGGTCGTCTCCGTGTCTATAATAATAGCTTCCCTGTTTCCTGATCTCCTGCGCTCTCAGATAAGCCTCGGAAGCCTCCTGTCCCACCGATTCCAGATACTCCAGATACCGCTTTCCGGTGGAATTGTACTGATGTCCCACATCCGTTCCGTGGAAAACCGTCTCCGGACACTCTCTCTTGATGCGCCGGTAGAAATCTTTGACCGCCTCCACATGCAGGGCGGTTCCTTCCCATTCGTCATACAGCGTATCAAGGATCTCATCGCCCTCCTCCCGCATCCACAGATTCAAAAACTCCGCAGTATAAAAAGGAAGTTCCACGAACAGATCCCGCATCCCTTCCCCGTCATAATAATCCTTCCAGATTTCGGCTTCCCGCTCCAGTATTCCGGCATTGCCGTGCTCCTCGCCGTACAGGAAGATCCTGCCGGATTCCTCCAAGGCGGCATCCCCCGGTCCCGCACCGAATTCCCTCTCCGGCAGAGAATACTGCATGCGGTGCGAGAGCACGCCCACACAGACAAATGCCACAATCAATACCGCTAAAACAGCCGCCAGAATGATGGCCGGCACGATAGCGCCGGCACCTCTCTCTTTCTGATCCATAAGATTCCTCTCCTGTCCTACTGCCCTTCGTAACGCTCGCTCTGCGCGCGAATCAGCTCCGCATCTTCAAAATAATTGATCCGCATGGCGGACTTTACCTCGGACAGCGTCTTGGCCGCCGTCTCCCTCGCATCGTCGCTGCCCTTTTTCAGAACCTCGTACACGGCGGGGATATCCCGCTCCAGTTCTTTCCTGCGGCTGCGGATCGGCTCCAAGGTCTCCTGCATCACATTGTTCAAAAACTTCTTGACCTTCACATCGCCCAATCCGCCTCTCTGGTAGTGGCCCTTCAGCTCATCCAGATTGGCATAGTCTGGAAGATAACGCTCAAAATGCTCGTCCTTGCAGAATGCATCCAGATAGGTAAACACCGTGTTGCCCTCCAGATGGCCGGGATCGCTCACCTGCAGATGCAGCGGGTCGGTGTACATGCTCATGATCTTGGTGCGCACCTCGTCCGCGGAATCTGCCAGATAGATGCAGTTCCCCAGAGATTTGCTCATTTTTGCCTTGCCGTCGATGCCGGGCAGACGCTGACAGGCCTCATTCTCCGGAAGCAACGCCTTGGGCTCCACCAGCACGGGAGCATATACCGTGTTAAACTTATGCACGATCTCTCTGGTCTGCTCGATCATGGGAAGCTGGTCTCCGCCCACGGGCACGGTAGTCGCCTTGAAAGCCGTGATGTCGGCCGCCTGACTGATGGGATAGGTGAAAAATCCCACCGGGATGCTGGCCTCAAAATTGCGCATCTGAATTTCACTCTTTACGGTGGGATTGCGCTGCAGTCTCGCCACGGTCACCAGATCCATGTAATAAAAGGTCAGCTCGCACAGCTCGGATATCTGGGACTGTATGAACAGGGTGGATTTGGCGGGGTCCAGCCCGCAGGACATATAGTCCAGCGCCACCTCTATGATATTCTGCCGTACTTTCTCCGGATTCTCAATATTGTCGGTGAGCGCCTGCGCGTCCGCTATCATGATAAAGGTTTTCTGATATTCCCCGGAATTTTGCAGCTCAACCCTTCTGCGCAGGGATCCCACATAATGTCCCACATGAAGTCTTCCGGTGGGTCTGTCACCGGTCAAAATAATTTTGTCCATCTCCGATACCTCAGCTTTCCGATTTACCTTATTTTTTACCTATTTTTATCTTATATTTCTACCTCATTTAATAAATAAAGGTATTATAACACACTTTTCGGGATTCGTACAGACGGTGAGGCAAATTTCGGCCCCGGGCAGTAACAGTGCGGTATTTAGAGCCGTTTTGCGTCCGGCGGGGCTCCACGGATAGAAAAACAGCCCGGCGATGTCACAACCGGGCTGTTTTGTATCCTGTTTTCTATACGATCTTCTATGATCCTACGATATCCAATATTAAAATCCCTTGCACGTCCCCTTCAAAGTCGCTCCGGTGATGTTATTCTTACCGTTCTTGGAAATGCAGTCCTGAATGATGGCCTTTCCAAACGTCACCTCATATCCCAGCGCCGAGGGCTTGCCCTTCAGCGGCCAGTTGTAGTTGTTCTTCTTGTTGGAGTCCGCGGTACAATTCTTCATGGTGACAACGCCGTTCTGATTGTTTCTGTCGAAACCGCTGGCGTAATTGCCCACGGCGCTGCATCCGATCAGCTCATGCTTCAGCGGGTCGAGATGTGCCTTCACACCGCTGGTCTTGTTGTCCACGCCGCCCATCTTAAATCCGTTGCCGTCGCCGTAGATACCGTCGCAATAACCGTTGTAATTTGCCTTACAGTTGACAAGCTTCACTGCGCCGTGCGCTGCATAGCAGTCCCAGCCGTCGTCACTGTTGTACTCCGCCACACAATTCTCAAAATAGTTGCCCTCGCCGGAATGAAGCTTCACGGCAAATCCGTCGGCATTCTCTCCCTTGGCATCGGCATTGTGGTGAGAGGTGCAGCTATAAAACTTGTTGTATGCTCCGCCGTTTGAAACCTGGAAACCGGCGTCCTTATTGTAGCAGCATACCACATTCTTGAAGACATTGTTGGAACCGCTGATAAAGATTCCGTTATCGGACGCATTTTTCACCGTAATATTCTGAATCGTGCTTCCGTTGCCGGAGAGGGTAATTCCTCTTCCCGAACTTCCGGAGGTCTGAGAGAAATCTATGGTGGCGTTATTCTTCCCGGAGATATTTACGCCTGCGGGGAGAGAAATCGCACCCGACTTTACAGTGCCGTCGATAACGATGGTGGTGCCGCTCTTTGCGCTCTTTACAGCCGAAGCAAGGCTGGTGCCGCCGTTTTTGACAACGATCTGACTGCCGTTCGACGTGCTGCCCGAGCTACTGGAAGAGCTTCCCGAACTGCCGGAAGAACTTCCCGAGGAACTGGAAGAGCTGCTCGAGGAACTGCTGGAGGAAGAGTCAACCTGAATCTTGTACAGATTGATTCCGCTTCCCGAGGAGTAGAGATACACATACCCCGACGAACCGGTATATTTATAAGTTCCCAACACTGCGTTAGAAGGCGCCGAGATGGTTCCCAGTTTATTGCCTTTGGAGTCCGCCACTACCAGCGTTCTCGTAGAACTACCCGAACTTCTCAAAACCACTTTGATCGTGCTCGCCCCGGAGACAGGAACCTTGACGGAGCGATAGGATGTGGAACCCGTGCCGCCCAGAGCCAGCGCATAGGTGTAAGCCGTTGAATCGACTGTGACGGACTCGGCCTTCACGTTCATCGTTTTGGCGCTTGTCGCCGTCAGCGTCAGACCGTCCACGGTCACATTAGAAGAAATGGTGCCAAGATTTTTAAAACCGGTGTTTTTAAAATTCCATGACACGGATGCCGCAGATACCTTGGCGGTGTTTCCCATGAAAAGTGCGAACACCATACTACAGGTCACTACATAAGACATAATTTTTTTCATTGTTTTGCCCAAAATACATCCTCCTTTAAAAGTGGTTTTCGTAAATTCTCCTGCAGTATACACTTTACCATAAATGTTTCAATATGAAAATACACAATAATTCCAAATTTTAGATATGTTTTTTGTGCAAAACTTCCAATTTTCACAGCATGCCATGTTTACTAGACAGCCCCTACTCTGAAAAATAGATCCCATACCAGACCAGAAACGCATACACCGCCCAAATTTTGCGGTTGGTATTGCCCCGCCCGTTTCCGCGCTGGGCAAGCAGTTCCTCCAACACTTCCCGATCAAAAAATCTGGCGGCAGCCGGGGAATCAAATGCTTTCCGGAGCATTTCGGATCCGGTCCTAGACTTGAAGAAACTCCCCAGCGGAACCGGGAAACCCAGTTTCTTCCGCCCGGAATCGGAACCGGTCAGATGCCGTTTCGCCACCTGTCTAAAAAGATATTTCGAGGTCTGGCCCTTTTGCTTATAGCCCGCGGGCAGACATCGGGCCGCCTCGAACACTTCCCTGTCCAGATAAGGCACCCGCAGCTCCAGAGAATGGGCCATGCTCATGCGGTCCGCCTTCTGGAGAATATCTCCGGGCAGCCAGTGAAGCAGATCGATATACTGCATTCTGCTGGCCTCGTCCAGCTCCCGCACCGCCCCGTAATCGACCGCCAGAAGCTCCTGTGGTGACGGAGTCTGCGTCCCGTGCAGAAGCAGTCTTTTCCTCTCCGCCTCCGTAAACAGGTTGGCATTGCCGATAAACCGCTCCTCCACCGGCATACCCCCCCGGATCAGGAAATTTTGCCCTTTCATCTTGGGCATTCCCTCCGCCTTTTCCGCAATCCTTTTTCGCAGAGTGTCGGGCAGTTTCTGATACAGACGAAGGGCATTGGGCTCACAGTAGATGCGATACCCGCCGAAAAATTCGTCCGCCCCCTCTCCCGACAGCACCACCTTCACCTGTCTCGCCGCCTCTCTGGCCAGAAAATACAGCGGCACCGCGGAAGGGTCTCCCGAGGGTTCGTCCATGTAATAGAGCACTTCCGGCACCACATCCCAGAACTCTCTCTCCGAGATCCTTTTCTCGTAGTGCTTCAGATGCAGTTTGCTCGCCACGCCTTTGGCCAGATCAATCTCGTTGTATTTGTTCGCCCCGCTGCCGAACCCCACCGTGAAGACTTTCTTCCCCGTAAACTCCGCCGCCACGAGGCAGGAGTCCACACCGCCGGAGAGGAAGGCGCCCACCTCCACGTCCGCGGTCATGTGGACTTCCACGGATTCTTCCACGGCATGGTCAATCCTTTCGATCCAATGTCTGCGGGAATTTCGTCCGCACGGCTTTGTCCCCCGGAGCCTTCCGGCGCCCTCCGGATCCGGCTTCGGCACAAAATACGCGGCGGTATGCACGGTGTTGTCGTCCGCCCCATAGCGCAGGAAATGCCCCGGCAGCAGCTTAAAAATTCCCTTAAAAAAAGTCTCTTCCAGCACGGAGTACTGGAAGGACAGATATTGTTCCAACGCCTCCTCGTTGAGGCGCTTCCTGTAAGCGGGATAAGGCAGAATACCCTTGATCTCGGATGCAAAGACAAAATGCCCTTCCGCCAATGTGTAATAAAAGGGTTTGATTCCGAAAGGATCTCTGGCCGCATAGAGCTGTCTGCTGCTCTCATCCCAGATGACAAACGCATACATTCCCCGCAGATGTTCGGGAAGGGATTCTCCCCACTCCTCATATCCGTGAAGCACTACCTCCGAATCTCCCATACTCCGAAAGCGGTGCCCTGCCTCCACAAGTTCCTGCCGCAGCTTTCGATAGTTATAGATCTCGCCGTTGAACAGGAGCACTTTATCCCCCGTCTCATTGACCATGGGCTGTTCGCCGCTCTCCAAATCAATGATGCCAAGCCGTCTGAATCCCAGCGCCGCATATTCGGACACCCAGCTTCCCCCCTGATCCGGCCCTCGATGGATCAAAGTCTCCTTCATACGCTCCAGCGTCTGCCGCCGCACGGTGTCATCCTCCCACCGCCCGTTTTGATTACCCACGAATCCACATATCCCGCACATCAATCCATCCCTCCTGTCATTTTGATGGATTCATTGTAACGGATATCTGTTTCTTTTTTATCGCAGGATTGTTTCCGAAATGTTTCCGTTTGTAAACATTTTCCATCCTGCAAAAACGCCGCGCTACAGCTCTAATATGATGCAATGGCGGCGGCTCATGCGCTCGTCCTCATAAGTCTCCAGAAGAATCCTCCTGCTCTCCGCATCGTATTCCATGGCCACCACATTCCGCAGATTCTTATACAAAAGGGTCCCATCCACCCCCCCGTCCGCCGAAAATAGGTATAAATCCACGGCCCCGATACTCCATCCCATCTGAATGTACGGCAGCGAGTTTACCTGATAAGGCATCTTCTTGGGATAACTCACCTCCTGCGGCACGGTGAGAGCCAGCAGCTCTCCCGAATCCAGACGGATAAAGTCCAGCACGCTATCCTCAAACGCCGTCGGCTCCACAGTGGTTCCCTCTATCGTATCAATGCTGCGCAGATAGGAAAAATCTTCAAAATAATAGACCCGCATCTCCTCCTCGTCCATCTCATACCGGAAATGAGGCATGGTATTGGACAGATTCCCATACAGATAATACTGGCTCATGAAGCTGAGGCCCTCATCACTCATATAATGCATAAAAATCTGCGGGGAATAAGCGCTCGTCTCCATAATACACAGATACCCCGGCTCATCGGCATGATCAAAGAGTTCCGCCGTCCAATATCTCGTGTACTTATCGCTGACCGCATGCAGCGTCCGATCCGGCGGACACATGTCCGATGCGGTTCCCACCTCCATCCATTCCACATCCGCATCGTCCGCGGGCCATTCCTTCCGACAGTCATAAATTGCGATCATCGATCCGCTGGACGTCCCCGTCACATCAAAGGTCACCCAGCGTCCGCTCTCGGAAAAGGATCCCGCCGGTCCGCCTTCCGCAGCTTCCGCCACAGCCTCCGCTCCCCGATACAGCGTCCGCGCTCTCTGGGTTTCCAGATCATACAGCCAGACACGATAACAGAGACCGCCGGCGTTTTCCCCTGCGGCATAGACAAGGATTTCTTTCCCGTCCGGAGAAGGCTGCAGTCTCTCCGTATACAGATAATATGCCGTGTCCTCTCTGCTCTCTTCAATGTCCTCCTCTGCCTCTCCGTTCTCCTCCTCAGAGCTCCACAATCCCCAGAACTCGGACTGACCGCTCTGCGGCATCTTCCAAGGCGTCTCGGATTCTCCTAAGAGATCATAAAAACCGTATCGGTAGTCCACTGTCCTGCCCACGGGCATACTGCCGTCCTCCTGCTCTTCCTGCGCGATCACACGGACTTTATATTCCCCGCAGCCTCCGAGAAAAGCACTCCGCTCCAGAGCAGGGTTGGTCTCATAATCGTAGGTGTAGATCTTCTTTACGGTAAAGTCTTCTGTCAGCCGCTCATTCTCCCCCGCGTCATCCTGTGTGCTGCGCTCCAGAATCAAGGTCTTTTCCTGCGGCGCGCAGGCGGTGACGAGAAGTAGGGATGCCAGTGCCATAAGCATGATGATTCTCTTCTCATGGGTTCCTTTCCTGCTTTTGTTCATTTTTCTGTCTCTCCTCATAAATGGAACTTTAAATGGCAATTGCGAGACTCTTATTTTTGCAAAGGGTCATTGTGCAGATTGTATACTCCAACGCAGACTCGCTTTCGCTCCCACCTCACCGTAGCGGTACATAAGATGCCAAAGTACGGCATCTAAGTACCGACGGTTCGCTAGGGTCTGCTTATGGAGTATACAATCTGCACAATTCGGATTACGAAAGTCGAAATATCGCAATTGCTAAGTAATTTCAGGCGTTTGCGAAGTCTTAGTTTTGCACAATTCAATTTCGAAAATGGGAGTTGCGCAAATGTCTAAGTATAATTAAGTGGCGGGGTCTTCCGATTGCAGGCGGATATAGAAGACGGTACGCTTTCCCGGTACGCTCTTCATACCGATCTGTCCGCCGTGCTCGTCCATGATCTTTTTGCAGATGGACAGGCCAAGTCCGGCGCTTCCTTGTTCCCTCGAATAGGTTTTATCCACTCTGTAGAAGGGTTCGAAGATCCGCTCCTGCTCCTCGGGATTCAGACCTTTTCCGCTATTCTGGACGGCCAATAGTACGTAACCGTCCTTTTGATAGCCGAAGATTCGGATCGTGCTGTGGCTGTCTCCGTATTTGATGGCGTTGTCTGCCAGATTGATCACCACCTGACGAAGCCTCTCCTCGATTCCCCGCACATGGAGCGCTTCCTTAAACTCCGCCCGGATATGCATTTCATACCGCTTTGCCTTGACTTCCAGAGCCTGTGCCACACTATATCCGGTCTGCGCCAGATCAAACGGTTTTGCCTCCATGCCGACGCTTTTGTCCGACATTTCCAGAAGCTGGAGCACCATTCTGTGCAGACGCGTGCTCTCCGTCAGAATCTGATGCAGTCCCCGTCTGGTCAGCTCCCCGTCCATCCCTTCGTCGTCCTCCAGAAGCTGGGCATAACCCTGAATGGTGGTCAGCGGCGTCTTCAGCTCATGAGTCACATTGTTATAGAATTCCTGTCTACTCCCCAGCAATTTTATGATGCGCTCTCTATCCTCCCGCATATTCCGAAACTGGGTACCGATGGTTCCCAGCATAACGCTGAAGTTACGGGACAGCTCCCCGATCTCGTCCCTGCGCCGGGAATCCGCCAGTTGGGCCGGCATCTGCATATCGATCCGCTCTTCGGCAAGATCCTTCACCACCTGACGCGTGATTTTCGTCAGCTTCTGAACCGGGGAGAGAAAACGGCTCATCAGAAAAGCGATCAACAGAAAAACCACGACAAAAACGGACACCGCAATCTGACATACCAGATTTTCCGTCTGTTTTCCCTGCACAAGCAAAGCGGAAGTGTCCATGCGATAACGGATAATGCCGATGGTTCTCTCCTCGATGACCACAGGCATGGAAAAATAGACCAGCATGGTATCGGCATCGGGATAGGTCATAGTGAATGCCGCATTGCCGTCTATTGCCTGCCGGATGTCCTCTTCCGGCGTATTCGTCATCAGACTTCCGTCCAGATATCCGCCCTCCCGGTCCAGCACGCTCAGCCCCATGCCGCCCGTCACTCTCAATTCTCCGGCAATGTCACCGGCGATCTTTCGGTAACTCGCCTCGTCATTGTTCGCATCGTTGAGCATCAAAAGCTGGCGGACATAGATTTCCGTATTTTCCCGGACACTCTGCAGCTCCCGCATGATCTGGGCCTCCCGGTTGAGATTGATCCTTGTGTGGATACCCCAGTATAGGATCAGGCCCCCTGCGAAAAACACAGCCAGAAGCCCCGCGGCCATCTGCCGCCAGATACCGAATCGGTATGATTCTCTTTTCAGGAACATCTCTATACCCCCGCAGGATTCTGTGTCATCTGTTCAAATTTATATCCCACTCCGAAGATCGTCACAAGCGCTCCCTCAAGTCCCGCTTTTTTGCGGATGCGCTGTACATGGATATCCACGGTTCTCGTATCCCCCGTGAAATCATATCCCCAGATTCGGTCAAGCAGCACCGTGCGGGTAAAGACCTGACGGGGATGTTTTAAAAAGAACACCAGCAGTTCGTATTCCTTGGGCGTCAGACTCAGCAGCTCTCCACCGCTGTAGATACTGTGCTCCCGCTCGATCACGGTCAGATGTCCGCAGATCAGCTTTTCGGCATCGCTCACGCCGTGTGCCTTGTCGAATCTGCGAAGCACGGTCCGCACCCGTGCCGTCACCTCCCGCAGATCAAACGGTTTCGTGATATAGTCGTCCGCTCCGGCTTCCAGTCCGTGCAGTTTGTCCTCCACGTCGCCTCTGGCAGTCAGCATGATGATGGGCAGTGTGTAGCGTTTGGTCAGCATCCGGCACACGTCCACGCCGCTGATGTCCGGCAGCATCCAGTCCAACAGCACGATATCGGGTTGTTCCCTGCACGCCATGGAGAAGCCTTCGCTGCCCGTGTGGGCGCAGCGGACCGTAAATTCTTCTCTCTCCAATCCGTATTTTAATATATCCGCTATGGGTTTTTCGTCTTCGATAATCAGTATCTTTTTGGGTTCCATTGTTTTTCCTCGCAAAAGTATGATGCTTAGTGTACCAGATAAGTGTAACGCATATGTCTCCGATTTGTAAATAAAGTGTATCAGGAAATCTTGTTCGTGAAATTTTGTCTGCGAGCTTTTGTCCGCAGACTTTGTCCGCGAAACTTTGTCCGCGAAACTTTGTCCGCACAGTCGGTGGGATCGGGGGATTCAGACGCGCTCTCGCTCTGCGAAAAACGCAGCGGCACATAAGGCGACATAGTACGTCGCCTAAGTGCCGGCGTTTTTCAACGGTCTGAATCCCCCGATCCCACCGGCTGTGCTGCTTTTGCGGCAAGGATGGATTGTACTTTATTTATTACGATTTATTATGGTTTATTTGTTGCGGTAATCACATTTATACGGAGGGGAAAAGTATAAATTTGGGGAATATGTTCATTCTAAAGGCTAGATTAGGGCTGGATTGAAATATTAGGAAAGGATGACTTTTATGCGAAAAATAGTTTCTTTGAATCATAATTGGCAGTTTACCAAGACTCCTTATGCCGATCTTACTGAGGACGGCACGGTGTGGCGGGCGGTCTCGCTTCCCCATACTTGGAATGCGGTGGACGGTGCGGATGGGGGCGGAGAATATTATCGGGGTGAATGCTGTTATAAGACTATTTTGTGTCCTGCGGCGCTGCTTTTGAGTACGCCTTGGGGCGGCTGTGGATGCCAAGGCAGCCGGTTAGATTTAGGCTGTGGGGAGCAGAACGGGGGCTCGCTGCCGCGCTGTCATGCGGTTCTGCGCATAGGCGCTCTGGCACTGCGGGGAGATGTCTATGTGAACGGCAAAAAGCTTGGCTCTCACGAGGGCGGATACTCCGCTTTCACTGTGGACATCACTGAGGAATTCAGAGAGGCCGGGAGAACAGACGGCGAACTGGAGCTCATTGTATCGGCGGACAATGGCTGTCACAGTCACCTTTATCCGCAGACGGGCGATTTTACATTTTACGGCGGTCTTTCCCGGGGTGTGGAGCTGCTGCTGCTGCCGGAAGTACACTTTGATGTGGCATTCCACGCGGCCAAAGGGCTTGCCGTCACAAGCGAGCTGATGGAGGAATCCGAACATGCCGTGCTGCATTTAAACAGCTTCGTCAACACGCAGTCGGAGGACTACACCGTCCGCTATCAGATCGTGGACAGAGACGGATCCGTCGCGGCGGAGTGCTGGCGTCCCGCATCGGATGCGAAGGCGGATATTCTCTTTCCCCGCCCGCATCTGTGGCAGGGGGTGGACGATCCCTATCTTTACCGATGCACCGCCACTTTGGTCCGCCGGAACGAACAGGTGGATCACATCTCCACCTCCTTTGGCATCCGAGAGTTCTATGTGGACTCCGAGAAGGGATTTTTCCTGAACAATAAACCGATGATGCTGCGGGGCGTCTCCCGCCATCAGGACTGGCTCTACGAGGGCTGCGTCCTGACCAGAGAACAGCATTTCCGGGATGCCGAGCTGATTCGGGACATTGGCGCCAATACCGTGCGACTGGCCCACTATCAGCACAGCGAGGACTTTTATGACGCCTGTGACGAGTTCGGCTTCATCGTCTGGGCGGAGATCCCCTATATCAGTTGTCAGAGCGATGATCCCGCAGCCCACGAGAACGCCTGTGAACAAATGAAGGACTTGATCTATCAAAATTACAATCATCCTTCCATCTGTTTCTGGGGTCTGTCCGACGAAATCACCTTCGGCGGGGAAAAACCGGGACTTCGGAAGAATCACGAGGCCTTGAACACTCTTGTGAAAGAATGTGACCCCTCGCGCCTCACAACCATGGCCCATGCGAGTATGCTGCCTGCGGACTCCCGGCTCCACGGCATCACGGACGTGGAGGGCTATAATCATTTCTGGGGCTGGTACGGGGAAAGCTATGAACACAATGAGAAATGGCTGGATGAATTCCATGAAAAGCATCCCGACATCTGTCTGGGACTGTCCGAGTACGGCGCAGAGGGCATCATCACCTATCAGCCCGACACGCCGCGCCGCATGGATTATTCTGAAATCTATCAGGCCGAATACCATGAGCATATGGCAAAAATCCTCATGGAGCGCCCTTATCTGTGGAGCGCTTATGCGTGGAATATGTTTGATTTCGGCAGCGTCTGCAGAGGCGAGGGCGGCACGTCCGGGCGCAGCAATATGGGGCTGGTGACTATGGATCGTCAGATCAAGAAAGATGCCTTCTTTGTCTACAAGGCCTATTGGAGCAGCGAACCTTTCGTCTACCTCTGCGGCAGACGCTATGCCAAGCGCCCCGGGACTACCGCCGATTTGAAAGTGTATTCCAATCAGGCTCAAGTAAGCCTCTACCGAAACGGTGAGCTTTTCGCCACCCGGGTGGGCAGCCGCGTCTTCTTGTTTGAGGAGGTTCCTCTGGAGGAGGGATTTAACTATTTCACCGCCGTGGCGGACGGCTGCAGCGACACTGTCACATTGGAGCGGGTGGAAGAAAAGCCCGCCGTCTACACGTTTTCTCCCGACGAGGATGAGTGGGACGGCGCGGCCAACTGGTTTGACAGAATCGAGACCGTGGCGAGCGACGCCCCCATGGAATTCTCCTCCACACATTTCTCCGTCTGTGACAAAATCGGAGATCTTCTGGCGAATGACGAAGCCTCCCGCATCCTCTCAGGCGCCTTGTCCACCATGAGCGGCAGGAAACTGAACAAATCTATGCTCTCCATGATGCGGGACAAGACCGTCACCGAGCTCTCTGAGACGTTCCCCGCCACGGACGGTACGGCTGCGCACGGCACGATTGTGCACGGCACAGTTGTGCACGGCACGATTGTGCCGAATAATGCGCTGCAGATCGTCAATGCAGAGCTCAGCAAGATTATGAAACCCAGCCGCTCCTGACAGCTTCCGATCCCTCCGAGGGCAGTCTTCCGGCACGGCGGCCGTCCTCCTCCGCCTGTTTCTCCTCAGGCTGTGCGCAGATTTTTCCCGCCAGCACAAAGCACTCGTGGGCGAGCAGGGGGAACGCCGCAAGAATTCCTAAGAGCGCCCACTCTCCCGCCGAGAGCCATGCCGTTCCGAAGGCACCCACCAGAAAGGGCACTTTGGTCACAGCAAACTGCAGCGCTACCCCCACCGCCGCCGCCACAACCATCAGCTTGTTGTCCCTGTGATTCATGCAAAAAACGGAGCGTCCCATATCCCGCATCCCCACCGCATGGAACAGTTGGGACATCCCCAGTACCGTGAACGCATAGGTCTGGGACTTGGCCAGAATCCCGTCGTTTGTGAGCATCTCCCGAATACCCTCCAGATGAATCTCTCTCCCGGCTGCCTGTAACGCCGCACAGGGCAGCAGCAGAAACGCCAGCAGACTGATGCCCGCGATGAGCAGACCGTAGAAACAGGTGCAGGCCAGACCCCCTCTTGCAAACAGGCTCTCTCCGGATTTGCGGGGCTTATGTTCCATCAGACTCTTCCCGTCATTTTTGTCGATCCCCAGCGCCAACGCGGGCAGAGAGTCGGTGATGAGATTGATCCATAAAATATGGCTGGATTTTAAGGGCGAGGCCAGTCCGAGCAGCACGGCGGTAAACATGGTGAGTATCTCTCCCATGTTGGAGGAGAGCAGGAAAATCACGGATTTTCGAATATTCTCATAGACTCCCCTTCCCTCTTCGATGGCTTTCTCTATGGTGGCAAAATTGTCATCCACCAGAATCATATCCGCGGCCTGCTTGGCCACATCCGTTCCGTTTCGCCCCATGGCGATGCCGATGTCCGCGCATTTCAAGGATGGCGCGTCATTGACGCCGTCCCCGGTCATGGCCACGATCTGCCCCGACTCCTGAAAGCCCTTGACAATACGCACTTTCTGCGCCGGCGAAACGCGGGCAAACACGGTAATCTCCCTGTCCCGAAGCTGCTCGGCAAGCTCCTTTTCATTCAGGCGCTGCAACTGTTCTCCCGTCATGCACTGCGCCGTCCGCATCGCAATCCCCAGTTGTCTGGCGATGGCAAACGCCGTATCCGCGTGGTCTCCGGTGATCATCACTGTCTTTACGCCCGCCTGCCGGAATGTCTCCACCGCTTCCACCGCCTCCGGGCGCACCGGATCCCGCATGGCCACCAGCCCCAGAAAAGTCAACTGCTCCTCCGTGGGCTCCTTCGCCCCCTGACACATGGCAATCGCAAGATTTCTGAGCGCTCCCGCGGACAATTCCTCCAACACCTGTTCCACGGCTCTCCTGTGCGCAGGCGTCATTTTCTCCTCTCCTCTGTCCGTGCGGATATAAGCGCATTTTTTCAGCACAATATCCGGCGCTCCCTTGGTATAGCTCACGGTTTTCCCCCGCCTGTCTCTGTGCAGCGTGGTCATCATCTTCCTGTCGGAATCAAACGAAATCTCCCCGATTCTGGGCATTTCGGCCTCCAGCACATCCCTGTCGCAGCCGCATTTATGCCCGCAGTCCAAGAGGGCAAGTTCCGTGGGATCCCCCAGTCTTCCCGCAAGCTGTGCGTCATTGCACAGCACCATGCCGGTCAGGAAATCCCCGGAGAGCGCATCATCCGCCCCGAGCACCCCTCTGCCCGGTTCGTAGCATTTTTCCACCGTCATGCGGTTCTGTGTCAGCGTCCCTGTCTTGTCCGAACATACCACGCTCACGGATCCCAGCGTCTCCACCGAGGGAAGCCTGCGGATGATGGTATTGGCCTTCACCATCTTGGTCACCGACAGCGCAAGACAGATCGTCACCACGGCAGGCAGTCCCTCCGGCACCGCTGCCACCGCAAGTGAGATGGCCGCCAGAAGCATCTCCATAATATCCCGGTGCTGGCACATGGCCAGACAGAACAGAATCCCGCACAAGAGAAGCGACAGGATGCTCAGAACCTTGCCCAGATCCCCGAGACGCTTCTGCAGCGGCGTCATTTCCTCTCCGGACTCCGCAATCAGAGTGGCAATCTGCCCGATCTGGGTATGCATGCCCGTGGCTGTGACAATCCCCTCCCCGTGACCGCCGGTGACGATCGTGGTCATAAATGCCATATTATATCTGTCACCCAGAGGAATCTCCCCATGAACCCCCTCGGAGAAAGCCGGGCTTGTCTCCCCGCCCGGATGACTCGTGTCCGCTCTTTTTTCCACCGGCAGATTCTCTCCGGTGAGCGCGGACTCCTCTATCTGTAGATTCGACGCGCGAACCAACATCAGATCCGCCGGCACCTGACAGCCCGCCTCGAGACATACGAGATCCCCCACCACAAGCTGTGAAGCCGCAATCTCTTGTCTGACACCGCTCCGCACCACGACCGCCCGGGGACTTGTGAGCTTTTTCAAGGCCTCCAGAGCCTTCTGCGCCTTGCCCTCCTGCACCATTCCCACAAAGGCATTTAAAAAGACCACCACACAGATGATCGCCGCATCCGCCAGCTCCCGCAGCAGAAAAGAGATGACCGCCGCCCCCAAAAGTACATAGATAAGCGGATCGTTCAACTGCGCCAGAAATGTCTCCGCCGGAGTTTTCCCCCGGGGAGCCTGCAGCTCATTGCTGCCGTCCTCAGAAAACCTCCTGAGCGCTTCCTCCTCGCTCAGTCCGTCCCATGCTTCCCTGCTTTGCTGTTTTGTACTTGTCATTCCACTATCCCTGCCCTTTCCGTAACCTGCAGACTTTCCGGTATCAAATATCTTCCTACGCTAAGCCCTTTTCGCCTTACAGGACCGCAATGATCAATTCCTTAGAATCATATGCGGCAGCTCGGACAAGTATGTATGGTAACAGGGGATTAGAATATCAAACACAACAGAATGTTTTTTACTGACATTTCATGACAATTTAAAGATTATTGTAGCAAAATCAGATTTTCTATGTTATCATATAAATAATTAGTACGCTGACAACTTAGGAGGTGACGCTATGTTTGGAAAAAAAGTGGAAAAACCTGCACCCAATGCGGATAAGACACTGCTGATAGAATGGATGGACCGGGCGATTGCCGGCGATTTTACCCCCGTAGATCTCAGTCAGTTTCAAGATTCCCAGCTTGCCGAAAAATACAATCAGGTATTGGGCAGTTTTGTGCAGTTGAACAATAATTTTGTCATGCGCCTCAATGACTCCATGACCTTGATCGGTGACAGCGGCTGTGTCAAAGATATGATTGAACAGGTGAATTCGCAGACCACTGCTATCACCGGTATGCAGGGTTCCAGTCAGGAACTGGGCACCTCCATTCAGAACATACAGGATGCTGTCTACACCATTCAGGAGAAGACTCACACCGTCATGGATGACGCCGACTCCTGCGTGAGGGACATGAATTCCAGCATTCTCACGGTAGACGCATCCGTTGAAAGCGTTCTCAGGATCAATGAACAGGTTGCCGACTTTCAGGCGAAGGCCGACAAGATTAACGAGATTATTGACATCGTGAAAAAAGTGGCCGCTAAGAGCGGTCTGCTGGCCTTGAACGCTTCCATTGAAGCGGCCCGGGCAGGCGAAGCAGGAAAGGGATTTGCTGTGGTTGCCAATCAGGTAAAGGAACTCTCCGCCAACACTACCCAGTCCGCCGAGGCTGCCATGGTCTATGTACACGAGCTTCTGGACGGCATCTCCAATCTGGCGGAATCCATCAATAGCACTGCCTCTCAGTTGACCTCCGGCAATGAAAATATCCATCATTCGCTGGAAAGTCTGGAACATATGAACGAAAACATGAAACTGGTCTCCTCCGAGATCGATCATATTTATAGCGAGATCAACACACAGTCTGCGCTGACAGAGTCCTTTGTCACCTCCATTGCATCCATTTCCTCCAGCTATGAGGATCTGTCCAACGGATGCGTAGGGACCGGCGCCCATCTGTATAAGATCTCCCGCCTGATCGACAATCTGCGCTCCGATGTGGCAAGACGCCGCGCGAAGCTGCACACGCAGGATTGGCTTACCGTGTACGAGATCGACCATTTGATCTTCACGTGGCGTGTCTATAACAATCTTGCCGACTTTGAGTCGTTGCTGCTGACTCAGCTGAATAATCCGAAGGGCTGTAAATTCGGCAAATGGGTGGCTGCTCAGACCGATCCTCGTATCACCGGATCTTCCGCCTTTAAACAGGCCGTTAAATATCATGACGAGCTTCATGCCCATGGCGTGGATTCCTGGCATGCTAAGGAGGAGGGCAACCGCAGCGAAGCCTTCAGACACTTCCAACTGGGCTACGAAGTCTACCCTAAGTTCGTGGCAGCGCTGAGAGACTTGAAAAAAGTCATTGCCTCCACCGGAGACACGCAGTTCTCCAAGATAGAAGAGATTTAAGAATCAGATTTTCGCCCTGCGAAATCCCATATTTGGATGAAAAATGCCCTCCTTGGGGCATTTTTCAATATGATGCTTTAGATTTTCTTAGGCAGCGTCTTTCAGATGCCTTAGAAAATCTCTTCACACTACTCCCGCAGCAAAGTCTTCGTATATTCCTCCTTGGGATTGTGAAACACATCTTCCGTCTTTCCCTGTTCTATGATACGTCCGTCTTTCATAATCATAATGCGGTCGCTCATCCGATACACCACATTGATATCATGGGAGATAAACAGATAAGCCACCCCCAGCTCCTCCCGAAGCTTCTGCATGAGTTCCATGATCTGGGCCTGCAAGGTCACGTCCAGCGCCGAGACCGGCTCGTCGGCGATCACAAGTGCTGGTCTGGTAATCAATGCCTGAGCAATGCTGATCCTCTGTCTCTGACCGCCGGAAAGCTGTGAGGGCTTGCGATACAGATACCCTTCGTCCAGTCCCACCCTGCGCAGCATATCGCACACTTGCGTCCTCATCTCTCCCTCGGACATCTTCAGGGAGCTATCCCGTTTCCCCGCCGCAAGCAGCGGTTCCCTCAGAAGCCATTCCACCGTCTTACAGGGATTTAAACTGCTGTAGGGATCCTGAAAAATCATCTGTGGTCTTGTGGAATAATGCCGCACCGTCCCCTCGATCTCCCGGTTGATACCCAGAATCGCCTTGGAAAGGGAACTCTTGCCGCAGCCGCTCTCTCCCACCAACCCCAGCACCTCGCCACGGCCGATGGTAAAATCCGCTCCTTCCACCACCAGATGGCGCCGTCTTCGGCCAAAGAGGCTGTTTGCTCCCTCCTGATAATAGACATGCAAATCCCGTACTTCCAGAATCGGCTGGCGGGCGTTCTCCGTGCAGTCCGCATCCTGCATCCGATGTCCGGACTTTTGGCGCGTGGGCACCGCCTGAATCAGATGCTTGGTGTACTCCTCTTGTGGATTGGCGAAAATCTCCTCCGCAACGCCGATCTCCACCACCTGTCCGTCCTTCATCACGGCGATTCTGGAGCAGAGACGCCGCGCCAGATTCAGATCATGCGTGATAAAAAGCATGGCGTTGTTCTCTCTTCGGTTGATCTCACGAAGAAGTGAGATGATCTGATTCTGTATGGTGACATCCAGTGCCGTGGTGGGTTCGTCCGCCACCACAAGATCCGGCTGCAAAATCACCGCCATGGCAATCATCACACGCTGGCGCATCCCGCCGGAGAGCTGATGGGGATAACAATCATAGAGCATCTCCACATCCCGCAGACCCACGGCGGCAAAAGTCTCCAACACCTTTTCCCTGCGCTCTTTATGTCCGAGATCTGTGTGCAGCCGAAGCATCTCCTCCGCCTGCCTGCCCACCTTCAGCGTGGGATTTAGGGAGGTCATGGGTTCCTGAAAGACCATGGACATCCGCTCTCCCTGATACCGTCTGTACAACGCCTTATCCTGAGGTTTGCCGGCCTCGGCCAGCACGGTGTCGTCGAAAAGAATCCGCCCCGAGGTAATCCGTCCGCTCTCGGCCAAAAGTCCCATCAGCGTCAATGCCGTCACGGATTTTCCCGAACCCGACTCGCCAACCACACCCAGAATTTCACCCTTTGCGATCTCCAAATTTACATTTCTCACAGCCTGTGTGCCGCCAAAGGCCACCGACAGATCTTCTATCCGAATCATACTGTTCTTAGTTTCCATCCGGCACCTCCCGGACATTCCTTCGGATTCCCTCGCTCAAAAGGGCAAATCCCAGCACGATCCACACAATGGTAAGACCCGGCGCCAGCGCATACCAAGGCGCTTTCATCAGATACCCCTGTGCGTCCGAAAGCATCTCCCCCAGACTGGCATCCGGAGGCCGCACTCCGATTCCCAGATAACTCATGCCCGACTCCGCCAGAATCCCGTTATTGAATCCGATCATCACCGACACCCAGAAAGTGGAGAAAATATTGGGCAGAATGTGGACAAACAAAATCCGCATCCGGCTCACTCCCATCAGCCTTGCCCTGACAATATAATCCGCATCCCGCAGCCGGATAAACTCGCTCCGCACAATGCGCACAAAACTGGGTGTAAAGACAATGCCCAGAGACAGGATCAGATTGTGCTTGCCGCTTCCTAAGATGCTGATCATCACAAGAGCAAGCAAAATACTGGGAAATCCGTTTATGGCATCCGTAAAGCGCATGACAATCTCGTCCGCCAGCCCGCCGAAATACCCGGTCAGTGCCCCGATCACAATGCCCAGACTCCCGGACAAAAGCACCACCAGCGCACTGATCAAAACGGTGGTGCCGGCTCCCTTCATCACGCGTGAAAAGATATCCCTGCCGAAATTGTCCGTACCGAAGAGATGGCGCAGGGAAGGCGCCTGAAATCGCTGTGCCGCGGACATGGCCGTAGGGCTGTAGGGCGTCCAAAAAAACCCCACGACAGCCAGAATCATGGCGCATCCCATCATAAAAAGCCCCGCCGCAAGATACGAATTCCTGCCTCGCCTGTCATTTTGCAACTCGATGTGCGTTTTGTCCGTCAAGTTTGTCCGTGTCATATCCGGTTCTCCTCGTATCCTATCTATTTGTGACTGATTCTGGGGTCGATCATACGATATAGGATATCCACCAGAAAATATACGACAATCACCACCGCCGTAATATACAGTACCAGAATCTCCACCACCGGCAGATCTCTGGTGGAGATGGAGCTGATCAACAGCCTGCCCACACCGGGCAGTCCGAACACCTGCTCCACAACGATACTGCCGGCCACAATCTCGGCAATAATCATGCCTAAGAAAGTCACCACCGGCATCAATGCGTTGCGCAGCACATGCCCGTACATTACCCGTCTCTCCGTACATCCCTTGCTGCGGGCCGTGCGCACATAGTCGGCCCCCATCTCCGTGAGCAGGGAATTGCGCAAAAACCGCACCGTCATGGCGATCTTGGGCAGCGCCACCGACACGGCAGGGAAAAAGAGATATCCCAGAAATCCCACAAAATTATCCCGATACCCCACATAGCCTCCGGGTGTAAAACATTTAAATACCATACCAAACAAATAGGTCACCAGAATGCCCAAGAAAAAGGAAGGCACCGCCATGGTAACCTGTGTCAGCACACTAAAACAAACATCCGCCGCCCGGCTTCTGCTCTTGGCCCAGAACACTCCCAAAGGAATCGATACCACCACGATCAGAATCACGGAGAGCACCGCAAGCCACAGCGTCACGGGGAGCTTGTCCCCGATGAGCTCCGCCACCGGCATCATCTCATTCATGGATTTGGAATAACGGTAACTGCGTCCCAGATCTCCCCGCAGCACTCCCGTCATCCAGTTGACATAGCGCACCACGGGCGGATCGTTGAGCCCCAGCTCCTCCCGAAGCTGCGCCTCTCTCTCCGGAGTGGCCTCCGTGCCCAAAATGGAACGCACCACGTCTCCCGGAATAATCTGAAAGGCGAGAAACGCGGCGACGGATACCAAGAACAATGTCATAATGAGAGTGATTATTTTTTTACCAAAGTATCGCATCGCCACATTCTCCTTTCCGAATCCGGCAGCCGTTACCGGCTGTCATTCATAGTACACAACACTCATATCCTGTACATACACGGGATAGAAGGTATAACCGGAAAGCCCCGGCTTCACCGCCACCGTGATGGGCGGCGCGGACAAAAACGCCGTGCCCGCATCATCCACCAGCATTTGCTGCAGTTCCTTATAATAGTCCGCCTTCTCGCTCAGATCCAGACTGGCCGCCGCCTTCAGATAGGTCTCGTCATACGCCGTATTGGCATAGTTGATGAAATTCTTGGAGGAATTCGTCTGGAATCTGTTCAACAGATATCCGGGGGTCTGATCGCAGGTAATACCGCTGATCGTCGCCTGATATTTCCGTCCGTTGTAGACCTCATCCAGCCATGTGGCCCATTCCACAGGCACGATGGAGACCTTGATGCCGGCCTCCTCCAACTGCTGTGCAACAACTTCGGCAGTCTGCATGTGTACCTCATAATTGGAGGGCACCTTGATCTCCAGATCTATCCCGTCCGCATAACCTGCCTCGGTCAGAAGCTCCTTGGCTTTCTCCACATTGGCCCCCGTGCCATAGACATCGTTCACATCCAGATAAAAATCCTGCAGCGTGGGAAGCATGGCCGAGCTGATGATCGCCCCGTTTCCGCCGAACACAAACTCGTTGATGGAGTCCTTATCCAGCGCATAACAGATGGCCTGCCTCACCTTGACGTCACTCAAGGTCTCGTCCTCATTGTTCAAAAACAGCGCCTGTACCACATTAGAGGGCGCCGCCATCACCTGAAAGCTGTCCGCCAGCTCCTCCGCCTGAGAATCGGCCAGATAGGGATAGATGTCGATGGAACCGCCCTGCAGATTCAGGAGCGCCGTATCGGGACTGTTCACGATCTTGAAATTGACCTCGTCCAAATGGGGAAGTCCCTCCTGCCAGTAGTCCGGGTTCTTCGCCACTACCACGCCCTCCTGCGGCTTGTAGGACACAAAAGAAAACGGCCCGGTGCCGACAGGCTGCGCCTCGGCCTCCTCCCCGCTGCCTGCGGGAATGATCGCCGCCGTGAAGCTGTAAATCAGCTCCAGATTCGCACTGCCCACCGATACCTGAACCGTCTTTTCGTCCAAAATATCTACACTTTGGATACCGCCTCTCTCGGCGCTCAAAGTGGAAATGAGTGCAGTGCCGTCCAGAATACCCGCAACACGCTCCAGAGAATACTTGACGTCCTCCGCTGTCACCGTGTCTCCGTTATGGAACTTCACTCCCTCACGCAAGGTAAAGGTGTATACCAGTCCATCCTCGGAAATGGTGTAATCACTGGCTACTGCATTCATCAGATTACCGTTTGAATCGGGCTTTAAAAGCCCTTCAAAGATGTTGAAAAGAATCTCTTTAGTTCCTGCCGCAGTTGCTTTGTGTGGGTCAAGACTATCAATATCCTGCTGTATTCCTACAACGATGGAGCCTCCCTCCGTGGGTTTTGAATCAATCACTTCGGAACTGGAGGGCTCCGAAACAGATAAAGCTGTTGAGGACTTATCCTCCGAAGACTCTCCTGTACCGCCTGCGCATCCGCCCAGTGCAGTCATGATCAGAAGTGCCGCCATGAAGTAAACGCTAATCCGCTTTTTCATACTTTCGCTTCTCCTCTTCGTCAAACAAATCTCTCATTATTCTATTGTCACCCTCATTTTACCATATCAAACCGCGATTGCAAGTTTTTTTATGCGTACAATCTCCATACAATCTCTTTCGCAAATTTCTTGCACACTTCCGGGACTGCATAATCTGAAAAGAGAGGCAAAGGTGAACCCTTGCCTCTCCGATGATGAACATATATTTTATTTATGCAATACTTCATTCTGTGTTCATTCTATGATTGACTTTCGCGATGACTGACTTTCATGGTGACTGTTTCTCATGATAACCGGCTTCAATGGTGACTGCTTCCATGATGTTTTCCATGGCCGTCCGTAACCGCTGCTCCGCCATGATGATGACTCGCTTCATTACAGCTTAGGTCGCAGTTATGATAATGGTCATATTCCGTGCAGTCCGCCGGACAGTCGTGGTGATGGGAAGCATCCGTACAGCTTGGATCATTGCATCCCATACCGCATACAAAGGCGGCTACGGCAGACGCTGATGTGTCGGGCTGGCTTGCGGGCGGATTTGCGGGCTGGCTTGCGGATTGATTTCCGTTATGATTATCGGCGTTGTTTCCGCTCTGATGGTGGGTCTGCGCATGATGATGCTGTGCCTCGGAGCAGTCCAAACCGCAGTTGTGATAGTGGTCATATTCCGGGCAGTCCGC
>CAZSAJ010000017.1:0-54344 GCA_964604835.1 uncultured Acetatifactor sp.
AACTACGGACGAGAAATGATTCATCGATAGTCTATCACTGTAACGGGTGCACCCGGCGCAGCCTTGGCGTGATCGCTTCGGTACGCGGCTCCGAGACCATGTTCAGCGGTTCCTTCTGCGCCTGTTCTCACCTAATCAGACTCTCTGTAACATATCTAACCACTTACTCTTCTCTTCACAGCCTTTGCTGATTTATTTGTAAATAATACTGCTAATTCGGGGTTTTGTCAATTTTGAGTTTCTCCGGCATAATTGTATTATTCACATACTCCATAATACCGTTCATAAAAATATCTGCATTTTGTATCTGCTCTTCTACTTCTTCTTTCGATATCATATAATAATCATCATAATCTGATTCACTCCTGACCTCAAATGCCTCCGTCAAAATCAGGGAATACTCTTTGCCAAATACTCCCGTTTTGACATAATTTTTCTGAAAATATGCCATTACGCCTGAATGTTTTGAAAAATCTATCCCTTCCAATGCCAACAGACTCCTGATGCAATGAAATATGGAATAGTATGATCGATTCGCCGCACTACAATAATCTCCTGACTGCATCAGCAGTTTTGCAGACTCCAGACACTTTCTGGCTTTTTCTAAACGGTAATGACATAAATCTTTTCTTCTTTCATCCATAAACCGCTATCCCTTCCCTTGCAATATTCTGATAAAACGGCAGAAAGTCAAGATTATCCTCGAAATGCTTTCTGTCCCTTAACAGAACAGAGAGAAACACTTCGCGTTCAAGGGATATATTGCTCACCATTTCTGCAGTCAGATGCCGCAGCTTTTTTATCTCATCAGCGTCACAGTTCAGGACAATCATAATATCTATATCAGATTCTTCCGTATTGTCCCCACGGGCATATGAGCCATATAGGATAATTCTGTTCAGCATATCTCCATAAAGCTGTTCCGAAGCGCTTTTCACCTCTTTGAGCACTGTTCGCAATTCAGATTCGGTACACATGGCTCTAACCTCCTGTTTTAATAAATGCTAAATATATTATACCATGTTTCCCGTCTTCTGCACCATAAAAATAAATCATCCGAATTATGCCGGAATTTCCTATTGTATCAATATGAAGAACCAAAAAGTTTTCGATTTCTTGAAATCATTGCCAAAATACGATCGATATCTTTTGAGGATAAGGGAGATATGGTATAATAACCGCAAAGAACCGATACTCATTCGAACAATTGACGAGCGAAGCATCCCGCAATGCCGCCGCTTCCCACATAGAGGTGATAGAGATGAACACAGTAATTTTTGATATGGACGGTGTCCTGTTTGACACCGAGAGATTGTGCTTGAAAAGCTGGCTGGAAGTGTGTACCCGCCACAACATCCCGGACATGGCCGAGGTGTATCCCCGATGTATCGGCCAAAATAACGCCGACACCAAAGCGCTTGTGCTGGCCCACTACGGCGCAGACTTTCCCTATGAGGCATTCTGCCAAGAGACTTCCGCCCTCTTCCATGCTTGGGTGAAACAGGACGGACTCCCCGTCAAAAAGGGAGTCCGCGAGCTTCTCGCTTATCTGATGGCCGAACACTGGTCCGTCGGTCTGGCCTCCTCCACCAAATACGCCTCCGTGTCCGCGCATCTGGGACAGGCAGGTCTTGCGGACTACTTCTCCGTGATTGTCACGGGAGATATGGTGGAACACTCCAAACCGCAGCCCGATATTTATCTGATGGCCTGTGAAAAAATCGGAACCGTACCCGCCGAGTGCTTCGCCATCGAGGACTCCCCCAACGGCATCCGGGCGGCATACCGGGCCGGCATGAAACCGATCATGGTGCCGGATCTGGTGGCGCCGGATGACGAGATGAAAGCCCTCAGCCACAAAATCTTTGCCGATCTGACTCAGGTGCAGGCCTATTTTGCATCCTGATTGCTGGCTGCCGCAATCTGCAAAAGCGCCATGTGCCGGGATACATTGTAGGTGCGGATACCGAAACTGTCCGTGGACAACTGGATCTCCCGCAGATAATAATATCCGAACCCTTCCTGCTCTCTTCTGCGGCAGTTGCGCTGTTCTATCTTTGCGGCGATACAGCGTTCCTGATCTGCTCCGTCCAGCTCTTCCCATTTCTCATTCCGCATATCCCAGCGAGTTTCCATTTCTCCTCTGATATAGAATGACTCCATATCATACCCCAATTGGGCCATATAGGGAATCAGGATCGGCGCGGCGTCCGCATTCAGATGCGACAGATAGGCATAATCTTCATAGGGACTCTCACTCAAGAAAAATCCGTTCTGATCTTCTCCCGTGACATTTGTACTCCGCACCATATTCTCCGGTGCATTGGCCACATTCACCGCGGCGATAATATAATCCGGATGAGAGAAGGACAACACCAGATACAGCAGTGTGACCGTCACCATACTATAGCGGAACAAAGGAAAACTCTCCCGATAAATGCTGATGACGACCCCCACGAACAGCGCGAACAACAACGCCAGTCCCCACAACACCAGAATCCGCAGAAACGTCATATAATAGAATCGAATATACATAATCATGCGCAGCGTACTGGAGGCAATCATGACAAAGGTGCAAAGTGACATTACTGTCAGAACTGCTTTCAGCAGCTTGCTTTCCCTGAAAAAACTCATGGAGACCAACACAATGATCAGATTCAGAATGCTCACCGCAAGCAGTTGGAAAAATCCCTCCCGGGCATATTCCGCATAGGTGTAGCCCGCCGGGAGCTGCATCCCGCCCAAGAATAAGTACACGATCTGAATACCGGAGAACAAAAGATAAATCACAGTCAACAAACCGTTGATCGTAATGGCCAGCACCGGTTCTCCGTTTCGATGATCTTTTACCTCCTCCCGAATCGTATGTTTGCACAGATACGCCGTCAACAAATAAGCGGCAAAGTACATAAAACAGATCCGGACCATCACATTGAAGATATTGCTCATATTGATGTTTCTCAGGAACCTGCCGGTGATATCCCGGAATACCGCGTCGGCACTTCCAAGCAGCAGAATCACCAGAAGCAGAAGCGGCAGGGCAATCAATGCCCCCAACACGATGTACCCGATTTTAGCGCTGTTCTTCTTCCCTTTTTGCCGCATGTATACAGATGCATCACTAAACGGCCGATCCACCTCTCCCAGACTCGCAAACACCAACTGACAGATCGCCCACAGATATTTTCCCAGCTTCCATTTGGAAGTATCGAAGAACTGCTTTAGAAGCAGGCTCATCATCAGGAAGAAAATACCTGTCTTGTTAAAAGCGATGATCCGTCCGTCATCGGTGCAGAACGTGGATACCGCAAGCAGCATCATGCTAATCATATAAAAGACGCTTCCTCTTTTTAAGGAAATCTCTAGTTTTGACATAGAAAAGCAAAAATACAAGAGACTTCCTGCCATGAAAAAAGGGAATGTGACCCCCGATCCATTGTGGAACATGCAAAAAGCATAAAACAGGGCATACACAAACGTGACGGGACCGAAGAAGCGATAGTTCTGTTTCATCCGCTTTGTGTGTTCGGTCTCCTGTCGTTTGGGGGGCTGAGCGTTTGTATACACCACATTCAAATTTGGTGCGGCTGTCGCGGCAGGAGCCGCCGTCGTCTGGCCTACCGCATCTTTCGTACTATTGTCTTTCATATCCATTCCTATGTTCCTCCCTTCCGTTCTCTCTTTCTCTCCGACTCTTTCTTGTTTGAAGTTTTTGTAACTATTTCTGTCTGCAACTATTTCTGTAACGATTCGGTCCGACAGTCCACGCCTTCCACCGTCACATATATTCTGATATCCTCGTCCGTCGGATTCTGCCGTGCAATACCGATCTTGAACCAGCCGCCCTTTTCAACATCCATCCGAACCGCCATTCCCGGCGTGATATAGGTGGGTTGATATTCGACCTTCTCCTTGGCCTCCACCGCTTGTAACGTCACCATCGTATCACCGCAGCCCTCGCCCGCATAGATCTTAATCGTATTCCCTATCGGCGAAATTTCCTGATCCGAGTAATAGAATTCATCCTGACCACCGGCCGGAATCACAATTTCCACCTGATGTGACCGCGGCACTCTGAAAATTACGAACAGAATCGACGCCATCACAATAAGTACCAAAAAATCAAATAATGTAATCAGAACTTTCTTTTTCTTATCCATTAAATTTTCTTTACCTCCAATCATGCGCCTGTGCACATAAATTATTTGTGCGGCCTACGGAAAATATCGCTTCACCGATCTCCTTCCCCTTGATCGTCCGGCACATATTCCAGAATATCCCCCGGCTGGCAGTCCAGCGCTTTACAGATGGACTCCAACGTGGAGAACCGCACGGCCTTTGCCTTGTTGTTTTTTAAAATGGACAGATTGGCAAGCGTGATATCCACCTCACCGGCAAGCTCCGTGAGGCCCTTTTTGCGCTTCGCCATCATCACGTCCAGATTCACTATGATCGCCATTTTCTCATCCTCTTTCTATCACTGACCACTATCCGCTATGGTTGATCCTCCGGCCAAAACCGGCACAATTTCGGTACTCCCGAATACAGCGTTTCAAATCGTCAGGTCATTCTCTTCCTTATAGCGGACCGCCTCCTCGAACACCATAGCCAGCACCTTCGAGAACAAACCTGCGATCACGAACACCAGAATCACCACCAGCATTGCCACCGTCAAATACACAATGCTCCGCACCACCGACATTCCCGCGATAAAGAAGCTCCAATTTCCCATCTTCCGCAGACTCACCACATTCTCCATGACAAAGCAGTCCTCGTTCAGCACGGTACGGAAAATTCTGCGCAGTTCCCGGATCAGCACCAGCGCGGCCACACCCAGCACAAAATAGATGATGACACTCTCCTGATAATTCTCGATCACCGGCTCATAATAAATCCCGATCCATTTTATAGATACGGGAAGACTCACCGTCACGAGAATTCCCAGACCAAACATGACATCCAGCAGATATTTTACCCCTTTTGCCAGAAATTGCTTTTTCTTATGTATCGTTTCTCCATGTTTCAAACTTCTGTCATCCGCGGCTCCGTCGTCCATCGCTCTGCCACCCATCATTCTCTCCTCCGTTTCCAATCCATTCGGGTACTTGTGCAATCTTCTCTCTCTACAAGAATCAGACAGCTTTCTTTCTGTTGCCTATTATATAGGGACCAAATCTGTTTGTCAATATATTTTTATTGATTAACAATAAATTTATATTGATTATCGAAATCAAAATAGAGCAACAGTTTAATCACTATTGCTCCATTTTCTATTATCACATACCAGCTTTTCTTAACCAGACTAAACGTCCCCAGTCGATTGAAGCGCCATCACATATTTATAAAAGCTTTCAGAATCCTCCGGGGAAAAGCTGATACAGATAAACTGTCCCGTTTCCTGATATATTGCAAAGAACATATCAAACGTACCACACCCTCGCCCGTCAATTTCAATCGGAAGCTCCATAGGTGCAAGATTTGCATCCGTAAGGTCAGTTATTTGAACACAATTTCTAATACACGCAAATAACTTTTCTGCTGTCTCTTGCGTTTTGATATCAATTGCCTCCAGACGGCCGCCTCTGAATGTCACGACATCTTGATCCCCGAAGACGATTTCATTTTGAAGCTGCTTGATCACATCCTCCGAAACCGCCTCCTTGACCTCGGGGTACATCGCGCCGCTCCCTCCGCTAAGATAAAGCAGGAATCCTAGGCTGTCCGTCTCGCTCAAGGAAAACTCGAGGATTTTACTGCCTTCGGAATAATATAGTTTTTCATTGTTTCCGGTCATCTTATCGCCCACATAAACGTGTGGGTACGCAAGCTCCGGAATCGTTTTGACTCGCCGCACCTGCGTGGCCTTCGTAATCCATGAAATAACCTTATCGACCATATCCGGGCTGTCCGTATGCACGCGAATCACTCTGTCGGTCTGCAGGTCTAACTCTATAGGGATTGTTTCCGCCTCATATAGAGCCGCTTTCTGTTCCTCTAAATATGCGAGTGCCGCAGCCATGTATTCTTCCTCGCCGGGGGCATTCTTCAAATAGATGTATACGCCGACTCCGGCGGAGAGAAAAACAATCAGAATCATCAGAGCCAATGTTCTTATTTTCATGAGTTTCGCCTCCTTTTCGCCAAAGAGACAGACGATGTATCATATTCACGAGATAATTATATCAAAAAATGTATTATCCGCAATACGATTAACACACCCTTTTTGAAATGGTAAACAATCCTATAACATGGCATTATTTACTTTGCTTGCCATTTGTTATACAATGTTCCTATATTATTTCATAGGGAGAAAGATATGATATTCAAAGCTACAATAGCACAAACTGCTTTTTTGTTACGAAAAAAGGATCCGTCTGCGTATTTTATGTTCTGTTTTTTATGGTTCTGATGAATTTTATTGGTAATGTCTTAGAGTTTCAGGGCATGGACGTGGCGGAGATGTATCAACCGATGAAATTGCTTTTGCTCAGTTATAATCGTACCAATTTACATGCAGACAATACACTGTCGTTAATTCAGTTGTATCCGCTTCTGGTGGTGTGTCCGGCAGGGTTTGCACTGGCAAGGGAATACCAGCTTGGTATACGGGTGTATTTGGTTTCCAGATTGGGAAATTTTACATACCATGTAAGTAAATATTTGTCTGTATTTTTGACCACCATGATTATTTTTACGGTTCCCTTTTTACTGGAGATCCTTTTGAATTATGTGTCATTCCCGCAGTCTGCCATGGGCGATCTTTACAATTCGTCAATTTATGACACCTCGTATAGAAATGGTGTAAATCAATACTTTATGAAAAGTATTTATCTGTGCTCGCCTTGCTTATATGCCGTAGCCGGGACACTCTTTTTCGGAGTTGTTTCAGGGCTCTTTGGTGTTTTTACCGCGGCAATCTCTTCGTTGATAAAAGTAAAATATCGGGTTTTCCTTTTTCTTCCTGTTTTTGTTGTTTTGAATCTGTCATCCATATGGGCAGGCCGTTTCCCGCGAGAAATGCCCAGCATTAAGTGGTATGATTATCTCTTGATTTTTAATGATGAAGTTAAAAATCCAAACTTTTTATTCATAAGTCTGGCTGTGCTTGTTCTGTTTTCCATAGCTGCGGCCTGTGTCAGCGGAAGAAAGGATTGTCTATCATGAAGCATCGGTATCAGTTGCTGTTTTTGACAGCATTAGCGGGCGGCGTGTTTCTTTCTGTGATGTATATCAATCCCTATGGCGGGAAAACCACGCTTTCAGAGGCAGTCCTGCAGCTGAGCGGTTCACGGGGGAACTTTGTGCTGGGGTTTTCCTATCAGGAATTGATCTCTTTTACAATGCGTCTGCTTCCGGCATTTATTTTTGAAGCGTATGCAGGCATCATGCTATACCGACATTTTTGCACGGCAAGTATTTATGTCTTTTCACGTTATCCGCATCGGGTAAAATGGTATCTGGGAGAAGTTTTTCATTTAAGCGGAGCAGTATGTGGTTTTCATCTGATTTTACTTGTTACGGCAATGCTTACAGCGGCCATTCGCTGGGAACTGGAAATAGACAGTGCGGGAATCGCGTTGATAGGATACCATTTTTTGATTTATTCCGCATGGGCATATATCATGGCGCTGCTCGTTAATTTGTCGGCTGTCTTTTTCGGGAGCAGTACCGCCTATGCATCCATGGTTTCTATACAGTTGATTTGTATAGTGTTGTTAAGCCCTATGGATTCCCTTATAAGGCATTACGATGGCAGATTGTCCTATGAAAATTTTTTGATATGGAATCCTGCCGCCCATCTGGTATTGGGATGGCATGACAGCAGTGTGAGAATCGTCGAGCCAATCCTCACATCATCGTATATGCAGTTAGACCTGAATGATACCCTGATCCTATTCCTTTTACTTGGAATCATTATCACATTTATTGGGGCACTTATCATAAAAAATCATGATTTATTAGTTTCAGATATGGAAACGGGGGCAGCATAAATGGAATTGGCAGTAAAGAATATCAATAAATCAATACGGGGAAAAGTGATACTTTCCGATGTCAGTCTTTGCCTGAAAAGCGGGAATATTTATGGATTTGTGGGCAGAAACGGCTCGGGGAAAACAATGCTGTTTAGGGCGTTGTCCGGACTGATGGGAATTGATTCGGGCAGCATTGAATGGGGAGGAAAGACCCTGCATAAAGATTTTTCCGTATTGCCGGGTCTGGGAATCATTCTGGAAAATGCAGGCCTGTACCCTAATCTTACGGGGATTCAGAATCTTACCTATCTTGCGAACCTGACAAAGAAAATCGGGCAGGAGAAAATTGTCAATGCGATTGCCCGTGTCGGATTGGACCCCTATGAGAAAAAATCATACGGAAAATATTCGCTCGGAATGAAGCAGCGTCTGGCAATTGCTCAGGCAATCATGGAAAAACCGGATGTGATCATGTTGGACGAGCCCACAAATGCCCTTGATGAAACGGGGGTAGAAGAAATCCGGAAGATTATTTTAGAGGAAAAGGAAAGAGGGGCATTGATTCTGCTGGCAAGCCACAACAAGGAAGATATTCAGGTTCTGGCAGATGAATTGTATAAGGTTGAAAACGGTTCGGTAATAAAGCAGGGGGCAGATTCATGAGACAGAAAGCATTATGTTTTTTAACCGTATGTATCTATATAGCGGCAATGGTGTTTGGCATCGTGAAGAAGCAGACTTATACAGATTTGGCAAAACAGGAAAACTATCTGTCACAGATGGAGGTTGCCGAACTGTGGGAAGATGCTGCAGAAAATCAATGTGCTGAACTGTCTCAGAAATTGCCGGACGCAGCCATTATTTTAAGAGTAAAGGTCACGGGAGAAATTGAGCATTTGTTTCAGGTGGACAGACAGAAAGCAGTAGTTCAGGAAGTATATGCGGGCAATGAATTGAAACAGGGGGATGAAACGTACATTTTTTCCAACCATTGGCAGTTAATTGTATACGAAGAGCCCTATTCTCTTGAAAGAGGATATGTGAACATTATGGATGTCGGGTCGGAATATCTGGTGTTTGCGGAAGAGATCATGGAAGATTGGGAGACGGGTATTCCGGCAGTGAAAGTGTATGATGACTTTTTGGTTGCACCTGTGTTTTGTTATGAGGAGCACCAGAATGTGGTTATTCCGATACCTGCAGGTGTTCCCACAGGTGTTTCTTATAAAGATGTGAAGGATAATGAGTTTTTTGTTACATCGGAAGAAGGATTGCAGGCAATGAACACATTGAAAAGTCAAATGTTATCTTTATACCCAAGAGATGAAGTAGATTGATACTATTTGAATAGATGCGCAGAAAAAGTATTCGTACAGAAAAACGAAGGCAGACCCTATCATATCTTGGTCTGCCTTCGTTTTTCTTTTTTGCATTAATTTCCTACTAATTTGCCGTCTGTTTTGCCGCGCCACAGGACAGGCCATCGCCGCATCCGGTGAGCTGCGCCTTACTTCAAGAAATCTTCCCGCTTGGGATTGAACACATCCACCAGCTTGCCGGCCTCCAGACATTTCACCCCGTGCATGGAATTCGAGGGCATAAATACGCTGTCCCCCTTGTTTACCACCTGACTCTCCCCGTCGATGGTGAATAGAAAGCTTCCCTCCGCGATATAAGTGATCTGTTCGTGGGGATGCTTGTGCATATTGCCCTCCGCATCCTTCTCAAAAGTAATCTCGCACATCATCAGTTGATCGGAGTAGGCCATCACTCTTCTGGTGACGCCCGGCTCACAGGGTGTTACGTTACATTCCTCGTTTTTGACAAACATCTCTTCTACCTCCTGTCATCTTTTCTATAGAGTATGGTACGCGACAGGCGTCCATATCCACATTCCGTCTGAAGCTTTCGCATGACTCCACATTCTTATCCCGTCTGTGTGCTCTGTCGGAGCGCTTCCTCCAGCACCGGGTACAGAGCCTCGGCCATCCGCATAAACCCCAGCGCGTTGGGATGTGTGCCGTCCACCGTACACTCCCCCCGGCCCTGCTCTCCGAAAAAGGCGCCGCCGTCCAGAAACCACACCCGGTGATCCCCCTCTCTCACGGCATTTTCATAGGTCTGACGGATAATCTTTTTTCTGGCTTCCGCATCCTCTCTGTCCTTGTCCACATCCGGTCTGCTCATGAAGATCACCGGAACTTCCCGGTGCGCCTGTCTTACCACTCTGAAAAATGCCTCGTGGGTGTCCGCCAGTTGCTGCGGATCATTGGCGTTGTGGTCATAATCATAGACGAACACACTGATTTCGGGCAGCGCCGCAATATATTCCGCAAATGCCCGCTCGCCTCTGGCCGAACCGGAAAATCCGAAATTGTAATAATCCGCATCCAACAGACGACACACAATACTGGTATAAGCGTTTCCTGCCCGGGACGCACAGCCGCCCTCCGTAATGGAGGAACCGTAGAAAACAATGGGTTTTGTCACGGAATAGTCCGGGGGCGCCTCCATGCGGGCATCTTCGTCCACACCAATCTCCATATCGAGCAAATGATCATTTCTCGGCAGATTGATCGTGACAGTCTCCATTCCGGCATGTTTTTCAAACACCTTCTCCACCGTCACTTCTTCCATGACGTGTTCCCGAGGGGCGACATATCCCAGAAATACCGATTCCTTCCCGCTTCCCAGATAGACATCCGCCCCGGCGGAACCGGACAGCGGTATATTGATATCTTCTTTCGCCTGTGCCAGCGTCATTCGGATTGCAATATGCGCCGAATCCGTCCGAAAACGAACGCGCCCTCCCACGGCTCTCCTGCCCAGAAATTCATATCGGGGAATCTTCTCTATAATGTGCGGCTCCAGCCGCCAAAACTGCCTCTTTTCCTTGTCCGCCACCGCCAGACCATAGATTTTCAACGGCTCGTCCGTGATATGATAAAATCTCATAATATCCCTGCCTTTTACTATGATTATCTTTACATCCGGTACAGGCGATGGGCATTCCGCCATGTATGCTCCCGCACTTTCTCCTCGGATATTCCTTTCAACTGCGCCATCGTCTCGATCACATAAGGAATATACAAGGAACAGTTGCGTTTACCGCGAAAAGGCACCGGTGCCAGATAAGGGCTATCTGTTTCCAGCACAATGCGTTCCATCGGCAGATACGCCACGGCCTCCTTAAGCTTTTTCGCATTATTAAACGTAAGCACTCCGCCGATTCCGAAGTAAAATCCCATGTCCAGAAAAATCTTGGCCGTCTCCTTTGTGTAGGAGAAACAGTGAATCACGCCGCCGATCTCCTCCGCCCGCGCTTCCTTCATCAAATCTATGGTATCCTTCGCCGCATCCCGGGAATGTATCACCATGGGCAGCTCCAGCTCACGGGCCAGCTCCATTTGGCGTACAAACCACTCCTTCTGAATGGCCGGATCCGGCTTCTCCCAGTAATAATCCAGCCCGATCTCTCCCACCGCCACACACTTGGGATGCGAACAAAGCTCCTTCAGCCGATGAAACTTCTCCTCATTCAATTCTCCCGTCTCACTGGGATGGATGCCGATGGCGCCATAGACAAAATCATACTGCTCCATCAACTCCAGCGTCTTGTCACAGGATGCGAGGCTTGCGCCTATATTCACCACCCGCGCGACTCCCGCCTCGGGAAGCCGCATCAAAAGAGACTTTCTGTCTTCGTCAAATGCCTCGTCATCGTAATGGGCATGCGTATCAAAAATCGGAAACATGGTCACGCCTTCCTCGCTCTATCTTTCTACAGTACAATATAAGGGATTTCCCACAGTCTGTCAACTTCGGTGAACCTCCCTTCTACACACTTATAACAGTTCATCCTCTTCTATAGCACAGCCCAAGCTTGACAGGATATGGCAGAAAGGGTACATTTAATATATCAAAATATACAGCAGAAGACATCGGGAGGAGCGCCCATGACCATTGATACAACCGTTCTCAACGCACAGACTCTGTGGAAGGTCATTGAATCCAGACAGGGAACCGTGTTCTATACCAAAAAGGGACTGCCCTTCACCTACCATGTAAAAGGCGGCGAGTTGTTCACCAACAGAAGAGAACGCTCCATCACCCTAAGCACCTTTGAGAAAGCATACGAAAAACTGATTGCGGACCGCACCGGGGACAATCCGCCCTGCAAGATCACCGGTCCCAAGAGTCTGAATATGTATGGCGCACCCTATGTATGGGCCGTGTTTATGGGAATTGGTTTTATCGTCGAATAAGGATAATAAAACAGGAGAAACACCGTTTTTCGGTATTTCTCCTGTTCTCTATTCCTCATATCAGTCATCAAATCTTAAACGCGTTCACCGCTTCCGTCAATTCCTTCGCGCGGTTCTCCAGTTCAATACTGGAATCATGCAGGTTGCCCACCATCTCCATCTGATGTTTCAAGGAATCATTCACCTTGGAGACGGATGTGGAGGTCTGCTCGGATACGGAGGAAATATTTTCAATGGCAGCGAGCGTACTGTTTCTGTGATGCTCCATACCTTCCACAGTCTGTTCCAGAGAATCCAATTTCGTCACAAAATTCTCCAGATAATTGTTGATGCTCTTGAAGACATGGATGGTATTATTCACCGTATCTGCCTGTTTTCTTACGATCTCACCCGCATTCTCCGACACGTTGACCGTCTCATTGGTGCTGTTCCTGATCTGCTCCATCACGCTTTGAATCTGCTGTGCCGCCTCGATGGTGCCGTCCGACAATTTGCTGACAGACTGTGCTACCACCGCAAATCCGCGTCCCGCTTCTCCTGCTCTTGCAGCCTCAATGGATGCGTTCAATGCAAGCAGGCTGGTCTCTTCGGCAATATCATTGATCATATCCACAAACTGCTCGACTTCTTCCAGACTTCTCTCCAGATTGATGATATTCTGCGTCACATTGCCGGTGATGTTCGCCGTATCCTGCGATTTCGCCATCAGCTCATCCATGGTGGACATTCCGTCCGCAATGATCCTCTTGGTGTCTCCGGTGATAGCCGTCATATTGCGAACGGTGTCCACCGCCACCGTAATTCTCTGGGACAGATCATCCATCAGAGCCAGACAGTTCTGGGAATCTACCGTCTGCCGGTTCAGACCCTTGTCAATCTCATCCACCGCAAGTGCAATCTGGTTGTTGGAATCGGACAAAACCTCCGAAGCATCCGCCAGATTTACCGTGGATGTGGATACATTCTCCGTTGTCTTTAACACCTGCACGATCAGATTTCTGGAATTTCCGACCATATCCGCTATGTTTCTCACCAGAAGCTTGAACTCGTCCCTTCTGTTTACATTCATGGTAACGGTCAGGTCTCCGCCTGATACCAGCTTCAGTTTGTTGCTGATCTGCATAATGGTCGAAGAAATTCCCACGATGATCAACATACCGGCCAACAGTGCAATCACACAGGACAAAATCACGATAAAAATCGTAATATGTTTGATGGAATCGGCACCGGCACTCACCATACTCACCGGAACCATGGCGCATATCGCAGAACCGTTCTCATAGCTTTTGCTCACCATAAACAAGTAGTCCTGATTGCCATACTTCACATACTCAATGACCATGGCCGCATTCTCCGCCATAGCCTGCGTGAAATAGGGCTGGTTCACAAAAGAAAACTCGTCGCCGTATACAATCTCATTGCCTCTTAACAGCATCTCTCTGCCGTCCGCCGTGACAAACGCGGAGATACTTTTCTCGCCCAGATCCAAGTTCCGCAGGACATCCGCAATGGCCTCGCTACTGTAATCCACCACAATACACGCCCGCTTAGTGGTCATCGGACGAATATAGGAACATGCATAGCTGTCCGCCCCATATCCGGTATAGTACTCCGACAACACACTGTCAACATACTCATGGGAACCGATCCAGTTGCCGCTCAAGGTCTCGAGACACATAGCCTCGTCCGCCTCGGAAAGCGCTTCGTAAAATCCCGGCACCGCCGTATCCTCACTGAAAGTCGATATGATAGACAGGCTGTCGCCCGGAATTATGTACATATTTGCAACGAAATTATTTCCCTGCTTCTTGACATTCAGATCCACGGAAACATCCTCGACAATCTCTTTTCTGGTCCACTCATTGTAGACCGCACCCGTGGCCCAGCGCATCAGATCCGTATTGTAATAGAGCTGCTCGGACTGTGAGATTGCGGATTCAAATCCGAAATCCAGATACTCCATCGCCATGGACATGGCCTTGGTCATAGAATCCTCATAATTGGCAGTCATGCCCGACGCTGCCAGCGAATAGGCCACAAATCCCACCAGCACAGTACAAATCAGTGGAATGGTAAAGCCGATAAGGAGCTTTAATTTTATGCCCATCGCAAAACTACTGTTTTCTTTTGCGGCGTTCGATCCGTTTTGAACATTTGCATCCGTTTTATTATTTTCCAATGTTTTACTCTCCTACCTATGGTTATTTGGCGCTACGAATCATCTCCAGATAGGTTCTGAGTCCGTTGCTGTCAGCATAGTTATCCTGAATGGCCACAGCCTGCTCCTTGAAGCTGTTGATGTCGATCTTGTCGTAATCCGTCACAACGGCTCCCTCCGCAATACACTGTGCCTTGGAGCTGTCCATCATGTCATATGTAACGGCCCGCTCCTGCAGGGTAGCGGCCAGAGAAGCCGTATTGAGCCAGTTCTTCTGCTCGCTGGTAAGACTGTCATAAAAATCGCCGTTCATGATAAACAAACGTGTGGTATAATCGTGATGCGTCTCACAGATGTATTTGCCGTTGGGCGTGGTGTGATGCTCTTTCAACATCAGATTCGTGTAATCATTTTCCGCCGAATCCACCTCATTGTTGTTCAGAGCGTCATAGAGATCACCCCATCCCACGTTCACCGGCTCCGCACCGATTCCCGTCCAGAACTCCCACACAACGCCGGAAGTCTGGGTACGGATCGTCAGTCCTTCCACGTCGGCGGCGGTGGTTACGGGAACTTTGCCGTAATAATCGCGTACCCCCGCAGACCAGTATCCCATGATACGGTACTGATTTCTGGTCTTCTCCAGAATGATATCCGTCATGGCGGACCCGAACTGTCCGTCCATCGCAGCTTCCCAATGGCTGAAGCTGTCAAAGAGATATAAAAGGGAAAGCATGTTTACTTCCGTTACACCTGCAGAAGACATATTACCCGGAGAGCATACCGCCATCTGGATTTCACCCGAATCCAGCATACTGATCAGCGTCGCCTCGTCTTCCGACAAATCACCGTCGCTGCAGATTACCTCGACCGTGCCACCGGACAATTCTTCCATCACCTCTTTAAAAGTCTGTAATCCGAAGTGATACGGATTTTCCTGTGATGTCTGGTTGGACGCCACCGTCAGTGTCAGCTCTACCGCCGCCTTCTGTCCCGCACCGTCCGCGTTCTCGTCAGTGATAGAACCCAGCGTCTTCCTCTTGGACGTGCTACCGCCACATCCGCATAGACTACCGATAACCAAGACCGCAGCCAAGGCCACCGATACATATTTAGAAGATTTCATTCATGATTCTCCCTTCATAAGTTTTTCATTCAGTACCTGCCAAACTTTGTTTTGCAGCCACCTGTTTTAATAACAAAATATTAATAATTCTGTATAATATATTGTACCATTTAACAGATATTTTGGCAATATGTAACAAATTATTAAGATGATATCTTTCTCCCCACCTGCGCATACAGATTTTTTAGAATACAAACTATGAATACCGAACAGCCATAGACACGGCCGCATAATAATGATAAAATTCCTATAACAACAAACGGAGGTGGCCCAAATGAGTGAAATGAAGGACAAGCTGCACACGGGAGAACTATATCTGCTGGGGAACGAAGAGATCATGAAGGAACAGATGACCTATCAGGATCGACTGTGCGATTACAATCTGACGAAACCATCGGAGACGGAAAAAAGAATGAGCATGTTAAAAGAAATGCTTGCAGAGTGTGGCGAAGGAGTGTATATTGAGGCGCCTTTTTATTCCAATTTTGGCGGTCATCACTGCCATTTCGGCAAGATGGTCTATGCCAATTATCACCTGACCTGTGTGGACGATACCCATATTTACGTCGGCGACTACACCATGTTCGGCCCCAATGTGATCATCGCTACCGCGGGACATCCGATCCTGCCCGAACTTCGCGAACAGGTCTACCAATATAACATGCCCGTCCATATCGGAAGAAACTGTTGGATCGGGGCGGGGGCGATCATTCTGCCGGGCGTCACAATCGGCGACAATACGGTGATCGGCGCCGGAAGCGTTGTGACAAAGGATATTCCGTCCAATGTGGTGGCGGTGGGAAATCCCTGCAGGATCATGCGTGAAATCAATGAACATGACAAAGAATACTATTTTAAAGACAGGAAGATCCCCCCTATGCTGACCACCTAAGCAGTCGCATGCAGACAGTTTGACAGCCACACGGGCAATTTGACCCGGACAAATTGTTCTTAAGTTTATCAGCAGGAGCTCAATATAAATGAAATCAAACCTGAACAATCAGCAAATCATACCCTCCAATGCGGAAACCCTCCAATGCGGAAACAAACTGACCGCTCTGCTCCAATTCCTGAAATTCGGCGCGGTGGGGGCTGTGAACACGGTTTTGTCCTATCTGATCACCAACGCAGGCTATTACGGTTTTCATCTCCACGAACAGCTCTGCAATCTGATCTCTTTTGTGATTACGGTCTTCGTCTCCTATCTGCTCAACAGCCGCTTTGTATTCCGCTCAAAGGAGGGGGAAGGGCAGCCTTGGTACAAAGCATTGGCCAAAGTATATGCATCCTACGCGCTGACGGAGCTGGTACTCATGGGAATCCTGCTCTTTGTCGAGGAACGTCTGCTGGGAATTCCCCACTTTATCGCCACTTTTGTGAATCTGTGTGTGACCGTCCCGTTTAATTTCATTCTGAATAAATTCTGGGCCTATCGCAGGCGCGGTCAGAATCCGTCCCACAACAAGAAATTTTCTGTGGATCTCTATATGATTTTTACGGGAATGGCCGTATTCTGCGGCTTCATATGGGCCTTTACCAATCTGGGCTATGACAGCGAATATCAGGTTGCCATGACCTACCGCCTGCTGCAGGGCGACAAAATGATTCTGGAAATGTGGGAGCCCCATCAGACTTCCGCGCTTGTGCCCGTGGTATTGATGTGGATCTATGAAGGGCTTTTTCACACCACAACCGGCGTTGTGCTGTATCTACAGCTCTGCGGAATGCTCATCCGCGGGGCGCTGGCAGTCGCTTTGTATCGTCTGCTGCGCGCCGATCTGGATAAACCGCTCTCCTACGGCATCGCCCTGCTCTATTTCATGATTGCGCCCAAAGACTGTGCCATGCCCGAATTCAGCAACCTGCAGCTCTGGTTTTCCACACTGCTGCTTGTCTGTCTGCTGTCTTATCTGCGGACAGGGCGGCGGAGGCTTCTGATTGCGGGAGCCGTCTCCCTGTGTATGGAAGTGCTGGCCTATCCTTCCTGCGCCATTGTGCTTGTGGGAGTCTGGGGCATTCTGGCGCTCTACTGCTCCCACAGAGTAAAAGACATTGCGATTTTCACCGGAATATGCGCCGCACTGGGCCTTGCCGTGGGGTCCTATTTTCTGTTTTCCATAGGTCCCGACACGCTTGTGGCATGTGTCACGGGCATGCTGGCATTGGAGCCCACCCACACCGCTGGCATATCCGCAAGACTGCTTGAATATGCCGGAAATCTCCTTGAAATAGGCATTGTCCTGCTTGTGGTCTCCGCCGTCGGACTGATCTTCAGTCTGCTTGTTAAAAAGCTTGTTAGAAAGTTTGTTCAAAAAAAGGGATTCCGAATTCCGCTGTGGCTGCTCGGTTCCAACGTGGTGCTGTTGGCAGGATTTGTGGCCAATATCCTGAGCGCGGAGAATCGTTACGCATACAGCGTGATTTTATTATGGATCGTGGGGATCGGATTTGCGGGCAGAAAAGCCCTCAATGAACAGGAAAAGAAACTTTATGTCTGCGGCAGCGTAATCGGCGGATTCGGATTTGTCGCGACGCTGATTCTGACGGATCTGCCCCTCTCGGCCTCCGTGGCCTATGGGCTGCCCGCCATCGCTTTCGCACTGATTCCCGTCAGGAGACAGATCGAGCGCATCTCTTGGGGAGCGGTCAGAAAGGGGTTTTATCTCTGTTTTCTGTGCTTTATCACACTTTTGGCATTCCGCTGTGTCTGCATCCGCACACCGCTGTCGGGAAAAGGTCAAATCTACTCCACCTTCTCGGATCTGTCCGTTGTCCGCACAGGTCCTGCCCTCGGAATCATATCCGATGAGGAGGGCGTCTGCATCCAGCGGGACAGCTATCCCGAGTGGAAAGAATTCATCCGGCCGGGGGACAGAGTCTGGATCGTCGGCGGCGTGGTAGATACCTTGGGTTATCTGTATGAAGATGTGGAAGTGGCGGCGCCATCCACTATGTCAACCCCTTTTTACAGCGAGGCGGTGACAGAGTACTGGCGCCTGAATCCCGACAAATATCCGGACGTGGTTGTGGCCGAGAGTTATATGGGAGAACTAAGTTTTGAACTTCTGTCCAACCAATGGTTCCTGTCTTGGATCGAGGAAGAATACCGCCCCGCCTATGTGGAGGAGGGAACCTATTGGAACTATTATTTCCGGGAAAAGCGATGAATACGGCTCTTCCGTTTCGCTTTTCTTCACTCTTTGTTGCTCTTCTCAGTTCTTCTCGTCTTCCTGCCGCTCTTTCAGAATTTCATCCACAATATAGGGCGGACGTGTTCTGGCCGCATCCAGCGTGCGCCAGATGTACTCTCCCAGAATGCCCAGCATCAGCATAATGATGCCGGAAGCACACAAGGTCACACACATCAAAGACGCCCAGCCCGCAATGGGGGTTCCGCTGGTAAATTTCTCCACAATGACACTGATGAACAGAATTACGGCCAGCACATTGAACAGAATCCCCAGCCCCGACATAAACCGGAGCGGAAAATAGGAAAAGCTCATCACGGAATCCATTACCAGCTTGATCTTCTTGGAGAGGGTCCACCGGGATTTTCCCACCTCTCTGTCCTGCCGCACGAAATAGATCATATCCGTGCGAAAACCCGCCCAGAGCACCTGCAAAGTCAGGGAAGAATTTTTCTCGTCCAGTCTCTCCAGCACTTCGATGACCTTCCGGTCCACCAGATAACAGTCACAGCCGCCCACGGGCATATTTTTGTTCACAATCTTGCGGATCAGGCTGTAATACAAGTTGGCGAAAAATACTTTCACGGGATTTTCTCTCCGCTCCTTGCGGACGGCGAGAACCACCTTGTTTCCTCGCTTCCAGCTCTCGTACATCTCCAGTATAATGCACGAATCCTCCTGCAGATCAGCCTGTTTTGTGACGGCACAGTCTCCGGTGCAGGCGGAAAGCCCCGCCAGCAGCGCCGCGTGCTCGCCGAAATTGCGGGACAGCCGGACCAATTTGACATGGGGGTCCCGATCCCTCAGACGATTCATCACCTGCCAGGAATCATCCCCCGAACCGTCGTCCACAAAGACGATTTCATATTCTCCCAGCTTCCCCAGAATCTTGTCTTCCATATCCTGATAGAGAAGCTCCAAGGTGTCCGCATTGTAATATACGGGAACAACAATCGATATTTTACTCAAAATGCCTTCCTTTCATAATCTTCAGATATGTCTCGTAGTCTCTGATATATTCCTCCGCATCATAATGTTCATTGGAGAGTACCAACAACACCGAATCCGGGGAAAAATCATACATCTCTTTCCAGACATTGTTCTTGAGATACAGTCCCATTCTGGGACGATTCAACTCTATGATCCGGGTCTCCCTGCCATTGTCCACTTTGACCTTGCTGGTGCCGGACACATTGATCATCACGAATTCCGAGCGCAGATTGGCGTGGCATCCGCGAATCACCTCCGAATCGGATCCATAAATATAGAAGATCCTCTTAATCTCAAAGGGGATGGCGCTACCCCCTTCCACCACTACGAGATTCCCTCTTTCGTCACCCAGATCCGGGAAATCCAGAATCCGAATCTGTTCCTCCAATTTCACCATGACAGTACCATTGTCCTCTCTTCATCACACACTATACAAAAGCATTAATACAATCGATCACATACCGCTGTTCCTCTTCCTTCATCCCTGTATATAAAGGAAGCGACAACACCGTGTCGGCATACTTTTCCGTGACGGGCAGATCTCCCCTGCCATATCCCAGATTCCGGTAGGCTTCCGACAGATGAGGCGGAATGGGATAGTGGATGAGAGTACCGATCCCTTTTTGGTCAAGATATTCTATCAGCTCTTTGCGGCGGCCGGTGCGTATCACATATTGATGCCATACGGCCGAAGTGTCTTCCCTCTCCTTGGGCAAAAGAATGTCCTTATGGGAAAGGCCTCTGCCATAATTCTCAGCCAGACGCTTTCTCTCCTGCGTGATCTCTTCCATATGGGCCAGACGCACGTTTAAGAGTCCGGCCTGCAGCTCGTCCAATCTGGAATTGGCTCCCGCCACTTTGTTATAATACCGTTTTTCACTGCCGTAATTGCGGAAAATACGGGCATCCTCCGCCAACTTGGGGTCACCTGTGACAAGTGCGCCCGCATCTCCGAATGCCCCCAAATTTTTGGACGGGTAGAAGGAAAAACAGCCCGCGTCCCCAAAGGTGCCTGTCATCCTGCCCTTGTAGAGCGCCCCATGGGACTGGGCACAGTCCTCGATCAGCTTCAGATCATGTCTCTTGCAGATGTCCGTTATTTTATCCATGTCCGCCACATGACCGTACAGATGAACCACCATCACGGCCTTGGTTCTCTCCGTGATCTTCTCCTCTATCTTGTCCGCATCAATCTGAAAATACGCATCCGGCTCCACAAAGACAGGAGTCGCTCCGTTGATGGTGATACCCATGACGCTGGCGATATAGGTATTCCCCTGAACAATCACCTCGTCTCCCGCTCCGATGCCGAGAAGCTTCACGGCAATCCACAAAGCGTCCAGACCGCTGGCCAGCCCCACACAGAATCCGCCCCCCGTGTAGGCGGCAAAATTGCTCTCAAAATTCCGAACCTCCTCCCCCAGCACGTACCAGCCGGAGCGCAGTACGGAGAGGGCCTTTTCCTCAAATTCTTTCTGGTATTTAAAATATCCGTAATCCATACGGTTCGAGAGAATTTTCATGTTAATCTCCCATTCCGCCGCCAAGCGGCGGCACAAATAGTAGTGTGAAACTTTCACACTATGATCCCACATTTCCCTCCCGGCGAAAAAACAATTCCACCGAGAAAAAGAAGAACCTGCATTAGCGCAAGCTATAAGCAAGTTCTTCCACAAAGTAATGCCGGTGACCGGACTTGAACCGGTACGGGGTTGCCCCCGAGGGATTTTAAGTCCCTTGCGTCTGCCTATTCCGCCACACCGGCGACGCGATTTCGGCTATCCTCTCAATAGCCCGGAGAAACGGACGTACCCATGGGACGTGCCCATATGCACTCTGTTCTCCGATGGGTGGAGGTGGATTCGAACCACCGAAGCAATTTGCAGCAGATTTACAGTCTGTCCCCTTTGGCCACTCGGGAATCCACCCGTGTTAGGAACCCCTGACAATGTGAAATTGTATCATAGATCGCAGTAAATTGCAAGAAGTTCTTCGCATACGGCGTGTCTCAGCGTTCGAAGTAGTAGAGCTCGAAGGGATAGGTTGCGATCTGCTGGGAGCCGTAGTAGGCTGCGGTGTAACCCATGCGGTACATCTCCTGTATCTGCTCGCTGCTTGCGGGCTCCGGGGAGAAATACCAGAATTTATCATAGGTCTTGCCCTCGTCGTCACAACTGCCCGTGATGACCTCTCTGTCGGGATAATAATAGTATAATACGGTCCACGCCAGATGTTTTACATTGTTGCTGACAAGCGCCGTATCCTCCGGCACCTCTCCGATTACATAAAGCGCCTGCTCCGTGACGGCCTCCTCGGCCTTCACCTGACTTCTGTAGGCTCTGTAATTGCCAAGACCTATGACCAGCAAAAGGGCCAGCATAGCAGCAAGCACGCATTTTGTCAGTCCCTGCAGCCAATTTTTGTGCATCCTCTCGCTCAGCTTCTTCACCAGATCCATACTGCCGCCGCCGGATATCACCAACAGCAGAGCGGTCACTGCGCTCAACGGATACAGATAGCGGTGCGTCAGCACCGGTCCCACGATCAGACAGAGTCCGTAAGCAGCAATCAAAGTTCCCACTATGGTCAGAATGCCTATGGCCGACCCATAGGTCTCATCGGACCAGTTTTTGAGCGTCGGTTTGTGGACGATGATCGTTACACCCTCCTCCTTCCTCCTCATCCGGAAAAAAGAGGACTCTTTCAGAAAAAGCACAGCCAGAAATACCACCAGAAGAACAGACAGGATCTTTGCAAACTCTACGCCGCACAACACTGTCTGCATGCTCTCCCGAAGTCCCATGATCTCTGTCATCCACCAATTGTTGCTCACATTGCCTGTGGCGTGGAACAGATATCCCATCCAAGGCGCATAGCCGGCGATGAACCCCAACAGGGCAAGCAGACTTTTGATCCATGTTTTGCCCCGATAACGGACCATAGCGGCCACACCGGTGACGAAAATCATGATTCCCACCGCCATCATGGCGTAGTAATGGGAATAGGCCGCAATCAGCGCCCAGAACACCATGCCGAACCAAGCAAGTTTTCCGCCGCTTATCACACGATAGGCACAATAATAACAGCAGGCCACCCCCAGAAAGGCCAGAGAATACATCCGTATCTCCTGATTGTACTGCAGACAGGAGGAGGCAGCGCCCGTGATAACGATAAAAAAGGCCGTGGGAAGATCTCCGAAATGTCTCCGCAGAAAGAACAAGGCCAATACAATACCAAAAAGGAAAGGCGTCAGGGATGCCAGATGATAGACCGGCCCCGTGTGCCCGAACAGTTCGCCGAACAGCTTCAGCCAATAATAGTGCAGAGGCGGATGGTTGTCCCAGAAATACAGCACCTGCAAAATACCGTCCACATCCTTGCGCGCCGTGTTGGCCGAAAAACATTCATCCCCCCAGAGTACGTTGTCAAACATCAGACTGATATTCAAAAGGATCACAACCGCGGCAAGCAGATAGATTCCATAGGGAAGCAGAAACTTCTCCGCAAATCTGCCCACACCGCTCTCCCGATACTCCTGCCATGCCACCTTGACCGCCAGTCTGCGCGTCACATACATCCATTCCGCCGCAGCCACCACACCGGCCGCCACGAGCTGAAGCACCGCAAATTTACATGCGAATACCGGAGATGCATCCATCTTCGTCCAAAAAGAAGTCCCCTCATCGCTGAGAAGCGCCAAGCCCAGTGTCGTCAGACACGTCATGACCAGCGTATACACCACATATCGAAACAGCAATTCTCTTCCGGAGGTTCGTCTGTCCTCCCGATACCCCAGCCACACGAGCAGCGGGATCACAGGGAACATAAAACTAAAAATCAGGGCCTGCATTCCGTTCTTTTCCTCTCATTCCGCCGCATATACGGCATTAAACAGATTCCTCCACATATTTCAGGATCGTGGCGGAAGTGGGCGGCAGATCCACTTTTACTTTACCCGAGCAGATTTCATATTCTTGTCCGCTGAGCATGTATCCTTTGTCCGCCGTCTGAATCAGCACTTTCAGCGTGCCCGTTCTGCCGATTCCCGCATCCCATACGGTAATTTCCCGTGACATCTGATAACCGTTGTTGTTCACAAGGATGACACACTGTCCTTTCTGATGGAAGCGCGCATAGGCGAGAAAATTGTAATCTCCGTCCAGATATTTGATGGATCCCGTGCGCAGCTCGTCATTCTCCCTGCGCAGTCGGATGATGTCTTTGTGGAACTGGATCAGCCGCTGATCCTCATTTCCCCAAGGATAAGTACGGCGGTTGTCGGGATCCGTGAATCCGCAGACACCGGCCTCGTCTCCATAATAAATGGTAGGCGCCCCGATCCATGTCATCTGGATGACGACAGCCTCTCTGAAAACAGCCATATTGATGCCCTGCTCCGCCGCCTGAGGACCCAATGTATTGGTACGTCCCACCTTGTGGTTGGTGCGGGTAAGAAAGCGGGAATGATCGTGGTTGGAAAGCTCATTCATGGCCACCTGCCAACTGGGCATGGCAAAACTCGCCGTGTGATGACGCATGGCACCCCAGAAGCTCTCCGCATTCCCCAGAAGATCCTCTCTGTAATCATCGCTGTGCTTCTCCATACCGGTGAGAAACCATGTCACCGGCTCCATAAAGGCGTCATAGTTCATGACCGTATCCCATTCATTTCCCTGCAGCCAGTCTCTGGTGCTGCCATAGTGCTCCGCCAGAATGATCGCATTGGGATTGGCCTCCTTCACCGCCTTGCGGAAATCCTGCCAGAAGCGATGGTTAAAATCCTGACTGTGTCCCAGATCCGCCGCCACGTCCAGTCTCCATCCGTCCACATTGTAGGGCGGCGACACCCATTTGCGGCCGATCTCCAACACATAATTATATAACTCTTTGGAATTCTCATAATTAAGTTTGGGAAGCGTGTCATGTCCCCACCAGCCGTCATAGCTGCCGTTATAGGGCCACGCATAATCGTTGTGAAATGCAAAATACTGGCGATACGGACTGTCTGCGCTGACGTAAGCTCCCTTCTGATAGCCCTCCGCATCCTCATAAATGCGCTCTCTGTCCATCCATTTATTAAAGGAACCGCAATGATTGAACACACCGTCCAAAATCACGCGCATGCCCCGCCTGTGAGCCTCTTCCACCACTTTCACAAAAAGTGCGTTGCTGGCCTCCAGATTCGCCTTGTTGGTGACCCGGTTAATATATCTGGATGCCAGTCGATTCTCCTTTTGACCGTGCGGAAGAAGTTCCCCCTCGTCCTCCACGATTTTACCAAAATGGGGATCAATATAATCATAGTCCTGAATGTCGTATTTATGGTTGGAAGGAGACACAAACAAAGGGTTAAAATAAATGACCTCCACACCAAGATCCTGCAGATAATCCATCTTATCCAGCACACCCTGCAGGTCTCCGCCGTAGAAATGCCGCACATCCATCTGTTCCGGATATCGGTTCCAGTCCTCCACCTTCCGTACAGGCTCGCCGATATAACAATACTCGTCTGTCAGCACATCATTGTCAGGATCTCCGTTGCAGAAACGATCCACATAGATCTGATACATCACGGCGCCCTTCGCCCAATCCGGCGTCTTAAACCCGGGAATAATCACAAAATTATAGTATTCATTGATCTCCTGCACCAGTCCCCGCACATCATAGTATCCGGTGACATTGCCGGTCTGCAGTTCAAAATAGTAAGACACCTTCTCGTTGTCGAGCTGCAGCTTATGATAGTAAAAATCAAAATCCTCCGTGCTGCGCTCCTTGTTCATCAGATATTTCTGCCCCTGATATACAAAGAATACCCGATCCACGTTATTTTTAGCCGTGCGGATGCGAACGGTCACGATGTCATAGGCGGAAGGCTCCGCGGGAGTGACATAATTCTCTGTGGTATCGGTAAAGATGGCTCTTCGATTAAAAACCGGACGCATATTTGCGATATACTGCTGTGCGTAATCAATACGCCATATATTTTCCATATCCATGGTCATACTGCCCTTTCTTAATATGCCTTGCGGCGAATTATCGGCTGGCCTGTATGCAAATATCGCCATACTATTCTATTGTACCTAAATCTTCGCATTTTTTCAATACCCAACTGCCATCCGGTGCATTTCCGGGAATCGACCGTGAAAGCCAGTGACATATAGAAATGTGTATGATACAATACTCATGAAATAAGCAACTATATGGCATCTTTGGAAAAATGTACTTGAAAAAGAGAGGAAAGATGAGCGAAGGAAAAGACTATTTTAATCAGGCATTGTCCGATTTTATGTTTGAAGTGGCCAGCGGCGGCTCCATCCGCCATCTGGTGAATCTGGGATATTCCGTGGATCAGATTATGGGAAGACTTTCTTTTCCCACGCCCCGGGACCGGGTGGAACAAGCGGTGTACAGACATATGACAGAGACCGGGATCCTGTTGGAGAAGCTGCCCGTGGAACAGGCCTCCCTGCATACAACCACGATAGAAGCCGTGCATCCGGATCAGATCAGCGCCCGCCTTCTGGAGCGGATCGAACGAAACGGGGAGGAGAGTGCCTACCTTCAATGCCCCTTCGGATATCTGCAGAAAAATGATCCTCAAGAGCTGGAGCAACTACTGTCCTGCCTAAACTCCCGGGAACAGGAATATCTTCGCGGCATCCGCTGGCCGAGAAACACTATGTATCACCGGTTGAACAGCCGAATGCGGGAGATTGCCGCCAAACTTGTGCTGCGCGGCAACATGGAAATAAAATGCTGCTTCTTACAGATAGGGGAAATACTGATAGTGCATAAAAAATGTAATCAATACCCCACATCATAAACCAGCCAAGGCGAATCTTTGTCTTTCCGCACCAGCCAGACTCCCCAATTCTCAATAACAGGTCCCTGATCGTCCATGGGTCCGTGAGTATATCCCTCTCGGAGAGTTACGGAATAATCCATTTGCAAATAAATAAAATTTTCCTCGGAATATCCCGCCAACTCCATACGTGATATATCATTTTTATATATCCGGCTCTCCGGGTCAAAACGAATGTCCAAAATATCATATTCATAGGGCATTATCTGATTGGTCCCATAATTTCTCTTTTCTTCCGCTGTATAAGCATTTACGCCATTAAGATCTCCTTCGCTGCATTTCTGATACGAACATATAACTACTTCCTTTGCCGCTTCAATCTCCTTCTCGGTGAAGCCGCCGATGATCTGTTCCTTGGCATTTCCGCAGCCTGCAAGGCAGGAGAGGACGATGACTAATACTAATGCGAAAGTTATGATACTATGAAATTTGTGTCCGGCCATACGTCTTCCTCCAAAAAAATTGTTATGATAAATTTTGTTTACGCCTTTCAACCTATATATTTTACACTACAGTGTGGATGGGTGCAAATGGCAAACGCAATCACGCCTTATATAATATACTATCACATTATTAATTCAATATATATACGCAAAGTAAAAAAGACAGCTTTTCGGCCGTCTTTTTTAGAGAAGGTATTTCTTACTTATGGGGTATAGCAAAAAACTATAATGTATTGGGGGGTTACGCATATTATAATAGCATCCCCCTCCCTTTTTGACTATTCTTAAAATACACAAATTTTACAAAATCGCCTTACTGTTTTTATGCATTTTGTACAATTCACATCTCTAGGCGGTAAACAACGCCTCAAATTCCTGACGGGTAATCTTCTCTTTCGCCAGAAGCAGCTCGGCACAGCCGTGCAGCACATTCATGTGCTCGGAAATGATATTTTTGGCCTTGGTATAGCACTCGTCCACAATGGCCTTTACCTCTCTGTCGATCTCCGCGGAGACGGCCTCGCTGTGACTCTTTGCATGTGCCAGATCTCTGCCGATAAACACCTCGCCGTTGTCGTCGTCATAACAGATGACGCCGATATTCTCGGACATACCAAACTTCGTGACCATCCGGCGGGCCGTCTTGGTGGCGCGCTTGATATCACTGGATGCACCGGTGGTGATATCGTCGAAAATCAACTCCTCCGCAATTCTGCCTCCCAGAGAGACCATGATTTCCTGCAGCATCTTTCCCTTGGTGAGGAACATCTCATCCCTCTCCGGCAAAGGCATGGTATAACCCGCCGCCCCGGAGCTGGTGGGCACGATAGAGACTGTGTAAACCGGCCCCACATCCGGCAGAACATGAAACAGGATCGCATGACCCGCCTCGTGATAGGCGGTGATCTTCTTGTCCGCATCCGAGATGACACGGCTCTTCTTCTCCGTGCCGATTCCCACTTTTACAAAGGCTTCCCGAATATCTTTCTGGGTCACATAACCGCGGCTCTCTTTCGCCGCGTTGATGGCCGACTCGTTCAATAAATTCTCCAGATCCGCGCCGGTAAATCCAGCCGTCGTCTGGGCGATCTGTTTGAGGTCCACATCCTCCGCCAGCGGTTTATTCTTGGAATGCACTTTTAAGATCTCTTCTCTGCCCTGCACATCCGGAGCCGCCACGGCCACCTTGCGGTCGAAACGCCCGGGGCGCAGAATCGCAGGATCCAAAATATCCACACGGTTGGTGGCCGCCAGCACGATAATGCCTTCGTTCACACCGAAACCGTCCATCTCCACCAGAAGCTGATTCAGCGTCTGCTCCCTCTCGTCATGACCGCCGCCCATTCCGGTACCGCGAATGCGGGCCACTGCGTCAATTTCATCGATAAACACGATACAGGGCGAGTTCTTCTTGGCCTCCTCAAAGAGATCTCTCACGCGGGAGGCACCCACGCCGACAAACATTTCCACAAAATCGGATCCCGAGATGCTGAAGAACGGCACATTTGCCTCTCCTGCCACCGCCTTGGCAAGCAGTGTCTTACCGGTTCCGGGAGGGCCTTCCAAGAGCACACCCTTGGGAATCCGCGCTCCCACCCGGGTATATTTGGTGGGATCTTTCAGGAAATCCACGATCTCCGTAAGCTCCTGCTTCTCCTCCTGCATGCCCGCCACCTGCTCAAATGTGGCGTTCTTGTCGCCGATAGACATTTTGGCCCGGCTTCTGCCGAAATTCATCATCTTGCCGTTGCTTCCGCCGCCTGCGTTCTGCGCATTCATCATCATAAAGAGGAACACGCCCACCGCCAGCACGATCAAAAGCGGGAGCAGACTGGTGAGCAGCCAGCTATCCCTCTGCACATCTTCCGTCAGCGGATCATAGCCGTATTCCCGGACCAGATTCTCGATCTCGGTGATATTCGTCACATACAGCCTTCTCTCGATGCCGTTTCTGAGTTTCACATCCAGATAACCGGTAGGCGTCTCTTTGTTGGGCTGTATGACAATCTCTGCTATATTTCCGGCCATCATATCTGCCTCAAAAGCCCTTCTGGTATAATCGTCCCTATTGCTGCGGAACATGTTCAAACCGATGATCATGACCACCAAAATGACGATCCAAATGATATAAGAATTCAAATTTCTTCCGTTATGTTTCAATGTACTGTTACCCCTGCTCTTTCTAATCAAACTCCACAATACCGATGTAAGGAAGATTTCGGTATCTCTGTGCGTAATCCAATCCGTAGCCCACAACGAATTTGTCCGGTATCTCAAATCCCGTGTAGTCCACGTCCACCTTCACCACCCGCCGATCGGGCTTGTCCAACAGCGTACACAGACGCAACGACGCCGGACCTCTGTCACTTAACATCTCCAGCAGATAACTCAGGGTCCTTCCGCTGTCCACAATATCCTCCACCACGATGACATGCTTATCCTTGATGGATTCGTCCAGATCCTTCACAATCTTAACCACACCGCTGGACTTCGTGTCCTTTCCGTAACTGGAAACGGACATAAAATCCAACGACACAGGAACGGTAATGCGTTTTGCCAGCTCACACAGAAAAAAGCTTCCGCCCTTGAGCACACAGATCAGATGCACCTGTTTTCCGGCATAATCTTTGCTGATCTGTTCGCCGATTGCCTGAATGCGGGCATCCACCTCATTCTCCGACAAAAGAACTCTCACATGTTCTGCCATTTTTCTCCTCCGTACTGCTGCTGCCGCAGTCCTTCCATAATTGTACCTGTAAAACCCGTTTTGTATTCTCACTGACTTTGTAATACTCGCTGATGCGGTATCCCACAAGCCACAGCACATGGGAATCCTCCGCCAGAAGAAGAATCCGCTCCCGCAGGTTGCGGGGAACTTTCTCCGTGACCATATAATCTTTCAGCTTCTTGTGGCGAAGAGCGCCTTCGCCGTCCCGTATGGTCAGATAATCTCCCTCGGCACGGGTTCTAAGCACCGGAGATTGTTTTATTTTATCATAATCAAACCATTTCGTATACTCATTTTCGGGAAAAATCACGGAATTTTCATGATTCCTCGGCAAATCTTTTGCAGAAAGCACCTGAAATTCCATCCTGACGGCTTCCGGAGAATCGTCTATGGCATCTTTGCAGGATAAATTTTCCTCTCTTTCTTCACGGCTCAGAAAGACTCTGCCGTACTCTCTCCGGCCCTTGATTCCAAAGGGCAGGCAGACTGTGCGGCTGCCCTCCCGCAGACAGAGATCCGTTAATGCCTCCACATGAATCCGGGAGATATCCCTTGCTCCCGGAGCCAGTTTTTTGGTCAGTTCATAAAGCATACGCTTCTGCAGCGCGGGATGAAAATCCGCAAAAGCCTCGCAGTGAATAATATAACTTGCCTCCCCGCCGCTCTCCGTACACGCCGCAAGAGCCTCCTCCGTCCGCAGTCCGAGATATTCTTCCGTCTCCGCCACAAGCTCCGCGGTCCTCCCCATGTGCTGCAGGCAGCCCGCCACCTCCTGTTCGGCGCAGGGCAGAATATGGTGGCGAATCCGGTTGCGGGTGTAGAGATCTTCCTCATTGGTGGCGTCCCGACAATAGTCTTGCCCAATTTCTTCCAGATAATGCTCAATCTCATGCCGTTCCACACACAAAAGCGGCCGGATGATCCGATCCCGCACGGGCGGTATTCCTATGAGTCCCCTCAGGCCTGTCCCGCGAAAAAGATGAAACAACATGGTTTCGCCACGGTCGTTGAGGTTGTGTGCCACGGCAATCCTGCGGGCTCCAAACTCATTGGCCACATCGAGGAATGCCTGATAGCGGACAATCCGCCCGGCCTCCTCCGCGGAACACTTCCACTCTTCCGACAGCCTGCCCACATCCGCCTCCCGCAGATAAAAAGGCACTCCCTGCCGCCTGCACAATTCCTCCACAAAACAGGCGTCCGCACCCGCCTCGGCGCGGATACCGTGGTTGACATGAACCACCGCAGGCTCCAGCCCGTAACGCTCTCTCCATTTGAGTAACACAAACAAGAGGCAAACCGAGTCTGCCCCTCCGGAAATCCCGGTCACCACCCGATCATTCGGGCCCAGCATGTGATATTCCTGAATATAGGAAAAGATTTTGTCCTCAAATGCCCTTGTCTGTGTCATCTTCATATATTGTAAATTTATCCCAATTTACGACAAAAAGCAAGCTAAACCGCGGAATTTTCCCAAATTCCGGCCACCAAAACGGTCATATCGTCCTGAATATGCCCTCCGCAGGCGCACAGGGCGCTCTCCAACAGCCTCTGCGCAACTTCTCCGGGATTCGTCTCCGAGAGCTCCTCAATAATCCCCCTGAGCGTCTCCTCGCCGTCTTCTCCCCCGAAAGCGTCCACCACGCCGTCCGTCATCAGAATCACATAATCTCCGTCCTCAAGCTGCCTGTGGATTCTGCCTGTCTCTATCTGGCGGAAAATCCCAAGCGGAAGACTCCCCTGACAGATCCTCTCCGCCTGCCCGCCCCGCTTGAGATAGGACACCGCGCCTCCCACCTTGCAGAAGGTGCAGGATCCGTCATACAGATCCAGATCACAGATATCCAATGTGGGATGGCTGTACTCCCGGCCCCCGGCATAGAGAGCCACGTTGACCATATTGGCGGCGGCATGGGGCTCATACCCCGCCTCCAGAAGTTTCTCCATCAGATCCAGCACTTTCTCGCTGTCCCGGCTGGCCTGTTCTCCGGATCCCGTTCCGTCGGACAAAAGCAGGGTCACTTTTCCCTTTTCGGACTCCAGAACGGAATAATGATCTCCCGAGACGGTCTCATTCTCCTTGGTCACTTTGCAGAATCCCGTGAGTGTCACATAATTTGCCTCCTCCATAAAGACAAAACTGTGGGGCTCCTGCTCTACCAGATAGGGACTTGCCACGGATAATTGCAGCGGACGCTTTAAGAGCACCGACAGCATATCCGCCACCCGGGAGGCGGGACATCCCCCTTTTATATCGGTGGAGAGCGTCATGCTGACAGCATGGGCATCCCCCTCCTGTTCCGTCAGATAACAAAAATGATTCGCGTAAATACTCTCTGCCCGCAGCGCATGCAGCAGATACCTGCGGCACTGTTCCTCCATGGGACGGCAGCGAAACAGCTCGTCCGCCAGACGGGTCATGATCTGCGCCACTTCGCAGAGATTATGGCTGATAAGCAGCCTATTTTCCAGAGAACGCCTCTGCGCCAGCACTTCCCGCCTGTCCGTTATTTGGACGCCCTCCGTCTCCCCGTCTCCCCACAGGGCGGCCGGCGCCTCCCGGTCTTCCTCTGCATCCAGAGTCCGGGCAAGCTCCCGGAAACTCTCCGCGTAATGTAACAGCTTTTGTCTGCACATTTCCGGCACTCGTATCGGATTCTGTACTGTCTCTTTCTCTCGTCGGCCGTATAAATACTCTCTTGCCTCTTTCACCGCTGTTATCATCTCAATATCCACACTCCTTCCGGCAATCCGTGAAGTATAGTATAATCAGCGGCGCCCATAGTTTTTGTCAAAACAGGGACAGGCTGCCTTAATTTTTTGCGACAAAAAAACCGGAGCGAGTTTCCCGCTCCGGTCAATCGTTCTCTTTGAATAAAATCTCTCCCTCATACACCAGCCCCAGTTTATCGTTGGCGACTTCCTCCACATACTGCTTGGTCTGTGTGTATTTCCGGTAATTCTCAATCTCCTCCGCCCGCTGTTTCTCCTCTTGAATCTGTTTCTCCAGATCGGCTTCCCGCTGGGCATAAATCTCAAGTCTCTGCGTCAGCTCCACACTGCGCAGCGCCACGGCCGCGGTAATCAAAGCCACAGCCATGACAACCAGTATCATGCTGAAGCGATTCTGATTTCTCTTCCGATATGCGGCTCTCTTCCGCTCAACTCTTGCTTTTCCTCTTGCCATGGCCCTTCCTTTCTCTATGATTTATTTTAAATAATTTTTTCAAAAACGTCAACTTCTTTTTTAGAATGCGACGGCCGATCTCCTTTCTCTTCTGCAGCTTAACCGCCCGTCTTCTGGCAGCCCGTGCCGCCCGCACGCGAATTTTCTCCAGAAGATACCGAAACGGCCGCAGCACAAAACGGATCACCCGGACTACTATGTGGACGATCCATTGGAGAATCCGGGACACATACTTCACCAGAAAGGGGCTGACAAATCTCATATAGAGCAGCATCCCCGTCAACGCTCCGAATATGGCAAACCAGCGCAGCGTTCCGTTGCTTTCATGATGCATCAGCAGAAAGACACGCACCGTACAATAGATCCAGAAAAAGATGTCCTCCAGCGATATCAAAAAGCTGCCGTGGGGAAAAACCCGCCGCAGGATCCGCAGAATATCGTAGATGAACGTAATAAAAATGCCCATAAACAGAGCGTGAAACAGAAATTCGTTTTCATTTGCCATCCGCCGTCCCTCCTAACGGAACAGCTTGGCAAGCAGGGATTCTCCCTTATGTCCGGGGCCGGCCACATCCGAGTAAGTGAAGCTGTCGATCTTGCCTTCCACATCCACTTCTCCCTTATCCAGCGTCAGTCGGCTGACATGAAGATCGTCCCCTTTTATCATCAACATGCCCTGCTCCGTCTCCAGAAGAATTTCGTGGATATCGAAGGACAGCACATCGTTGACACCGGTCAGCGTACAGTTCTTGCGATTGCTCATCGTGACCTTGTGCATGCGCACGGTAGACTTCAGATCTTCCATAAACGGTACCTCCATACACTTCTTATAAAGTATATGAATCCCGCCGCAAAATAGACCTCCCCGCGGTCATACCGCCCGCTCAAAGATAACGGAACAATTCCTTTGCCTCCTCCTTGCGCACGGTCTCCTGCACATCCAGCACTTCGACTTTCACTTCCTTATTACCGAAGGAGATGGTGATGATATCCCCTTCCTTTACATTGGCGGAGGCTTTTGCGGGCTTGTCATTGATCAGCACTCTGCCGCTGTCACAGGCCTCATTGGCCACGGTGCGCCGCTTGATCAGCCGGGACACCTTCAGATATTTATCCAATCTCATAATAATCACCATACCTTTCCCCAAAAAAAGAGAACCCACTTACGGGTTCTCTCATCTTGCATAAACTCGATTTATGCGTTCAAAACATCCTTCAGAGGCTTGCCGCCCTTGAACTTGGGAGCCTTGGACGCTGCAATCTTCATAGCCTTGCCGGTCTGAGGATTTCTGCCCTCTCTGGCAGGTCTCTCGGATACCTCAAAAGTACCGAATCCAACGAGCTGAACCTTGCCGCCCTTCTTCAATTCATCTGTAACAACATCGATGAAAGCCTTGAGAGCCTTCTCAGCATCCTTCTTAGAAAGACCAGCCTGGTCAGCCATAGCTGTGATCAATTCTGTTTTGTTCATTTTGAACTCCTCCTGTAATAGGTTTTACTTATTGTGCGTTACTTTTTTGTGTTACTTGATGCCTCTTTTGAAACGCCTATACATATATATATCGGGTTTTTCCAGATTTGTCAAGGCATTTTTCCGATAAATAAAGGTTTTTGTGCCCAAATCGTCGTTTCAGATGTCATATTGGGATATCACGGCGTCAATTCTGTCCGCAAGAATCTGCTCCGGATACAGCCTGCAGAGACGGCTTACATCAGCCAGCGCCAAGAGGGCGTCTCCCACCAATTCGGCAACCTCCCCGCCGTCACACCCGGACTCACATTCGCTCAGAGCCTTTGCCGCGCGCTCCAGTTCGGCGGAGGCGGAGGCGTAATCCCTGCCCGTCCCGTAGAGCTTGTCCTCCTTTTTGAGTACCTTTACGGCTCTTGCAAGGGCGGGAAGCTCTAAAGGAATCTCCCGCAGAGGTGATTCGTCATGCTTCTTGCCCGCTTTCTCCTGTTTTTTGATCTCCTCCCAGTTATCCAGAGCCTGCCGGGAATTGTCCGCAACGGCCTCCCCGAAGACGTGGGGGTGCCGGCGTATCATTTTCTCCGCCACCTCATGTACCACATCCTCCATGGTGAAAATTCCTTCCTCGTCGGCGATCTGGGCGTGCATCACCACCTGCAGCAGCACGTCCCCAAGCTCCTCCCGCAGATTGTCATAGTCTCCCGTCTGATCATACAGGCGGATACCGGCCAGCACTTCCGCCGCCTCCTCCATCATACAGGGCCGCAGACTCATATGGGTCTGCTCCCTGTCCCACGGACAGCCGTTCTCACTCCGCAATGTTTTGATAATCTCCAGAAAATCTTCATATGTGTATTTCTTCATCCTGTTTTATCTTTCCTCTCGTTCCGCTCCGCAGGCGGCTATTTAATCATCGTCCTCATCCTCATAATCTTCGATCTCCACCAGATCCGCAAAGGAATAGGAGAGATCCTTGTCCTCATCGTCCACCTGCACCGTGTAGCTTCTGGTGGTGTAGCCTGTCCTGCGCAGTGTAATCACATGCGCTCCCGCTACTTTCTTGAAGGAGCAAGGCGCAATCCCCACATAATTGCCGTCCAGATACACCTCCACATCATCCGGCGAATCCACATGAATCTTATAATTGCCGGTTGAGGCGTCTGTCACATTCTTATCCTTGTCCTTATCTTTGTCCGTGTCTTTATCTTTGTCTTTGTCATCCGTCGCCGTCATGGATTCCAGAACCACATTGATCCCGGCGGAAGCCTGTCCCACCCGGATATATTGGGTGATGGATTTATACCCGTCCGCCTTTACAATCATCTGGTGGATGCCGTAATCCAATGTCACGGGGCCGGAGACATCCGTCTCGGTTCCATCGATATACACCGTCGCTTTAGAGGGACTGATGGAAAAGAGAAGCATGCCGGTCTGCACTTCAGCCACCGCCAAATCTCCGATATCCAATGTGGCCTCCTCATTCCGGTTGATAACCACACTCTTCACGCCTCCACCGCCCCGGTGGCTGATGCTCACCTGATAACTGCCCTCGGGCACTACAAGCAGCATGTCCTCTGCGATCTGCCGCACCACAGACTGCCCGATCTCTATCCATCCGCCCACGAAGTTCTCATCATTTACAAGGCGCAGATAGCCATGCCCTTTCTCCACGCTGACACTGAGTACTTGATTGCCGATTCCTTGAAAATTCAGCACATCCGCCGCGTTCAGATCCATTTTCTCGATATGATGTCCCAAAGAAATATATTGGGTATTGTCTGTGAGCTTAAAAATATCCTCTCCGATGGTCACCTCACCTCGGACATGGTCCATCTCATAGCGCGACACGCCATTATTGGTCCACGCTTCGGGGGAGAGCTGCATGCTCGTAAGATGTCTGGTGCTCTTTAAAAACGTGACGTCCACGATGTCCCCTATCTGAATCTGCTCCAATGACACACTCTCTCCGTATTTGTCAGTGAGCCGGGTGGTGCCGTCCATAGACAGGGTATAATATTTACTCCGATTTAAATTCAGAAAAGTGACAGTGTTGTCATCTCTATTTTTTTCAGTCAAAATTGCCGTGTCAGCAGAATCATAACTGTTGGGCCCGGTGAGGACAAATCCCGTATCGACCCGGCTTGGCTCCTGAGAAGGAACACTCTCCCGCTGTCCGTAGTCCGAGCCGCAGGCGCACAGAACGAGAAGAAATAGGAGCAGCACAGCCTGATAGCTTCTTTTTGTTCCGCAGGTCCCGTTTCTTTGTCCATTGCTTTCTTTTTTGTTGTTGTCTTTCATCCGGTTTTTTTCTTTTAAAGTACTTAACATCATTCTCCTCACTTACTTTTCTAATACCTAGGCGTTTGCGAACAGATTATTTGCAAAGTGTCATTGTACAGATTGTATACTCCAACGCAGACTCGCTCTCGCTCCGTGAAAAACGCAGCGGTGCTAAGCTCGACGAGCTGCCATGCAGCTCGTTACCTCGCTAAGCGCAAGCGATTTATCAAATCGCATGCGTTTGTTCAAGGGTCTGCTTATGGAGTATACAATCCGCCCAATTCGGATTACGAAAATTGAAGTTTCGCAATGGCCTATTCATGATAAGTATTTCAGTTTGCATTTAGTGTATACTATATGTAATTGCTCGTAAACAGGAATTGGGCAATAGAGACAAATAAGGGCAGCCCTGCCACCGCATCCGGCGCCCGTTTTGTCTCTATTGACCTATTCCGTCACTCGCATTCATTACTTCCGCTTTATGTTTATGATATCTTCAATCCGGTTCCCTGCATACGCTGCGAAACAACACATCCAGAAAATGCTGTTTATCCTTCTCCTGCTCCACCAATTTCTCCAGTTTTTCCAGATTGCGCCCGGGAATCCATGCCTTTCCGGAATTATAATAGAAATTGACGATCTTCCGGAACTTCTCCGGATACGCCAGCCGGTAATACAGATCAATCCTGCTGAGCGCCGACAGAGGCCGGATTTTCTCATAGGTCGAGAGAAGCTCTTTTCCCAGACTCACGGACCAGTTACTCTTCTCCAACAGCTTGCGCATCAACAGATACAGATCCCTCACGGGATCATCCACCACACATTTCTCAAAATTCGTCACGAACCACCCGTCCGCCGTCTTGATAAGATTGTGATATTGGTAATCTCCGTGACAATAGGTGATCGTATGTGCCCCGGAATCTTCCCTGTGCTGCAGCTTTTCATATTCGGCCCACTCCTTCGACAGAGTGTATGCCTGTTCCAGAAAGAAATCAAAGTTCTGCTGCAGGCGAATCTCAAACCAAGTCTTCTGCCCGCGCTGCTTCAGATATTTGCGCACCCGCTTTAATTCCCGATTGCGCTTCTCATATTCCATGCCGGAGGAGACAAAATACGGCCGGTTGGATTCCTCCCCGGAACACATCTCATCCGACAAAAAATCATTTTCATCGAATTCCATATGGGAATGGAGTCTTGCAAGCAGCCGGACCGACTCCATACATTCCGCCCGGTCATTGATGTTACACTCCCGTCCCTCCGCATAAGTCTTCAGAATATACATGACCCCGTCGCGATCCTTCACATACAGCGCGCCCTCTTTGTTCGGTATAATGGACTCCACCCGAATGTCTCCGGTCTTCTGAAGATGTGTGAGCAGTCGGTTCTGGGCGGCAAGCCGCTCCTCGTTTCCCGTGTACTCCTTAAAAATAAGGTTTCCCCGGGAGGTGTCGCAGAGAATCGCTCCCCGGCCCTTGCGGGTCTTAAGCACCTCTATCTCATACTGTTCCAGTAAATTAACCTCTCTGTCATTCACCCTCATACCCTCCTGACATCCGTGCTAATCTACTTTATGAATCAGTTTATCAAATTATGCTATAGACATTATACAATAGGTATTATGCAATAAATATTATGCTATGATACTACAGCTTTTCCAGTTCCTTCAGAAGACACTCTCTGGTATTGTACTCCGGATGCTCCAAAACCAGCTCCAGAAGCGCGTTCAGCTTCTCCCCGATCTCCGGCCCCTGTGTGCAGCCCGCGCCGATCAGATCCCGGCCCGTGACCGCCAGCATCTTTAAGGACACACACTGCCCCTTCGCCAGAATCTCCTCATACAACTGCTGCCATTGATCTATGATATCTAATTTCTCCTGCCGCAGATAATCGCTCTGGGCCAGCACATCCGCCCGTTTTACGGCAAAGATCAGCGGAAAAATATCTTCTCCCACACGATTTATGGCCCTGCGCACAATGCGAAAATCCGGTATCACGGAATTGCCGTAATCGTGAAACAATACAATCCGGCAGACCACATTAATCGTGTCATTGTCAAAGCGAAGTCTTTCCATGATTCGGCGCGTCATTTTCTCACCCACCACGTTATGTCCGTGAAAATGAGTGATGCCTGCCTCGTCGAGCTTTAAGGTCGCCGGCTTGCCGATATCATGAAACAGCATGGCCAGACGAAAGATCCGGTCCGCCTCCACATTCACGAGAGCGTGCAGAATATGCTCCCCCACGCTGTACATATGATGCGGATGCCGCTGGGGAGTCCCCATACAGATATCGAATTCCGGCAGAATCACTTTTGTGACACCCATGTCATATGCATCCCGCAGATAATCGGGATGGGGGGACATCAAAAGCTTCAGCAGCTCTGTCTGAATGCGCTCCGCACTGATCGCGCTCAAGGTGGGGGCCAGCTCCCGAATGGCTTCCCGCGTCTCCTCCTCGATATGATATCCCAACTGTGCGGAAAAACGCACGGCGCGCAGAATGCGCAGCGCATCCTCCCCGAAACGGGCTCTCGCATCCCCCACACAGCGGATCAATCCCTGCTCCATATCCGCCAATCCGCCGAAAATATCCACCAGACCGTGCTCTTCATTATAGGCCATGGCATTGATGGTAAAGTCCCTGCGCCTTAGATCTTCCGTGAGATTCGGCGTGAAGGAGACCTCCTTGGGATGCCTGCTGTCCTCATACTTTCCGTCTATCCGGTATGTGGTGACCTCAAACCCTTCCCGGTCCAGCATCACCGTCACCGTACCGTGCCGGATGCCCGTGTCGATGGTGCGGGGAAAAAGCGCCTTCACCTGATCGGGCTTCGCGGAGGTCGTGATATCCCAGTCCTCGGGCTCCCTGCCCAAAATGGAATCCCTGACGCAGCCGCCCACCACATAGGCCTCAAAACCCGCGTCCGTAATCGTATTGATAATATGTTGTGCCTTTTCGGGCACGGCAATCCGTATCTTAGCTGCCTCCGTCACTCGCGTATCTCCCGTCTATTTCCAGATAAATTCATCCATCACCTGCACCAGCCCGTCCTCGTCATTGGTGCCCGTAATATAATCCGCCGCGGCTTTCACCGCCGGCTGGGCATTGCCCATGGCCACTCCCACTCCCGCATATTTTATCATGGAAATGTCATTAAATCCGTCTCCGCAGCAGATGGCATTTTCCCTCGTCAGTCCCACGGTCTGGAGCATACGATCCAGAGAGGAAGCCTTGTCCACATGCTTGGGCATGATCTCGATAAAAAATGCTTCCGAACGATACACACTGAGCATGTCCCCGTATCTGTCCGCCAGTTCTTGCTCCAAGGCTTCCGCCCGCTCGGGAGGCGCCGTCAAGAGACATTTATTGATGTCGAAATCCACATATTCCTTAAAATTTTCCACCACTTTGATCTCCATGCCGTTGATACGGGATTCAAGCCTCACATACTCGTCCGGCTCAAAGGCGGAGATGATCCTGTCGCCAAAATAAGTGACAAGGCCGCACCCGTTTCTCTTGGCGAATCCGTATAGCCCGGGAATGATATTTAACGGCAGAATGCGCTGATACACCACCTCACCGCTTCTGCATTCCACAATGCGTCCGCCGTTAAAGGAGAGAAGATAGCCGCCGTATTTTTCCAGTTCCAGCTCCTCCTCATAGCGGCGCATACCCGGAGTGGGCCGTCCCGACGCCAGAATCACTTTATGTCCCCGCTTCAGCGTCTCCTGAATCGCACGCTTTGTGTTCGGAGAGATTTCTTTCCGGGAGTTGGTCAATGTCCCGTCGATGTCCAATACAAGCACTTTCTCGTCCATGGAAGTTCTCCTAAGCAGAGGATTTGGTCTAATAGGGACGGATTTGGTCAATAGAGACAAAACGGGCGCCGGATGCAGTGGCAGGGCTGCCCTTATTTGTCTCTATTGCCCAAATCCTGTTTACAGACAACCTATTTCACAAATGCCGGTTTTGCCTTTCAATCTATGGCTTATTATACCCAAAAGTTTCTGTGTGGTCAAATAGTATTCCATACCCGATAAAAGGACACAAAAAGAGCGGGTGATGGGAATCGAACCCACGTATCCAGCTTGGAAGGCTGGTGTTCTACCATTGAACTACACCCGCGTGTCGTGCGGCAGACGCAATGTCTGCACACAAAGGTATGAAATTAACACTTTAGGCATCACCGCAATCTATGATGCCCAGAGCGCGAGACGGGGATCGAACCCGCGACCCCCTCCTTGGCAAGGAGGTGCTCCACCGCTGAGCCACTCGCGCATCTGTCTGCGGTCCGCCGAAAAGCATCCCGCTGAGAACATTGACAATGATACCATATGAAATGGGGTTTGTCAACACAATTTTTTATAGAAATTGGATTCTGAACAGTTATTTCTTTTCAAGTGTTACTCGACAAGTGACGCTTCAGACGCCGATCGGTAATACTGCAGCATAAGCTCTACCACATGGCTGTAGCTGACCGTTCCCTCCGCCACGCCATTGGCCTTCAGCGTGGTATCCAGAAAAGTCTCCGTGGCCTTATCCACGGTTTCCGTCTCCAGAAGGGCCTTTCCCTCGATGCGTTCCCACTCTTCTTCCGTCACAAAGATATCGTCACGATATACCACATCCAGAATCGCCGTCGGCTCCTGCACGGCGCAGGCCGCCGCGAAAGCCTCCGGATCATCTCTCGCCGCTTTTCTCAAATCCCGCTCCAGATATCCCAGCACACTCAGATATCCGCTGTACTCAAAATAAATATCATCCGATCCCACACAGGCCAGATAAGCAATAAAATTCGCTTCATCCTCATAGATAAACCCTTTCAGATGGGACAGCTCATGACACATGGACGCGGGCTGATTCATCACATACGCCACCCGGTTATAATTGGCCTCCATAGAAAAGGGAAAATACCATCCCAGCATATTCTGCTGGCACATAAAATCCGAAAAAAACATAGGCTTGGGACGGGGATAATACCCCGCAAGCTGCCCATAATCCGCTCCCAACCGGCGCATTTCCTCCCTCGCCTGATCCTGCATGGAACGCATGGAATCCGCCGATTCCCCGCTTTCCGCCGTTGCGCTGCCCGGATAGACAATATAGCCCCTCTCATCCCGCTCCACCTCATCGGACAGCCGGTTGCACTGCTCCGCCACGAAATTGCGCAGCTCCATAAACTCCTCCAGAGAATACGCTTCGTAATGTTCTCTTGAAGATTCCCCGGAATATGTTTTTGTATATTCCGGGTATCCGCCCCCCAGATATTTCTTCGAAAAAGAGGAAACATGATAGAGCATGGAACAGTTCAACGTCATCACCAGACAGACGATCAGCGCCACCCATGCATAAAATACCAGATATCTCTTTACCATACGGAGTCCGAAGTGTTTTCCGAGCAGCTTCACCGCCCCCGCATACAGTCCCAGAATCAATGCCAATACCGTGAGGACGATCCCCGCCGCCAGCATCCACTCCCCCACGGAGAACGGGAAGAGTCCCGTAAACCTCCCATAAGTGTTCACCCAGATCGGAAAGATCCACGCAACATAGGCATCACAAAAGGCAGTGCTGCTCCACGCCAATCCGTTGAGCAGCACTGTCACCGCCGCGATGCCTATATAAATTTTCCGGCCTGTTCTGTCAGGCCGTGCCGTCCATATGCCTTTCTCCAACTTCATCCTCTTGTCCTGTCTGTCCGCCATGCCGCCCCACCTTGATTCTGGGCTTTTCCCAGATACGGCTCTTATACAATATAAACCAGATCACGGAAGAGATGCCATTGCTGACCACCACGGAATACCAGATACTCCGCACACCCATATGAAGAATTGTCTCACAAAACCAGATCGTCAGAAAGCGGAATACCCAGAGTCTTGTGGCGTCCATAGTCATGGTAAATTCCGTATGACCCGTTCCTTGAAACAGACCTGTGGTGGCATTGTACACCCCGTTGGTAAAACACCAGAAAGCCATGATACTCAGGAAATCCGCCGCCATGGCCACCACCGCCTCATCATCGGAGAAAATACCCACAATACCGGTGGAGATCGCATCTCTTGATAAAATCATACCACCTATGAACAAAAAGACAATACATATTTTCATGGAAAGAACATATCCTTCTCTCGCGCGTTCCTTCTGACCGGCTCCCATATTCTGCCCCACAATAGTCGCCACTGCGGAACCGATACCGTTGGAAGGCAGGGTAATCAGACTGTTGATCTTGTTCCCGATACCGTAGGCCGCCATGGCCTCGCTGCCGTAGGCATAAACATTTCTGGTCAGAAGCAGAAATCCCAGATGCATACTGCTGCCGCCGATTGCCGTGGGCAGACCGATCTGCAGGATGAGTTTCACCTTCTCCCACTCAAAACGCATATGGCGCACATCCAGATGCACCTCATTCTCCCGCCTGCACAGCAGGTAAAAAGCCACGAACGCCGGCGCCATCTTGGCGAAAAGCGTTGCAAGCGCCGCACCGGCGGTTCCCAGATTCAGCCCCACCATAAACAGCGGATCCAGAATCATATTAAAAAGAATACCGCCCAAATTCAGAAACATCGGCCGCACCGTGTCTCCCTGCGCCTGATGCACCGCGGAGAAAATGTTCACCATGTACAGAAACGGCATATCCCATACCACAATGCGCAGATACATGCAGGCATGACCGTAGATGGCTCCGTCCGCCCCCAGCCAGCGCACGATACCGGAGGTCGCCACAAATACCGTCGCCGCACAGAACAGGGAAAAGCATCCGGCACAGGCGAAAATCTGATTCGCCATGGACTTGGCATTGTCCTTCTCGCCCGCACCGATATACTGGGCAATAAGCACGGAACCCGCCACGGTGATTCCCGTCCCCACACTGATAATAATATTCTGCACCGGCGTCACCAGATTGATGGCCGCCAGCTCATCCGTCCCGATCTTCCCCAGCCAGTATGTGTCCGTCAGATTGTACATAGTCTGCAGAAAGCTGTTGATGACCACCGGAATCGCCAGCGACAGGATCGCCCGCAGCATACTTCCCTTTAAGATCAGATCCGGATTGCTTTTTTTCCAATTCCATCGCATTTTATTTCCACTCATTTCACATCACTTCCCTTTCTCCTCCATTCTACAACAAAAATACAGCGGTATCCGCCAGTTATTTAATCAACTTTCAGAAAACCGCTGTTTTTTTATTATTTTTTCTGTTTTATTTTTTTATTTAAAGATAGCCTTGCCGTCTGCCTCCGCATACTCGGCATATTCTTTCCAGATATTGCAGAACCAAGTCTTACCCTGATTCAGGACGATCTCGTTGCCGTTCTCGTCATAATAATGGTTAGCATCGTAATCGCTGTCGTGCTTCCATGTGCCCTTGATCATCTTACCATTGGTGAACACGCAGGCATCGCCGCTGCCATGTACGCCGAATGCCAGATAATCGTGATCGTCTCTCACCTCGCCGTGGCAGACCTTGAACACCACATTGGTGACTGCCACCTGCTCCCCGTTCATCTCGTCGATCTGTTCCGCGCTGTACTGGGAACGGTAATAGAGACCGTCTTCCTCATTATAAGTAAAGCAGGCATTGTTCTGACCGTATCCGCCCTTATTGCTCTGGGTTCCGCCGGGACGGATCTCCAGTGCGTCGGGATAATCCGCATACTCCGCCTTGCAGTCATTGGCAAACAGATACGCCTGCGGGTCGCGACCAAGATCATCAAAGCGTCCGGACTCCTCATAAGTCTTGCCGTAGCCTTTTGCCTCCACACCGGCACTGTATCCTTTTACGGAACTGTCCGGCGCATCGCTGCCATCGTTGGGAGTTGCCGCTTTCAGCCACATATAAGCGGTGAACTCGGTGGCATAACCACCGTTCTTTCTGTCCTTTCTCCTCGCAAACGCAGGCTCATAGGGATTGGAAATGCCGCCCACCGCCTGAGAGATGTTGTCCACTCTGGAGGAATTGAGCAGATCCGACACATAGGGAACCGCCAGACCCCAGTGGCAGTAGATGGCATCCAGCGCCATCGCCTCGTATACAAAATAATCGCGGCTGCTGCGGATAGGCCCGATATAGGTCATGTCGTCATAATCTTCCACCACACACATCAGACGGGTGATACGCCCCTCCACGGGTGCCTCATAGATAATGCTTGCCTGAGAGATTCCGTACTGGGGCATGGCAGGGGGATTGTTGGGCACCATGATCGCCAGAGGTCTCCTCTGAACCACATTTGCGTCCTTCCACTCTCCGGTGAGATAACTCTGCATCTTGCCGTCCTTCACCGTTCTCTCAGTGATTACGGAGAACTCCTTGTCCTCCTCAGGCACCGTGGAGCTCTCCTCCGTAGATTCCACAACGGTGGAAGACTCCGGCTGAATTTCCTGAATAATCGGCCCGTCTGTCTGCTTGCCGCAGGCTGCCATCATACATGTTGCAATCAGAATTGCTGCAATAATCTTCTTTTTCATGCGATAATCCTTTCGTAAAAAATATACTTCAAAACCCAACTTCTATTTTATCTTCTGTTTGCCATTTTGTCTATTCAAAATATCTTAATTTTTCTCTTTTTCCAGAAATAACCAATTTTATTTGTACACTATTCCTACCTTATTCCTGCACCATATTCCTACATCTGTCATACACTACTCTATTTTCTCCAATTCTTCCCGCATCCAGCTCAATTCCCGTTTTGTGTATACTTTCTCCGTAATATCGGAGATGGCATGACCCACCATATATTTGATGGCATATTCGTCCACACCGTATCGCTTGGCGGCCGTGACAAAATGGGTCCGCCCGTCATGAGGCCTGTGCAGCGGGTTTAGCTTCAGTTCCTCCCGAATTCTCACAAATCCCTTGTGATAGCGGTCATAGGTGAGCATGGTACTCTGTCGGTTTCTCACCGGATTCGTACAGTTAAACAGGTAGATACTCCCCATGGCTTCCGCCTCCCTGTATTTGCGCGCCACAAGCCCCCTGATCCTCGGGTGAATCGGAACCACCCGATCCGTGCCCGCCTCCGTCTTCATCCCTCCCTTGAAGGTCCACTCCTCCAGATCGGTATCCGCAAGCTTCAATAGACCGATCTCCTGCGGTCTCCATCCGGAGTAACACTGGATCAGAAGCACATCCACATAGCGCTTGTCATCCACATGCTCCCAGAGCAGTTTCATCTCTTCGTCCGTAAAGGCCAGATGCCCTTTTTTCACCGTCACGATCTCCTTTATCACTTCCTCCGGCAGATGAAATGTCCTCGCATAGTTCCGATCTACAATCTCATATTCCAAAGCATAATCCAACATGAGATTGAACAGCGATTTGATCTTATTCTTGGTGCTGGCATTGGGATGCTGCTGCCTGCCTCGGACCACCGCAACGCCCTCCTCCATGCAGGCTTTGACATGGCGGGCCCTCACGTCCGTCACACGCATGTCATACAGGGAAGAACAGTACCCCCAAGCCAATGTGACCGCCTGAATACTCGCATCGGATTTTAAAGTCTTGAAATACTCCGCCGTCCACCTCTCATACAGCTCCTTCACCGTGATGGAAGACTCCATATCATACGGATTTCGATTGTACTCCACAAGCGCCGCATAAGCCTCGCCGTATGTGGAAAAATAGGCCTCCGGCTTGAGGGGTTTGCAGATGGGCCGGCCGGCAGAAGTCTTGCCCACCGTCACCATCGCCCGAAACGGCTTTCTTAAGTTCCGGTTTTTGATCTCGCTTATCTGGCCGAATCCGTTGGGCAGACGTCTGCGTCTGTTTGCCTGTTTGCCCGGCCTCTTGGGCTTGTAGTCCGGCTGCATCGGATAACCGCAATGAGGACAATACAGAGCCTTATCGCTCACCTGCAGTTCGCATTCGGGACATTTTATCAGCATAGTGCTCACCTCCGTATCGCTTGTCATCAGTAAGCATATCTGTCCGTTGGAAAATTGTCAATCTGTCCCGGCGGAGGGAGCTATAATCGGCCACACAAAAAAAGTGGCCCTCCCGTTCATGAGTAAGGTCACTTTTCTGTAGGATCAAATCGGCCGATTCCGATGGAAATATCGGTTACATTACAGTCCCGCCTGCCGTATAAAGGATTCAATGCTTTCCGCTCCGGCGGCAGCTTTCAGCCACTGTTGCAAGACTTTCAAATCTTGCTGACTTAGGATCTGCTTCCGAAGGTGCTCAGGGACAACTCCCATTTCTTCCAGAAGAAACAGGACAGATTCGGACTTGCCTTCGGCTTTGCCAGTGGTCATTCCTTCTGCTATGCCCTCGGCTTTGCCTTCTGCCACGCCTCGCTCGTATTCCGTCTTCCTCATGGCACGCCGGGTTGCCTCCTCATCATACTCAAAAATACTCATGTATCTAACCTCCGCCTTGTTGACCAGAAGGAATTCTCTCAGAATCCCCTGATCGATACATTCGTCCACCGCCCGGTCTACCGCCTCGCCAATGGGCAGTGATCTAGCATATGATCTGACCTTGTCCACATACTGCATATATTCCCCCAAAGTCTGACACTGAGATTTCAGCTCTTCATTGCATCCGACATTGATGTTGAGCACCTGTACGATAAGCTCCAGTTCCGGTACAAGCATTCCGGTAGTCTCCGCTTCCCCTGCCGCGCTCCCATGACCTACATAAGCATCCGAAAGCCGCAATAACATCCGCTCCGGACAAGGTGCCGTCCCATTGTAGAACACCATGAAATGGGGCGCCGGGACAGGCACCTGCCTGCCACCATAGAGATTTTCCTCCGCCGTGAGTCTCCCGTACTCCGCGGCCACATACTGTAGAAACCGCAGCGGCATATTGGGATTCACGGTGGACTGATGCTCGAACAGATAGAGATTCAAGTCGATCAGCAGGGCGATGTCATTCTTGACTCCAAGGTACACGGCGCTCTCCAACGTGACAATCTCCAGCGCCGCCGGATCCTGATAATCGTTTCCTGTAACGGCATTGTATAGCCCGAGAAGCCTCGTCCGGTCCCGGAAAAGCATCCGAAATACCGTGTCCTTGTAACGGCGATTCGGGCGTGCGGGCTCCGCCGCAGGGCGGGTTTTCCTGTGTTTTCTCTTCATAAGTACCTCCTTTGTGGGGGCAATATTATAAGAAATATCAGAAAAACCCGGCTGTTCCCGTCCCGGCTTCCCTTGACCCCCGTGCGTTTTGATTTGTGGGTAAAAGCACAGATTTCGTTTGAAGTCAGACGGGAGAACTCCCAGAGACATGGCACAGCCATGGATGAGTCCAAAGAATATATGCTTTTAAAGAAGTATAGCAGAGTCGTATTTCGTTGGCAAGAAAATCTTTTTCAAAAATTTTCTCGAAAATTTTGAGGCCAAACTCCCTCTTGCCAAAAAGCAGCTTTACCCTTATACTGATTTTGCAGGCGGAGTTTTTGAACTGCCATGGGACAGGAGTAGCTATGGCACTTAAAAAACCAATTAAGAAGTTCCAAGACCTAAATCTATCGGATGCTTATCTGTTTGCCGCCACTCTGGAAGATGCAGAAACCTGCCGTATAACTCTGGAGATTCTGCTGGGCATAAAAGTTGACAGTGTAATCGTTCATGCGGAACACACAATATTGTTCAACAGAGATTACCGGAGCATTCGCCTCGACATCTATTCACAAGATGAGTCATACAACAGCTATAACGTAGAGATGCAGGTTGAAAACGAGGGAAACCTCCCAAAACGCAGCCGTTACCATCAGGCGGAAATGGACGTGATGAGCATGCCGCCGGGCAGCAGTTTCAATGACTTGAAACCCAATTATGTGGTATTTATTTGCTGCTTTGACCCATTTGGAGATGGCTTATTTCGTTATACATTCACCAACCGATGCGCAGAGACTGGCTCAGAATTGGGTGATGGCACTGCCAAAATCTTTTTAAACACCAGAGGCACAAATGCGGAAAATATACCTACGGATCTGAGATATTTTTTGGAATATGTGGAAAATAGTACGGAAGAATGTGTGGCAAAACAGGATAACTCTGCCATCCGCCAGATTCACCAACGCGTAACAAGCATCAAAGAGAACCGAAGATGGGAGAAAAAGTATATGCGATTTGAAGAACTCCTGCAAAAAGAATACAAAGAAGGACTTCGGGCTGGACATAATGAGGGACTTCAGGAGGGACTCCGGGCCGGACATGACGAGGGGCTTCAAGAAGGCCTACGAACAATGCTTCTTCTTACACAGAAACTTTTGGAAAATGGGGAGGCTGATAAGATTTCCTTGCTTTCAAACAATGATTATCTGAAAGAACTGTGTAATAAGTACGGCATATCTTCCGAAATCACACAAATCTGATTTTTCTGGCTTTATCTATTGCTTTTCCCATTTGCCCGTCAGGCATTGGGGATTCTGCGATATTTTTTCCATCATTTCAGCAACTGTAAATAAATACCGACAGCATGGCACACAAATTCCGCCTGCAAATTGCTTATCTTCTATATTAAATTTTTTCATTTCTTGATGTCTATCATAATTCTATATTATATTCTTTAAATTCCTTGCTTATTCCTACATTTCGACCAATTATCCCTCTAAAACATTACTTTGCCAAATTCTAATATAAAAATTAGCTCAGTATGATGCGGGTGTAGTGTACATGTTTGTGCACAAGCATCATGAGAAATCAAAACAATCAATCAAAAAAGAGGAGGAAGGAAAGAAATGTTTAAGCAAGTAAACAAAAAGCTGAAGCGGCGAATAAGCAAAGCAGTTTCCATTGCATTATCTGCCGCGATGCTTGTGACAGCGCTTCCGGCAGAATTGCTGGGAGGGGTCGCGAGTGTGAAGGCAGCGGATGTGGAAGCATCTTCTAAAGTTGTCTACTCACAAGGCGATTGGGAAGAAACCAAAGTCACAGTTGATGGAGAACAAGTTGGCAAATTGGTCCGTACAACAAAATGGGACTTTAATACGGGCGTATTGGGAAAAAATGACGATGGAACATTAAAGGAAGGCACTCCGGATATTTCGTTGTCTGCCGGAGAGTCTTTAAAAGGACTTAAGTATGAGTATACTGGTGATGCAACAGAGGCTCCCAGTGGACTTGTTAGATGGAAGACTCAATACGAAGGCAACTTCAGCATTGCAAATTCCGCCACAGCAAAACTTGGTGACGGAGATTGTCGTCTTGCAATCCCTTTGGACGAAGACACGGAATCTGTTAATATAGCATATACTTTGTTCAACAAGACCTCCTCTCGCTCACTGGGTATTGGGGATGGCGAAAAATGGTTAGTAGTACCGCAGAATGAAACTAAAAGCATAACAAACCATATGACCAAGGAAAACTTGTCTGGCGATAATGTAATTCATTATTTCAAAAAGAGTAACAACGTCTATGCTGACACAACACAGACTTCCATATATAAATTTGATTCATCAACTGATATAACCGAGGAAGACACCACACTTTCATTTTACACAGATCCAAAAAGTGGTGAAAAATGGTTGTACATGATAACTGGTACTACCGAAACAGGTGATGGTAAAACTGCAGAAACAAAATTCATAGACATTGCTATCACCGAGACCAAGCCTGCTTCCGGTGGTGAGGATCCCAATCCTACCCCCGGACCTGAGGATCCCGACGATCCCAAGGGTACAGGTGACAGCGATGACGATTTAATCACTTATACAAGCACCTATGATTTTACAACTAGTGATATTATCCCTTTGGATAAAAGCTATAACGGAGGTGCAGCTGTAACTGCTCCTGATGGCAAATTGACTATTGCACCCAGTGCGACTGCCGGATTTGGCAGCAACGGCGATGAGCATGGTGCCATCTTGAAAGCGGGCAATACCATTACCATCAAGGTACTGGGAAAGGCTAAAGTATTCATCGGTGGTTGTCAATACACAAATGCAGCAGCCACTTTGACGGTAACCAGCGGTGAAACCACAGTTAAGGAATTTGATTCAACAAAAACAAGTAAATGCTATCACAATGATAAAACTGCTGGTTTATCCTTTGAGTATAACGGTGAGGAAACTGATTTAGTTTTGACATTTGGTGGTTCCGGTCAGACCTATATCCCCATCATCACCGTAGAGAGAACCGAGCCCAAGCCCGCCAAGACCGAGGTTAAGGCAACGGTGACCGTAAAGGATGACAACCATCTGCTTCAGGCGGGCAATACTATCAAACTGGTGAATTCCGCTGACAAGCAGGACGAGATTGACATTACTTCTTCCGATGGAGAAGATGTAGAGTTAAAAGTAAACTCGACCTATGATATCGTTTCCAGCAACCCCGATATCGAAGCAACCGCAGACGGGAAGAAGACCGTTACGACAACTACGGAAGATCTGACTGTAAATGTAGATCTGACAGCAACGGTTGTAAATCCTACTGTGACCGTTGCCAAATCAGCAGGTGTACCGGCAGATGCACAGTATACCTTGACTCTTGTCAACAATGCTGACGCAGCAGATACTTGTACTTTAACCGATGGTGAGAAAGTAAAATTAAAGATTGGCGCTACTTATAAGCTTGAATGCAGCAATACGGACGTAGTGGCAACCATCGGTGGTTCTGTGCTTCTGACAGTCGGCGCAGAACTGACCAGTATCACTGTAGCGGTTGATGTACCTGACACAACACATCATACCTATGATGTATGGGATTTTGGTGCAGAAGCATTAACGAATACCGATCTGATTACTTATAACAATTTGCTGACTGTGGATATTATCAACGGTTGGTTTAAAGAAGGTGTCAACACACTTGAGCCGGACGGCAAGGATATTGATGCAGGCGGCGGTCTGACCATAGCAAGTAATAATGTTGCAAACAAGTGGCGTCTGCGCACACAAAATGGAGCCCTTAATGGTGAAAGCGAAGATCCACTGGCGGACGAACTTGGCAAGCCGTATCAAGGAATTTTGTATGATAATGCCGGAAAAGGGGCAATATGGTTAACTTTGGATGTAAAAGCAGGAGACAAAGTGACTGCTGTTGTTTCCAGTAACGGAGGCGCTTCGGATATTACCTGGGAATCTCTTGACGGAACTGATCAACAGGTCTTCCAGTATACGCTTGGAAGCAGAAAGAAACTGGCTAATACCTGTGTATTTACTGCTGCTCAGGATGGCACCTATAAGCTGTATAGCTCGAACGGGAAGCTGGTAGTAGCCCGGATTTATCGTGAAAGACCCAATCCTGCGACTGTAAGTGGTACGATAACGCTTCCTCAGGGTGCGACTTGGAGTGATGATGCTATATTGGCATTCACCAATCAGGTTACCGGACAGCGTACAGAAGCAACCGTAACCAATGCAAACGGTGCTTTGAGTTATACGGTATCATTGCTTGAGCAGTATGGCTATGATGTCAGTCTGGAAGGTCTGGACGGCTATATCGTTGGAGCAAAGAATACGCTCAATTTGCCTAATGAGGCAGGCGCTACCACCTTTAATGTGGAATGTATTGCAGTGGAACTGGTTGAGGTAACAGGTTCTCTTGCGGACTTGACTCCCGCAGCTGCTGAAAAATTGACACTGACATTTAAGAACGATGAGAAGATCTATGTTCCTAAGATTACGATCAATGCAGCACAAGTTACCTATACTGGTAAGTTCGAAAAGGATGTTGAGTATACAATCAAGGAATCCGGTGTAGAAGACTATACACTGGAAACTACTACGATCAAGGTAAGTGAAGCGGGTACAAAGGATATTAAATTTAACAAAAAGCCCGTATATGCTATCAATGTAAAACTGGAAGGCCCCACCGCGGAAGATGCAGCAAAAGTTGCTTTGACATTCTCCCGTCTTGATGAGAACTTCGAGCTGGATGGCTACGAGTACAGCTTCACTGGCACACAGAACATCGAATTGAGAGACGGACAGTACAGGGTAAAAGCAGAGTTGGAAGGCTATACCCAGAAACTGACTTCCGATGTGAAGGTAAATGGCGCAGCAGTGGAGAAGACCATTGTAATGATCGCCAATACTCCTGCACAGCCTGTTCCTTATAAGGAAACAGTAACTGTCGGTGCTACAGGTGATTATCAGACCATCAATGATGCATTGGATGCTGTACGCCATATGACACGCACAGACGATCAACGCGTAACGATCTCCATTGCACCCGGCGATTATGAAGAAATGCTGGTTGTAGATGTACCGAACGTAACGCTGAAGAACGCCAGCGCAACACCTAGCATCGCACTGAAGAACAAGGGTGTTGACATTGATGAGAACGCAGTACGTATTACCTCCTATTACGGACACGGCTATACCTATTACAGTATGGGTAGTGATTGTAAATGGGATGCGGATTTACTGGCTGTAAACAAAGAAAACGGTTATGCTTCCTTTGCAAATCCCGGATTCGGCACCACCAGTGGAAGCTACTGGAATGCAACTGTTGTGATTAATGCAGATGGTTTTCAGGCAGAGGGAATTATCTTCGAGAATTCCTTCAACCAGTATATGTCCAAGAAGGCAGCAGAAGATACGATTGTGAAGCAGAGCGGCGCCAAGGAACTGAAAGGCGGTCCTGAAAGATCCACGATGAAGGCAGGCGACACCACCGTACAGAATAAAGGATACGTGGAGCGTGCGGCAGCTCTTGCAATCTACAACAACAAAAAAGAAATTTCTTTTGACAACTGTAAATTTGTAGGCCGTCAGGATACCTTATACGGTGGCACCGGCGTGACGGCGGCATTCTATGGCTGCTCCATTTACGGTGGCACAGACTATATCTTCGGCGGCATGACTGCAGTATTTGCGAAGTGTGATCTGGTGTTCAACACCATGGAAGACAACAATGATGTGGGTTATATCACTGCTGCTCAGCAGAAATCCGGCAGAGGTTATCTGATGTATAACTGTGAAGTAAAGTCTACCGAACCCGGCGTAGACACCGCTTCCGCAAAGGTTTCCAAACCCGGTTATTTCGGCAGACCTTGGGAGAAAGATACCAGTGAAGTTGTATTCTACTATACAATCATAGGTACTGCAAGCGACGGAACGTCTCTGATTACACCGTTAGGCTGGCTTGATACCTTGAGTGGAAGCTCAAATAATGTATATGAGTACAAAACCTACGAGAAAACAGCCGATACGGATAACAGTGCAAAGAGAGCAAAGTGGTCTCAGGTTCTTACAGAAGATCCTATATTAGAGGACAATAGCACCATTTGCGTGGAAACTTTCCTTGGCAAATGGATGCCGTTTAAGGGCAAGGATATGAGTATCAAACTGCCTGATGGCACTGCACTTGAGGAGCCCGTTGAAAATACTTCCTTCGACGGCTGGGATAAGGTTGCAGCACCTGTTATCGATGAGGCGACTTATGTAAGCGGCGACGGTAACGATAAGCTTGTTGTAAAGGTAACCGCAAACGTTGGCGATGAGGGCGGTCAGCGTGTGAGGGTGACTGTAAAGAAAGCAAATGATGCGAATGTTGCACCTCAGACTCAGTCCTCTACTAAGAAACAGACCCAGCATCAATTTGAGTTCACCATACCCGGTCCCGGCACATACGAAGTTACCGCAACTTTGGAGCGTAAAGGCCAGCCGGATAAGACTACTACCAGAAGGGTGACCATCGGCTCCGGCGGACAGGTATCGACGGGAGGAGAAGGTCTATACGTAGAACTGCTGGATGAAGACACGGATTATGTATACACGGGAAGTGCCA
>CAZSAJ010000018.1:0-51787 GCA_964604835.1 uncultured Acetatifactor sp.
CAACGCTGGCAGCCTACGACCAAAATACGGGGGATTACATAGAAAGCACGAATGGAGATATCTGGAAAGGCGGTTATAATGTTTCGCTTTCCGACAGTCTTGTGGACAAGATCAAGGATAATTCCGGAATGGATGTTACGTTTTTTTATGGTGACAAAAGGATTATGACTTCCGCGCTTGACCGAAACGGCAGCCGTATTTTAGGTTCACCTGCGGGAGAAAAGATTGTTGAAAAAGTGCTGCAAGGAGGGGAAGAGTATTTCAGTAAAGCAGTTTCTCTTGACGGTGTGCTCACATATGGCTATTATATGCCGGTCTACCCGGATGATGCGACGACAAAACCGATTGGAATGATTTTTGTCGGCAGCAATAAAGCAGTCCAGGATGCAGCAATCAACCGGTTGTTAAGGCTGGTCGGGATAGCTGTTTTGGTTGTGATGATACTCTGTATTGCAGCCGCGTCCAGAATTGCGGCGTCTATCAGCAGAAATATACAATCCAGTATCGGCATTGTGAAGACGGTTGCGGAAGGAAATCTGGATGTGGAGATCGGGAAGAAAATGCTTTCCTATAAGGACGAGACAGGCGAGTTATCAAGAGCGATGCTGACATTGCGTGATGCGTTAAAATCCACTATTCAGGAAATAGCCGGAAATGCCAATCATTTGTTGGAGGCATCGGAGACTTTGGGAGATGTGGCTGAGCGCACAGGCGGGGCAATGCAGGAAATGACCCAGGCGGTCAATCAGATTGCGGAAAGCTCTACGGAGCAGGCGGAAAATTCAAGAAATACTTCGGAACATATGCGAATCATGGGTTCTGACATTACAGAGACTGCTTCCGAGGTCGGTATGCTGGATACCAACGCTGCCGCAATGCGCAAATCCAGTGAAAAGGCGGTGGATACCCTTGCAAATCTGCGCCGGATCAATGATGAAGTGGAGCGTTTTATTGAAGAAATCCGGATGCAGACGAACCGTACAAACGATTCGGTACAGCAGATTTATCAGGCAACGGCCTTTATCACTTCCATAGCGGAAGAAACTGATTTGTTAAGCTTAAATGCGGCGATTGAAGCGGCAAGGGCGGGCGAAAGCGGCAGAGGATTTGCTGTTGTAGCGGACCAGATTCAGAAACTGGCAGAGCAGTCCAGTCAGTCCAGTCTCGAGATTGAAGAGGCCAGCCGGAAACTGATGGAAGATTCTGCGAAAGCCGTGGAAATTATGCAGCAGATGCAGGGAATCATAACAAGTCAAAGCAAGAGTATGCAGGACACCCAGAGCATTGTCAAGGAAGTTTTGGGCGAAATCAATGACTCCATGCACGGCATTGAAATGATTAAGGGCAGTGCCCAGCGTCTGGAGCGGTCTCGTAATGAAGTGGTGCGGGCGGTGGACGATCTGTCGGAAATTGCACAGGATAACGCTTCCGGAACCCAGAGAACCTATGACGCAACCCAGGAAGCGGCAGGCGCCTTTGAGCAGGTTTCCACCAGTGCGGGAAGACTGCGTGAAATAGCCGATGAACTGGTAAAAAGTATTGATTATTTTAAATTATAGTTCTATACCATTTCTCCCTTGATAACCGCTAATGCTTGCAAATCAATCGGGAATTTGGTATAATGTCAAAATGACTGTGACTATGTACGATGTCTGCAGGGCGGATTCGCGCAGACCATGGCAGATTTGAGATAGATCCGGTACAGGTATGAAGGAGGAAACAGTAATGAGTTTACAGGTGGAAAAGTTGGAAAAAGGCATGGCGAAGCTCACCATCGAGGTGTCTGCGGAGGAGCTGGACAAGGCCATAGAAGCGGCGTATCGGCAGAACAGGAACAAGATAAACGTCCCCGGTTTCCGCAAGGGCAAAGCGCCCCGCAAGATGATCGAGCAGATGTACGGCAAAGAGGTGTTCTATGAGGATGCGGCAAACGAACTGATTCCCGGGGCTTATGAGAAAGCGCTGGACGAGTGCAGCGAGGATATCGTGTCCGCTCCCAGAGTGAAGGTGGTGCAGGTGGAGGCAGGCAAGCCCTTTATCTTCACTGCGGAAGTGGCTTTAAAGCCCGAGGTAACGCTGGGCAAATATAAAGGTGTGAAAGTTCCCGCCGCGGATCTGAATGTGACGGACGAAGAGGTGGACGCGGAGATAGAGAGAGAGAGAGACACCAACGCCCGCACGGTGAATGTGGAGGACAGAGCCGTAAAGGACGGCGATATGACGGTTATTGATTTTGAGGGATTTGTGGACGGCGTGGCATTTGAGGGCGGGAAGGGTGAGAACTACCCGCTGACCATCGGTTCCGGCCAGTTTATTCCCGGTTTTGAGGATGCGCTGATCGGTGCCTCCTTGAATCAGGAGACGGAAGTGAACGTCACGTTCCCCGAGGACTATCAGGCCAAGGAACTGGCCGGCAAGCCCGCCGTGTTTAAGTGCACGGTGAAAGAGATCAAGGAGAAGATTCTTCCCGATCTGGATGACGAGTTCGCAAGCGAGGTGTCCGAGTTCGATACCATGGCAGAGTATCGCGAGGATGTGAAGAAGAAACTTGCCGACAGAAAAGCGTCCGCCGCAAAGGATGCCAAGGAGGAGGCCGCCATCGACGCGGTCATCGAGGATGCCAAGATGGAGATTCCCGACGCTATGCTCGACACGCAGCAGAGACAGATGCTGGATGAGTTCGCCCAGAGAATCCAGTCTCAGGGATTGTCCATGGAACAGTATATGCAGTTTACAGGCATGACGCCCGCCGTGATGCTTGAGCAGATTAAGCCACAGGCTTTGAAGAGGATTCAGTCCCGTCTGGTACTGGAGGCGGTTGCGGCCGCGGAGAAGATGGAGGTATCCGACGAGGAGTTCGAGGAGGAGATCAAGACCATGGGCGAGGCTTATCAGTTGGAGCCCGACAAGGTGAAAGAGCTTCTCGGCGAGAGCGGAGCCAAGCAGGTCCGCGAGGACATCGCCATCAAGAAAGCGGTGGAGTTCGTGGTGGGGAACGCCAAGGAGGAGAAGGCTTCCAAGTCCAGATCTAAAAAGAAAGAGGCTGACGCGGAGTAAAGAGACGCATTTTTGGTAAAACACAACAGACAGCGACGGTTGTACCCGAGTGTTTCGGGTACAACTTTTCGTGTATTATCGACGGATGCAACCCATTAACTTTTTATTAAATCCACTTTTGTTCCATTGAAAAAATGTATACGCTGGAATAAAATGGTAAAGATGCAGGTAAAATTGGCAAGAAAACGGGAATACTAAAAAGGCATTCCGCAGACAGGAGGAAAGACAATGAGTTTAGTACCTTACGTCGTTGAACAGACCAGCAAAGGCGAGCGGTCCTATGATATTTATTCCAGACTTTTGAAGGACAGAATCATTATTCTCGGGGAGGAAGTCAATGAGGTCACGGCCAGTCTGGTTGTGGCGCAGCTTTTGTTTTTGGAAGCGGAGGATCCCGAGAAAGATATTCATCTGTATATCAACAGTCCCGGGGGCAGCGTGACCGCGGGCATGGCGATTTATGACACCATGAAATATATCAAATGTGACGTATCCACTGTCTGTATCGGAATGGCAGCCAGCATGGGCGCTTTCCTTCTGGCGGGCGGAGCAAAGGGCAAACGCTATGCGCTTCCCAATGCGGAAGTGATGATCCATCAGCCTTTGGGCGGCACACAGGGTCAGGCCACCGAGATCGAGATCGCGGCAAAGCACATTCTGCGCACCAAGGAAAAGCTGAATCGTATGTTGGCGGAGAATACGGGCCGGGATTACGAGACGATCTGCGCCGATACGGAGCGTGACAATTGGAAGAGCGCCGAGGAAGCCTGCAAGTACGGGCTGATCGACAAGGTACTCACGTTCCATGCTCCGCAGGACGAGAACTGACGGGCGGAATATTCCGGATAAAAAGTAGAAGAAGACAGGAGCAAATTATGGCAGGAAAGAATACTGACAACAGTATCAGATGTTCCTTTTGCAACAAGACGCAGGGACAGGTGCGCAAGCTGATCGCAGGTCCCGCGGGTGTGTATATCTGCGACGAATGTGTTGACATCTGTGCGGATATATTGGAGGAGGAACTGGAGGACGAGGAAGAGGAAGAGGCGCAGCGCACGGAGATCAATGTACTGAAGCCCCGGGAGATCAAGACCTTTCTGGACGAGTACGTCATCGGACAGGAGGCGGCCAAAAAAGCCTTGTCCGTTGCGGTTTACAATCACTATAAGCGTGTGACGGCGCCGAAGGATCTGGACGATGTGGAGCTGCAGAAGAGCAATATCATTATGGTGGGCCCCACCGGATCCGGCAAGACCTATCTGGCGCAGACGCTGGCGAAGATCATCAATGTTCCTTTCGCCATTGCGGATGCCACCACGCTGACCGAGGCCGGTTATGTGGGAGAGGATGTGGAAAATATCCTGTTAAAGCTGATTCAGGCCGCGGATTACGATGTGGAGAGAGCGCAGTACGGCATCATCTATATCGATGAGATCGACAAGATCACCAAAAAGGGCGAGAATGTGTCCATCACCAGAGACGTATCCGGCGAGGGCGTACAGCAGGCGCTGTTAAAAATTATCGAGGGAACCGTGGCCAGTGTGCCGCCTCAGGGAGGCAGAAAGCATCCCCATCAGGAGTTGATTCAGGTGGATACCTCCAATATTCTCTTCATCTGCGGAGGCGCTTTTGACGGTCTGGAGAAAATCATCGAGACCAGACTGGACAGAAAATCCATCGGTTTTAACACGGAGCTCACCGCCAAGTCCACAAAGGAGAGCAGTGCGCTGCTCAAGGAGGTCACGGCGCAGGATCTGGTGAAATTCGGCCTGATTCCGGAGTTTGTGGGAAGAGTTCCCATCTGTGTGTCTCTGGAGGGACTGGACAGAGAGGCTTTGGTGCGTATCCTGAAGGAGCCGAAGAATGCGCTGATCAAGCAGTATCAGAAACTTTTTGACATGGACGAGGTGGAACTGAATTTCGATCAGGAGGCCATTGCCGCCATTGCGGATCAGGCTTTTGAGAGAAAGACGGGAGCCAGAGGGCTGCGCTCCATCATGGAGAGCATCATGATGGATATCATGTATGAGATTCCCTCCGACGACAGCATAGAGTCCTGTATCATTACCAAGGAGGCTGTGGAGGGAGGAAGCCCCATGACTATCCGCAGAGAACCGGCATGATTATCAGAACAGTAAATCTGGAGACCGTGTGCGGTGTCACCAGCAAATTGCCCGAGAATGTCCACCCTGAGGTGGCGTTCGCGGGCAAAAGCAATGTGGGGAAATCTTCTCTGATCAACGCGCTGATGAACCGCAAGTCTCTGGCGCGTACCAGTGCGCAGCCGGGCAAGACGCAGACCATCAATTACTACAATGTCAATGATGCGATTTATCTGGTGGATCTGCCGGGATACGGCTACGCCAAAGCCAATGAGAAGGTGAAGGCACAGTGGGGGAAAATGATCGAAGACTATCTTCACAGATCAAAGCAGTTAAAATGTGTGTTTCTGCTCATTGATATCCGGCATGAGCCCGGATCCAACGATGTGGTCATGTATGACTGGATCAGGAAACACGGATATCAACCGATCATCATAGCCACGAAATTGGACAAGATCAAGAGGAGTCAGGTGGAGCGGCAGTTGAAGTTGATCCGCACCGCTTTGAAAGCGGGCGGTGACACCGTCATGATTCCGTTTTCCGCCGAGACCAAGCAGGGCAGAGACGAAATTTATGAAATTCTGGATGATTTTGCGGAGGCCGGTCTATGAAAAAGTACCTGAAAGCGTTGACAAATCTGGCAGTCTCGCTGGCAATTTTTCTGCTGGTGATTTTTCTTGTGCCCAGACTGCTTGTGTTTTTTGCGCCTTTTGTGGCCGGTTGGATCGTGGCTTGGATCGCCGGGCCGATGGTACATTTTTTTGAGGCAAGACTCAAGATCAAACGCAAGGCCGGCAGTGCCGTGGTGATCGTGGCGGTGATCGGTCTGGTGGTGCTGGCACTCTATCTGGTGGGCGGGAAGCTCGCCAAGGAGGCGGTGGGGCTGGTGAACGCCCTCCCCGGCATGTGGGAGAATGCGGAGGAAGATTTACAGGAGATCTCTCAGAATTTCAGTGTGATTTATAACAGGCTGCCGGAGGATCTCAAGGTGAGACTGTCGGGAGTGGGCGATGAGATCAACACGTTTTTGGGCGATATCATGGGAAGCGTGAGTCTGCCGACCATCGCGGCGGTGGGAAATTTCGCAAAGCAGCTTCCCTCTATTTTAATCGGTATTATCATGGCGCTTTTGTCCTCCTATCTGTTTGTGGCGGAGCGCAACAATATTACTCTGTGGTTTGGCAAGGTGATGCCCCGCTCCGTGCAGGAGCATTACCGGATCATCAAGCGCAGTCTGGTCAAGGCGGTGGGCGGCTATCTCAAGGCACAGCTTCGGATTGAGCTGTGGATGTATCTGCTGCTTGTCATCGGTCTGGCGATCCTGCGGGTGGATTATGTGCTCTTGATCGCCTTCTTGATCGCTTTCTTGGATTTTATACCCTTCTTCGGCACGGGCACGGTGCTGGTGCCATGGGCGGTCTTAAAGATTCTGAGCGCGGATTATAAGATGGCGGTGGGACTTTTGATTATCTGGGGGGTGGGACAGCTCGCAAGACAGCTCATCCAGCCCAAGATTGTGGGAGATTCCATCGGTGTGGCGCCGATTCCCACACTGTTTTTGCTCTACATAGGATATCGTCTGGGTGGTGTCATCGGAATGATCGTGGCGGTGCCCATCGGGCTGATCGTGTATACCATGTATGAGGAAGGGGCCTTTGATACCACCAAAAACAGTATTCTGATTCTTGTAAACGGCCTGAACCGTTTCCGTAAATTGGAAAAAGAAGATCTGAAGGACCTGCAGGATGCGGACAGCCGTGACAGGGAGGAGCCCCATGCGTAATATCAGAATGTTGTTACAGTATGAAGGCACGAGATATCAGGGATGGCAGAGACAGAGTTCCACGGACAATACCATACAGGGTAAGCTGGAGACGCTGTTGTCCAGAATGTGCGGGGAAACCGTCGAACTGTCGGGGAGCGGCAGAACGGATGCGGGGGTTCACGCATTGGGACAGGTGGCGAATTTCCACACGGAATGTGATCTGTCCACAGAGGAGATGCTCGCCTACATCAACCGATATCTGCCGGAGGACATCGCGGTGACGGAGCTTTGCGAGGCGGCGCCCAGATTTCACAGCCGTTTAAACGCCTGTGGCAAGCACTATGAATATCGTATTGTCAACAGTGAGATCCCGGATGTGTTCTGGCGGCGGTATGCGCTGCAGGTGCCGGAGAAACTCGACGTGGACGCCATGCGGCAGGCCGCAAAGTTCTTATTGGGCGAACATGATTTCAAAAGTTTTACCTCCGCCAAAAAGTCCAGAAAGTCCACGGTGCGCAGAATCGATGAGATTCGGATAGACAGGGAGGGCAGTCTGCTTCGCTTTTCTTTTGAGGGAAACGGCTTTCTGCACCATATGATCCGAATCCTGATGGGGACGCTTCTGGAAGTCGGCATGGGAAAACGGACGCCGGAGAGTGTGGCGGACGTGCTTGCGGCGAGAGACAGAGAACAGGCAGGCCCCCTGCTTCCCGCCAAAGGGCTGATCTTGGTGGAAGTATATTTTTAGATTCAAAAATTTTATATGCGGTGAAACTTTTTCCTCTCAATGGAGTCTAATACATTGAGAGGATTTTTTGCGGGATTTGTCAGTTTATAAAAAATTAATATTTATTTTGCAAAAATTATGCAGGGCTTTGCTAGACTTAGTAAATAAGGATGTAGAGGTGAGATGGAGAGTATTTGGCGTTATATTAGGCGATTGCGAAAATTCAATTTTCGTAATTCGAATTGGGCAGATTGTATACTCCATAAGCAGACCCTAGCGAACCGTCGGTACTTAGCTGCCGTATTTTGGCAGCTTATGTACCGCTACGGTGAGGTGGGAGCGGGAGCGTGTCTGCGTTGGAATATACAATCTGCACAATGACACTTTTAGACGTAAATATATTTTTCAGAGCTAAATTTTAGAGCTAAATTAAAGAAAGGATAAAGCCAAATTAAAGCTAAATTGTTTATATATAGTAGTGAGGGATGAAAAGACACACTGCATGTTGCGTAAGGAATTGTTTTTTGATAAGATGAGGTGACAGGACATGGAGAGAAACATCGTAATATACAATGACAATACGGGGATTTCGGAGAAGATGCGGCCGCTTCTTGCGGGAGAGGGAATGCGGATCAAGGTGGCCGGTACGCTGGAGGAGCTTTTGAGATTTTTACGGGAGGGACGGATGCATCTGGTGCTGACGGATGTGGAGCTCTCCGGCAGGGACTGGTGTAACGGGGTGGAAGCGCTGGCGCATATCCGCAGGGAGAGCAGCATTCCCATTGTGGTGGTTTCTGCTCAGAGTGCGGAGGAAGCAAAGATCATGGCGCTCAATGCGGGAGCGGACGACTATGTGATGGCAAGCTGCAATCCTTTGGAGCTGCTGGCGCGGATCAAAGGTCAGCTCCGCCGTTATAATCAGCTGAAAAATGTGTGCAGCAACATCGACAGGATCTATAAGGTGGACGGGCTGGAGATCAATGATCTCTACAGGAGGGTGACCGTGGACGGCAGAGAGGTCAAACTCACGCCCATCGAATACAAGATTTTAAAACTGCTTGTGCAGGAGCGGGGAAGAGTATTGTCCATCAGTCAGATCTATGAGTCCATCTGGCATATGCAGGCCATCGGGGCGGACAACACCATCGCGGTGCACATCCGCCATATCAGAGAGAAAATAGAGCGCAATCCCAAGGAACCTTATTATCTTAAGGTTGTGTGGGGAATCGGCTACAAGGTGGGCTGACCGAAAGATACTCCTCGGCAATCCATAATAAGAGAGAAAGAGAGAAGAGAAAATGGAAACGGAGTCCGCACAAAACGGATGGAGAGGCGTCAGTGCCAGTACCTTGAAGCTGTTTGCGGTTGTCACTATGCTGATCGACCATATCGCCGCGGCGGTGCTGATGCGTATGCTGCGGGCCGGAGCCGCCGGGTATGAAGTTTACACGATATATAGCGCAATGCGTCAGATCGGGCGCATTGCGTTTCCCATTTATTGTTTTCTGTTGGTGGAGGGAGCGGAGCGCACGAGCAATCGCTGGAAATATGCGGCGCGGCTGGGTATGTTTGCGCTGCTCAGCGAGATCCCTTTTGATTTGGCGTTTAGCAGCAGTGTGCTGGAGTTCGGATATCAGAACGTGTTCTTTACCCTGTTTATCGGGCTGGTGACGATAATGGCACTGGGCAGTCTGGAGCGGCTGTGGGCAGAGAGAAAGCGGACGGCGGCGTCCGGACTTCTCGAAACGGTTCTGGCGGCGGGAATCGCCGGCGCGGGGATGGGGCTTGCGGCGCTGCTTCGCACGGACTATGACTGGCGCGGTGTGGCCTGTATTCTGCTGATGTATTTTCTGCGAAAGAATCGCGTGTTTGAGCTGATAATGGGCTATGTGGCGTTCGTGGTGCTGTTGGGGGAAGTGGCCGCGCTGCCGGCTTTCGTAGCGCTGGCCTGTTATCGCGGCAGGAAAGGATTTAGCTGCAAAAGTTTTTTTTATGGTTTTTATCCGGTGCATTTGCTCTTGTTATATCTGACCTGTGTTCTCTTGGGAATTGCGGGATATTCCGCCGTGTGATCGATAAAGTGCACAGAAATCATCAATAAAAGCGGTAGCTTTTTGTAATATTTTAGGTATAGGGGATATTCTCTCGTTGACTTCATGGGAAAAATTGTGTAGAATTAAAGTTAAGTCTATATTACACAAGTAACGGAGGGTGTCTACATGCAAATGCCAATTTTTGAAAAGTATATCGATGAACTGATTGAGAAAAGTACCTTGGATGTTCCCGCGTGGAACATTGAGAAAGCAAGAGACGGGAAGGTTTCCGGGTGGAATTATATTGACGGATGCATGATTCTGGCGCTCTTAGAGATCTATAATGCCACCGGCGAGCAGAAGTATTATGATTTTGCGGACGCTTTTATCGACCACAGAGTGCAGGAGGACGGTTCCATCAACGGTTATTCCGTGGAGGAATATAATATTGACAATGTAAACGCGGGCAAGACGCTGTTCTCCCTGTATGAGATCAACGGCAAGGAGAAGTATCGGAAAGCCATCGACCTTATCTACAGTCAGGTACAGAATCAGCCCCGCACGGAGGAGGGCAATTTCTGGCACAAGAAGATTTATCCCAATCAGGTATGGCTTGACGGCATGTACATGGGACAGCCCTTCTACATGGAATATGAGACAAAGTTCAATAACAAAGAGAACTATAAGGATATTTTCCATCAGTTTGCCAATGTGGTGAAACATATCCGCGATGACAAAACGGGTCTGTATTATCACGGCTATGACGCTTCTAAATCCATCTTCTGGTGCGACAAGGAGACAGGGCTTTCCCAGAATTTCTGGCTGAGAGCGCTGGGATGGTATTCCATGGCCCTTCTGGATACCCTGAACAAATGTGAGCCCGGTGAGGAGTGGAAGGACGAGTATGACAATCTGAAAAAAGTGTTTGTGGATCTGATCGATTCCATGCTGAAGTTTCAGGATGAGAGCGGCATGTGGTATCAGCTGCCTGCCCGGGGCGGCGAGGAGCCCAATTATCTGGAGACCAGCGGCAGCGCGATTATGGCTTATTCCCTGTTAAAGGGAGTACGTCTGGGATTTCTGCCCGAGAGTTACAGGGAGTATGGATTGAAGGCATTTAACGGTATCTGCGACAAATATCTCAAGGAGAAGGACGGTCATCTGAGCCTCGGCGGCATCTGTCTGGTGGCGGGTCTGGGACCTGAGAAGAATCCCCGCAGAAACGGTACGTTTGAATATTATATGTCGGAGCCGATTGTCGAGGACGACGCAAAGGGTGTGGGTCCTCTGCTTCTGGCATACACGGAGATGCGCAGACTGGCAGATTGATCGGTAAGGTCAAGGCAATAGGAAGAAGAGAATAGAATACATATTTAAAGAATACCCAGATGTTCCAACAGAATCTTGGTTCCCATGCAGATGAGCAGGATCCCACCGGCCAGCTCCGCACGGCTCTTATATTTCGAGCCAAACACATTGCCGACTTTGACACCGATAACGGAGAGTAGGAAGGTAATGACGCCGATGAAGCTCACGGCGGAGAGAATGTTCACCTGCAGGAAAGCGAAAGTGACGCCGACTGCCAGCGCATCAATGCTGGTGGCCACCGCCAGCAGGAACATAGTTTTGGGATCCAGCGAATCATTGGCGCTCTCCTCATCTTTGGAGAGCGCTTCTTTGATCATGGAGGCGCCGATGATGCCCAACAGGGCAAAAGCGATCCAATGGTCAATGGATGTGATATAACGCTCAAACTGGCTGCCCAGAAGAAAACCCAGAGCGGGCATGAGGGCCTGAAATGCACCAAACCAAAGTCCCACAATACAGGATTTTTTCAACGTGATTTTCTGCATTGCCAGTCCCTTGCAGATTGAGACGGCGAATGCATCCATGGAAAGACCGACGGCAATTAAAAACAGACTCAGCAGACTCATTGGATTCTCCTTTTTGACATTTGTATTTCAGCAAATATTTCGTTTAGAGCAAATAATGTTCTGTTCTATATCATATGCGGGAAGGACAATATAAGATATTACTTACGGCCGATATTTAATATGGCAGAACAGTTAAAGAAAACCGGCTTTTGAACGATCCGAAATCATCCGGATAGCTGCAAAAGCCGGTTCTTTATGTTCGTCTTGCGTTTGCAATTAAGCTACAACAGATACGTTGGTAGCGCGAACTTTGCTGCTGTTCTGAGGATCACTCTCGGTATCGAAAGTAACCTTCTGGCCTTCCTCAAGAGACTTGAAGCCTTCAGCATTGATAGCGGAGAAGTGTACGAATACCTCCTCGCCGGTTGCATCGTTGGTGATGAAACCGTAACCTTTCTGAGCGTTAAACCATTTTACTGTACCGTTATTCATGTGGTACCTCCTTCTTTTGGGGCAGTGCCCATTTCAGTATTGGCGATTCTAAAACGTAGGACAAAAAAATCACATATTTTTGTAAACCATTATTGTGTTGCAAATAAAAGTAACAATGACTTACAAAAATATGTGAGTTCAATGACTTTCATTTAGAATACGTTGACAGTATAGCCCACTTTTGTGCCAATGTCAAGTATATTTTTACATACTTTTGCAAAAATTATTTACAGAAAACAAAGAAAAGAATACCGAATGGGTAAATGAGCGGACAAGGGGTGTAGGTATGGATATGTTTGTGTTGGCGGCCGTAGCGATTCTGGCGGCAATGGCGGGGTTTTGGGCAGGGCGAAGCGTTCAGTGGCAGCTTGCGGAAGCGGGGGAGACAGGCGCGGAGGAGCATGCTGCGACGATTGCGCAGCCGGACGGGAATCAGAGAGCTGCGGCAGGAAATAGGAATGGATTGATGGGACAAGCCGCGGTTGAATATGCCGGGCAGACGGCGGACGCCTACGCCGGACAAATGCCGGACGAAAGACATGGGGATGTGTGGACCGGGCAGACGGCGGACGCCTACGCCGGACGGAATGTGAATCCGTATGCAGGCATTTATGACAGACGGAGTGAGGCCGAATACGACGGAGCTTATCCGGCGGCATACGACAGATCGGATGCGGAGACGGACACTTGGAGGAACAGACGGGGATTCGCCCGTCTGGCCGAGCGCTCTTACGGCAAGACGGCCGGAAAGAAAAATGCAAAATTTGACAGGCGTAAACAGGTTAAGACCGTCTCTCTGGGAAGGGAGATCGGAAGTCCCGTGGCGGGGCAGATGGGAGTGTATGTGGAGGACGGCAGGCGCAAACTGCGTCTTCTGCCGGATCAGGGAAAAGTATATTCACCCGCGTCCGGCAGGATACAGCGTCTTTATCCCATGGGCTGCGCTATGCTGCTGCACACGGAATTCGGGGCGGATCTGCTGCTGCAGGTGGGAAGCGGCGTGGACGAAATGTGCAGCGGCTTTTATCACTGCCGTGTGATGGAGCATGAATATGTCCGCAAGGGGACGCTTCTCTTGGAATATGATCCCGTTGGAATCCGGGGAGAGGGAGCCTCTCCGGAGGTGATCCTCAGTGTGGAGAACGAGGAGGATCTGGGCAGTGTGACCGTGACGGGACAGAGCCGTATCAAGGTGGGAGAGACTATTTTATATATTGCCTGCGGTAGGCATTCGGAGACATATGAAAAGCTTTCTTAAACTCCCGGAAAAAGCTGCGGGAGCTGCCAAAGCCTGATTCCAGTGCGATGTCGGTGACGGAAGCTTCCGTGGCGGACAAAAGATAGCGCGCATACTCCAGTCTTCTGGAGTTTACATAGTCGGGAAAGGAAGTTTGGAACTTCCCGGAGAATAGGCGCGACAGTCGGAATCTGCTGACACCGAATTCCTTTGCCAGAAGTTCCAAGGAGAGCTCTTCGGAGAAATGGCTGTCCAGATAGATCAAAATGCGCTGTTCCAGTTCGGGACTCCGTTCCTCCGAAGCGCTTCCCGGGCGAATGGGAGCATCGGCGGAGGCGAACAGATCCGTGAAAAGGAGCGCCAGATAGGCACCAATGAGTCCGCCGGTATAAGCGGGAATGGATTCCCTGCGGTCGAAAGATTCCGTCAGCGCAGCCAGTCCCTCCACGGCAACACGGCTGTGGGAGGAGAGCCGTTCCAGATCGAAGGAGCCGTCATCGGGGGGCGGTCCCTGAAAAGATTTCCGGTATTGAGGGCAGGAATCCGGCTCAAAGATACATAGCAGGATGCGGCTTTCGGAAGCCTCGTCCGTACACAGGCTGTGCAGACAGTTGGGGAAGACCAGAATGCCGTGGCCGGGTGTCAGAAGATGTCTGTTCTGTCCTACGGTGACCGCAAGTTGCCCCTCCAGCGCCACGATCAGCTCCGCCTGCCTGTGCAGATGCGTGGCAAAAGTATTGTTATGGGAAATATAGAGACGCAGACGCTCCATATGATTCTGATAAAAAAAGCTCATAATGTTTTCTCCGTGACATGAACAAATTGCAAAAAATGACATTGATGATTTTACGGTAACCTCTTTTATAATAACTCTATGCTGAAAGAAAAACAACAAAAATGCAATAAATGGCATAAATCTATTGAGATATGGCACGAAAAAACAGGGAGAGAATGGTATACTGAATTTCACAGGGAAGTCCGTATCCGCGCGCCGCAGGATTCGGATTCATGGAACGGCAAAATGCCCTAAAGAGGTGCGGCGCAGAAATGAGGTTGCTATGGATAAATCAAAGATTCAGAAAATGTGGATTGCCGATCAGGGAGACGGAACCTACACCAATCCGATTCTCTACACGGATTATTCCGATCCGGACGCCATCCGCGTGGGGGAGGATTATTTTATGATCGCCTCCAGTTTTTGCAATACGCCGGCCGTGCCGCTCTTGCATTCAAAAGATCTGGTGAACTGGAAGGTGATCAATTACATTATTGACAAGCTTCCCTTTGAGCGTTATGAGAAGCCGATTCACGGCTGCGGCACATGGGCGCCCTCCATCCGTTTTCATGACGGGGTGTATTACGCGTTTATCCCCTTTCCCGACGAAGGGATCATGATGTGCAAGACCACGGATCCTTGGGGGAAGTGGAGTGAGCCGGCCTTTGTCAGAAAGGTGACCGGATGGATCGATCCCTGTCCGTTCTGGGACGATGACGGGAAGGCCTATATGGTGACGGCATTTGCCAGAAGCCGTATCGGATTTAAGAGCTTTCTGTATCTGTCGCCCATAGAGCCGGACTGCTCCGACGTGCTGGACGACGGACAGTTCATCTATGACGGCCATGCCACGCAGCCTACCATAGAGGGACCCAAGCTTTATAAACGAAACGGGTACTATTATATCTTTGCCCCCGCGGGCGGCGTAAAGCCCGGCTGGCAGGCAGTATTGCGCTCGAAGAATATCTATGGGCCTTATGAGGAGAAAATCGTCCTGCATCAGGGCGGTTCGCCCGTGAACGGACCGCATCAGGGCGCTTGGGTGGACACGCCCAGCGGTGAAGACTGGTTCCTGCATTTTCAGGATGTGGGGAATGCGGGGCGTATCGTACATCTCCAGCCCATGCGCTGGGAGGATGACTGGCCCGTCATCGGCACGAATGACACGGACGGTTGCGGCGAGCCGGTGCTTCGCTGGCAGAAGCCGGACGTGGGCGGCGTGTACCCCATTGATGCCCCGGAGGACAGCGATTTCTTTGAGGGGGAAAAGCTGGGATTACAGTGGCAGTGGAATGCCAATTATAAGGATGAGTGGTATGCGTTGCAGGGCGGACAACTTATTCTCAATGCCCAGACCACGGAACCGGGGCTGCAGCTTTGCGATGTGCCCAATCTGTTGATTCAGAAGTGGCCGGCTCCGGATTTTCGGATTACCACATGCCTGCATCTGGAGCAAATGAAAGATGGAGATGTGGCCGGTATGGTGTCTCAGTGCGGACATTACACGGGACTTGCGGTGGTGCGTCAAAACGGCGGATACGAGCTCTGGCAGCGCACCGGGAACTGGACCAAGGACAATGAGGTGCGGACCAGACTGTGTTCTCTGGAGGAGCTGGGAGCAGACGATACGATCTGTCTGCGGATGCGGGTGTGGAATGAGACCTATGTATCCTTTGAGGCGGGCGCCGACGAAGATCATTTAAAGACTGTGGGTGAGACCGTGGAGGCGACGCCGGGACGCTGGGTGGGCGTCAAGGCAGGACTGTTTGCCATCAATGAGCAGGGTGGTACCTGCGGCAGCGTGGCGGCGGACTATTTTGTCTTTGAGAAAAATGAGGCGGATGCGGAATAGGATAGGCGGGCTGCCCAATGAAAAACTTTCATAAGAAAAATTTTCATAAGAAAAATTGAATGGTAAAGACACTTGACAAATACCCTGCGGGGGTATATTCTGTAGAAAGGCACAGAGATACCCCTGCGGGGTATTTTGCGTGGGCGCGCAAAGCGGAGTCTGCGGATTCCCTGTCGGGTACAGCGAGAATCCGTTCATCGGGAAAGGATAATGAGGGGGATATGGGAGATAGTAAAAACAGCAAGACTAATGGGAATGATGGGAACAACTGTAATTCATGCGCCTGTTCGCATCAGAAGGCGACGCCGAGGCAGCCGGAGGATCTGAAAGCGCTGAAGAACCGCCTGAGCCGTATGCAGGGGCAGTTGAGCGGCATCGGCAGAATGTTGGATGAAAACCGCTACTGCGGCGATATTCTGACACAGATCGCGGCGGTGGAGAGTGCGCTGCAGGCATTCGGGCATCTGATTCTCAAGGAGCATATGGAAACCTGCGTACAGGAAAAAATCAGACAGGGCGACCCGGAAGTGATTGACGAGACACTGGAGCTGATCAAGAAATTGAGATAGGGCGGCATGGCCGGAAGAATCAAAAGGATCGGGAAAGGAGTAGACATACATGCGGGAGAGATATCATATCACAGGGATGACCTGTTCCGCCTGTTCCTCTCATGTGGAGAAAGCGGCCAACAAACTGGAAGGTGTGGAGAAGGCATCCGTCAATCTTCTGACGGAGACCATGGACATCACTTATGATGAAAGCAGACTGGGGGAGGCGGATATCGTAAAAGCCGTGGAAAAGGCGGGATACGGCGCTATGCGCATGTCCGCGGGGAACCGCACGAGTGCGGGCGGCTCTGAAAGTATGGGAAACAGTGCGGATTTGACCGGGCGGGCTGTAGAGGGTGCAGGAGAGAATCGGTTGGCAGAGAGCGGAGGGTCAGGAAAGGGCGGATCCGGCAGGGATGCGCTTGCCCGCAAGGCGCAGGAGGAGAATCGTGCCATGCGGCACAGGCTTGCGGTCTCCGTCATATTTTTGATTCCGCTCATGTATGTGGCCATGTACCATATGTATCATAATCTGCTTGGCATTCCCGTGCCGGGGTTTATGATGAAGTTTTTTCACGGCAATGAAAATGCCATGATTTTTGCGATGACGCAGTTTCTGCTGTTATTGCCGATCCTGTATATGAACCGGAAATTTTTCTCAGTGGGCTTTAAGACGCTGGGGCATCTGTCCCCCAATATGGACAGTCTGATCGCGGTGGGTGCCTCCGCGGCCATAGGATACGGGCTTTTTGCCATGTATCGGATCGCCTACGGACTGGGACACGGAGATCCGGCGTTGGTGGAGCACTATGCCCATGATCTGTATTTTGAATCCGCGGGTATGATTCTGACCCTGATCACGGTGGGCAAATATCTGGAGAGCCGTTCCAAGGGCAAGACGAGCGAGGCCATCACCAAGCTGATGGATCTCTCCCCCAAGACGGCTCTGCGCATCAGGGAGGACGGCAGCGAGGAGGAAGTGCCCACGGAGGCGCTTCGGACGGGTGATATTTTTCTGGTAAAGCCCGGCAGTCTGGTGCCGGCGGACGGCACGGTGCTGGAGGGAACTTCCGGTGTGGATGAGGCCGCCATCACGGGCGAGAGTGTACCCGTGGAGAAACGGGCGGGGGATAAGGTGATCTCCGCCACGTTAAACAAGGCGGGATTCTTAAAGTGCAGAGCGGACCGGGTGGGCGAGGACACCACGCTCTCCCAGATCGTGCGGCTGGTGGAGGAGGCTTCCGGCAGCAAGGCGCCCATCGCGCAGCTTGCGGACAAAGTGGCGGGCATTTTTGTCCCCGTCGTCATGGGCATTGCGCTGCTCACGCTTCTTGGCTGGCTGATCGCGGGAGCGGAGGCGGAATTTGCCATCTCCACGGCCATTGCCGTGCTGGTGATCTCCTGTCCCTGTGCGCTGGGGCTTGCCACGCCGGTGGCGATCATGGTGGGAACCGGCGTGGGGGCGAACAACGGAATCCTGATCAAATCCGGGGAGGCCCTGCAGCGGGCCCGGAATGTGGACACGGTGGTGCTGGATAAGACGGGGACGATTACCGAGGGGAAACTGACGGTGCTGGATCAGTTCGGATATGTGAAGGGAATGTCCTTGGAGACCGTACTCACAGCCGCGGCGGCGCTGGAGAGAAAAAGCGAGCATCCGCTGGCGGAGGCCGTGCAGCGGGAGGCGGATCAAAAAGGTTGTCCCGATATCCCCATCAAAGATTTTCAGGCAGTATTCGGCCGCGGCATTCAGGGCGTTGTGGAGCAGGATATTCTGGTGGGCGGCAGGGAAGCCATCAAAGCGGGAACAACGGTCTATGTGGGGAATCTGGCCTATCTGAAGGAACAGGGAATCTTGGAGCGAGAGAGCGCAGAGCAGACGGAAAATGCCGCGGATCGGATAGAGCAGGCATTGAACAATCTGGCCGACGAGGGCAGAACGCCCCTTCTAGTGGCGGAGGAGAACCGCATCCTCGGCATCCTCGGCGTGGCGGATGATGTGAAGCCAAGCTCTGTGGAGGCCATCCGGGCATGGCGCAGGATGGGCGTGCGGGTAGTGATGCTCACCGGAGATAACCGGCGTACCGCGGAGGCGGTGTGCCGGCGCATGGAACTCTCCGAGGTGATCGCGGAGGTGCTGCCGCAGGATAAAGAACAAAAGATCCGGGAGTTAAGAGAGTCCGGCCGCAAAGTCGCCATGATCGGCGACGGCGTCAATGACGCGCCGGCCTTGGTGTCCGCGGATGTGGGTATGGCAATCGGCGCAGGAACGGATGTGGCCATCGAGAGCGCGGATATTATTCTGATGAAAAATGATCTGCGGGATGCGGTGACCGCCATGCGCCTCGGGCGAAAGGTGATCCGCAATATCAAGCAAAATCTGTTCTGGGCGTTCTTCTATAATTGTATCGGGATTCCTCTGGCGGCGGGACTTCTCTATCCGCTGTTCGGACTGCGGCTGACGCCGATGTTTGGCGCCGCGGCCATGAGTATGAGCAGTATTTTTGTGGTGTGTAACGCGCTGAGACTGCGGGGATTCAAAAGTGAATTCGCAAAGAGCGGGCCGCATGCGGAGCACGGAAAAACAAAGGAGAATCCGGGAGAATCTCTGGGAAGTAAAGAAGACGGGCCTACTGCCACTATTTCGGAGAGACCGAATACGGCATTAGATCATAGAGAAGACAAAATAGTGAAAGAAGAAAAAGGAGAGAGCGGAATGAAGAAAGTAATTACGGTGGAGGGTATGATGTGCGGTCACTGTACCGGCAGGGTACAGAAGGCTTTGGAGGCTGTGGAAGGTGTGGCAGGCGTTGCCATGAGTCTGGAGGATAAGACCGCCACGGTGGAGCTTGCCGCGGATGTGGCGGATGATACGCTGAAAGCCGCAGTTTCGGAGGCGGGCTACGAGGTGACGGGCATCGCCTGATATGCAATGCATAATATGCACTGCCTGTTGAGTATTTGCACAATCTCTTTTAGAAACCGGAATTGGTCAATATGGATCAATTCCGGTTTTTGGCTCTGGTGATTTCCCAATTGTGTGTTGTGCTTTGAGGAAGGATATGACAAGTTTCAATATTTTGCGTTTAGGGAGTTGACAATTTGGTTTACATGATGTAGACTTACAATCAAGAGGTCTACATTGTGTAAACCTTAAGCCGTTGGACGGAAGGCGGATTTTCTAGAGATCGGCACAGCTTCCGGGGACAGGATCGAAAAAGAGGAGGAACGTATGGGAGATTTTAAACTTGCGGAGACAGAGAGCCGGTTTGTGGAGCTGGTCTGGCAGCGGGAGCCGATCGCTTCCGGCGAGCTGGTGATCTTGTGTGAGAAAGAACTGAATTGGAAAAAATCCACCACTTATACGGTGCTGCGGAGATTGTGCCAGAAGGGCATTCTTCAGAATGAGGATGCCATGGTGACTTCCCTGATGAAGAAGGAGGAGTACATGGCCCGGTGCAGCGAGCAGATGGTGGAGGAGAGCTTTGAGGGGTCGCTGCCCCAGTTTGTGGCGGCGTTCATGAGCAGAAAGAAGTTGAGCCGAAAACAGATTCAAGAGATCCAGAAGCTCATTGATGATTATCAGGAATGAGGAAAAGATAGCGGGCAGGAGGGATAGAGATGTTTTATATTCAGTTGATGGTATTACAATTACAGATTGCGGCGGCAGTACTTCTCGTGCTGTTGGTCCGTCTGATCATAAGGAAGCTGCCCAAGGTATATTCCTATCTGTTGTGGCTTCTGGTGTTTGCGAGACTTTTATGTCCTGTGGTGCCGGAGAGCGCCTTCGGCATTATGCCCTCCCAGACGGAAGGGACTGCATGGGTGGAGCAGGTCTGGACGGAACAGGCTTTGCCGGACAAGAACGGCGGAGCAGAGGCCGGGAATTTTCAGCCGGCAGAGATATCCCCGGGGCAGAGTCCGCAGATTGCAGGCGGAAACGGCGCTGTCCAGAATCCGGGCGGCGGTCATCCCAGCGTCGTGCCGTCTCACATGAGCGATGTGGAAGCGCAGTATCGTTCTCAGGGCCGAAATTCTTCCACGGGTTATGCGAATTCGAACCTGATGATGGCAGGTATTGTGTTTCTGGCAGTCTGGGGACTGGGGGCTGCCGTGATTCTGGGTTACAACGGTTTTGCACTGCTGCGTGTTCGCAAGGAACTGAAGAGCGCCGCATGGTTTTCGGAGAATGTATATGTCTGTGACGGCATCAGCGCGCCTTTCACGCTGGGGATGATCCGCCCCAAAATCTATATACCGCAGGGACTTTTGGACAAAGAGCGGGATTACATTATCTGTCACGAGAGGGTACATATCAGCAGAAAAGATTATCTGGTCAAGAATCTTGCATTTCTGTTGACGGCTCTTTACTGGTTCAATCCCTTTGTATGGGTGGCGTTCCTTTTTTTAGAGCGCGACATGGAGATGTCCTGTGACGAGCGCGTGATCAGGCTGATGGGGACGGAGATTAAGAGGCAGTATTCCCAGTCGCTTTTGAATTTTGCCGAAGGGAAGGGCAGCATGGCGGTGACACCGCTGACTTTTGGAGAAAACAGTGTCAAACAGCGTGTGAAAAACGTACTTTCTTATGAAAATGCCAAGAGATGGAGCATTATACTGGGATTGTTGATTCTGGCGGCGGCGAGCGTCGCTCTGTTCACCACCCGGGCGGGACGTGCGGACGCCGCACCGCAGGAGGAACATGAGGATGCCGCGCCGCAGGAGGAATCCTCCGTTGCGGATGCCGAAGGGCAGGCGGATAGAGGGCTGATGGATGGGGAACTGATAGAGAGCAGAGAGGCCTTTGAACAACGCTATGGCAAGGCGGGGGCATATGATTTCGGTTATGACAATACGGGCTATGCCATGGATGCTTATCAGGTGATCCTGCGGCATCTGACCTTGGGGACGGAGACGTCCGTTTATGAGCGTTATACGGATCCCGTGACCGCGGCGGAGGAGATTCTGCATCTGGGAGCGGGAGAGGGGCAGGCGGATTATGCCATGGTTCCCCTGACGGTGGAAGGATTGGAGATTCCTTGGCTGGAGGCTCTGAGCATGGCAGGGGAAGGCAGCAGGGCGACCGTCACCTATACTTTCGCAGGCGACGGCTCCACCGTGGAGATTCCCATGGAGCTGATCGAGGGCAGTGCAGGGATCTGGGGGCCTGCGGACTGTGGTATGTCCAGAACCGTGTACCGGACCAGAGAGGCGAATTCCTCTGCCCAAGGGGAGGAGGCGTTCTATATCCAGACCAGTCAGTATGGCATCTATTGTCTGGACAGCTCGGGGCTTCGCTGTGTGTATCCCTATTATGTGCCGGATGTGGTTTGGGCGGAGGCGGACGGAAAACTGTATTTTCCTGCCAGCACATCCTATCAGGACGGGGACTTGGATTATTGGGAGGATGTGATCTGCATCTTGGATCTGGAGACGGGAGCGTTTGACAAGGAGACGTACCCCATCACGGACGAGATGCGCGGCGTGATGTCGCCTCTTCGCTGGATGAGCGTATACGGCGGGTTCCTGCAGCTGCATGGGGAGGATGGAAACAGTTCCCTGTATCTGCCGCTTATCAACACGGGCACAACGGATTTGAGCAGCGGCAACAACTGGAAAGGGAAGGCCATGGCGGTGTTGACCGAAGAGGAGCGCAATGCTTACGGACGGGATGCGCGGAATTATCTGTTGGAGTATCCGGGACGGTTGGTGGAATTGTCCAACCGCACGTTCTCGGAGAACTACATCTATGTGGATCTGGACGGGGACGGCAGGACGGAGCAGGTGAGCTTGTCGGCCAATCCGAATGAGGAGGGCTATACGGAGTACCCCTATGATGCCTATGTGCTGCGGTCAGGCGACAGTGTCTTGGAGGGGTGGTACGAATGTATGCATAACAGTATCTGGGCGGTGAGTCTGGACGGCAAAGAGATCGTGCTTGTGCTGTACGGAGACGGTCCCAGCGGCGATCCCATGACTTTCCTGTATCGATATGAGCAGGGGACGCTTCGGGAGGCGGGATCCTTTGCCGATGATATCAGAAGGTGTACCATTGAGGACGGTGTGATAAACGGAAGCCAGAGACAGGATGTGGTTCAGACCGACTGGGTGAAGGCGCAGTGGAGAATGGGAACTAACGAGAGGCAGGAGAAGGTGCTGGAATGGGTTCCCCATGACACATATGATTTTATGGGTTTGAGAGACATCACATTGACGACGCGGCTCACGGTGCATACCGCACCCGATATGGCGTCGGCCGCTTCCGTGATTCAGCCCCAGACGGTTCGGTTTGTGAAGACGGACGCTTCCTTTACATGGGTTTGTCTGGAGACGGAGAATGGAGACACTGGATGGTTTGCAACGGAAGAGAGCGGATTGCAGATTCCGGAGGCGGAAGGGAAGTCGGAGGCTTGGGAAGTGTTTGAGAATTTGAGCTTTGCAGGGTGATTTAGGGATTGCGGAATGAGTTATCTGCAAAGTGTCATTAGTGCACAAATGCTTATTTCATAAGCATTGTATATTCCAACGCAGACGCGCTTTCGCTCCGTGAAAAACGCAACGGTGCTAAGCTCGAAAGAACCTCGCTAAGCACAAGCGATTTATCAAATCGCATGCGTTTGTTCAAGGGTCTGCTTATGGATTATACAATCTTCACAATTCGGATTACACAAATGGATGTTTTGCAATTATCTAAATATGACAATAACTGCGAGGAGGGTTACGAGATGAGGAAAAAGATGACGGGTTTACTGGTGCTTTCTGCCGTTTTTATTTTGACGGTTCTGGTCTGTGCAGGATGCGGGAAGACAGCGAAGACGCTTCCCGAGGAGGAAATTGCTGTTTTTAACACGGAATTCTTTAACAACGGAATTTACAATATGAATAATATGCTGTTAAGCAGTGAGTACGGGAAGCCGGCGGAGATTGATTTATTCGAGCTGTTCTACGGCGGTATGGGTCAATATGATCAGGAGTCGGAGGAGGAACTGGCGCTGCTTTCGGAACTTGACAGCGAGGCAGCCTATCTGGATGTGGTGAAGGTCACGTCGGGGGAGATGGACGCGTTTCTGCGGGAGAAGCTGGGAATCGGGCTTGCGGAGACGCAAAAGACCGGTCTGGACAGATTCTATTATCTGGAGGACTATGACAGCTATTATCTGGTGGTGGGGGACACCCATTTCAGACGGTGTAATGTGGTCTCAGGCACTTGGGAAGGGAAAGACCTGCTCACACTGGAATATGAGAAAGCGGACGAGGAAGGACGATGGCTGGTTACGCTGCGTAAGACGGACGAGGGGTATTTGTTCGTGTCGAACAGGAAAGCGTGAGGGGAAGGATTTCTTGCACTACAGATAATTATACGATATCTTATCAATATGGAACAATCGTGTTACAAGGCGGAGGACTCCCTGATTTTACGGAAGAGGGGAGGTGGTGCGGATGAGTACATACGAAGCAGTCTCATTGATGATCGCTTTTGGAATGTTAATCGTTGCACTGCTTGCCTACATAGATAGGAACAACAAGCGAAAATAAATAAGCCTACCTTGTACTTGACGGTCTAGGTAGGCTTATTGCAAATACCAGAGGTCAACCACTTTGTGGGCGGTTGCTCCTTTTACGTTTTCATAATAGCATATGCGCCTAGTATTTACAACAAATTTTTCTGTGTCGAAAATAAATAGAGTGGGTTATAAAAATGGGGAAACTCAAAATAGTTACTGAATTGACGTAGAATCCTTTTTTTGATAGTATAAAGGGGTACAATTTTGAAAATGAAGTGCCAACACCGTACGATGCAGAACCAGAATTTTTGAGGATTTGACATGGATAATCATACATTTACAATTCTCAATGATGGTAGAACAAAAACCGAACCAAGAATAGGTAATAGAATATGAAAAAGCTAGAAGGACTGAGCAAAGAAATTTCCTATGCTCTGCGACATGCCCCATGGGAATATGAGCTGGAAATGGATGAGGAAGGTTGGGTCCCTGTGGAACAGCTTTTGGATGCATTGCACAGGACGGAGAAATGGAAAAATATCTGCGAAGCGGATTTGGGCAAGATGATTGAAGAGTCCGAAAAGAAACGCCATGAAATAAAGGATGGTCGAATCCGGGCGTTTTATGGACATACGATTCCCATGAAAATTGTGAAAGAAGAAAAAACACCGCCGGACATTTTATATCATGGGACGGCAAGGAGGTTTCTGGAATCCATTCATAAAAACGGATTACTGCCGCAGAACAGGCAGTATGTTCATTTATCACAGGACATTGAGACGGCCGAGAGTGTGGGAAAGCGTCGTGATCAGAAGCCCTGTATACTTATGATCGATGCCAAAAGGGCATGGGATGAGGGAATCAAATTTTATCTGGGCAATGAAAAAGTGTGGCTGGCAGATGCAATACCCGACAAATATATTAAGGAAATGTAATTGTGTTATCAGTTGCAACAGGGCAAAGCTGTTTTCGGGCTTTGCCCTTTGAATGTTTTTATTGGAGTGGAAAATTGGAATGAAAAATTGGAGTGGGAAACAAATGAAAAAGAGAGGTAACGCAAAAGCCATGCTCAGTATTTCCATGGCTGTTTTTGGAACACTTGGCCTTTTTACCAGAAATATTTCCGTAAGTTCCGGTGAACTGGCATTATACAGGGCGGTTTTGGCTTCTGTGTTGATAGTTGTTTATCTGGCGCTTTCCAAGCAGAAGATCGATTTTAGGATGATAAAAAAGGAGATTCCGCTGTTGCTGGCATCCGGTATTGCCATGGGAATCAATTGGATTCTGCTTTTTCAGGCATATAAGTATACAACGATTTCGGCGGCCACTTTGAGCTATTATTTTGCCCCGGTCATTGTGACCGTAGTGTGTCCCTTTTTGTTTCATGAAAAACTGACGGGAAAGCAGATTCTGTGTTTTGTCATGTCAACGCTCGGGTTGGTTCTGATTATCGGGGTCGGCAGCATAGGGCGGGGGGAAAGTGATTTATTGGGCATTCTATTTGGTCTTGGCGCCGCGGCCTTTTATGCGGCGGTGATCCTGCTCAATAAATTTATCAAAAATGTGACGGGTATCCATAGGACGCTGTTACAATTTTTTGCGGCAATCGTGATTCTGATTCCTTATGTGGCATGTACGGGAGGCATGCATCTGATGGGACTGAATGGCGTGGGATGGGGATGCCTTCTGGCGGTGGGATTTATCCACACGGGCATTACATATTGTATGTACTTTTCCGCACTGAAAGAATTGACCGGTCAGGAGGCGGCGATCTTAAGTTATATAGATCCGCTCATGGCGGTTCTTGTTTCGGTGGCGCTTCTCGGCGAGAGCATGAGCTTTCAGCAGATGCTGGGAGGTATATTGATTCTTGGTTTTACATTGTGGAATGAGAAGAATTCCTGATTAATATTTCACTCCCTTTTCGGAATTGTGTACCCGTGAAAAACAGGTTATAATTGTACTGCCAAATCGGAGTTTGTAGGAAGAGCAAAAATGTCATTATTTGGATATTGGTGTTTGAACAAGATATAAGAGAAAGAGGAGGAACTTTATGAAAAGAAAAAGAATAGCAATATTAGTATGTACTATGTTTATTTTATTTTGTAGCGGCTGTGGTGCAAAAACGGAAAAAGTACAATTTTCTACATCTGATGAGCAACTTCCATCTGTAGAGAATCGGCATACAGAAGCTGTGAATGATGAAGATATAAATGATATAGTAGAACAAAGTGAAGCCGAAAGTATTCAAGATGAGATTGCAAAAGTAGAGGATCAGTCTTGTGAATATGAAAATGCTGATTGGGGCAGCATGGGACAGCAGGAAATGAATCAGCTTACCGCACAATGGTATCAGCTATGGGATGATGAACTCAATTCTTTATGGAGCAGATTAAGTGATGAATTGGATGCTGAAACGAAAGCAAAAGTGCTTGATGAACAGCGGGCGTGGATTAAAAGAAAAGAAGAAAATGTAAGGGGTGCCGGTGTATCGGCTTATGGTGGAAGCCTTCAACCGCAATTAGAAAATTCAACCGCCGAAGAAATGACACGGGCAAGAGCATACATACTTGCCGGATATTTAGCAGATGTCAGAAACGAGCCATTTACTATTCCGTCTGAAATTCAAGAAAGCATAGATATGGCGGATCCAAGCCTAAATGATATTTTTGAGAAATTTGAAGGACAGTGGACCTTTGATGAAGGGCGTGGTGCATGTGTTGGTATCGAAAGGACAGAAACGTGCGCATATGGTGTTGAAGGAAGTAATTGGACTGTCTGGGTAACCGGCGGTGATATTATTTCTGATCTTGACGTATATGGCTATACAGGAAATAGCATTATATTCAAGGTAGCACATGATGGTTACGATGCTTTTTATGAGCTTTCATTTAATATGGATCATTCGATTATTTTTGCATATGGGACTTCTTTAGACGCATTGGATGATGTGATAGTTTGTGACTAAAACCTCCGGTTTGTGGAGTAGTTCATGGGATTTTCCGAAAAGGGAGTATTTTTTGCTTTACAAAAAATTTATTCTTTTTTAATAGATATTTCTATTGATTTCTCGTGCCTGCGTGTTATATTAATAATAGAACAAATAGAGTATACAACAAACCATTCAAGCAATAACATGCAGGCATCCCCATGCCCTGCATGCCAAGAAGGGGGCTAAGACGATGAATATTCAGAAATTTACCCAGAAATCCATGCAGGCCGTGGACGGATGTGAGAAGCTGGCCTATGAATACGGCAATCAGGAGATCGAGCAGGAGCATCTGCTCTACAGCCTTCTGACCATAGAGGACAGCCTGATTCTGAAGCTCACAGAGAAGATGGGCATTGACAAAGATCATTTCGTGAACCGGGTGGAGCAGGCCCTGAAGCGCCGGGTAAAGGTGCAGGGCGGTCAGGTCTATATCGGGCAGTATCTGAACCGGACGCTGATCGGTGCGGAGGACGAGGCAAAGCAGCTCGGGGATGAGTATGTCTCCGTGGAGCATCTGTTTCTGGCTATGGTGAAGGAGCCCAATAAGGAGATTGACCAGATCTGGAAGGAGTACGGCATCACCAGAGAGCGTTTTCTGCAGGCGCTTTCTACTGTGCGGGGCAATCAGCGGGTCACCAGCGATAATCCCGAGGCCACTTATGACACGCTGGAGAAGTATGGGCAGGATCTGGTGGAGAAGGCCCGTATGCAAAAGCTGGACCCCGTGATCGGGCGGGACAGTGAGATTCGAAACGTCATCCGGATTCTCTCCCGCAAGACCAAGAACAATCCCGTGCTGATCGGCGAGCCCGGCGTGGGCAAGACCGCCGTGGTGGAAGGGCTGGCCCAGCGCATTGTGCGGGGGGATGTGCCGCAGGGATTGAAAGACAAGAAGATTTTTGCGCTGGATATGGGGGCGCTGGTGGCCGGAGCCAAGTACCGGGGTGAGTTTGAGGAGCGTCTGAAAGCCGTGTTGGAGGATGTGAAGGGAAGCGACGGACAGATTATTCTCTTTATCGATGAGCTGCATACCATCGTGGGTGCGGGCAAGACCGACGGTGCGCTGGATGCGGGGAATATGTTGAAGCCCATGCTGGCCAGAGGGGAGCTGCACTGTATCGGTGCCACCACGCTGGATGAGTACCGGCAGTATATCGAGAAGGATCCTGCGCTGGAGCGGCGTTTTCAGCCGGTGACGGTGGATGAGCCCACGGTGGAGGACACCATATCCATCCTGCGCGGTTTGAAAGAACGCTATGAAGTCTATCACGGCGTGAAGATTATGGACAATGCGCTGGTGAGCGCGGCGGTTCTGTCCCACAGATATATCTCCGACAGATTTTTGCCGGACAAGGCGATTGATCTGGTGGACGAGGCCTGTGCGCTGATCAAGACGGAGCTGGACAGCATGCCCACGGAGCTGGATGAGCTGCAGAGAAGATGCATGCAGATGGAGATTGAGGAGGCCGCCCTGAAAAAGGAGGACGACAAGCTGAGCGGGGAGCGTCTGGCACAGCTTCAGAAGGAACTTGCGGAGTGCCGGGAAGATTTTGCCGCCCGGAAAGCCCAGTGGGACAATGAGAAAGCTTCCGTGGATAAGCTCAGCAAACTGCGGGAAGAGATCGACCGGGTCAACAGTGAGATTCAGATCGCCCAGCGGGAGAGCAATCTGGAGCGGGTGGCGGAACTGACTTACGGGACGCTGCCGAGCTTAAAGAAACAACTGCAGCAGGAGGAGGAGCGCGTGGGCGGCGGAGAGCTGACTTTGGTCAGAGAGAAGGTTTCCGACGAGGAGATCGCCCGCATTATCTCCCGCTGGACGGGAATTCCCGTGGCGAAGCTCACGGAGAGCGAGCGCAATAAGACCCTGCATCTGGACGAGGAGCTGCACAGGCGGGTCATGGGACAGGACGAGGGCGTCACCAAGGTGACGGAGGCCATCATCCGCTCCAAGGCGGGCATCAAGGATCCGGCCAAGCCTATCGGGTCGTTCTTGTTTCTGGGGCCTACCGGCGTGGGCAAGACAGAGCTCGCCAAATCTCTGGCGGCCAGTCTGTTTGACGATGAGAACAACATGGTTCGTATCGACATGAGCGAGTATATGGAGAAATATTCCGTATCCCGCCTGATCGGAGCGCCTCCCGGATATGTGGGATATGAGGAGGGCGGACAGCTCACGGAGGCCGTGCGCAGAAAACCTTACAGCGTGGTGTTGTTCGACGAGATCGAGAAGGCGCATCCCGATGTGTTCAATGTGCTTTTGCAGGTGCTTGACGACGGGCGTATCACGGACTCGCAGGGACGCACGGTGGATTTCAAGAATACGATTCTGATCATGACATCCAATATCGGCGCGCCGTATCTGCTGGAGGGCATCGGGGAGGACGGAAGCATCAGACCTGAGGCGGAGGAAGCCGTGATGCAGGAGCTGCGGGCGCACTTCAGACCGGAGTTTTTGAACCGCTTGGATGAAACCATTTTATTCAAACCGTTGACGAAGGAGAATATCGGAGGAATTGTGAAGCTGATCGTGGCGGATTTAAACCGCAGATTGTCCGACCGGGACCTGCGGCTGGAGCTGACGCCGGAGGCGGAGAGTTTCGTGGTGGAGCAGGCGTATGATCCCGTGTACGGTGCGAGACCGTTGAAGCGATATGTGCAGAAGTATGTGGAGACACTGGCGGCGAGGCTGATTCTGGCTGACCGGGTGCAGAGCGGGGATACCATTCTCATCGACGTGGAGAACGGGGAGCTTACGGCGGCGTCGCGCTAGGTCTGTCCCCCCGCAAACTGCGTCATATACAGCTCATAGTAGTTTCCCTTCTTGGCCAGCAATTCCTCGTGACTGCCTGTCTCGACCACCCGCCCCTGACTCATCACTACGATCTTATCCGCATCCCGGATGGTGGAGAGTCTGTGGGCGATGATCAGGCTGGTGCGGTTCTCCATCAGTTTTACCATGGCGTCCTGAATATTTTTCTCGGTGCGCGTGTCCACGGAGGAAGTGGCTTCGTCCAAAATCAGGATCCGGGGATCGGCGAGAACCGCCCGGGCAATGGTGAGGAGCTGTCTTTGTCCCTGCGAGAGATGCGCGCCCGCCTGAATCAGCAGGGTCTGATAGCTCTGTGGGAGACGGCGGATAAACTTGGCGGAGTTGCTCGTCTCGGCGGCGTGTAGGACGGCCGCTTCCTCTGCATGTGGATTGGCGTATTTGATATTGTTCTCCACCGTGTCCGTGAACAGTACGGTATCCTGCAGCACAATGGCGGTATTGCGGCGGAGAAAGTCCCGATCAATATCCTGAATATTGACTCCGTCGATCAGAATCTCGCCGCTGTCCGCGGGGTAGAACCGCATGAGAAGATTGACCACCGTGGTCTTGCCGCTTCCGGTGGCGCCGACCAGCGCGATCTTTTGACCCGGCCGTATGGTCAGGTTAAAATCATGGAGTACTCTCTGCCCCGGCACATAGGAAAAATTCACGTTCCGGAAAGTAATCTCTCCCCGCATTTGTTCCATAGATACGCTGCCGTTTTTGGCTTCGTCGGGCTGATCCAACAGCTCGAAGATCCGCTCGGCTCCGGCCACCGCAGTCTGAAGGGTGCCGTAGAGCTGGGCGATTTCATTGATGGGGCGGGAGAACTGTTTGGCGTAAATGATAAAAGCGGAGATGGTGCCCACGGTAATCAGTCCTTTCAGGGCAAAATAGCCGCCGAAAGCGGACACGATCACAAAGCCCACATTGGAGATACAGTTCATGAGAGGCCCCATGGAGCCGCCCAGAATCTCGGCCTGAATGCCGACCTTGGTGAGCTCATCGGAGGTCCGGTTGAATTCTTCGATGACGTCCGCCTGCTTATTGTAGGAGACGATGGAGCGAAAGCCCGTGATCATCTCCTCGGAGTGGCCGTTTAACTGTCCCAGCACCTCCGAGCGTCTGCGATAGACTTTGCGCATGAGGGTGGACATCTTTTTGGTGACAAACACCGTGACGAGCACCGTGACCATCGTGATCAGCGTAAGCTGCCAGCAGTACCAGAACATGAGCGCCACCGTGCCGATGACGGTGAGCACACCGGCAAATAGGGAGCCCAGACTTTGGGAGATGGAGGTGGAAATATTCTCCACATCATTGGTCATACGGCTCATGATGTCGCCGCTGGCGTGCGTGTCCAGATAAGGGATGGACAGATTGTCGATCTTCTGAAACAAATCGTGCCGCATCCTGCGCACAATGCGCTGGCTCAGATGGGCCGACACATAGGTCTGGGACAGGGTGCAGAGCGTATTGACAAGATATACCATAAGCAGCAGAAACAGCAGGGGGATCAGCTCGTCCCAGCGCCTCCCCAGAATGAGATCGACGCCCGTGCCCTGTAGGGCCGGAGCGGCCAAAGAGGTCACGGTCATCGTGACGACGGAGGCCAGCAGAAGCAGCAGGAGCAGCTTTTCCGTTCCCAGATACCGTGTCAGGCGGGACAGGGTGTGGGAGGCGTCTTTGGGTTTCTCCACCGCCTGTCCCATGGCGCCGGGGCCGCGTCTTCGACCGCCAAAATTGACGGCGGGGGTACTGCGCTTAAACTCTTGACTGCGGAAGGTGAAACGGTCCGCTCCGCCGGATTCAAAGCCGGGGGGCGGGGCGGTGATATCGGGATTGTTGTGAGTGTTTTCGGGCATTGTCTGATCCTCTTTCCGTTATTGTTTTAACTGTGAATCGTAGATAGAGCGATAGATTTCTGATTCTTCCAGCAGTTTTTCGTGGGTGCCGCAGGCGGCGATCCGGCCTCCGTCCAGCACGGCGATGCGGTCCGCGTTTTGGACGGAGGCGATGCGCTGGGCGACAATGACTTTGGTGGCGTTGGGACACGCCTGCCTGAGCGCCTGATAGAGTCGGCTCTCGGTCTGTAGATCCAGCGCGTTGGTGGTATCGTCAAAAATCAGGATAGGAGCATTCTTGAGGATGGCCCGGGAGATGGACAAACGCTGTTTCTGGCCGCCGGAGAGGGAGTGGCCGTTCTCCGTGACCATGGTGTAATAGCCGTCTTTCGTGCGGCAGATAAAATCGTCGGCCTGTGCGGCTACGGCGGCGTTTTTGATATCCCAGAGGGTTGCGTCTTCCCGGCCCCAGCGGATATTGGCCTCGATAGAGCGGGAATAGAGTTCCGCTTTCTGCATGACGATGGCGATGCGCTCCCGAAGTTTTTGCAGGGGAAATTCTCTCACGTCCATACCGTCTATCAGAATCTGTCCCTCCGCGGCGTCGTAAAAGCGGGGAATCAGATTGACCAGTGTGGATTTGCCGCTTCCGGTGGCTCCGATGATGCCCAGCGTCTCGCCTTTGTGTACGGTGAGATTGATATCCTCCAGAACATTTTGGCCTTCCGAGTAGGCGAAGGACACATGGCGGAATTCCAAGGCTCCCGTTTCCGTTGGCGGCTCGGAGAGTCCCTCCGGCAGTTTATCCTCACAGTGAAGGACCTCGTTGATGCGATCCGCCGAGGCTTTGGCCCGGGTGAAGGTCTGGAAGATATTGGCCATAAAGGTCACGCCGTGGAGAATCATGGCCATATAGGTGACGGCAGCCATGATCCGGCCCGAGGAGAGATCGCCCGTGGTGCGCATGGTGTGGCCGCCCACATAGAGAATCGCCACAACACAGAGATTCAGCACGATATTCATGCAGGGAGTCATGAAGGCCAGCAGGGTTTGGACTTTCAGATTGACGCCGCAGAGGGCGTCGTTTGCGGCGTCAAAGCGCTGCAGTTCCTGCTCCTCCCGGACATAAGCTTTCACCACTCTGGATCCGGCCAGCGTCTCCTGCACACGATTGTTGACCTCGTCCAGTTTCCGCTGGATGACGACGAACATGGGAGAGGCCTTTTTTAAGAAAAACATCACGAAAAACAGAATGAAAGGGAGGCCGCAGGCAGCCACCAGAGCGAAACGCGGAGACTGGAGATAAAGCATGAAGATACCGCCGGCAAACATGATGGAGCTTCGCACCACGCCCCGCATGGACATGGTGACCATCTGCTGAACCTGTGTCACATCGCTGACGAGCCGGGTGATCAGGGAGCCGGTGGAGAAATGATCGGTCTGCTCAAAGGACAGATTCATGATTTTGGCAAACAGATCCTTGCGCAGATCGTTGCCGAAGCGCTGGGAGGCCAGATTGGCAAAAATCCCGCACAGGACGCCGCTAAGACCGCCGAAGAAGACAAACAGGATCATGCGGAGGCCCTCCGTGAGCACCACATCCTGATTCATTTTCAGCACGCCCTCGTCTACGATGGTCGCCATCATGTCGGGCTGGATCAGATCCATGGCGATCTCGCCCACCATAAAAAGCGGGGCCAGCAGACAAAAGTACCAGTATTTTTTCAGATATTTTAACATGGAAGTATCTCCTTGCTGGTTTAGGGTCAATGGGTATCCTTGAAATCATTTGTTTCAGAAGCGCCTGTTTTGACTTTATTTTATATCATTTTACAGGGGTGTGCAAATAGTGAATATGTACAAAGCGGCAGCCTAAGCAAAGGAACAGCTAAAAGGGTATGATATGTCATTGTGATTCAGTCGGGCATGTGGTACAATTTCAGTTGTTGGCAGCGACCATCGGAATGCGGAGGTATGATCAATGAATATAGAAAAGCAGTTTAATTTGATTGCAGAGGAATATGACGGTAACCGCAGGAAGTTTATTCCCTGTTTTGAGGATTTCTACAAGAATACAACAGAATTCATTGTTTCAAACATAAATGAGCCAAAACGAATTATTGATTTAGGTGCGGGAACGGGGTTATTAACTTATTTTTGGTATCAGCAATGTCCAAATTCCGAATATGTGCTTGTGGATATTGCTGATGAAATGCTGAATGTTGCCCGAAAAAGATTTGATGGCATTGGAAACGTATCGTATAAAATAGAAAATTATATTGATAAGCTGCCCGATGGATTTTTTGATACGGTTATCTCTGCTCTATCTATTCATCATTTGGAAGATAAGGATAAGGCAAAATTATTTGCAAGAATATATAACAGTCTGCCGAGTGGCGGCTTGTTCATCAATTATGACCAGTTTTGTGCGGGGCAGTCAGAAATCAATAATTGGTTTAACACCCATTGGGAAAACCATTTAGAAAATAGCGGATTAACGGATAAAGATATAGAATTATGGAAAGAGCGCAGAAAATTAGATAGGGAATGTTCTGTTGAACAAGAAATAGATATGTTAAAAGAATGTGAATTTAATATAGTTCAATGTGTTTATTCCTATCAGAAATTTTCTGTAATTGTAGCAATAAAATAGCGTTATATACTACAGAATCGCATGGAAGCCTAATATAAAAAATAGGACTTCCTATTTTAGGAAAAATGTATTATAATGTGCATGTGGCGGTATGGCCGCGCAGTCAATGACACATCCAAATATCATCTGCTGACACAATCCCTGCGGAATAATAACGGAACAATATAAATAAATGGGGCGGTCAATCACCCTACCGGGAGGCGTTTTATGAGAGAAAAGTATGAATCACTTGCATTGTTGCAGTTGAAAGAGCTGGCGAAAGTGCGTGGGCTAAAAGGCACATCCACCATGAAGAAAGCGGAACTGGTGGAAGCTATGCTGGCGGAAGACGAGCGTCAGAAGAAACTGCAGGAGGAGCAGGAAACTCAGACGGAGAGCGAAAACCGGAAGCGGGCGCAGGAGGAGCAGGGAAGTCAGGCGGAGAGCGAAAACCGGAAGCGGGCGCAGGAGGAACAGGGAAGTCAGGCGGAGAGCGAAAGCCGGAAGCGGGCGCAGGAGGAACAGGGAAGTCAGACGGAGAGCGAAAACCGGAAGCGGCCGCAGGAAGAACATGAGAGCCGGCAGGAGAAGGCAGAGGAAAGCCAGATTCCCCGAGATCTGGACAGCGGACTGGAAGCCAAAGGAATTCTGGAAGTCATGCCTGACGGGTATGGATTCATCCGCTGTGAAAACTATATGCCCGGCGAGAATGACGTCTATGTGGCGCCCAGCCAGATCCGGCGGTTCGGTTTGAAGACAGGCGACATTCTCTGCGGCAATAAACGTGTAAAAGCACAGCAGGAGAAGTTCAGCGCCCTGTTGTTTGTGCGTTCCATAAACGGTTATGCGCCGGATGAGTGTGCCAAACGCAAGAATTTCGAGGATATGACGCCCATCTTCCCGAATGAGCGCATTAAATTGGAAACGCCGGGCTGCGGTGTGTCCATGAGGGTTATGGATCTGGTGAGTCCGGTGGGAAAAGGGCAGAGAGGCATGATCGTCTCGCCGCCAAAAGCCGGAAAAACCACGCTTTTAAAAGAAGTGGCAAAGTCCATTCTGCGAACCAATCCCCAGATGCATATGCTGATCCTGCTGATCGACGAGCGTCCCGAGGAAGTGACCGATATCAAGGAGGCGATCGTAGGCCGGAATGTGGAGGTCATCTATTCCACGTTCGACGAACTGCCGGAACATCATAAACGTGTATCCGAGATGGTGATAGAGAGGGCAAAGAGACTGGTTGAGCACAAAAAGGATGTGGTCATCCTCTTAGACAGCATCACCCGTCTCACGAGAGCATACAATCAGGTAGTTCCGCCCAGCGGACGGACACTCTCGGGAGGTCTTGATCCTGCGGCGCTGCACATGCCCAAGCGGTTCTTCGGCGCGGCGCGCAACATGCGGGAGGGCGGCAGTCTGACCATTCTGGCCACCGCGCTGGTGGAGACCGGCAGCAAGATGGACGATGTGGTTTACGAGGAATTTAAAGGAACGGGCAACATGGAGATGGTGCTGGACAGAAAACTGTCCGAGAAGCGCATTTTCCCGGCTATTGATCTTGCGAAATCCAGCACGAGAAGAGAGGATCTGCTGTTAAACGGCGAAGAGCTGGAGGCCATTAATATCATGAGGAAAGCCTTGAACGGGATGAAGTCCGACGAGGCGACTGACAGAATTCTGGATATGTTCGCCCGCACCAGAACGAATGCGGAGTTCGTCAATATGGTAAAGAAGAATCGATTTATATAATAGAGTGGGAACGAATCGATTTTGAAGCAGATTCTTGAAAAAATGCTTGACTTCATGTGCAATAGCAGTTATAATATAATACGTTGCAGACAATACTGTAACAAATGTGCGCTTAGCTCAGCTGGATAGAGCGTTTGGCTACGGACCAAAAGGTCGGGGGTTCGAATCCTCTAGCGCACGTTAGAGCGCTTGCGCACGTTAGAGCGCTTGCGCACGTTAGTGCGTGTGCGCACGTTAGTGTAAGCAGCGGCGGAAGTCCTGAGAACAGACGGTTCTCAGGACTTTTTTGTGTATGGACATTTGCAAAATGGTTTATAAAAAATTTAGAAATCCTTTTTTCTTATCATATTTACGGAAAAAGGCATGCGTGATAGAATAGAATTTAACGGGGGAATTTGTAAATGAATGGAATCGTTTATGACGCAAGACGCATCAAGGCTTATGAAGGACTGATGGCATTGGGCGGATATGCGGGCAAGGATGCCGGATGGCTTGAAGTGCTCTGGAAGGGCATTGTATTCGATGACGCACTGCTGAAAGAGTTCATGTATTATCTGGATCATCACGGATTTCTGGATGAATTGAAGTGTGAGGGATATGCGTTGACAGACCTTTATGTGTGGCAGATGGACCGCTATAATCTTGTGCGGGAGGTGGGGAAGAACACCGAGTGCTGCAACAAGGAGGCTATGGTGTTGAACGCTTTCTATACCATGCTTCGTATGCAGCAGGAACCGGCTGTCTATGTCAGACGACTTACATCGGGAGAGGGAATGGATCAGTTGCAATGAGCAGACAGGAGTTTATCGACAGGCTGCGGGCCGCTTTAAACGGCAGAATTCCGGCGGCGCAGGTGGAGGATACGGTCAATTATTATCAGGATTATATCAACACGGAGATCCGCAAGGGCAGGACCGAGGAGGATGTGCTGCAGTCGCTGGGGGATCCGCGGCTGATTGCGCGGACCATCATACAGACCAGCGGCACTGCGGAGAGCGGTTATTATCAGGAGAGCGCCGGGGAGCGATATAACGACAGCATGCACAACATGCACAGGAGTTTTCGGATTCCCGGATGGCTTATGGCGATTCTTGTCATATTGCTTATGCTTTTGATCATCAGCGTTGTCTTTTCGGTATTGTCATTTTTGGCGCCGTTTCTTATCGTGTTTTTTGCAGTAGTTTTTTTGGTAAAACTTTTCCGCGACTGGCTCAACTGAGCGGAGATTTGATAAAATGAGATCTTTATAAAAGTTTGAAAACATTAAATTCAAAAAATTCTCAAAGAACAGGGATAATTTTGTAATCTTTCAGACATACTACTCCTGTAACTAACAATCAACAGGAGGGAAATGTTATGTCCAACAACAATTACGACAATAACAAGTACAACAACAGCACCAACAATTCTGACAACAGCCAGAACTGCAAGAACAGCCAGAACAACAATCAGAAGAACAACCAGAACAATAATCAGAATAACCAGAACAATCAGAACAACCAGAAGAACAACAACTTCTAATACGGCTGCAGAGTCTGGAAGAGCCAAAAGGGGCACCGAGGGTGTCCCTTTTGACATGTCTGAATCCCGATTTCGGTTCATGTTTGGGTCGTGTTCCAATTTATGTTCGGGCCGGGACTTTACATCGATTCCCAAAACAGGTATACTTAAATACAATTGAAACCGGAAAAATGTCGGAATAGGCGGCGAAAAGGATGGCCATATGCGGAAATTTGATCTGATTGCGCCCTGTCACTTTGGCATGGAGGCGATTTTAAAAAGAGAAATCACGGACTTGGGATATGATGTCACGCAGGTGTCGGACGGGCGTGTCACTTTCTTCGGAGACGAGGAGGCGGTGTGCCGGGCCAATATCTTTTTGCGGACGGCGGAGCGCATTTTGATCAAGGTGGGCAGCTTCCATGCGGAGACATTCGAGGAACTCTTTCAGGGAACCAAGGGGCTGGCGTGGGAGGAGTACATACCGGAGGATGGGAAATTCTGGGTGGCAAAGGCAGCCAGCGTGAAATCCAAGCTGTTTAGTCCGTCCGACATTCAGTCCGTCATGAAAAAGGCCATGGTGGAGCGGATGCGGGAAACCTATCATGTCAATCGTTTTGCGGAGGACGGGGAGGCTTTTCCGATCCGAGTCTTTCTCTTAAAGGACGAGGTGACGGTGGGATTGGATACCACGGGAGAGTCCCTGCACAAGCGGGGATATCGGAAGCTTACCGCCAAGGCGCCCATCGCCGAAAATCTGGCGGCGGCTCTGATTATGCTCACCCCTTGGAACGGCAGCCGGATTCTGGTGGATCCGTTCTGCGGCAGCGGTACTTTTCCTATAGAAGCGGCGATGATGGCCGCCAATATGGCGCCGGGAATGAATCGGAGTTTCACCGCGGAGAACTGGGGACACATCATCGGGAAGAAGATCTGGTATGATGCCATGGACGAGGCCGGAGAAATGGTGGATCTACAGATTGAGACGGATATTCAGGGATATGACGTGGACGAGAAGATGGTACAGATTGCCAGAGAGAATGCCAGACTGGCCGGGGTGGACGGGCTGATTCATTTTCAGCGAAGAGATGTGGAGCAGTTGAGCCATCCCAAGAAATACGGTTTTCTCATCACTAATCCGCCCTACGGCGAGCGATTGCAGGAGAAGGAGCAGATGCCGGCGCTCTATCGGACCATCGGCGAGCGTTTCGCGGCGTTGGATTCTTGGAGTATGTATCTGATCACAGCCTATGAGCAGGCGGAGCGGGATATTGGACGCAAGGCGGACAAAAACCGCAAGATATACAACGGTATGATGAAGACCTATTATTATCAGTTTCTCGGACCGAAGCCGCCCGCAAAGAAGGCCGGGAGAGAGCAGTGAGGAGAAAATCGGAGCGGGAACGGAGGGATACCATGGCGGAGAAAGAGCAATTTCATATGGGACTTACCGTGGTCTGGTGGGTTTTTCTGTTCACGGGCGCCATGTATCTGATGCTTGTGACTGCCAGCAACAAGGCCATCGTGATCGCCGACGGTTCCTATGAGCAGGGGACTTACCAGAGAGGCGAGGCCGTGGAGCGGGAGAAGCGGCTGGAGATTACAGGCACACAGGAACAGACCGGCGTGTTCTTAATTCCGGTGGAAAAAGGTGCCAGAGCGGAGGACGTGGTGGTGGAAAACCGCTACATGGATCAGGCCCTTCATATTTTTGTGGGAGGCGCCAGAGAAGATTTTTATGAGACATGTTCCGTGCAGGGGGATGTGGCCTCCATTCGCACGGCCGCTATGGAGAAGCAGCGGAAGGGCGTGCTCTTAAAATTCCGTATGGATGACGTGTATGAGTATCGGACCAGTATGGACGGCAGTATGCTGCGCGTGGAGGTCTGCAATCCCCGCGATCTGTACAAACTTCTGGTGGTGGTGGATCCGCTGGACGGCAGCGCCGGGGAGGCGGACGAGGCCGGAGCGGACAAGAGGACAGAGACTGCGCTGGCCGTGTGCAGGCTTTTGCCCGGACAACTTGGTCATGAGGATATCCGGCTGTATTTTACGCGGACGGAGGACGAGGCGGTCAGCGACGAAAAACGTCTGGCTTTTGCGGAGGCGGTGCAGGCGGATCTGTATCTTGCCGTGGGGACTGCCGCGGAGGAGGATGCCGAGCGGTACGGGATCTGTGGCTGGTATAACGAGTCCTATTTCATACCGGAGTTCGGCAATGTGGAACTGGCGGACATTGTCACCAGAAATGTGACCGTGACATGCGGCAATCGCGCCGTCGGGTTAAAGAGCGCCGGGGAGGAGAGTATTCTGCAGGGCGTCCGCATTCCGGCGGCAGGCGTGGATCTGGGGAATTTTACCAATGCGAAGGAGAAGACGCTTCTGGTTCAGGCGGCTTACAGGGAAAAGCTGGCACAGGGAATCGCCGAGGCGATAAAGGAGGTTTATACGGAATATTATGAGTGAACGACGGTTTGAAAAGATTATTTTTGCCACCCAGAATGCCGGCAAGATGCGGGAGATCCGCATGATTCTCGCGGATATGGGGCGGGAGATCCTCTCGTTAAAAGAGGCGGGAATCACGGCGGATGTGGAGGAGGACGGCACGAGTTATCGGGAGAATGCGCTGATTAAGGCAAGGGCCGCGGCGGGCTCCTCCGGGGCGTCGGGAGCCGTTGTTCTGGCGGACGATTCCGGTCTGGAGGTGGATTATCTGCACGGCGAGCCGGGCATCTATTCTGCCAGATATCTGGGGGAGGACACATCTTACGACGTGAAGAATGCAAAGCTGATAGAGCGGCTGCAGGACGCGGCGGAAGAGGAGCGCACCGCGCGCTTTGTGTGTGCGATTGCGGCGGTGTTGCCGGATGGGACGGAATTGACCACGCAGGCCGCCATAGAGGGGCGGATCGCCCATGAGGAGAGCGGGAACCACGGATTCGGCTACGATCCTATTTTCTATGTGCCGGAGTTTGGGCGGACCACGGCGGAGCTGTCGGAGGAGGAGAAGAATCAGGTGAGCCACAGGGGAAAGGCCCTGCGCCTTATGAAGGAGGAGCTGAAAAAGTATGAAAGTGCTGATTGTCAGTGACACGCACAAAAAGAATGATACCTATCTCAATCTTCTTGCTCTTCATAAGCCTGACATGGTGATCCACTGCGGGGATTCGGAAGGGGCGGAATATCTCTTGACGGAGGCGGCGGACTGCCCCGTACATATTGTGCTTGGCAATAATGATTTCTTCTCGAAGCTGCCGCGGGAACTGGAACTGGAGATCGACGGCTATAAGGTGTGGGTGACCCATGGGCATAATTATTATGTATCCATGGGAAACGAGACCATCAAGCAGGAAGCCGCGGCCCGAGGGATGGATATCGTCTGCTATGGTCATACCCACAGACCGGTGGTGGACAAGGACAAAGACAAAGAGGTCATTGCGATCAATCCCGGCAGTCTTTCCTATCCCAGACAGGAGAACAGAAGGCCTTCCTATGTGATTATGGAGACAGACAGCAAGGGACGGGCGCATTTTACGATATCGTATTTATAGATGGTTGCCGAGGAAGGAAGAGGGAAGAAAGAATTTCATTTTAGGTCTTGTCAGCATAGATATGCTGTGTTATAATAATACCGCTGTTTGTGGTTCCATAAGCAGTGCGGATGAGAACGATGAACTGACACACAATTTTTATAGAGAGGTGAGAACATGAAAGAAGGAATCCATCCCCAGTATTATCAGGCGACCGTTACCTGCAACTGCGGCAACACCTTTGTGACCGGCTCTACCAAGCCCGAGATTCACGTGGAGGTTTGCTCCAAATGCCATTCATTTTACACAGGTCAGCAGAAGACGGCAAGAGCTGACGGACGTATTGATAAGTTCAACAAGAAATACGGTGTCAAATAAGGATGCGGACAAAAGGTTGAGGTATTTCTATCTCAGCCTTTTTTCTCAGCCTTTTTTATAATCCTATAGGAGTCGTTATGGCAAAAAAGAAAAACAGTCGCTACTGCGGAATCGGCGGACAGGCCGTTCTGGAGGGCGTTATGATGAAAAATAAAGACAGATATGCCATTGCGGTGAGAAAACCCAATGGTCAGATCGCGGTAGAGCTGGAACATTATCAGGAGCTGGGACATGAGAACGGGATCAAGAAGCTTCCGTTTGTCCGCGGGGTATTCAATTTTCTGGACTCCATGATTGTGGGAATGAAAGCTTTGAATTACTCGGCATCCTTCTATGAGGAGGACGATGAAAAAGCGGCGGAGCAAAGCGGCGGGGACAAGTTTTCGAATATACTGGTGGCGCTGTTTTCCATTGCGCTGGCAGTGGGATTTTTTATCGTGCTCCCATTTCTTCTCTCGTCCCTGTTTGCCGAATATATTAGAAATGCGTCTTTGCTGGCCGTTATCGAGGGCGGGATCCGTATTTTGATCTTCCTGCTCTATGTGTGGGGAATCGGCAGAATGAAGGATATCCGCCGTCTGTATCAGTATCACGGAGCGGAGCACAAGTGTATCAATTGTGTGGAGAAAGGACGACCTCTTACCGTGCACAATGTCATGCGAAGCTCCAGACTGCACAGGCGCTGTGGGACAAGTTTCATTTTCTTCGTGCTTCTTGTGAGTATTGTGCTGTTCTTCTTTATCCGGGTGGATCATCTGGCGGTGCGGGTAGTGCTTCGGATATTGCTCATGCCGGTGGTGGCGGGAATTTCCTACGAGCTGATCCGTCTGGCGGGCAGACACGACAATCTCTTCGTGCGGATTCTGTCCGCGCCCGGGATGATGATTCAGCGTTTCACCACAAAAGAGCCGGACAGACAGATGGCGGAAGTGGCCATCGCCGCGGTGGAGGCCGTGTTTGACTGGCAGAGTTATCTGCGGGACAATTTTGGTTATGAGAGCGACGGAAGCCGGACGCAGGAAGCGGCGGGACAGGAAGACGGGCAGGAGGACGAGACATCTTCGGATGCCTATGAAGAGCCTGTGCAGGAGCAGGACGGACAGCCATGATCTACAGGGAATGTTATGATTGGGGAAGCGCCGTTTTAGAGAGTGCAGGTGTCCCGGATGCGCAGTTGGATGCGTTGCTTTTGCTGGAGTATGTCTGCCATACAAGCCGCAGCACCCTGTTCGCACACGGGGACATGGAGGTGGCGCCGGAGCGGAGCGCACACTATAAGGAGCTGATCGGCCGTCGGGCGCAGAGGATTCCCCTTCAGCATCTCACGGGAGTGCAGGAATTTATGGGATTGGAATTTGCGGTGAATGAGCATGTGTTGATCCCGAGGCAGGATACGGAGATTCTGGTGGAGGAAGTGCTGAAAAACCTTCATGACGGCATGCGCATTCTGGATCTGTGTACCGGCAGCGGATGCATTCTCATCAGTCTGATGAAATACTCCAACGACTGCCACGGAGTCGGGGCGGACATATCCGCACAGGCCCTGCGGACGGCGGAGGCAAATGCGGCCGCGATTCTGGAAACGGGCAGGTCGGACATCACATTTGTGCAGAGTGATCTGTTCGGACAGATCACGGGAAAGTACGAGTTCATTGTGTCCAATCCGCCCTATATCGAGCGGGGAAGCATCGATACGCTGATGCCCGAGGTGAGGGATCATGAACCTGTCACAGCGCTGGACGGCGGTGTGGACGGGCTGGATTTCTACAGAGAGATCACCGCGAAGAGCAGAAATTATCTGGTAAACGGCGGGATGCTGTTTTTTGAGATCGGCTGTGATCAGGGTGCGGACGTGCAGGAGTGCATGCGGCAGAACGGGTTTGTGGAGATCACGGTGGTGAAGGATTATTCCGGTCTGGACCGGGTGGTATACGGCACATGGATCGCGGGAATCGGACAGGATTGGGACGAAAAAGATTAAGAAATTAGATTAAGAAAAAGAGTAAAATAAAGATTAAAAATAAAGAGGTTTATTATGTTTGACAGATTGGATGATTTATTGATTCGGTTTGAGGAGATTCTGGAGGAGCTTCACGAGCCCACCGTTGCCAACAATCAGGAACGGTTCAGAAAGCTCATGAAGGAGCAGAGTGATCTGACCCCCATCGTGGAGGCTTATAAAGAGTATAAGAAGTGCAGACAGGACATCGAGGACTCACTGGCCATGCTGGATGAGGAGAGCGATGAAGAGATGCGCGACATGATCAAGGAGACCTTAAACGACAGCCGCAGCAGAGTGGAGGAGCTGGAGCAGGAATTAAAGATCCTGCTGCTGCCCAAGGATCCCAATGATGACAAAAATGTGATCGTGGAGATCCGCGCCGGCGCAGGCGGAGACGAGGCGGCCCTTTTTGCGGCAGAGATCTATCGCATGTATGTCCATTATGCGGAGGGCCGGCGGTGGAGGGTGGAGACCATGAACGTGGACGAAATCGGCATCGGCGGCATGAAGGAAGTGCAGTTTATGATCAACGGGCAGGGGGCGTATTCCGTGATGAAGTACGAGAGCGGCGTACACCGTGTGCAGCGTGTGCCGGAGACGGAGAGCGGCGGACGCATCCACACCTCAACCATCAGTGTGGCCGTGATGCCTGAGGTGGACGAAGATATCGACATTCAGATCGATGAGAAAGATATCCGCATCGATGTCATGCGCGCTTCGGGAAACGGCGGACAGTGCGTCAATACCACGGACTCCGCGGTACGTCTGACCCACTATCCCACGGGGATCGTGGTCTACAGCCAGACGGAGAAGTCCCAGATTCAGAACAAGGCCAAGGCCTTCGCACTGTTGAAGGCCAAGCTCTATGATATTGAGCAGCAGCAGCGTCATGACGCGGAGGCGGAGCTGCGGCGCAGCCAGATCGGAACCGGAGACCGCTCCGAGAAGATACGCACCTATAATTTCCCCCAAGGCCGTGTGACGGATCACCGCATCGGCCTGACCATCTATAAGCTGGATAAGGTGATGAACGGAGATATTCAGGAGATTCTGGATGCCTGTATCGCAGCGGATCAGGCGGCGAAGCTTTTGAAGATGGGCGAAAACTAAAGTCTATAACTGAGTCTTATAAAAGAACCTGTCCAAAAAGCGGGAGAGCGCTCCGGTAAAATAATTCCGTGAGGCTCTCCCGTTTGTGTGGTATTAGGTTGACGTAAAGTTGTCCGCGGCTGGATTTTGCCGCATCGATCCGTCTATTTGGGGCGGACTGTCAGCCGCTCGATGAGACCGTTCTCATCCTCCCTGCGGACGGTGGCGATGGCCATCACCAGATAGCCGCCGTAGTTGGCCACAAATTCCGCCTGTGTGTCATTGACCACCTCGGCCTCGGAGATGGAGCATTTTCCGAAAGTAAAACGGTTCCGGAAGAACATATGGATCGCTTCCTTGCCGTACACATGGTATTCGGACTGTGCCGTTCCGTTGGAGCAGTAATCGTTGATGGTGCCGTCTTTTGTGAACAGTTCTGCCAGTCCGGCAAAATCTTTCTTTTCCATTGCCTGAACATATTTTTCAATCGCTCTCATATGAAGCCCCTCCTAGTATACTTTCTCGGAATTTAACAATGCGTCGGTTCCGCCGTCCACAAACACGATGTTGCCGTTGATACCTCTGGCGTTGGGAGATACCAAGAAGGCCATCACCTCGCCGATCTCCTCCGGATCCATCAGGGATTCCGTACCGTATTTGGTGGGAATGGGCAGGGCGTTCAACGCATGGTTGGCGGCTTCGCCCATATTGGCGGTCATGGCGGTTCTCACATTGCCGGGAGCCACGGCGTTGATGCGCACGCCTCTTGCGGCCCATGAGGAGGAAACTCTGCGCACATATCTGGCCAACGCGTACTTGGTGGCCACATAGATGCTCTGCTGGACGCTTAAGTTGGTCTTGTCCAATTGGGAGACCAGATTGATGACGCGCTGTTCGTCGCCCACATTGTTCAGGATATCCGCGATATCCAGTCTGCCCGCACCCTGAGAGATGGTGTTGGAGGAAGTGACAATGCAGCTTCCGTGTTTCTTCTCGAGCAGATCAAACACACCCTTGGCAAGGCGGATGGTGCCGAAATAGTTGAGGGAGATGATCAGAGCCAGATTGCCGCAGGTGCCGGCTACTCCGGCGTTGCAGATCATTCCGTCCAGACCGTCGGGACACATCTCATGAAGCTTCTGAATCGCCGTGTCCCGCCCCTCTGTGGTGGCCAGATTTACGGTGATGTCCCCGTCTCTTAAGTCGATATTGATGACTTCATGTCCCTGTGCCTTTAGAATTTCCACCGTCTTGGCGCCGATTCCGCTGGAACCGCCTGTAATTGCGTATAGTCCCATAAAGTTACCTCCGTTTCGCTGCCTTTTGATTGGCATTTATTATAAAATAAATTATAATATAATTTGAGTTCTTTTGAAATACCAAAATATCAGGTTTTTCTGTCAGGATGTGGAGGATTATGATGAAAAAGATTAAAAAGATGAAAAATATTCAAAATAAGAGACAAAAGGCTTGTGGGCGAATTCTGTTGGCCCTTGCCCTGACATTGGCGCTTGCGGGCTGCGGGAGAGCCGGGGAGACGGCAGGAACCAATGCGCAGGCCGACGTGGAGGAGACGGCGAACAGGGAAGCGCAGACCGGTACGGACGGGACGGCAGGTATAAAAGAGGATGCCGACAGAAAAGAGACAACGGGTAGGGAAGAGGACGCCGTCATGGAAGAGACGACAGGCGGAAAAGCGCAGGACGGCACGGAAGAGAGGACGGACAGAGAGGCGCAGACGGGCATACAGGCATCCGCTGCGGCGGAGAGCGCGCAGAAGCCGGATGGAACAGAAGAACCGGCGGAAGGGACAGGGATTACCCCGTCGCAGGAGAGTGCGTCGGCGTATCCGGATTCCGGCCGAGAGGAACATGCCGAACGGCTGGTAGTCATCGACGCGGGGCATCAGGCCAAAGGAAACAGTGAGAAGGAGCCCATCGGTCCCGGCGCGCAGGAGAGCAAGGCAAAGGTGGCAGGCGGCACCCGAGGCTGTGTCAGCGGTCTCAACGAGTACGAGCTGACGCTGGCCGTCTCGGAGAAACTTTCCGAAGAGCTTGAAAATCGCGGCTATCAAGTGTTGATGGTGCGCACTTCCCATGATGTGGACATCAGCAATGCCGAGCGGGCACAGACGGCCAACGAGGCGGGGGCGGATGCCTTTGTGCGCATTCACGCCAACGGCTCCGACAACGGCAGCGTAAAAGGGGTGGAGACTCTCTGCCAGACCAAGAACAATCCCTACAACGCCTCTCTCTATGAGGACAGCAGAGCGCTCTCCGCGCAGGTTCTGGACGGAGTGGTCAACGCCACCGGCGCGGTAAAGCGGCGGGTGGTCGAGACGGATACCATGTCGGGCATCAACTGGTGTCAGGTGCCGGTCACGATTGTGGAGATGGGATTTATGACCAATGAGGACGAGGATGCGCTGATGGCCACGGAGGAGTACCAGCAGAAGCTCGCACAGGGGATTGCGGACGGGATTGATGCCTATTTTGCGGGGAAAGAGTAGCGTTTTGCACAAAGAAGTCCCGGTATATCATGAGCAATTTTCACAAAAATCTTTTATTTTGATAAAATAAACTGACATTTTGCCGTTTAATTTGTTAAAATAAGGTTATAACAGTACTGTGGGTAAGTTGGTTTATTTGGTATGAGAAAGGAAGATTTGTGTGTTTAAAAAAGGCGAGTATGTAGTGAATGGCAACAAAGGTGTCTGTGTGGTGGAGGATATCACTACGCTGGATATTTCCGGCGTGGATAAAAAGCGTGAATATTATATTCTCAAACCCCTCTATATGTCGGGCAGCACAGTGTATGTACCGGTAGATACGGCGGACGGGTCTCTGCGGAGGGTCTTAAGCCGTGAGGAGGCCGATCGTCTGATTCAGGGGATACCGGATATCCCGCTGATTACCATTGCCAATGATAAGCTTCTGGAACAGGAGTACCGCGGCTGTATGAGGACAAATGACTGTGCGGAGTGGATCCGGATCATCAAGACGATCTATCTGCGCAAGCAGAAACGGCAGGAGGCCGGCCGCAAAGTGACGGCGGTGGACGCGAAATACTATCGGCTGGCGGAGGACAATCTCTACGGGGAGCTGGCCGTTTCCCTGCAGATCCCCCGGGCGGAAGTGGAGGGCTATATTGCAAGGGAGATGGAAAAATAGGAAAAAGCGGTAAAATTGGGATTCGAAAACTTGAGAAAAGCTATTTACAATTCGTTTTAAATGGTATATGATTAAAAATCATAAAACAAAGCGTTGACGAGGACAGTAGGATGCGGAAGGATGTCAGAGAGAGCCGCCCTGCGTGCCGTGTAAGCGACGGACGCAGGCGCTGGGAGCGGCTTGATCCCGAACCATTTGAAAACCACCTCCGAGCGGCCGCAAACCGGCCCGGCAGCTTCCGTTACGAGCAAAATGAGAGGCAGTGTGCTCAGGTTTACAGGGCATCTGCAACGAGGGTGGAACCGCGTATTTTACGTCCCTTGCAGTCTTTAACAGGATTGCAAGGGATTTTTTATTGGTATAAATCCCGCAATCCGGCAATCATAATTACGAGGAGGAATCAAAATGAAGATCACATTGAAGGACGGGTCCGTAAAGGAGTACAACGAGGCGAAAAGCGTTTATGACATTGCGCTGGACATCAGCGAGGGACTGGCGAGAGCCGCCTGCTGCGGTATGGTGGACGGTAAAGTGGTGGATCTTAGAACCGTGCTGGACGGTGACTGCAGTCTGTCCATCTGTACCGCCAATGACAAGGAAGGGCTGGCGGTGATCCGTCACACGGCCTCCCATGTGATGGCGGAGGCGGTCAAAAAGCTCTTTCCCGATGCCAAGGTGACGATCGGTCCCAGTATCGAGAACGGATTCTATTATGATTTCGATCATGCGCCTTTTTCCAGAGAGGATCTGGACGCCATCGAAGCGGAGATGAAGAAGATCATCAAGGCGGGGGCGAAGCTGGAGCGCTTCACACTTCCCAGAGAGGAAGCCGTCAAATTTATGGAGGAGAGAAATGAGCCGTACAAGGTGGAGCTGATCCGCGATCTGCCGGAGGATGCAGAGATCTCCTTCTATGATCAGGGCGGTTTTGTGGATCTGTGCGCAGGCCCGCATCTGATGAGCGTAAAAGGGATCAAGGCGTTTAAGCTGACTTCCTCCTCCGGAGCATACTGGCGCGGCAATTCCGACAATGCCATGCTGCAGCGCATCTACGGAACGGCGTTTAACAAGAAGGAGGAGCTGGAGGAGTATCTGGCTTATCTGGAAAATATCAAGAATCGAGACCACAATAAACTGGGACGTGAGATGGAGCTTTTCACCACGGTGGACGTCATCGGTCAGGGGCTTCCCCTGCTGATGCCCAAGGGCGCCAAGATCATCCAGACCATGCAGCGGTGGATAGAAGATTTGGAGGACAATGAGTGGGGCTATACGCGCACCAAGACGCCCCTTATGGCAAAGAGCGACCTCTACAAGCTCTCCGGCCACTGGGATCATTATCTGGACGGCATGTTTGTGCTGGGAGATCCCAAGAAAGACAAGGAAGTGATGGCACTGCGCCCCATGACCTGTCCGTTCCAGTATTTTGTGTATAAGGCGACGCAGCACTCCTACCGGGATCTGCCCTGCCGCTACAGCGAGACTTCGACACTCTTTCGAAACGAGGATTCCGGGGAGATGCACGGATTGACCCGGGTACGTCAGTTTACAATCTCCGAAGGGCATCTGATCGTCCGCCCGGATCAGATGGTGGAGGAGTTCAAGAATTGTCTGGCGCTGGCCAAATATTGTCTTCAGACGCTGGGAGTGGAGGAGGATGTGACCTATCATCTCTCCAAATGGGATCCTGACAACAGGGAAAAATATATCGGTGAGCCTGAGGTCTGGGAGCAGACCGAGGGGAGCATCCGCCGGATTCTTCAGGAGCTGGATATCGAGTTTACGGAGGATGTGGGCGAGGCGGCCTTCTACGGCCCCAAGGTGGACATCAACACCCGAAACGTATACGGCAAGGAAGACACCATGATAACGATCCAATGGGACGCCCTGCTGGCGGCGCAGTACGATATGTACTACATTGATCAGAACGGAGACAAGGTGCGCCCCTATATCATCCACAGAACATCCATGGGCTGCTATGAGAGAACGCTGGCATGGCTCATCGAGAAATACGAGGGCAAGTTCCCCACATGGCTGTGTCCCGAGCAGGTGCGGATCCTTCCCATTTCCGAGAAATTCGCGGACTATGCCGCTGAGGTGGAGAAAGAACTCAAAAAGAACGGAATCCTCGTGACTACCGATACCCGCTCCGAAAAGATCGGCTTTAAGATCCGCGAGGCGCGTCTGGCCAAGGTTCCCTATATGCTGGTGGTGGGCCAGAAGGAGGCCGAGGAGAAGGTGGTGTCCGTGAGAAGCCGTTTTGCGGGAGACGAGGGGGTAAAGCCTCTGCAGGAGTTTATCGGACAGATCTGCGAGGAGATCCGCACGAAGGCCATCCGCAAAATCGAAGTTGTGGAGGAGACAAAATAAGTGCGCCTTCCATGGGACGGATCGTGGAAGCGCGGAATAAAAGCCGACGGCATTGGATAAACTGATTTCTGTGCAGCTTATGGCAGACACATACGGCTGCACGGAAGGAGGTTTATCATGGCAGATTTGAAATGTGGCGTAGAGAACTGTACCTACAACAAGGAGTGTCTCTGCAGCAAGGGAGACATTATGGTGGGCGGAAAACATGCCTGCAACTGTGATGACACCTGCTGTGAGAGCTTTACGGAGCGCAGAGAAGGACATGATGCCTTCACCAGTTCCTTGGAGCACCCCAGCAAAACCATCAGCATCGACTGTGAGGCGATCAAATGTATTCACAACAGCAATTATAAGTGTGTGGCTGACCATGTGGATATCCGGGGCTGCGGAGCATGTAACTGCAGGGAGACCAACTGTGCGACTTTTACGGAGCGCTGACAAGGTGCGGAAAGCGGATGAAATTCGTCCGCTTACATAGGGCGGTATTCTGCGATTGATAATGAGATCCGTGTAAATATCCAGCGCGTGGCGGAAGGGCATCCTGATTTTTAAAAAAATTGATTTTCCCGCTTGACAATCAATCGGGATGATGATATTCTAAACAAGTGTGTAGCGGGATTTCTCTGCTGCACGACAAAACAAGCAGAGTGTCCACTCTCACCTTACGGCAAACGGGCTTGTAAGCGTTCAGATTTTCCATATAGTGTGTCTGCGGGCGGGTGTGGCCCGGAGGAGCTATGGGAGCGTTTTGAGTGGATAGATATGCTGTCCGCTTTTTTTATTTTCATTCATTTTCTTATGCATGGAGGTATACGACCATTAGCGATTTAATGATTAACGAACAAATTCGTGACAAAGAGGTACGTGTAATCGGGGAGAACGGTGAACAACTGGGGGTTATGTCTGCGAGAGAGGCCATGAGACTGGCCGAGGAGGCGGAGCTTGATCTGGTGAAGATTGCTCCCACGGCGCAGCCGCCTGTGTGCAGGATTGTGGACTACGGCAAGTTTAAGTACGAGCAGCTCCGCAAGGAGAAAGAGGCCCGGAAGAAGCAGAAGACCATCGAGGTCAAGGAGATTCGGCTCTCTCCCAACATTGATACCAATGACTTGAACACCAAGACCAATGCGGCCAGAAAATTTCTGACCAAGGGCGATCGGGTGAAGATCACGCTGCGTTTCAGAGGACGCGAGATGGCGCATATGAACAACAGCAAGCATATTCTGGATGATTTTGCCGAGAATCTGGCGGATATTGCCGTTGTGGAGAAGGCCCCCAAAGTGGAAGGCAGGAGCATGACCATGTTCCTCGCACAGAAGAAACAGTAGAGGGCCAGTTGTCAAGCAGTGATGCAGGCGCCGGAACGAACCGTGTTCCGTGTGCATCAAATAAAGGCGGCCGGAGGTTGTTGTCCGCCGCACATCAACGAATATTTTAGGAGGAAATAGCTATGCCCAAAATGAAGACAAGCAGAGCAGCTGCTAAGCGTTTTAAAGTAACCGGAACCGGTAAATTAAAGAGAGCGAAAGCGTACAAGAGCCATATCTTAACCAAGAAGAGCACCAAGAGAAAGCGCAATCTGAGAAAGCCCGCTATCACGGATGCAACCAATGTTAAGAATATGAAGAAGATTTTACCGTATTTATAAGTCGGGCAAGGAGGAGAATAAGAGATGGCAAGAATTAAAGGTGGCTTGAATGCCAAGAAGAAACATAATCGCGTATTAAAGCTTGCAAAGGGCTACAGAGGAGC
>CAZSAJ010000019.1:0-51035 GCA_964604835.1 uncultured Acetatifactor sp.
AGAGGACGGAAGGTCATGTAGTAATTGATTCGTGTTCGGTTTTGAGGGTACAAAAATTTGAAAAAGTTGGAAGGGCAGTATTTACTGCTCTTTTTTGTATGCGGAATGCGAGTTTTGGAGGGGATGAAACATGCGGATTTTGCTTGTCGAGGATAATGAAAGTATTGTTCTGGGCCTGAAATATCTGTTGGAGGCCGAAGGATACGGAGTGGATGTGGCGGAGAACCTGAATCAGACCCGGAAAGTTCTGGGACAAGCAGATTATGATTTGATGCTTTTGGATGTCTCGCTGCCCGATGGGGACGGATTTGATCTGTATAGGGAACTGCGGGAGAGCCTTCGGATTCCTGTTATCTTTTTGACGGCCAAGGACGAGGAGGCGGATGTGGTCAAAGGCCTTGAACTGGGGGCGGATGATTATGTGACCAAGCCTTTTCGCAATCGTGAACTTCTGCTGCGAATCAAAAATGTCCTGCGGCGTGTGGGCAAGGGCAGCTTTGTTTTGCGGTGCGGGCAGGTGACCATGGATTCATTGACCGGAAAAGTGACCGTGGCGGGAAAAGAGGTGGAACTGACCAAGCTGGAGTACAGGATTTTGTACAGTATGATGTCCCGTCCCGGCAAGCTTTTTACCCGGGATGAGATTCTCTCGGATATCTGGGATATCTCCGGCAATTTTGTGAATGATAACACACTCTCGGTGACCATGAAGCGCATTCGGGAAAAGCTTGGCGACACGGAGGGAACCATGATCAGGACGGTCAGAGGCATGGGATATCGGATGGAAAAATAACATTTGGATCGCCAAACCGGAACAGACAGGGGGCAGGTAAGCATGGGAGATAAGACCGATACAATGGGATCAGTGAGAACAGTGCGTTATCAACGAAAATGGAGCGGAGAATTAAAAAAGATAGGAGCGGAAATGCTTCTGTTTGTGATAGCTGTGATGGTGTTGGGGAATCTGGCGTTTTTCTATCTTCGGGAATCCATGCGCAGAGATCATATACGGTTTGTGGGAGCGGTCATGGAGGAAATTGCGGATGCCTATCCGCAGGTGCCGGAGGAGGAGCTGATTGCTCTTTTGGACGCAGAGCAGCCCTCGGATAGAGGGCTTTCTCTGCTGGCGCGGTACGGTGTCTTTGAGGAAGTCGGGAGCCGGGGATTTGGCGGGCAGGAAAAAAAGTTTAGGACTGCACAGACTGTGGGAAATCTTTTTCTGTTAGGGGTGCTGGGCGCCGCGGTTGGAGGCGCACTGCGGTATCTGTGGAAAAGACAACAAAAGATTGCCGAATTACAGACCTACATGGAGCGGCTGGACAGAGGGGAATATCGTCTGGAGCTTGCAGACAATGCGGACGACGAACTGAGCGGCCTGCGCAACGAGATCTACAGATTGACCGTGTTTTTGCGGGAGCAGGCAGTGCAGTCGCAGGAGAAACGGAAAGCGTTGGCGGATTCCGTCGCCAATATTTCCCATCAGCTTAAGACGCCCTTGACTTCCATGACCATACTGGCGGATAATCTGGCGGAAGCGGAGGGCATGAGTGCGGAGACCAGACAGCATTTTCTGTCGGAGATCATCCGGCAGTTGACAGGAATGTCATGGTTGATTGCCGCCATGCTGAAACTCTCCAGACTGGAGGCGGGAGTGGTGGAATTGGAGCGCAGCGATTCTTCGGTCAAAACATTGATAGAACACTGTGTTCAAAATCTTGAGATGATTGCGGAGTGGAAGAGCGTCCGGGTGCATACGACGCTGCCGGAACATGCGATTCTGAAAGTGGATTTCGAGTGGACTGCGGAGGCGGTGGGCAATATTGTGAAAAATGCCATAGAGCACAGTCCGGAGGGAGGCGTGGTGGATATCAGTGCTTCGGAAAATGATATCTATACGGAAATCAGGATAAGTGACAATGGTGTCGGAATTTCGGCCGAGGAGCGGGAAAAGCTTTTTCAGCGATTTTACAGGGGAAACGCACCGGCCGCAGACAGCGCCGGAATCGGTCTGGCGCTGTCCAAAGAAGTGATCGAGATGCAGAACGGACAGATTGCCGTGGAGTCCAAAGAAGGGCAGGGCACGGTTTTTTCCATAAAATTTATGAAGTAATTTGATAAATGTCACCGAATTGTCATTTTCATTTTTTATGATAGGGAAAACAGATACATAGAAGGGAAAGGCAGGGTGATGAGATGGAGATTCTTAGAACGGAGCATCTGAGCAAAATATACGGCAAAAACAGCAGCGAAGTGATTGCCGTCAACGATGTGAATTTATCCGTTGCGAAGGGTGAATTTGTGGCGGTGGTGGGGAGTTCCGGGAGCGGGAAATCCACATTGATGCACATGTTGGGCGGGGTGGACCGGCCCACATCGGGCAGAGTGTTGATTGAGGATCAGGATATTTATCAGATGGATAATGACAGACTGGCCATTTTCCGCAGGCGGCAGGTAGGGCTGATCTATCAGTTTTATAATCTGATTCCGGTGCTGAATGTGGAAGAAAATATGACGCTTCCCTGTGAGCTGGACGGCAGGAAACCCGACCCGGAGCTGGTGCGGGAACTGATGACTACGCTGGGACTTGAAAAGAGGGCAAGACATCTGCCCAATGAACTCTCCGGCGGACAACAGCAGCGTGTGGCCATCGGCAGGGCGTTGGTCACCAGACCGGCGATTCTGTTGGCCGATGAACCCACCGGCAATCTGGACAGCAAGGCCAGCGATGAGATCATGGCGCTTTTGAAGGAGGCCAACAGACGTTATCAACAGACGGTTATCATGATCACCCACAATCCGGAGCTGGCAAAGCGGGCCGACCGGGTTCTGGTCATTGAGGACGGCTGCATTTATGATGCGAGGAAAGGGGTGGAGGCGCAGTGAATGTATTGCAGAAATGTTGTTTCCGTTCCTTGAAGGAGAATCGCAAACGCACCGGGGTGACCATAATAGGCATTATTCTGGCAACGGCCCTGATCACCGGGGTGGCCTGTCTGATAGTCAGTTTTCGTGACAGTGTGGTGGCATATGAAAAAGAGCAGAACGGAGATTTTCACTATCTGTTCGCAGGGGTGAAGCCGGAGAATCTCCGATTCTTCAATAATAATCGGCATATTCGGAAAATGGCGCTCACAGAACAGATTGGTTATGCGCTTCTTGAGGGCAGTCAGAATCCCGACAAGCCCTATCTGTATATTCGAGCCGTGGATGAAGAGGGGATGGAAACCCTTTCCCTAAAGCTCTTTTCGGGGCGTATGCCCGAAAATAGTTCCGAACTGGTCATCGGCAGGCATATCGGGTCAAACGGGCTGGTGGATCTTGCGGTGGGGGATGTGCTCACGCTCAAGGTGGGGGAGAGAATGTCCGCGGGTTCTACGCTGGATCAATCCTATCCCTACACCTATGAGCAGGAGACGCTGGAGACTTATGAGACGCGGACCTATACCATTGTGGGCATTATTGACCGTCCCAATGACACGGTGGAGGAACGGATGGCGCCGGGGTACTCGGTCTTTACTTATTTGGATGACGGTTTGGATAAAAGTTTGGATGTCTATGTCACCTACACGAATTGGGGGCTGAAACATGCCGATCAGGTGAACGCGGGGATCTTGGGGGTGCCGGAGGAATTGTATCTCCGTTTCCATGGCTTCTTCTATGACGGGGAAGGAGATTTCACGGAGGCGGAGTCGCTGCAGATTCGGCAGGTGGCCGAGAATGTTAAGGAGAATTATTGGCTGAACAAATGGCTTCTTTTTTCTTTTTCCTCGCGGACATTGAATATGCTGTATGCCATGGCGACAGTGGCGGTGGGGGTTATCATGTTCACCAGTGTGTTCTGCATTCGCAACAGTTTTATGATTTCTCTGACGGAGAAGATGAGACTCTACGGAAGGCTGGCATCCGTGGGGACGACTTCCGGGCAGCTTCGCAGAATTGTTTACTATGAGGCGGGATTGTTGGGAATTGTGGGGATACCCCTTGGTATTCTGGGAGGAATCGGCGGGACATTTCTTCTGGTGCGGGCTGTGGGCGGCATGGTGGAAAGCGCTCTGGACATTCCCCTGATATTCGGAGTATCTCTGTGGGCGGTTCTGGCGGCGGTGATTTTGTCCGGGGTGACCATTTTCTGCTCCGGATTACAGGCGGCGCGGAGAGCGGCAAAGATTTCGCCCATCAATGCCGTCCGTGCCAATGATACGGTAAAAATGCGCGGCAAAGAACTGAAATGTCCCGCTTACATCCGCAGATGGTTCGGTGTGGGAGGCAAGATTGCCTACAAGAATCTGCGGCGTGCCCGGGTGAAATATCGGGCGACGGTTGTGTCCATAGTGGTCAGTGTGGTGGTGTTTATCGGTATGACCACTTTTGTGCAGTCAAGTCTTGCGGCCACGGGTCTCTACTATCATGACAGGCGATACCAGATCTGGGTCAGTCTGTACGACGAGGATGCCTATGAGAAAGCGAAACGGATGGTGGAGCTTGCGGGGGTGCAGGAGGCGGAGATCGTGAGAAACGGCACTATGACGGTGGATGCGGATACCTTATCTTATGCGGAGGAATATCTGCGGGAATGGCCGGATGCTTCTTCCCGGAGTGAGATCATATGGTTTCGTTCGATAGGGGATGCGGCATATGAGCGGTTCTGTAAAGAGGTGGGAGTGTCGCCAAAACAGGCCGAGGACAAAGCCATCGTCTATGCGGAGTATGAGCAGACTTATTTCGATAATGATGATCAACGACTGCATTCCGTCACAGGGCAGATCGCCCGGTTTGAGCCGGGGGAAGTGCTCTCCGGTACAGGGAAAGTGGAGCTTAGTGTGGAGGTGATCGCCCAGACGCAGAAAACACCGTATTCGATGGATTATGTCTCTTATAACACCCCGGTGTGTATTGTCAGCGACAGTTGGATGAACAGTCATCGGGAGGCGATGGAGCAGTATGATAAGGCGTCTGTGAGTGTTTACCTGCGCTGTGAGGATGCGGATGAGACGGAAGAGCTCGTGCGCAGGGATATGGGGCTTGGAAGCTATACTGTAAGCAACTATGCACTTTCCTATGAGAGGGAGAGAAACATGTATCTGGTGATCGCCATCTTTCTGTACGGCTTTATCACGGTGGTAGCGCTCATCGGCGTCACCAACATCTTCAATACGGTGACCACCAATATGGAGCTTCGCGCGCCGGAATTTGCCATGCTGAAGGCCGTCGGAATGACGGATCGGGAGTTTGAGCGCATGATCTGGCTGGAAGGACTGTTTTACGGGGGCAAGGCCCTGATCATCGCGCTGCCGCTTGGCGTCGCATTGTCATTTCTGTTTCACCGGGCGATGGGAGTGGGCGTGGCAATGCGGTTTCGCTGGCCCATAGAGGGAATTATTTTGTCTGTCGCGGCCGTGTTTTTGCTGCTGCACGGTATCATGAGATATTCCGTGGGCAGACTGAAGCAAAAAAATTTAATTCAGACCATTCAAAACGAGAATATCTAATTTACACAATTTTTCACAAATTTATGGATTTTTATAGTTCCATTTTTGGCGAGATATGTTATAATGGACGAAAGGATATTTTATGAACGGAATGGTCTGTGCCGACAAGGGACGACCGGAAGGTTGAATAAAAATGCGTATTCAACCGCTGATTCATGATGGCGGAAGGTTTTACGGGAAGTTTCCCGGGGAAGGTTTTCCGTTGCATGAGGGCGTGTCGCAGCGCGCGGATAGGTAAGAAATGGATACAAAGATATTGCTGGAAAACGGAACAAACGAGCTGGAAGTCCTTGAATTTACATTGAACGGCAACTCCTATGGCATCAATGTTGCCAAGATCAAAGAAATCATCACCTATCAACCCGTGACGCCGGTTCCCAATTCCCATCCGAGTATCGAGGGAATCTTCATGCCCCGTGATATCATGATCACGGCGATTGATCTGAAGAACTGTCTCGGGCGGGGAGAGTCGTCTCCCAACGGATTGTTTATTATCACGAATTTTAATAAATTGGACATTGCGTTTCATGTGGAGGAGGTAAGGGGAATCCATCGCGTCTCTTGGAGAGATATCATCAAACCCGACGCGACGATCTCCACCACAGAGGAGAGCGTGGCCACCGGTATTATCAAGCAGGACGGAAAACTGATTATTATTCTGGATTTCGAGAAGATTGTGACGGATATCAATCCGGAGACCGGCTTGAAGGTATCGGAGATCGCCGAGCTGGGAGAGCGGGGCAGAAGCGATGTTCCGATTCTGATCGCGGAGGATTCGCCGCTTTTGAACAAGCTGATCGTAGATTCCTTGAAGAATGCGGGATATGACAATCTGATACACACGGAAAACGGGCAGAAGGCCTATGATGTTGTGTGCCAGTGCAGGGCTGACGGTACATTGCATGAGCATGTGCGCGTTTTGATTACGGATATTGAGATGCCGGAGATGGACGGACATCATCTCACGAAGCTGATGAAAGAGGATCCCGAGACGGCGGATATTCCGATTATTATTTTCTCGTCTCTGGTTAATGAGGAGATGAAGCGAAAAGGAAGTGCGTTGGGAGCGGATGCGCAGCTTTCCAAGCCTGAGATCGGCAATCTGGTGAGAGTGGTGGATGAACTGGTGCTGACCAGACATTTAAATGACTGACGGCAGGTGAAATGTACCGCGCATGAAAAGCCGGATTCGTATGACAGGGCGGATACGGTGTGACACAGAACAAAAAGCTGGGAAGCATCCCAGCTTTTTTGACGGGATTCATCCGGATGAGGCAAGCGGCTGCATTGTGGTGGGAGAAGTGGAATGAAACAGGCGATGGAAACGGCCTTTTTAGACGATATTGAGACATCGGAAATGATTCTGGTGGGATTGGGGGAAGAGTTTGACGACACGGAAGCTTTCCGGCACCGGCCGGAGTATATCCGCGGCAGAGAGCTGCTTGCGGATTCCGGGCAGGGATCGCTGATTCCGGTGTGGCAGCGGCTGTTTCGCGGGGACGAAGAGGGAAACTGTGCGGCAGGACTGAACAGGCTCTCAGAACTGTTGGAAGGGAAAAATTATTTTGTGGTATCGGTGTCCACCAATGCCGTCGTGGCGCAGGCACCGTGGCGGGAGGGGCGGCTGGTGATGCCCTGCGGTTCGGATCTGCGCATGCAGTGCGGCAGCGCTTGTGAGCGAAATCTGCAGACTGCGGATGACGGTGAGAGACATGCGCTTTTGCAGATGCTTGCGGACTGGAGAGAGGCTTTGGCGGCCGGAGAGGATCGGGAAGCGCCCCGATGTATAGAGCAATGTGCCGTCTGCAAAGAGCGGCGGGAGCCGAATAATATCTATGCCCTGCACTATGATGAGAACGGTTATCTGCCGGAGTGGAATCATTATATCAAATGGCTGCAGGGGACGTTAAACAAAAGGCTGACGGTTCTGGAACTGGGTGTGGGAATGCGGTTTCCGTCCGTGATTCGTTTCCCTTTCGAGAGGGCGGCATATTTTAATCAAAAGGCGAAATTCTACCGGGTGAATGCCAACTTATACCAGTTGACGGCGGAATTGGCGGAAAAAGGAGTGGCAATTCCAAAGAATGCGATTGATTGGCTGCAAAACCTGTGTTAAACTATAAAGAAGACCTTTTGTCATGAGATAAAACTTCAAAATATTAAGCTTCAAAAAAACAGAGAAAGTTGAGGACATCATAATGCCTTCGCAGGAAGAACGTTTAGAGCAGATGTTAGATAAAATCACGGGAAGCAGTCTCGACGGGCAGGAATCGCTTATGGACGGAAGCGATCTGCTTGCTATGGATGATATGCCCGACATTGAAAGCCTGTTGGATATGAGCAGCCTGCAGGAGATCGAGAGTATGCTCAATACCAGCGGTATGACGAATTACGCGGCGCCTTCGGGCAATGCAGGGAAAGCGGATCTGGATGCTTTGCTGGATGCCGCGGGGATGCCGGGGGCTGTGACGGATGCCGGAAGCGCATCGGATGTTTTGGCGGACGCAGAGATGCCGCAGAACGTGCCGGAGATATCGGATGAGCTGGCCAAACAGAATATGAAAACGCTCATGGAAGCGCTGCAGAACGACGATATGGATGAAGCGGAAGGGGCTGACGCGGAGAGCGACACGATGTCTGAGGAGGAGATCGAGCGTCTGCTGCAGGCCAGCCGGGAGGAAGCGGTTCAGGCCGAAGATGCAGGTGTTTCGGAGGATGATCTGATGAACCTTCTCGCGGGAACGTCACAGGGAGAAGGCGATCTGCAGGACATTCATGATCTGCTTCAGAAGTCGGACAATAATGAGGCGGTGGATGAGAGCGTGGCGGCCATGGCGCAGGCGGATGCGGCGGCTGCGGCAGAGAGCGCGGCGGGGCCGTCCGAAGGTGCGGGAGCAGAGAGCGGGGAGCTGAGCGAACGCCAGAAGAAAGCTTTGGAGAAAAAGCGGGCGAAAGAGGAGAAAGCGGCGGCGAAGAAGGCGGCGAAAGAGGCGAAAAAAGCGGAGAAGCTGGCGAAGAAATCCGGAAAACAAGCCGTCTCGGAAGAACCTGCCGGGGAGAAACCGGCGGGCGACACAGCGGATCTGCAGAAGCAGCCCGCTGCGGAAAGCGGCGAAGGCAAAGCAGCCGACGATATGTCCGACATGGACAGCCTGCTGGGAATGGCGGACGGAGCGGATGTGGAAGATCTGATCCGGGAGAAGGAAATTGCCGATCCGGCAGCATCCGCGAAAAAAGGTAAAAAGGGTCTGTTTGCCAAGATTTTGGATTTCCTGACCGAGGAGGATGAGGACGAGGAAGAGACGCAGACAGGCACGGAAGATGTTCCGCTCTCCGAGGAAAATAAGAATATTCTGGACGAGATGGATAAAGAAAAACCCGGTAAGAAGGGGAAAAAGGGCAAGAAACCCAAGAAGGGCAAGAAGGGCCAGAATCCGGAGGATGCGGAGAACGCGGACGGAGAAGGCGGGGAGGCCGGAGGCGGCAAAAAGAAGAAAGCCAAAAAGCCGCCCAAGGAGAAGGCTCCGAAAGAGACAACGCCGGAGGATCTCAAGAACCGGATTTCTCCCAAGAGAATCATTCCCGTGGCCGTGGTCTGCCTGACCGTGCTGATGGTGATTTTGCTGTTAGTGAATCTGGGCGGCGATTTCACGGTGAAACAAAGCGCCAGAAAGGCATATTATCAAGAGGATTATGAGAACTGTTACAGAGGCCTTTACGGCAAGACCTTGAACGAGACCGAGCAGGTGATGTTCGGGAAATCGGAGAGCATTCTGCGCATCAGATTGTGGATGCGGGAATATGAGTTGTTCATCAGCGAGGGCGAGAGAGTGGAAGCTCTGGATGTGCTGATTCAGGCGGTGAACGACTATGCGGCACTGTACGACTATGCGGTGAAGTGGAACGCCGGCGGGGAAGTGAGCGAAGTCTACAGCCGTATTCTAAACATCCTGCAGGAGGAATACGGTCTGACGGAGGCTGAGGCGCTGGCAATCGCTGCGGAGCCGGATGATGTGGAATACACGAAGAAAGTGACTGCCGCAGCCGAGGGAAGAGGAACTGCCGGAACCGGCGGGGAAGCGCCCACGCAAACCGTGAATCTGCCCCACATGCTGCCGGAGGAGAAGCAGTTTCCGGAGAATAACGGAGGCCGGTAGAATGATTGCGATCATAGATTACGATGCTGGGAATATCAGAAGTGTGGAGAAAGCCCTGCAATATCTGGGGGAAGAGACGGTCATTACCAGAGATCGGGAGACCATCCTCTCGGCTGACGGCGTGATTTTGCCGGGAGTGGGATCATTTGGTGATGCCATGGGAAAACTGCGCGATTACGGTTTGGTGCCGGTGATACGCGAATGTGCCCACAGACAGATCCCTTTTCTGGGAATTTGTCTCGGACTGCAGTTGATGTTTGATGAGAGCGAGGAGTGTCCGGGGGTGGAGGGACTTGGCCTCTTAAAGGGAAAAATTCTTAGAATTCCCGACGACGGCGGACTGAAGGTGCCGCATATCGGATGGAACAATCTTCGTTTTCCACATTCGGGCAGGTTGTTTCAGGGACTTCCCGAGGACTGTTATGTCTATTTTGTGCATTCATATTATCTGAAGGCCGACGAGGATTCAGTAGTGGCCGCAACCACGGAGTACGGCACGCTGATACATGCCGCGGTGGAGAAGGGCAGTCTGTTTGCCTGTCAGTTTCATCCGGAGAAAAGCTCCGAGACGGGGCTTAAGATACTGCAGAATTTTGTCCGGGTGACAAAGGAAGGACGGGGCTGACGATATGCATACAAAGAGGATCATTCCCTGTCTGGACGTGAAGGACGGACGGGTGGTAAAAGGCGTCAATTTTGTGAACCTGCGGGATGCGGGGGATCCCGCGGATGTGGCGGCGGCTTATGATAAGGCGGGGGCGGACGAAGTGGTATTTCTGGATATCACGGCTTCCGCGGACAGCCGTTCCACACAGCTTGCGTGGGTGAGACAGGTGGCGAGCAAGGTGTTTATCCCCTTTACCGTGGGCGGCGGCATCCGCACCGTGGAGGATTTTAAGGTGATTCTGCGGGAGGGTGCGGACAAGATCTCCGTCAACTCGGCTGCCATCATGAATCCGCAGCTCATCCGCGATGCGGCGGACAAGTTCGGCAGTCAGTGTGTGGTCGTGGCGATCGACGCCAAAAGAAAAGCGGATGGAAGCGGCTGGACGGTCTATAAAAACGGCGGCCGTGTGGATATGAATATGGATGCCGTGGAATGGGCGGTGACGGCGGAGCGTCTGGGGGCGGGGGAGATCCTGCTCACCAGTATGGACGGCGACGGTACCAAGGAAGGGTATGATATTGAGCTGACCAAAGCCGTGGCGCAGGCCGTGAAGATCCCTGTCATTGCTTCCGGCGGAGCGGGCAAACAAGAGCATTTTAAGGAAGCACTTGTGGACGCGGGAGCTGAGGCCGCGCTGGCGGCATCTCTGTTCCACTATAAGGAGCTGGAGATTCGAGAGGTGAAAGAATATTTGCGCGGACAGGGGGTGGCGGTGAGAATATGATGATAGACAATGACTGGCTGCCGGCGATGGGAGCGGAGTTTAGAAAGCCATATTACAAAAAGCTCTATGAGTTCGTGAAGCAGGAATACAATACCACGCAGATTTTTCCGCCTTCCGACGATATTTTCAATGCGTTTCATCTGACGCCCCTCTCAGAGGTGAAAGTGGTGATCATCGGGCAGGATCCCTATCATGAGCCGGGGCAGGCGCACGGGCTGTGCTTTTCGGTGAAGCCCGGGGTGGATATTCCACCTTCTCTGGTCAATATTTATAAGGAATTACAGGATGATCTGGGGTGTTATATCCCCAATAACGGCTATCTGGTAAAATGGGCTAAGCAGGGCGTTCTGCTGCTCAACACCGTGCTGACGGTGCGGGCCCACAGAGCCAATTCCCATCACGGGCAGGGGTGGGAGGAGTTTACGGATGCGGCGATCCATGCGCTGAACACACAGGATCGGCCCATCGTGTTCATTCTGTGGGGAAAGCCTGCGCAGGCGAAGAAGAGTATGTTGAACAATCCCAATCATCTGATTTTGGAGGCGCCTCATCCGAGCCCGCTCTCCGCGTACAGGGGATTCTTTGGCAGCCGGCCTTTCAGCAAAACCAACGCGTTTTTGCGGGAGAAGGGTGTGGAACCCATAGACTGGCAGATAGAAAATATTTAAAATAGAAAATATTTAGAGAAGAGAGGAAATGAGAAATGAAGATCGGGATTTTAGGATATGGTAATCTGGGCAGGGGCGTGGAGTGCGCGGTGGCCCAAAACGACGATATGGAGCTTGTAGCGGTCTTCACTCGCAGGGCGCCGGAGAGCGTGAAGACACAGAGCGGCGTGCCCGTGTATCATGCGGATGAGCTTAAAAATATGAAGGGGAAGCTGGATGTGTTGATACTCTGCGGCGGTTCCGCCACGGATCTGCCGGGGCAGACACCGGAGTATGCGAAGCTCTTTAATGTGGTGGACAGTTTTGACACCCATGCCAGAATTCCCGAACATTTTGAGAAGGTGGATGCCTCGGCCAAAGAGGGCGGCAGGATCGCCATGATCTCCGTGGGATGGGATCCGGGGATGTTCTCCTTAAACAGATTATATGCGAACGCCATTTTGCGGGATGGCAACGATTATACGTTTTGGGGCAAGGGTGTGAGTCAGGGGCATTCCGATGCCATTCGCAGAATTGACGGAGTGAAGAATGCCAAGCAGTACACGATTCCCGTGGACGCCGCTTTGGCGTCTGTGCGGGCCTGCGAAAATCCCGAGCTGTCCACCAGACAGAAGCACACCAGAGAGTGTTTTGTGGTGCCGGAGGAGGGGGCGGATTTAAAGCAGATTGAAGAGCAGATCAAGAATATGCCCAATTATTTTGCGGATTATGACACCACCGTACACTTTATCTCCGAGGAGGAGCTTGAGCGGGATCACGCGGGCATTCCCCACGGCGGTTTTGTGCTGCGCACCGGCAGAACCGGGAAGGACGGAGAGCACAATCATGTGATCGAGTACAGCTTAAAGCTGGATTCCAATCCGGAGTTTACGGCCTGTGTGCTGGCTGCATATGCCAGAGCGGCCTATCGCATGAACCAGAGGGGCGCAAGCGGATGCAAGACGGTGTTCGACGTGGCTCCCGCAGACTTAAGTCCGATGTCCGGCGAGGAGATGCGGGCACATCTTCTGTGACAGAAGAAACAGACAAGAGATGAGGCAGAAAAGAGAAAAATAGAATAAACAAAAATGGAATAAAGAGAAACGGAATAAAGAAAAACAGAATAAAGAAATCAGAAAGGTACGTCATGAAAAAAGAAGCGTTTGTCACAAAAGAGATGATCGAGGAGATCGTAAAGACCTATCCCACACCCTTTCACATCTATGACGAAAAGGGGATTCGCGCCAACGCACAGGCTTTGCGGGAAGCGTTTGCATGGAATAAAGGATACAAGGAGTTCTTTGCGGTCAAGGCGACTCCCAATCCTTTTTTGATCAATATTTTGAAGGAGTATGGCTGCGGCTGCGACTGTTCCTCCAAGACGGAGCTGATGCTTGCTCACGCCATGGGGATCACAGGGGAGAACATCATGTTTTCCTCCAATGACACGCCCGCGGAGGAGTTTGTCTATGCGGCTAAGATCGGCGCCACCATCAATCTGGACGATATCACCCATATTGAGTTTCTGGAGAAGACCATCGGCACTTTGCCGAAGACGTTGAGCTGCAGATACAATCCCGGCGGGTATTTTTCTATCAGCAACAGCATCATGGACAATCCCGGGGACGCCAAGTACGGTTTTACCACGGAGCAGTTGTTTGAAGGCTTCCGGATCCTGAAGAAAAAGGGTGTGGAGCATTTCGGAATCCACGCGTTTCTCGCCAGCAACACCGTGACCAACGAGTATTATCCCACTCTGGCCAAGACCCTCTTTGAGACGGCTGTCAAGCTGAAGGAGGAGACGGGGGTACACATTGCGTTTATCAATTTGTCCGGCGGCATCGGCATTCCCTACCGCCCGGATCAGGAGCCCAATGATATCAGAGCCATCGGCGAGGGTGTGCGGAAAGTATATGAGGAGATTCTGGTTCCCGCAGGTATGGGAGACGTGGCGATCTATACGGAGCTTGGCCGTTTCATGATGGGGCCTTACGGACATCTGGTGACAAAGGTGCTGCATGAAAAGCACACACACAAGGAGTATATCGGTGTGGACGCCTGTGCGGTGAATCTCATGCGTCCCGCCATGTATGGAGCTTATCATCACATCACGGTGCTGGGAAAAGAAAATCAGCCCTGCGACCATGTGTATGACGTGACGGGGTCGCTGTGTGAGAATAATGATAAATTTGCCATTGACAGGGAACTGCCCGAGATCGCAATCGGCGACTATCTGGCGATTCATGACACCGGCGCCCACGGCTTTGCCATGGGGTACAATTATAACGGTAAGCTAAAATCCGCGGAGCTTCTGCTGCGGGAAGACGGCAGCGTGGAGCTGATTCGCCGTGCGGAGACGCCCAAGGATTATTTTGCCACGTTCGACTGTTTTGACATTTTTGACAAGCTGGATCTGTAATGTGAAGGGAGAGGGCATATGAGATATCCGAGGAATCTTTCCCCGGGCGGAACGATTGGGTTTGTGGCGCCTTCTTTCGGCTGTCAGATCGAGCCCTACAGGAGCGGTTTTGAGAATGCGCAGAGAAAGTTCAGAGAGCAGGGGTACCGGCTTGATCTAGGGCCGAATTGTTACGCGGGGGATGGTGTGGGTATCAGCAGTACCCCGGAAAAATGTGCAAAAGAGCTGACGGATTACTACTGCCGCGGAGAGAATGACTGTCTGATCTCCTGCGGCGGCGGAGAGCTCATGTGCGAGGTTTTGTCCCATATGGATTTCGAGCGCATCAAGGCGGCCGAGCCGAAGTGGTACATGGGATATTCGGACAATACGAATTTCACCTATCTGCTGGCGACTCTGTGCGATACGGCGTCGGTTTACGGGCCCTGTGCCGCGGCGTTCGGCATGGAGCCGTGGCATGATTCCTTAAGAGACGCCATGGCGCTTCTGACCGGCCAAAAGGATGTGGTGGCCGGATATGATAAATGGGAGCGAGAGTCTTTGAAGGATGCGGATCACCCCCTTGTGCCTTATCATGTGACCGAGGAGCGGATCCTGAAAACTTTTGTGGGCCGGAGCGCGGCGGACGGTGAGGCAGTGCGGATGAGCGGCCGACTTCTGGGCGGCTGTATGGACTGTCTGGTCAATCTGCTGGGGACACGGTTCGACCGGACGAAAGAGTTTGTGGAACGATATCAAGAGGACGGGATCATCTGGTTTCTGGAAGCCTGTGATCTGAATGTGTTCGGTATTCGCAGAGCCATGTGGCAGATGGAGGAGGCCGGGTGGTTCCGGCATGTCAGGGGATTTCTGATCGGACGTCCTCTGTGTATGGGGCAGGAGATGATGGGACTGGACGCCTATGACGCCGTGCTGGAAGTGGCGGGGAGGAAAAATGTGCCTGTGATCATGGACGTGGATCTGGGACATCTGCCTCCGATGATGCCGCTTATTGTGGGAAGCATGGGTGAGATTGAGACCGCAGGAGACGATATCACGGTACGGATGAAGCGGATCTAGAAGAAGCTGACCGAAATGACAACAAATACAGAAGAAGGTGAATATGAGGACAGAGACCAGAAAAATTAATCGCAGCCTGATGATAGGCTGGACCGTGATTGTATCGGTGTTGTTTGTTACTTATATAGGGGAGTATCTCAAGAAGAGCCGTGGCATAGAATATGTGGTAGTCTTTTTGCTGTGTGCGATTCTGCCGAATCTGGTCTGCCATTTTCTTTATCGCAGGAAGCCTGATTCGGAGACGCTGCGCTATCAGATCGTGTGCGGGTATTTTGTGATGTATCTGTTCAGCATGATAACGGGAAGCACGTATCTGGTGTTCACCTATATTCTGCCGCTTTTGTCCCTGCTCATTCTCTATCATCAGCCGAAACTGATCCTCTGGACGGGAGCGGCCAGTATTGTGGTCAATCTCTGTTCCATTGTCAGAAAGTTTGCCGCGGGAGAGCTGGATCTGGAGTCCAGCAAGAATGCGGAGATACAGATCGCGCTGATTGTGCTCTGTTTTGGCGGATGTTATGTGGCGACGCGGATCTATGACCGGATCCACAGACAGAATCTGGAGTTTATGGCGGAGCTGGAGAAAAAGAATGTGCAGAACCGGCAGATGACGATGCAGACGATCATGACCATCGTAAACACCATCGATGCCAAGGACGAATATACCAAGGGTCATTCACAGCGGGTGTCGGAGTATTCCGGCGCACTGGCGGAGGCGCTGGGGATGGAGGCGGAGGATGTGGAGCGCATCCGCTACATTGGGCTGCTGCATGATATCGGCAAGATCGGCGTGCCGGACGCGATTCTCAACAAGCCGGGACGCTTGAACAATACGGAGTTTTCTCTGATGAAGCTGCACACGGTGGTGGGCGGCGAGATCTTGAAAGACATCAATTCCATGGACGATCTGGATGTGGGGGCCAAATATCATCACGAGCGCTATGACGGCAAGGGATATCCCGAGGGGCTTAAGGGGGATGAGATCCCGCTCGTGGCGAGAATCATCGGGATTGCGGACGCCTATGACGCCATGACCAGCCACCGCATTTACCGCAAGCGTCTCTCGGACGAGGCGGTGCGGGAGGAGATCGCGCGCTGTGCGGGCACGCAGTTTGACCCGCAGTGTGCCGAAGTCTTTCTTCAGATTCTGGATCAGGGAGAGCTGCAGACCATTTCGCCCGACAGTTACATCGCGCAGGACGGCACGGGGGACGTGGTGGGCGGAGAGGTGCTGCAGAAGATTCTGGAGGATGCGGGAGCCTATAATTCCGCGGAAAAACAGCATGACAGTCTGACGCGTGTCTTCAACCGCATCTATGGGGAACAACTGCTCTCGGACTATCTGGCGGACGGGGGAGAGGGATGTCTTCTGGCCGTGGATATGGACGCCCTGCGCAATGTCAACAATCTGCACGGTTTCCTGAAAGGAGATCTGTATCTGAACACCGTGGCAAATGTGTTGGAGCAGAGTTTTGGGAATAAAATTCTCTATCGGGACAGCGGCGACGAATTTATCTGCCTGTTGTGCGGTGTCACGGCGAAAGATGCCGTGGAGCGCGAAGTCGGCAGGATCCGTGACCGGCTGGAACGGGCGAAAGCGGAGGATGAGGAGCTGTCCAATCTGTCCGTATCCGTGGGCGGGCTGATCGTGTCCGCGGGGGAGTATGAGCGTGAGGAAGCCGTAAACAGAGTGAATAGGGCGCTCTATTTTGCGAAACAGAAAGGCGGGGGAGCCACCGTGATGTACCATGAGCTGGTGATGGATTTTCAGCCCCGTCTGTCCAAGTCGGATCTGGAGAGCCTCTTGGAGACCATTCAGAAGCAGAGCAGTTATTCCAAAGCATATGAGGTGAATTACCCCGAGTTTTCCAGAATGCTCAGTTATCTGGAGAATCTGATGGATCGCAACAATCAGCAAATGCAGATCATTATGTTTACCCTGCTTGCGGCGGATGAGGAAGCCGCCACGGTGGAGGAGAAGATAGATGCCATGAAGATTCTGGAGGGAGCGGTGCTTTCTTCTCTGAGAAAAGTGGATGTCACCATGCAGTTTTCCAGTTCTCAGCGGATTGTGGTGTTGATGAACATGGACAGAGAGAACCTGCAGTTGGTGATCAATCGAATCCTCAGCGCATTTTACAAGCGCAGCACGAATAAGAAATTCAGTCTGAGCCACGATGTGGCGGATCTGACGGCGTTTCATACGGAGCCATTGCACTGAACGGTCGGTGCAATGGCTCTTTTGGGCAAAACAACGGACAGCACGCTCCGCGGACTGTCCTTATGTAAAAAGAAGTGCGAGATCAAAGTATGATCTCGCACCATGAAGTGCCGGCAGCGGGACTTGAACCCGCACGTGGTTGCCCACAACAGATTTTGAGTCTGCCTCGTCTGCCATTCCGACACGCCGGCTTAACGTATCATTGCATTCCAAGAACAAAAAATATTCTAACATAGATTACTTTTCTTGGCAAGACATTTTCTTCGCTTTTTCATATTTATTTTTTATGGAAATTGTTGTATAGTATAGATATATGTGCATTTATTCTGAAACCACGCAGGGGGAGATATGACTTGTAAAGATTTTGAGAAACAGATTCCCGCATTTCTGGAGCGGAAAATGGACTTTCTCACATTAAAACAATTTTGCGAGCATATGGAGACTTGCAGCGAGTGTCACGAGGAGCTGGTGATCCAGTTTCTGGTGACGGAGGGAATGCTGCGTCTGGAGGAGGGCAATGCCTTTGATCTGCAGGCGGAGCTGGAGAACCGGCTTTCGGAGGCGAGAAGCCGTGTGAAATTTCACTCGGTATTTCTCTATCTGGGCGCCGGGCTCAAGACGCTTGTCATTGCGTTCATCGTGGGTTTTCTCATCTGGATACTTTTATGATTTGAGAGCGAATTCGGAAGGAAACATGAAGAGAATATGAAGAAACTTGTTTTGATAGACGGACACAGCATTTTGAACAGGGCATTTTACGGGGTGCCGGATCTGAGCAATGCCGCGGGGCTTCACACCAATGCGATCTACGGATTTTTGAACATCATGTTCAAGATTCTGGAGGAGGAGAAGCCGGATTATCTGGCGGTGGCTTTTGACGTGCATGCGCCCACGTTCCGACATCAGATGTATGAGGACTATAAGGGCACGAGAAAACCTATGCCCGAAGAGCTGCGCCAGCAGGTGCCGGTGATGAAGGATGTGCTGCACGCCATGAATATCGTGATGATGGAGCAGGCCGGGCTGGAGGCGGACGACATTCTGGGGACATTAGCGAGGAAAGCGGAGCGGGACGGTATGGCGGTGTCTCTGGTATCGGGAGACAGAGATCTGCTGCAGATCGCCACGGAGCGCATTAAGATCCGCATCCCCAAGACGAAGAAAAACGGCACGGAGATAGAGGACTATTATGCGGCGGATGTGCTTGCGGCCTATCAGGTGACCCCGGAGCAGTTTATTGATCTGAAGGCATTGATGGGAGATACCGCGGACAATATCCCCGGTGTGCCCAAGGTGGGAGAGAAGACTGCCACGGCATTGATGGTGGAGTACGGTTCTCTGGACAATCTGTATGCCCATGTGGCGGAGGTGTCCAAGAAGTCCGTGCGGGAATCCTTGGAGGCCAACAAGAAGCTTGCGGATTTGAGCAAGAGGCTTGCGACGATCAAGACGGACTGTGAGCTGGAGCTCGACTATGAGGCGGCGAAGGTGGGAGACTATGATACGCCGCAGGCATATGAGCTGTTTAGAATGCTGGAATTTAAGAATCTGCTGGGGAGATTTGACAAGGCGAGAAGAGCCGTCGAAGCGCAGGCGGAGACGACGGTTCGGATGCTGGACGGTCTGCGGGAATTGGAGCAGTTGGTCAAGCGGGCCGAGAAGAGTCCGCGGATCGGTCTGTTTCTGCTGCAGGAGGAGCGCAGACTCCTAGGGGTGGCAATTTCCCTCTCCGAGGAGGAGACTTATTTTTATGCCTTGTCTGCGCAGACGGTCAAAGAAGGGCAGTTATCCCTGTTTGACGAGGTTGTGGAGGAGAAGGATGAGACGGAGGATGTGCGCAAGATCCTGAAAACATTGTCGGCGCGCACCCGGATCGCCACCGCCAATATCAAGCGGGAATACAATTATCTCTCGCAGGAGAGCACGGAGCGCTATTTTGATATTTTAATTGCGGCGTATCTGTTGAATCCGCTGAAAAACGATTATGACTATGAGGCTGTGGCCGCCGAGTATCTGGGGAGGACAATGACCACGGCGGCGGAGCTTTTCGGCAAAAGAAAACTCTCCGAGGTCTTGGAGCAGGAGCCGGAAAAGTGTAAAAATTATTGCGGCTGCGGGGCATATGTGGCGCTGCAGGCGGCGGAAGTTCTGGAGCGGGAGCTTGCGGAAAAGCAGATGGACGGGCTGATGCATGAGATCGAGATGCCCCTTTCTCTGGTGCTCTATGACATGGAGCGGGAAGGCGTGGAGGTTAGGAAGGAGGAGCTTTCGGCTTACGGGGAAGCCTTGGTGGACCGGATTGATGAGCTGGAGCGCTCCATCCACGAACAGGCGGGGGAATCTTTCAATATCAACTCCCCCAAGCAGCTCGGGGAGATTCTGTTCGAGAAACTGGGGATGCCCGGCGGAAAGAAGACCAAGACCGGATATTCCACGGCGGCGGATGTGTTGGAGAAGCTTTCCGAGGATCATCCCATTGTGAAAGACATTTTGGAATACCGGGGGCTTGTGAAATTAAAATCCACCTATGCGGACGGGCTGGCAGCCTATATCGGTGCGGACAGACGGATCCACACCAACTTTAATCAGACGATTACGGCCACGGGGCGCATCAGTTCCACGGAGCCGAATCTTCAGAACATCCCCACCAGAACGGAGCTTGGCAAGAAACTGCGCAAGGTGTTCGTGCCGCGGGAGGGATTTGTGTTTCTGGATGCGGATTACTCCCAGATTGAGCTGCGTGTGCTGGCGCATATGTCCGGGGACGAGCAGTTGATCGAGGCTTACCGCATGGACGAGGACATTCACCGCATCACGGCTTCCAAGGTGTTCCACACACCGTTCGAGGAAGTGACGGAACTCCAGAGACGCAATGCCAAGGCGGTGAATTTTGGTATCGTGTACGGCATCAGTTCTTTCGGACTGAGTCAGGATCTGAGCATCGGCAGGAAAGAGGCCGCCGAGTATATCGAGCAGTATTTTGCCACCTATCCCGGGATCAAAGACTTTCTGGACAGACTGGTGGAGGATGCCAAAAAGAACGGTTATGTGACCACCATGTTCCACAGGAGACGTCCGGTGCCGGAGCTTGCCTCCTCCAATTTCATGCAGCGTTCCTTCGGGGAGCGCGTGGCCATGAATTCGCCCATTCAGGGAACGGCGGCGGACATCATCAAGATCGCCATGATACGGGTCTGGGAGGCGCTGCGCCGGTCGGGGCTGCGCTCCAAACTGATTCTGCAGGTGCATGACGAACTGCTCATCGAGACGGCGGAGGATGAAGTGGAACAGGTGCGGGAGCTTCTGGTAAATCATATGAAATCTGCGGCGGAGCTCTCGGTGACGCTGGAGGTGGATGTTCACACCGGCGGAAGCTGGTATGAGGCCAAGTAGTCTGACAGGGGGAGAACCATGCGCTTTATCGGCATTACCGGCGGAGTGGGAGCCGGCAAATCAAAGCTGTTGGCATACATCAAAACACATTATTACTGTGAGATCTATCTGGCGGACGAGGTGGCGCATCTTGTAAAAGAGAAGGGAACGGCATGTTATGAGCGTCTGCGGGAGCTTCTCGGAGACGGCATTCTGCGCCCGGACGGAGAGATCGACCGGGGAGCCATGGCGGAGCGGATATTCGGAGACGAGGAGCTCTTAAAACAGGTGAATCAGATCATTCATCCGGCGGTGCAGGAGTATCTGCTGCAGAGACTTGAGGAGGCACGGAATAATCCGGAGGTGGAACTTTTCTTTGTGGAGGCGGCGCTTTTGATCGAGGCGGGCTATCGGGAGCTTGTGGACGAGCTCTGGTATATCCATGCCGATGCGGATGTCCGGCGGGAGCGGCTGGAACGAAGCAGACAGTACGGACCGGAGAAGATCGCCAATATTATGAGCAGGCAGCTCTCCGAGGAGCAGTTTCGGGCAAGCTGTGATTTTGTGATAGACAACAGCGGCGGACTGGAGGAAAGTTTTCGCCAAATCGATAAAAAATTGGAGGCTTTTTCATGGCGGGATTAAACGAACTCAGGGAAAATCAGGGACAACTGGTATTCGGTCTGGACATCGGAACGCGCAGCATCGTGGGAACCGTGGGGTATTTAAACGGCGGCAAATTCCATGTGCTGGCACAGCGCTCCAGAGAACATGAGACCAGAGCGATGCTGGACGGACAGATCCATGACATCGGCAAGGTGGGAGAGACCGTTCAGACCGTGAAAAGGCAGTTGGAGGAGGATTTAAACCGCAATCTCACGGAGGTGTGTATCGCGGCGGCGGGGCGTGTTCTGCGCACGGTCACCATCACGGTGGAAAACAGTTTCGAGAGTGAGAAGGAGATTACGGACGAAGATATCTATGCCCTGTCCACCATGGGAGTGGAGCTGGCTTATGAGGAATTTCAGAAGACCAATGACACGGACCTGAAATTTTACTGTGTGGGTTACACAGCCATGCGCTATTATATGAACGGTTATCAGATCGGTAATCTGGAGGGGCATAAGGCCAAGACCATCTCCGCGGATCTGATCGCCACGTTTCTGCCGGATGATGTGGTGGACGGATTGTACAAAGCGGTAGAGTTGGCGGGGCTGCATGTGGCGAATCTGACGCTGGAGCCCATCGCCGCCATTCAGGTGGCGATTCCCGAAAAATTCAGGATGCTGAATATGGCTTTGGTGGACGTTGGAGCGGGCACCAGCGATATCTCCGTCACGAAAGAGGGAACCATCACGGCTTACGGCATGATTCCCGTGGCGGGGGACAGCCTCACGGATATTCTGGTGCAGCACTGTCTGGTGGATTTTGAGACGGCGGAGCAGATCAAGCGTCAGGCCGGAACCGAGGAATTGATCGAATATCAGGACATTATGGGACTGCCGCAGATTATCAGCGCCGAGGAGGTGGAGGGACTGTTAAAGGACTCCGTGGAAGATATGACGCACAGGGTCTCACAGTGCATCAAAGAGCTAAACGGTGATAAGCCCGTCAGCGCGGTGTTTGTGGTGGGCGGCGGCGGTATGATCGCCGGATACACGGAAGCTCTGGCCAAGGATCTTGGCATTGCCAAGGAGCGTGTGGCTATCCGTGGCAGAGAGGTGATGCAGAACATCGTCTTCGAGATGGAGAATGCGCAGACGGATTCTTTGATGGTGACGCCCATCGGCATCTGTCTGAGCTTTTACGAACAGAGCAATAATTTTATCTTTGTGGAGTTCAATGATATCCGTCTGAAACTTTATGACAACGGACGGCTGTCCGTGGCGGATGCCGCCATGCAGGCACAGTTTACCAATGAAGACCTCTTCCCCAAGCGGGGAAAGGCGTTGACCTATACAGTCAACGGGAAATCCCGCATGACCCGCGGCAGTCAGGGCGAGGCGGCTGTCATTCAATTAAACGGCGATCCGGCGGATCTCCACACCCAGATTCACAGCGGCGATTTGATCAGAGTGACCGCTTCCACCATAGGGGAAGCGGGCATGCAGGAGCTCGGGAGGCTCCCGGAGCTCTCCGAACAATTGCATATTTATGTAAACGGCGCCAAAATCGATCTGCCCAAGACGGCGGAGGTAAACGGCAGCCGGGAGAACGAGTTCTATCAGATCCAAGAAGGCGATGTCATCCGGGTGCAGAATTCTTATACGGTATCGGAGGTGGCCGCTCTTCTGGATGTGCCCCTCGGCGGCAATATCCGGGTCAACGATACGCCGGCGGGACCCGACACCAGAATTTATGAGAATTTTACGGTGAGTTGGAATATGGACGGCGGATTGCTCTTGGAGACGGCGGCGTACGAACCGGAGCGGGACACTTCGGACGAAACTTGGGAGAGTATGTCGGAAGATGAGGGCAATACGGACGCCTATTCGGACGATTCACCCGAAGACGGCAATTATGCGGCCGTTTCAAACACAGGCGGTTCGCAGACCGGAGGTTCTGCGGATGCGGGCCGGGAATTGAAGGTGATGGCGAACGGCCGGTTTGTGACCCTAAACGGCAAGCCGGAATATGTGTTTGTGGATATTTTTGATTATATTGATTTTGATTTGAAAGATTCCAGAGGAAGAACGATCATGACGCGGTTAAACGGCCACAATGCGGATTATATGGAGACGCTGACGGACGGGGACGTTATTGAAATCTACTGGGAGGAAAGCGGGAAAAAATCATGAGGTTATGCAGTATCGCCAGCGGGAGCAGCGGAAACTGTATCTATGTGGGAAGCGATGCGACACATCTTCTGGTGGATGTGGGGATCAGCGGCAAGAGGACGGAGAGCGGTCTGAACGAACTGGGGCTCACGGGGAGAGATATCGACGGTATTCTGGTGACCCATGAACATGCGGATCATATTAATGGATTAGGCGTTATGGCGCGCAAATACGGGATTCCCATTTATGCCACCAAGGGAACCATAAATGCGCTCCGTTCCATGAGTTCGGTGGGCAAGATAGACGAGGCGCTTTTTCGGGAGGTCAAAGAGGATGAGAAGCTGATCATTAAGGATCTTGCGGTCAATCCCATGAAAATCTCCCACGACGCGGCGCAGCCGGTGGCTTACCGCGTGTCCTATGGGCGCAAAAAAGTGGCAATCTGCACCGATCTGGGACATTTCACGGACTATACGGTGGACTGCCTGCGGGGGATGGACGTCCTTTTGCTGGAGGCCAATCATGATGTGAATATGCTGCAGGTCGGATCCTATCCCTATTATTTAAAGCAGCGTATTCTGGGGGATCGGGGACATCTGTCCAACGAGAACTCGGGGAGGCTTCTAAGCCGGGTGCTGCACGACGGACTTCAGGCGATCCTTCTGGGGCATTTAAGTCAGGAGAACAATCTGCCGGAACTGGCATACGAGGCGGTGCGCATGGAGATCACGCTGGGGGACAATCCCTATCATGCCGACGATTTTCCCATGCAGGTGGCAAGGCGCAACGAGCTGACGCCGGAAATTCGGATCGCATAGGAAACGGCGGACAAAGCAGAGGCAGACAATTTAAACGGGTACCTGCGGGTACGGAAACGGAGCGAATATGAAGAAGACCATTATCACGGTAGTAGGAAAAGACACGGTAGGGATTATTGCGAGAGTATGTACTTATCTGGCGGAGAACGGGATCAATATTCTGGATATCTCCCAGACCATTGTGCAGGATTATTTTAATATGATGATGATCGTGGATACGAACAATTCCGCAAAGGTGTTCGGCGATATGACGGATGATCTGGCCGCGCTCGGGGAGGAGATCGGGGTGGTCATCAAATGCCAGAAGGAAGAGATCTTCGACAAGATGCACAGGATCTGAAATTTGCTGAATGCAGACGCGGAAAGGATATGGTTCTCACTATGATCAATCAATACGAAGTGCTTGAGACAAACGAAATGATAGAGAAGGAAAATCTGGATGTGCGCACCATCACCATGGGTATCAGCCTGATGGACTGCATCGATTCGGATTTACACGTTCTGGGGGATAAGATTCATAAAAAGATCTACGATGCGGCCCGCAATCTGGTCCGGACCGGAGAGGAGATATCCAGAGAGTTCGGCATTCCCATTGTGAACAAGCGCATCTCCGTGACGCCCATAGCGCTGGTGGGCGGCGCGGCATGTGGATCGGAGAAAGATTTTGCCTATCTGGCGAAAGTTCTTGACGATGTGGCCCATGAGGTGGGCGTGAACTTCATCGGCGGCTATTCCGCGCTGGTGAGCAAGGGGATGACTCCCGCGGATGAGCTGCTCATCCGCTCCATTCCGCTGGCGCTGTCCTCCACGGAACGAGTCTGCAGTTCCGTCAATCTCGGCTCCACCCGCACCGGCATCAATATGGATGCGGTGAAGCTTATGGGCGAGGTGATCAAGGAGACCGCCGAATACACCAAGGAGCAGGATTCTCTGGGCTGTGCCAAGCTTGTGGTATTCTGTAACGCGCCGGACGACAATCCGTTTATGGCGGGGGCGTTTCACGGCGTCACGGAGGCCGACAAGATTATCAATGTGGGCGTCAGCGGCCCCGGCGTGGTGAAGACCGCATTGGAAAAGGTGCGGGGAGAGAATTTCGAGGTGCTCTGTGAGACGATCAAAAAGACGGCGTTCAAGGTGACCCGCGTGGGACAGCTGGTGGCGCAGGAGGCCTCCAGAATGCTGGACGTTCCTTTCGGCATTGTGGATCTGTCGTTGGCGCCCACCCCGGCCATCGGAGACAGCGTGGCGGATATCCTCTGCGAGATCGGACTGGAGTACGCCGGCGCTCCGGGGACGACGGCGGCGTTAGCCCTCTTAAACGATCAGGTGAAAAAGGGCGGCGTCATGGCGTCTTCCTATGTGGGGGGATTGAGCGGTGCATTCATCCCCGTCAGTGAGGATCAAGGAATGATCGATGCGGTGACCGCGGGGGCGCTGACCCTTGAAAAGCTGGAGGCGATGACCTGTGTGTGTTCCGTGGGATTGGATATGATCGCCGTTCCGGGGGACACGAAAGCGACCACCATCTCCGGCATTATCGCCGACGAAATGGCCATCGGTATGGTCAATCAGAAGACTACGGCGGTGCGTATTATTCCGGTGATCGGAAAGGGGACGGGGGAGAAAGTGGAGTTTGGAGGCCTGCTTGGCTATGCGCCTGTCATGCCCGTGAATCCGTTCTCTTGCGACGCGTTTGTGAACCGAGGCGGAAGAATTCCCGCCCCGATCCACAGCTTTAAGAATTAAATGGAATAGAATCAAATGAAATAAAATCAAATGGAATAAAATCAAATCAGACGATGACAAGAGGGCTTCGATACTCGTTCGTCATGGGACAGCCGGATTTTTGCGCGGCTGCGCTCTCATAGACGGCGTTTATGCGAAGCTCTTTTTTGAACATAGAGAGTCCTGTCTCATCCAGAATCTGTTCGGCTTCCGCAAGCTTGGTCAGAAGAGGAAGGCCGGCGTGCTTCTTGACGGCGGAGAGCAGCGCCTCCGCATCTTTGCGAAAACCGAGCACCCGGATATAACTTATGTAGTCCGCCTGACGGTAACGCTCCATATCGGCGGTCTTCATGTCTAACAGAATGTGCATCAGGCAGCGGCTGATGCGGGTATAGGTCATATTCTTGGTCTTTAACAGATCGCAGAATGCTTGGAAAGTGGTAAAATCATACAGCCGGTTGCGGATGCGGTCGGAGACTTCGGCCGACACATCCAGATAATCGGTATAGCCCGCGTCCGCCTCCATCAGAAGCTTATAGAGCAAAGGCACGGAGAAATCGTCCAATTGAAGGGGCCGCCTGTCTGTCAGGGCAGTGCAGAGAATCCGGTAGGCCGGCTCCGGGATCTGGGTGGAGAGCATGGTCCAGTCCTGCGTGGCATGGATTGCCTGTCTGAGCGCCATTGCGGAGCTGAACTGTGTGCCCAGCATGCGGTCATGGTATTGGGAGCCGCTGCGAATGGTGGAGACGGGTTTCATGGCGCTGTTTCTTCTGCGGACGGCTTTGAGATATTCGATGCCCAGAATATTGTTGGCGGATCTTAACACATCCCGATAACCGCTCAGTTCGGGACAATACTGTACCAGAGCGGAGGTCCGGGCAGTGGGATAGGAGGCTCCCTGCCGCAGATATTGTTTTAAGAGAGAGACATATTCGGCGGGTTCCTCCAAGAGAATGTCCGCGATCCGCTGCAGGGTATTCAGATCCCCGCACTCGCTTCCGAAGCAGAGACAATCCACCACGCCGAGCCTGTCGAGAAGCGTCACGGCGCCTGTGGCAAAATATTCCGCGCTGGAGGCAGAGTAGAAAGAGGGGAGCTCCAGCACGAGATCCGCCCCGTTTCGCAGCGCCATCTCGGCGCGTTTATATTTGTCAAAGAGGGCGGGAGTGCCCCGCTGCATAAAATTGCCGCCCAGAACCACGACGGTATAGTCGGCCCCGGACTGTCTTTTGGCATCCTCAAGCTGATAGCGGTGGCCGTTGTGGAACGGATTGTATTCGGCCACAATGCCGTTTACTGTGAAAGTCTTATCTGGACGGATGTCTGATTTACTCATAAAGTATCCTCCCGGTGTTCTGGTGCGGTTTGCCGCGGATAGGAGATCCCCGGCCGGAACCGGTCTGTGCCCTCGGTGACATGATTTATATTGTGAAAAAAATAACGTGGGACAAAACCCATATTATGACTTGTTAATCATTTACAAATTTAGTATAATACAAGTATCGAATTTTGTTAAGATGTTTTAAAAAATTTGTATCGCGGAAAGGAGAAATACAGATGTCATACATTGATATCATCAAGGAGAGAGCAAGACTCGACAGGAAGACGATCGTACTGCCCGAGTCCAATGACAAGAGGACGTTGCTGGCTGCGGCAAAGCTGATGGAAGAAGGCATTGCAAACATTATCATGGTCGGCGATGAGGAGAAGATCATGGACGGTGCCGGATGGCTGGAAGTCGATCTCACCGGCGTGAAGGTAGTCAATCCCAAGACTACCGAGAAGATGGATGATTATGTGAACCTGTTATATGAGACCAGAAAGGCGAAGGGCATGACGCCCGAGGCTGCGAGAGAGATTCTGTTGAAGGATTATCTCACGTTCGGAATCGTGATGGTAAAGGCAAACGATGCGGACGGCATGGTGGCGGGGGCCTGCCATTCCACGGCGGACACGCTCAGACCTGCTCTGCAGATTCTGAAGACCGCGCCCGGCGTGAAACTGGTGTCCGCATTCTTTGTCATGGACACGCAGTTTAAGGATCTGGGCGAGAATGGTGCGTTTCTCTTTGCGGACTGCGGCCTGAATCAGGATCCCACGGCGGAGGAGCTGGCAGCCATCGCGGATTCCTCCTCCAGAAGCTTCAAGGCGCTGGTCGGTCCCAAGCCTGTGATCGCGATGCTCAGCCACTCCACAAAGGGCAGCGCAAAACATGCTCTGGTGGACAAGGTCGTGGAGGCCACCCGCATTGCCAAAGAGCAGTATCCCAATCTGGTGCTGGACGGCGAGCTGCAGCTCGACGCGGCGCTGGTTCCTTCCGTGGCCAAGACCAAGGCACCCGGCAGCCCCGTGGGCGGCAATGCGAATATCCTGATCTTCCCGAATCTGGATGCGGGCAACATCGGCTATAAGCTGGTGCAGAGACTTGGCGGCGCAGAGGCGTACGGCCCCATGCTGCAGGGAATCGCAAAGCCCGTAAACGATCTGTCTCGCGGATGTTCCTGGCAGGATATCGTGGGTGTTGTGGCGTTGACGGCAGTTCAGGCACAACTGGTATAAAGTGCGAAGGGAACGAAATATCTTCAAATTATATAGTGGAAAGGAAATCGGCATCATGAATATTTTAGTTATCAACTGTGGCAGCTCTTCTCTGAAATATCAGGTGATCAACTCCGAGACGGAGCAGTGCATTGCGAAGGGACTTTGTGAGAGAATCGGCATCGACGGAAGTCAGATCACCTATTCCCCCGCGGGCGGCGAGAAGGAAGTGAACGTGACCCCCATGCCGGATCACACCGAGGCCATCAGACTGGTTCTGGAGGCACTGACCAATGACAAGACGGGTGTGGTAAAGAGCCTTGACGAGATCGGGGCGGTGGGACACCGCGTGGTACATGGAGGAGAGAAGTTTGCGGCTTCCACGCTGATCACCGACGAGGTGATGGCTGCGATCGAGGAGTGCAACGATCTGGCTCCCCTGCACAATCCGGCCAATATCATCGGAATCAACGCGTGCAAAAAGCTGATGCCCGGCACACCCATGGTGGCAGTGTTTGACACGGCCTTCCATCAGACCATGCCGGAGGAGGCCTATATGTACGGTCTTCCCTATGAATATTATCAGAAATATAAGATCAGACGCTACGGATTCCACGGCACCAGCCATTCCTATGTATCCAAGAGGGCTGCGGAGGTACTCGGCAAGAAGTACGAGGATCTGAACATCATCGTCTGCCATCTGGGGAACGGCGCCAGCATTTCCGCAGTAAAGGGCGGCAAATGTGTTGACACCTCCATGGGCCTTACCCCCCTTGAGGGTCTGATCATGGGAACCCGTTCCGGCGACATTGACCCGGCTATCATGGAGTTTATCGCACATAAGGAGAACAAGTCCATCGACGAGATCATGGCAGTGTTGAACAAAAAATCCGGCGTACTGGGATTGTCCGACAATCTCTCTTCGGATTTCCGTGATCTGGAGGAGGGACACAATAAGGGCGATGAGAACGCCACCAGAACCTTGAAGACCTATTGCTATCGTGTGGCAAAGTATATCGGTTCCTATGTGGCCGCCATGAACGGCGTGGACGTTATCTGCTTTACCGCGGGCGTGGGTGAGAACGCCGCATTGGTGAGAAGCATGGTATGCGAGTATCTGGGATATCTGGGTGTGACCATCGATGCCGAGGCAAACGGCAAGAGAGGGGAGGATATCGCGATTTCCACTCCCGACAGCAAGACCACCGTTATGGTGATTCCCACCAACGAGGAGCTTGCCATCGCCAGAGAGACTGTTCGTCTGGTGTAGAAAGCGCGGACGGGAACCGTATAAAAAGCTCAAATAAAAAGTTCGAATAAAGGGCTCATAGGAAGCACGAAAAAGAAGCACATAAAGTCCCCGGCGGTTGGCCTGACAGGTCAGTCCCCGGGGACATTTTATGCATCATATCTGCATCATTTGACATTTTTCCACAAAAATAATTGAGCTTCCCGGGATGCGATGTTATACTGATAGAGAATTACGGGTTCTGAAGGAGGATGCTGCGGATGAGCAGTCGCACGGGGGCGGATACAAGGGAAAACCGAATATGGATCAAGCGGCTTTTGGGCTTAGTGTCTGCATGTGTTGTCTGCGCGGTGACGGTTTGGGGGAGCGACGGCGCAAGGGCGGAGAGTGCGGGAGATGTGTTGGCGGACTATGAGGCCTATGAGGCGCGTTTTGCCGAGATCACTACGATTGCAGACATTTCGGCGAAGGGCTACGACGTGGTGGAGAAGCATGTGTTTGACGTGCCGCTAGTGACGTTTATGCCGCAAGAGGAAGGCGAGGAGGCGGTGCCCACCGAGGTGGTCCGGCCGGAGGAAAGGTATCGGATCAAGGCGGATGACCCGGTGGCGCTGCAGCAGGTGCCGACGGTGCGTTTTTTCTGCGCCATCGAGAGGGAGTGTCACAGGGCGGCGGTGTTCTTGGCGGATGCGCAGGGCAATATCGTCTATAAGACAAATCGGCTGGAGTGCAATTACACCATTCTGGGAGAGCTGCAACAGCCGATCACGGATATGGTTTCCGTGGCATTTCAGGACTTAGACGGCGACGGTCGGATGGATATCATTTTGATTGCGGGTTGTGTCAATGCCGACGGGAATTATGCGGGCAAGAGTTATAAAGTGGGTGAGGTACTGTTTCAGACGGAAGACGCCTCGGGAGGACTGTCTTTTTACCGGGACTGGCGCATCAATGATAAGATCAATCGTTTTGATATGAATAAGAGCGCCAAGTTTATCCGCAGTTTTGTGCGCGACGGGCGTTCCACGGAATTTCTGTATACGGCGACCACGGAGCGGGAACTTTTGGAGAACGGGTTCTCGGTGATACAGGAACAGAGCTACTGGCGCAATTACGAGAAACTGGGCAATCTGAAAGTGCTGCCGGGCGTTTTGTACATGGCGGACTATGATATTTTTATGATCTATATGATCAATGAGCAGGGGGACATCGTCTGGAGCTTCCAGCCCATGGGAGATTATGACAATCTCTATTCTCTGAGGGGGATGAGCGGCAAGGATCTGGACGGTGACGGCATGAAAGATCTGCTGGTGGTGGCCCGCTACAGCAGGGAGGGTGAAAACGGAGAGCTGATTGTGGAGGGACAATATTCCATCTACTATCAGCGGACGGACGGATTCGATACGGACGAGGAATATGTAAAGGAACATCCCTACCGGGAGAATCGTACGGTGGAGGAACTGGTGAACGAGATACGCTCTTATTGGGGATGGGGTGTTTTGGAGGAGAAATGATAAAGATTCTGATTGTGGATGACGAGAAACCGATTTGTGATCTGATAGACATCAATCTGACGGCGGCGGGATATCAATGCAAGGCGGTGCAGGACGGTCTTGAGGCCATTGATCTGATCGAACAGGAGAATTTCGATTTGATCCTTTTGGACGTCATGCTGCCCGGGGCCGACGGTTACGACATTATGGAATATATCCGGCCGCTGAAGGTGCCTGTGATTTTTATCACCGCCAAGCATGAGGTGAAGGACCGGGTCAAGGGGCTGCGGCTGGGGGCCGAGGATTATCTGGTGAAGCCCTTTGAGGTGGTGGAGCTGGTGGCCAGAGTGGAAGTGGTGCTGCGGCGATTTAACAAGACCAAAAAGCTGCTGCAGGCCGGGGATGTGGTGGTGGACGTGGAGGCCCGCAAGGTGACGAGAGGCGGGCAGAGCGTGGTGCTCACCAACAAAGAATACGGCCTGTTGGTACTTTTTATCCAGAATAAAAATGTGGCGCTGTTTAAAGAAACTCTGTACGAGAAAGTCTGGGGTGACGAGTATATCTCGGACAGCCGCACATTGGAGCTGCATGTGCAGAGACTGCGCAGGAAGATGGGCTGGGAGAAGAATCTGGTGGCGGTCTATAAGGTCGGTTATCGTCTGGAGATCCAGTAGAGGTATCAGGATGAAATTTTCATACAAAATTATGTTAATGACAATTACCATCATGGCGGCTGCTTTCGGTGTCAGCGGATTTTTCTTTGTCAATTTCGTGTTTGACATGTCCATGGAACGGGAGATCGGGCAGGCGTTGAACGAGAGCAGTATCCTGCAGTTTGCCTTTGAGACGGCGGCGCTGAACATCCCGTCCAAATACGATGTGCTGCAGGATGGCACCATTGAGCAGATCGGTGTGAATCTGGAGACGGGAGGCGCCGAGAGCAATCGGCTGCTTAGACTGTCCGATCAAAACGGAAAAGTGCTCTATGCCAGCGACGGCTTTGTGACGGAGACCGATTTTCTGTCAAAGATCGATGCGCAGACCCGTATTTATCAGGTGATACAACAGGGGGAGCACTATTATGTGCAGACGGGAACCAGCATCAACGCGCTGAACCGCGTGGTCTATCTGGAGACCATGAAGGATGTGACGGCGGTATTTGAGGAGCGCACGGACGGTTTTGTGATGTACCGCAGGGTGACGCTTGTCATGTTGCTCTGCAGTTGTGTGGTGATGCTCTTTCTTTCGCTCTGGCTGACCAAGCCCATACGCATTCTGACGCGTGCCACAAAGGAGATGAGCCGGGGGGATTACGCTTATCGCGCGAAGCTGATCAGCAATGACGAAATGGGGCAGCTCACGCGTGATTTTAACAAGATGGCCAATGCGCTGGAGGAGAATATCCACAAGCTGGAGGATGAGGTGCGCGCCAGAGAAGAATTTATCGCAGCGTTTTCTCACGAGCTGAAGACCCCGCTCACGGCCATAATCGGGTATGCGGATCTGTTAAGGTCCCACAAACTGGACGAGGAGAAAGCATTTCTCTCGGCCAATTACATCTATACGGAGGGAAAGCGGCTGGAGACCATGTCATTCAGGCTGTTGGATCTGATCGTCACAAGAAAGGGTGAGATCACGATGCAGTGCATGGAGGCGGAGAGTCTGTTCGTCTATCTGAAGGAGATGTATGGGGCGCATATGGATACGGGAATGCATTTTGTGTATGACTATGAGCCGGGGCAGATCCGTGCGGAGCAGAATCTGATGAAGACAGTGCTGATCAATCTGGTGGACAATGCGTGCAAGGCGTCGGAACCGGGCGACACCGTGGAGATCATCGGCAGGAAGCTGGAGGACGGATATTGGTTTGCAGTGAAGGATTATGGGGTGGGCATCCCCGAGGAGGAGTGCCGCAAAATCACGGAGGCGTTCTATATGGTGGACAAGTCCCGTTCCCGCAGCAAAAACGGTGCAGGGCTTGGTCTTGCGCTGTGTGCGGAGATCCTAAAGCTCCACGGGAGCGAGCTTTCGATCGAGAGCACGCTGGGAGAGGGAAGCTGTATCGGGTTTCTTCTGCCGGACACGCAGGAGACAGAAGGCGAATAGATAACTGAAAGACGCCGCAAAATGGCGTCAGGGAGGCTGGTAAGGGAGGCTGGTATATGAAACATAATATCCGAAATTTTGTCATTCTGTCCGTGACCGTTCTGGTTTTGGCACTGGCGCTGTGGGGGCCAGAAGCGCTCTCCGGCTATCTGGATGTCCAGACACTCAATCATGTGACGGTGGAGGCGGTGGAGTCTTCCGGAGAGGGGTATCGCTATGAGATGGGAAGCAATGAGAAACTCTATATTCTGGCAAAATGTTTGAACAGCCAGAGTCAGCCCCAGAGCGAGCGTAGCAGTACGCTCAAGGAAGATGCGGTCGCTTTGAATTATGAGGAGCTGACGGGAACTTATGCCTTTGTGGTGAACAGACAGGGACCCTCGGACAAGGAGATCACGCAGGAAGACATTTTCCGGGTCTGCAATGAGGAAGTGGAGAAATTGCGGGAACAGGGGATCCTGCCGGATGCGGTGAAGGAAGTGACGGCAGACGGCTACAATGCGACGCTCTATTCGGCCATCGATGTGCTGGAGCCGCGCAACAATGTGTCCGTGTGGAAGGTGAGTCTGTCCACTGTCAAGCAGAACGCGGACAAGTCCGGGCGGCTTTTGGACGCCTATATTGATGCGGACACGGGGAAAATATATGAGTTTTATGTGCGCACCCAGACGGTCTGGGAAGATATGGAACCGGAGAAGATGGTGGCTTCATGGGGGGAATATATGGAGCTGACACCGCCGGAGGACTATGATTCCGACAATCCGCTTCTGGAGAATACCCCTTATTATAAAAAATTTCGGTTTGCCGGGATAGAGGACGGCAGCACGGTGGTGACCGTGGGTTTCTATGAGGGAATCAACGAGTTGTATCTGAAGATTACCAGATAAACGGGCATGATGCAAAAAACATGCAAAAAATATGTAATTTCTATGCAGAAATGTTGAATGTTTGATGGGTTCGCCCTGTATCTTTAATATATGAAGTGACGGAAGGCACGGTATATTACAGATATGGGAGGACACGGACAATGCACAAAAGAATAAGAAAATATCATCTGGTGCGCTGTGGAAGCGGTGCGCAAAAAGCACAGAGAAGGATGCGTATGCGTCGGGCGGTGATCGGAGGGGTTGCCCTTTCACTTGTGGGAACTCTGTTTCAGTCCTTTGTTCTTCTGGAAAATCCACAGGTGCAGGCGGCGGAGATTCGGAAGGAAACTATCCGGGACACGGTGCAGGCAACGAGCGTGCAGGATGAATTTTCGGCGGAGTCCGTGCAGATCGCCAATGAAATGCTGCTTGCGGGGTTTACGGCAGAGCTGCCCGAGACGATTCAAGTGGAAACGGTAAAAGAGCGGTGCGATATTCTGGTGGCCATAGATCCCGGGCACGGCGGGGAGGACGAGGGCTGCAGCCGCAAAGATGTTCTTGAGAAGGAGATCAATCTGCAGATCGCGCAGGCGGTGGAGAAACGACTTTCGGAGCAGGGGTATCAGGTTCTGCTCATCCGGGAGGGAGACGAGAGCCTGACGTTGGAAGAACGGGTCAACCGGGCCAACAGACATAGTGCGGACATCTATGTCAGCATCCATCAGAATGCCTGTGAAGAGCAGGAATCCAAGGTGACCGGTATCGAGGTCTGGTACAATGAGGCGAAAGGGGAGGACGGCAGCCAACGGCTTGCAAGGCTGGTTCACAACAATCTGATTCAGTACACCGGTGCCAAGGACAGGGACTGTATCGCGGACGAGACGCTGCATGTGATCCGGGAGACCAATATGCCGGCCTGTCTGGTGGAGACGGGATTTTTGTCGAACAGACAGGAGCGGGAACTGCTTGTCTCACAGGAGTACCAGAACAAACTGGCGGAAGGGATAGCCTCCGGTATAGACTTGTATTTTTTCCCGAAGACTATGTATCTGACCTTTGACGACGGCCCTTCCGAGGAGAATACGGAGGCGGTGCTGGATATTTTGAAGGAGCACAATATTAAGGCGACGTTTTTCCTTGTGGGGGAGAATGTGGAGAAGCATCCGGAGATGGCGAAACGCATTGCCGAGGAGGGACATACCATCGGCATCCACTGCTATAATCATGCCTATGACCGTCTGTATCAGAGCGTGGACAGTTATGTGGAGGATTTTGAGAAAGCGTGGAATGTGGTGTATGAGACTACCGGCGTGGAGGCGAAGTTTTTCCGGTTCCCCGGCGGGAGCATCAATGCCTACAATAAAAAGGTTTACAAAGATATTATTGAGGAGATGACGGACAGAGGGTATATCTATTTTGACTGGAATGCCAGTCTGGAGGATGCCACGAAGCACAACGAGCCGGAGAGATTGATCAAGAATGCGAAGGAGAGTACGCTGGGCCGCCGCAAGGTCGTGATGCTGGCCCATGACGTGGTTTACAACACGTCTCTTTGTCTGGAGGAGATTTTGAGACAGTTTCCGGAGTATCAGATGCTTCCGTTGTCCGAGGATGTGGAGCCGATACACTTTTGAGAGAACCGGGGCGAAAGCAAACCCCTCCCGGTCTGCTTTCGCCTTGACACCGACGGAAGATCGTATTGAAATATTATCGGTTTGACATTTCCTAAAATGAAGGAGGGGTGGTGTATAATTAAAGTTGGCAAAGTCGCCATTTAACGCCAGTATTTTTCCAATTGCTCCATGGCGGCATCCTCCGTCAGGGAGAGTTTCTCCATTAGTTTCCGCAATGTTTCACTCTGTGATATGCCGAGATCTTGACAGGTTTCTATTATGCCGCGTGCCATACCATGCTCAATACCTTGTGCCATGCCCCGCTCAAGCCCTTGTTCAAGTCCTTGCTCAAGCCCCTGTTTAATGCCCCGCTCCATGCCCTGCTGCAGCCCAATCTCCAGAATATTCATTTTGACAGCCTCCCATTCCTCTGATTGTTTTACCTCGCTGACAATCCGGTCCAATTCCAAAATGCGTTCATCCTTCACAAGGATATTTGGGTTGTCCAGTGTCGTATGTTTCATGTATTGCAGCAGACTGACAAGATCCGGTCTGCCGTTTAAGCTGGTCATATTCACAAAAATTTTCGTTGTGCCGTCTTCCAGCGGCAAATCAGGAATTTCCTCACATCGTTCGCCAAAGGTGTACATGACAAGGTCTTTTCCGAATATGTCATCCCGCGTGATGAAGATGATGACTGTGGACGGTAAATTCTTATAACGGGTTTCTTTTCCCGCCTTTAACAGCGGTGTGTCGATCATGCTCTGATAAAACCGGGAGCGTTTACGGACATCGTCGCCGGAAGTGTCGTTCTGCATCTCCATATTAAACTGGCGGTTTTCCCAGTCAAGTGCCCACGCATCAAGCCGTATGGCACGTTTGCCAGATTTGTTCAGCACGACCTGCTCCACCTTGACCTCTTTCAGCCGAAGCTCCGACTCGTCCATGATGATGCTCAGGACATCCGCATAGGCCTCCTTTACCTTCATGACGGACAGGAATAACGCAAAATCGCTCAAATTGAGCTGATAATCTTCCGGAAGTACCGCCGAATCGGAATAGTTTCCAGTCGATTCCATCTGGGTCAGGTTTTTCTCATTCGTTTGCTGCTGCATTTGAATACCTCTCTTTCGTGATTGGACAGAGAGGTGACTCCCTCCCTGCGGTTATGAAGTTGTAAGCAAGGAGTTTTGGCAGATGTCTGCCTGTAAGAATGGGCAACAGCCCTTAGAGATACAAGAAGATTTTTCGAAAAGAATTCTCGAAAAACGTTTCCCGAAAAGTGTTTTCTTTGCTTGGGTATATTGTATCATAATCTGGCTGGTGTGACAAGAATCAAATAATTTGCGCTGCAAAGCGTGCTTCGCAAAAAATAGATAAAGTAATAAAAAACTATTGACATTTATGATCGACAGAGTTAGAATATAGAAAATTTCATAGGTGAGCAAACCATAGATGTGGAGATAAAGACAGTTCGTGCACTTACAGAGAGACCGGAGGCTGAGAAAGGTTGGAAAAGCAGGCTGCCAAATGGACCACGGAGGGCGCAATGAAAGAAACGTTTTGTTTTGAGTATCCTGCGACGTCGGACCCGCGTGAGAGGTCATGGATATGTTAGTATCCGGTGAGCGTACGAGTGATCGTAAAGCAAGGTGGCACCGCGGGCACAGTTTAGTTTAACCCGTCCTTGACAGATTGAATGATTTGTCAAGGACGTTTTTTTGTGTGAAATTATATTTTATGTGGATGGAGGAGAACGCGTTATGAAGATTATCCCCAGTTTGGAGACCTGTCAGGAATTGACGAAAGAAGGAACTTACGGTGTGGTGCCGGTGAGCTGCGAGCTCTATTCCGACACCACCACACCGATCGAGGTGCTGCGGATCCTGCAGAAGGTCAGCAGGCATGTGTATCTCTTGGAGAGCGCGGAGGCTGACAAGCGCTGGGGACGCTATTCTTTTCTGGGCTATGATCCGATGCTTGAAATCACCTGTTATAACGGCACGAGTACGATCAAGTCGCCTATGAACAGCAGAACCACCACGGAGGATGTGAGGGGACTGATTCGGGATGTGATGGCGGAGAACAGAAGTCCCCGGGTTCCCGGCCTGCCCTCCTTCACGGGAGGACTGGTGGGGTATTTCTCCTACGATTATATCAAGTACAGCGAGCCCACATTAAAGTTGGATGCGGAGGACGAGGAGGGTTTCGCCGATGTGAATCTGATGTTGTTTCACAAGGTGATCGCCTTCGACAATTACAGGCAGAAAATCATTTTAATCGTAAATGCCTCCACGGATGATCTGGAAACCAATTACAACAGGGCGGTGCTGGAACTGGAGAGCATGAGACAGCTTCTGCAAAAAGGAGAGAAAGCGCCCCGTGTGCCGCTTTCATTAAAGAGTGATTTTAAGCCGTTGTTCGATCGGGAGCATTACTGCAAAATGGTGGAGCGAGGCAAGCACTATATCAAGGAGGGAGATATCTTTCAGGTGGTGCTCTCCAACCGACTGGAAGCGCAGATGGAAGGAAGCCTTCTGGATGCCTACCGGGTGCTTAGAACCACCAATCCGTCTCCTTATATGTTCTATTTCTCCGGTGCGGACGGGGAGATCGCGGGCGCCAGTCCGGAGACGCTGGTAAAGCTGGAGCAGGATAAGCTCTACACATTTCCCCTTGCGGGAACCAGACCCAGAGGAGCCACACCCGAGGAGGACGAGGCGCTTGAGCGGGAGCTTCTGGCGGATGAGAAGGAGCGGGCGGAACACAATATGCTGGTGGATCTTGGGCGGAACGATATCGGCAAAATCAGCAGGATCGGTACGGTGCAGGTGGAGAAATATATGTCCGTGGAGCGGTATTCCCATGTGATGCATATCGGTTCCACGGTGAGCGGACGGCTCAGAGAGGACAGAGACGCTCTGGATGCGGTGGACGCGATACTGCCCGCGGGAACCCTGTCGGGTGCGCCTAAGCTCAGGGCTTGCGAGATCATCAATGAATTGGAGAACAACAAGAGAGGAATCTACGGCGGCGCCATCGGCTATGTGTCCTTTACGGGCGATCTGGACACCTGCATCGCCATCCGGCTGGCCTTCTCCAAAAACGGTAAAGTGTTTGTGCGGTCCGGCGCCGGAATCGTGGCGGACAGCGTACCCGAGAAGGAGTATCAGGAGTGTATTCAGAAGGCTGCGGCGGTGAGAAAAGCGATTGAGCTTGCCGAGACGGACTGGGCATAAACACCGGATTTTGCAGATGCCTAAACATAGATGAGAGAGAGGAAGAAAAACATGGTACTTTTGATTGATAATTATGACAGTTTTTCCTACAATGTGTACCAGCTCGTGGGTTCCGTGAATCCCGATATCCGGGTTGTCCGAAATGACGAGCTGACGGTGGAAGAGATCGAGGCGCTTAACCCGGACCAGATTATGATATCTCCCGGTCCCGGAAGACCGGATCAGGCGGGAATCTGCGAGGAGGTCATCCGGTATTTTGCCGGGAAGAAGCCGATTCTCGGGATCTGTCTGGGGCATCAGGCCATCTGCGAGGTATTTGGGGCGGACATCACCTATGCGAAGGAACTGATGCACGGCAAACAGTCCGTGGTTTCTGTTGACAACAATTGTGCGCTGTTTGACGGCATGGCGCGTGAGATGGTGGTGGCGAGATATCATTCCCTCGCGGCGGCCCCCGACACCCTGCCGGATTGTCTGAGGGTTACGGCGCAGACCGCGGACGGGGAGATCATGGCGGTGGAGCACAAGGAATATCCCATATATGGCGTCCAGTTTCACCCGGAGTCAGTGCTGACCCCGGAGGGCAGAAAACTCATAGAAAATTTCCTGCTGGGGCGATGTGCCGCGGGTGGAAGTTATCAGGGGAAAGATACGACAGATCAATCAGACAACACACGAAAGGAGAAGAAACAAATGATTCAGGAAGCGATTGTCAAGCTGAGCAAAAAGGAGGACATCGGCTATGAGATGGCCAAGGCCGTCATGAATGAGATTATGAGCGGCGAAGCCACGGATGTGCAAAAGAGCGCCTATCTGACCGCGTTTTCCATGAAGGGAGAGACCATAGAGGAGATCAGCGGCTCCGCGGAAGCGATGCGGGCACATGCGCTGAAGCTCGGTTCGGATGTGGAGACCTTGGAGATCGTAGGCACCGGAGGCGACGGTTCCAATTCCTTTAATATTTCCACGACGGCATCTCTGGTGATCTCCGCCGCAGGCGTTCCGGTGGCAAAGCACGGCAATCGCGCCGCAAGCTCGAAATCCGGCGCGGCGGACTGTCTGGAGGCATTGGGGGTAGGCATCGCCATCGAGCCGGAGCAGAACAGGGCCGTTCTGGAGAAGATCGGCATCTGTTTCCTGTTTGCCCAAAAGTATCATACGGCGATGAAATATGTGGGCCCCATCCGCAAGGAGCTGGGCATCCGAACCGTGTTCAATATCTTAGGCCCTCTGACCAATCCGGCCTGCCCCTCCTATATTGTGATGGGTGTGTATGAAGAGGCGCTTCTTAAGCCTATGGCGGAAGTGCTCTCCAGACTGGGCATCAAGAGGGGAATGGTGGTGTACGGTCAGGAGAAACTGGATGAGATCTCCGCAGTGGGACCTACCAGCGTATGTGAATTGGAAAACGGCACGGTTCGATCTTATGTGATCACGCCGGAAGAGATGGGAATCGCACGCTGCAGCAAGGAGGATCTGCTCGGAGGAAGCCCTCAGGAAAATGCGCAGATCACCAAGGCGATCCTCGGCGGCGAGAAGGGACCCAAGAGAGACGCGGTGCTTCTGAATGCGGGAGCCGCTCTCTACGTGGCGGGCCGGGCACAGAGCATCGCAGAGGGGGTGCGTCTGGCCGCGGAGACGGTGGACAGCGGAAAGGCTATGGAGCAGCTCGAAAAATTTATCGCGCTGACACAATCTGCCGATAAATAAAAATAAATAGAAAATATTTAGAAGAAATTTTTGGAGAATAAAATTAAATTTGTGTGTCGCTTAATAGAACACAGAAAAGAGGATTTATGATTTTAGAGGAGATTGCCCTGAAAACCAGAGAGCGTATTCAGGCGGAAAAAGCAAAACATCCTCTCGCCGAATTGAAGGCGCAGGTGGGGGAATTGCCCAGACACAGAGATGAGGCACATCCGTTTTTATTTGAGGAGGCGCTTAGGAAAGAAAAGATGAGTTTTATCTGCGAGGTGAAGAAAGCCTCGCCCTCCAAGGGAATCATTGCGGAGCATTTTCCCTATGAGGAGATCGGTGCGGAGTATGAGAGAGCCGGGGCGGACGCAATCTCCGTGCTGACGGAACCCTTTTATTTCAAGGGCAGCAACGAGTATCTGGAGGCGATCCGCAGGAGAGTTGCCATACCGATTCTGCGCAAGGATTTCACGGTGGATGAGTATATGATCTACGAGGCGAAGCGGATGGGAGCGGATGCCATTCTGTTGATCTGTGCCATCCTCTCGCAGACGGAGCTTTCGGAGTACAGGGAAATTGCGGAGGAGCTGGGGCTCTCGGCGCTGGTGGAGGCCCATGACGAGGAAGAAGTGCAAATGGCCCTCGACGCCGGGGCGCGGATCGTGGGAGTGAACAATCGGAATCTGAAAGATTTCACCGTGGATATCAATAATTCCGTCAGGTTGAGACAGTTGGTGCCTTCTGACATCCTGTTCGTCTCGGAGAGCGGCATGAAGACCAGAGAGGATATTGCCAGACTGGAGCAGAACGGCACCAACGGGGTGCTGATCGGAGAGACGTTTATGCGCAGCGCAGACAAGGCGGGGATGCTTCGGGAGCTGGCGGGGCGGTAGCGTGGCCGCAGACGTGTTTTCGCTCCCAGCGCAATTCGGATCATGAAAATGAGAGTTTCGCAATTATCTAACAAAACAAAATAGAAGCAGGAAAGGACAACGAGTGATGAGCAAAGGACGTTACGGAATACACGGCGGGCAGTACATTTCGGAGACATTGATGAATGAGCTGATCCGTCTGGAGGAGGCATATGAGCAGTATAAAAATGATCCGCAGTTTCAGGCGGAGCTGAACAAGCTGTTTAATGAATATGCCGGCAGACCTTCCAGACTGTATTATGCGGAGAAGATGACCAAAGATCTGGGCGGCGCCAAAATCTATCTGAAACGGGAGGACTTAAATCATACAGGCTCCCATAAGATCAACAATGTGCTAGGGCAGGCGCTTCTGGCCAAGAAGATGGGCAAGACAAGACTGATTGCGGAGACGGGCGCGGGACAGCACGGTGTGGCCACGGCTACGGCGGCGGCGCTGCTTGGCATGGAGTGCGAGGTTTTCATGGGGAAGGAGGATACGGAGCGGCAGGCGTTAAACGTATACCGTATGGAACTTCTGGGAGCCAAGGTACATCCTGTGACCAGCGGCACACAGACCTTAAAAGATGCGGTGAACGAGACCATGCGGGAGTGGACGAACCGCGTAAACGACACCCATTATTGTCTGGGATCCGTCATGGGGCCTCATCCTTTTCCCATGATCGTGAGGGATTTCCAGAGTGTGATCAGCAGAGAGGCGAAAGCGCAGATCCTCGAGGCGGAGGGAAAACTCCCCGCGGCGGTCGTGGCCTGTGTGGGCGGCGGCAGCAATTCCATGGGCGCTTTCTATCATTTTATTCCGGACGAGGGTGTGGAGCTGATCGGATGTGAGGCGGCGGGAAAAGGAGTGGATACCGCCCAGACCGCGGCGACCATCGCCACGGGAAAACTCGGCGTATTCCACGGGATGAAGTCCTATTTTTGTCAGGACGAACACGGTCAGATCGCGCCGGTTTACTCCATATCGGCGGGGCTTGACTATCCCGGCATCGGGCCGGAGCACGCACACCTGCACGATACAGGAAGGGCGCAGTATGTGCCGGTGACGGACGAGGAGGCGGTGGAGGCTTTCGAGTATCTGTCGAAGACGGAGGGGATCATTCCGGCCATCGAGAGCGCCCACGCAGTGGCACAAGTGAGAAAGATTGCGAAGAATTACGGTTCCGACCAGAGTATTATTATCTGTATCTCCGGCAGGGGCGATAAGGATGTGGCGGCAATCGCAAGATACAGGGGGGTGAATATTCATGACTGATATGCGGACAGAATATAAAAGAATGGGAGAGGCGTTTCAGACGCCCAACGGGAAAGCGTTCATCGGATTCCTCACGGCGGGGGATCCGGATGCGGACAGCACGGTAAAATTTATTCTGGAGATGGAGCGGGCGGGAGCCGATCTGGTGGAGATTGGGATTCCTTTCTCCGATCCTACGGCGGAGGGCCCGGTGATTCAGGATGCCAATATCCGGGCGCTTCGGGGAGGCATGACCACGGAGGGCGTGTTTGAGATCGTGAGAAGGGTTCGGGAGACTTCCCGGCTTCCGCTGGCGTTTATGACCTATCTGAATCCCGTGTTTTACTATGGGTATGACCGATTCTTTGCAAGATGTGAGGAACTGGGTGTGTGCGCCATTATCATCCCGGATCTGCCCTATGAGGAGAAAGCCGAAGTGGAGGAGCCCGCGGCGGCACATCATGTGGATGTGATTTCCATGATTGCACCCACCTCCGAGGCGCGGATTCAGGCCATCGCAGGGGAGGCAAAGGGCTTTATCTATGTGGTGAGTTCCATGGGCGTCACCGGAGTGCGCAGTGAGATCAAGACGGATCTGGCCTCCATTGTGGGAAGCATTCGGCAGGTGACGGACACGCCCTGTGCCATCGGCTTTGGCATCAGTACCCCGGAGCAGGCGCGGAAAATGGCGGCGGTATCGGACGGCGCCATCGTGGGAAGCGCCATCGTGCGGATGATCGCACAGCACGGACAGGATGCGGCCCCTTATCTGTATGACTATGTAAAGAGCATGAAGGAAGCGGTGGAGAGCGTATAGTATGGTACGAAGAGTGAACGGCATGAGGATGCGGAGGAAGCTTTTTGACACAGCGAAGCCCTTTGATACCCGCAAGACGGAGATGCGTTTTGTGCGGGCTATGAGAGAGAACTGCCGGTTCCAATATGAAAATTGTCCGGCCTACAGGAAGATTTGTGATTCTTTTCGGTTTCGACCCGAGGAGTTGAAGCGTCCGGAGGATCTGGGGAGGCTGCCCTTTATTCCTACCATAAATTTCAAGAGGCACAAACTGTTCTCCGTTCCTAAGGAACGGCAGCTTCTGCAGGCCACTTCCTCGGGCACCAGCGGGCGGTACAGCACGATTGGCTTTGTCTTCGGGGATTTGTGGTGCGGACTCAAGATGGTGTTGAAGATTGGCAGATGGAGAGGCCTGTTCTCCCTTCGCCCCACCCACTATATTGTGATGGGATACAAACCGCACAGAGGAAACCGGACGGCGGTGACTAAGACCGCCTTTGGAGCCACATTGTTTTCCCCGGCCTTAAGCCGCACTTATGCGTTGAAATATAATAAGCAAAAACAGTCGTATGAGGCGGATCTGGAAGGCGTCATCGCCGCACTGAAGAGATTTGCCGCGCCCCGAGCTTTTGGCGGGGAAAGGGGTGTGTCAGGATTTCCCGTGCGCTTTATGGGATTTCCCTCCTACACCTATTTTCTGTTAAGGCAGATGGAAGAGAGAGGCCTTCGCCTAAAACTCCCCCAAGGCTCCAAGATCATGCTGGGCGGAGGGTGGAAACAGTTCTATAAAGAACAGGTGGATAAAGAAGAACTCTACCGACTGGCAAAGAAGACGCTGGATGTGGACGAGGAAAATATCATTGAGTTCTTTGGCGCGGTGGAACATCCCATCCTCTACTGTGACTGCGAACGGCATCATTTTCATGTGCCGGTATACGGCAGGGTGCTGATTCGGGATGTGGATACGCTTAAGCCTGTGCCCATGGGCCAGACAGGGCTGGTGAATCTGCTGACGCCCATGGTGAAGGCCACGCCCATTCTCAGCGTGATGACGGATGATCTGGGCGTGCTGCATGAGGGAAGAGAGTGCGGCTGCGGTCTGGACGCTCCGTATCTTGAGATTATCGGCAGAGTGGGCCTGAAGGATATCAAGACCTGTGCCGCCGGCGCCGCGGAACTCTTGGATGAGGACACCACCGCAAAGTCTTAAATAGTTTATTCGTCACCAAAGGGCAAAGCCGTTTTCGGTTCTTGCCCTTTGACCATATTAGAATGTATATTACGTATTTTCATTTAAGGATTATTTAATACTTTTCGTATTATGATAAAGTCACCTAGGTAAGATCATAAGGCGAAAGGAGCGGCAGAATGTATTTTACGATATTAAAAAAAGACTTAAAGCGCAAGAAAACCATGAACGTGATCCTGCTGATTTTTGTGACTTTAGCGGCCACGTTCATAGCCAGCAGCGCAAACAACCTGATCACGGTGAGCGGCGCAGTGGACAGTTTTTGTGACAAGGCAGGTGTTCCCGATTACTGGTTTGCCTCAACCAATGCCCCTGACATAGAAAGATTTGAGGAGTTTGCCGGGGAGAACGGATACGATTATTATATCTCGAGGCTGATTCAGATCGACCCTTCCAATATTCTGGTCGAAGGCGAAAAGTTCGAATATTCCAGCACGACGGCGTTGTCCACGCTTGGAGGAATCAAGATTTTTGACAAAAACAACGAGGAGATCACCCACATCAATGACGGAGAGATCTATATCACCTATTTAATATTTCAATCCTCGGAAAACGATTTCCATGAGGGCGGAAAAATATTGATTAATCAGGGCGGAGTGGAAAAGGAATTCACGATAAAGGGCTACACAAAGGATGCTCTTTTCGGTTCGGCGATGGTGGGAATGACAAGATTCCTCATAAGCGATAACGACGCGAAGCTCTTCGGCGACGGGGATTCCGTTGTATGCAGTGCGGTTGAGGTTCATACAGAGGATGCCGATTACAGCGAAAAATTTAACAGGCTGGGCATCAACACCGTCATGTCGGTAGATCGTTCCATGTTTAAGATGCTCTACATTTTAGATATTTTGATTGCAGCGATTCTGTTGGTGGTAAGCGTATGCCTGATACTGATCTCCATGGTCATTCTGCGCTTTATTATCCATTTCACGATCACCGAGGAGTTCCGCGAGATCGGTGTGATGAAAGCGATTGGAATAAAAAACGGTGCCATTCGCGGACTGTATATTGCGAAATATTTTGCCATCGCCGTGGTCGGCACGGCGGTTGGTCTGGGGTTGAGTTTCCCGTTTAGCAAGATTATGATTGACGGCGTTTCCAAGAAGATCATCATTTCAGGGGAGGATCATTTTCTGATCAATATCGCAGCGGCAATTCTGGCGGGGGCGGTGGTTGTGTGGTTCAGCTATCTCTGCACCCGAAAGATACGCAGGTTTTCCCCCATCGACGCGATACGCAGCGGTGAAACGGGGGAACGCTTTCAGAAGAAGGGGATTCTGCATCTGGGGAACTCTTATATGCCGACTGTGCCGTTTATGGCGGTGAACGATATTTTAAGCGGAATGAAAAGCTATGTTTCCATGATCATTATTTTTATCATCGGAACCCTGCTCATCATTATTCCGGTGAATACAATCAACACGCTGTGTTCCGATGATCTGATCACAACATTTAATATGGCCAAAAGTGACCACATTATCTCTCAGGAGCTGCTGTTTGATCCCAATGAGGACAATGAGGCAAAGGTGGAACGGCAGTTTGAGGAGGTGCGGGAAATGTTTGCCGAAAACGGGATAGAAGCCGACGTTTTCCAAGAGATCATGTTCCGTACCAATCTTTCAAAAGGCGACAAGCGCACGAATTCGCTGTCGTTTCAAGGCAGGGGCGGTGTGACGACGGATCTGTATACTTACATTGACGGCACACCTCCCCAGAATGTTCACGAGGTCGCGCTGACCTATCTGACGGCAGGGCAGATCGGCGCATGGATCGGCGACGACGTGGAAATAAAGGTCGGTGAGGACACGAGAACCTACATCGTCACCGCGATCCATCAGAGTATGAATAATATGGGTGAGGGAGTGCGCTTTCATCAGGATGCGGAGCTTGATTACAACTATGCGGCGGGCAGTTTTGGAATTCAGGTCAATTACAAAGATAATCCGGACAAACCGGCGCTTGCCGAGCGCAAAGCGCTGCTCGAAAAGCTCTATCCCGATGCGAAGGTTTACACTCCCGGCGAGTATATCGGCTATATGATCGGTGATGTGGCCGAGCAGCTCGACAGTGTGAAAACGCTGATTTTAAGTATTGTGCTGGGAATCAACGTTCTTGTGGCGGTGCTTATGGTAAAGAGCTTTATCACCAGAGAGAAAAGTGCGATCGCACTGTTGAAAGCGCTTGGTTTCCGGAACAATTCGCTCACGCTATGGCAGACCCTGCGGATCGGAATCGTGTTGATGGTGTCGGTGCTCACGGGAGCGTTTCTCTCCACACCTCTGTCATCGCTGATCATCACACCAGTCTTCAGAATGATGGGCGCCTACAGTATCGAATACGAAATCCGCACAGTGGAAGTATATGTGATATATCCTTTGATCGTGCTTGCGGCAACGGCGCTGGCCGCGTTTCTCTCGGCACAGGGACTGCGGAAGATCTCTTCGTCGGAGATCTCAAATAACGAGTAGATTAAATCTATTTCAGATAAGGAGAATGATTATGGCTAACATTTTAGAGGTGAAAGACCTTTGCAAAACTTATGTGGTAAACAAGAGGCAGAACAATGTGCTCAAGAATGTGAATTTTCACATCGGTGAGGGAGAAATGGTCGCCGTCATGGGACCGTCCGGTTCGGGCAAATCCACGCTGTTATACGCCGTTTCGGGAATGGACGGCATTACCGCGGGCGAGGTGGATTTCTGCGGAAAGAATCTTGCGAAAATGAATCAAAAGGAACTTGCCGGGCTGCGGCTTGACGAAATGGGATTTATTTTTCAGCAGATGTATATGCTGAAAAATCTTTCGGTGCTCGACAACATCATTCTTCCCGCATGCCAGTCGGGTAAAGTGAAGGAATCGCGCCGCGAAACCGTTGAGCGCGGTCACGCGTTAATGCGCAAGCTGGGGATTATCGAAGTCGCAGACAACGATATCAACGAGGTGTCGGGGGGGCAATTGCAGCGCGCATGTATCTGCCGAAGCATGATCAACAAGCCGAAAATGATTTTTGCCGACGAGCCCACGGGAGCGCTCAACCGCACGTCGTCCGACGAGGTTATGGAGGAGCTCGCCAAGCTGAACACGGAGGGCACGACAGTCATGCTGGTAACCCACGACGTAAAAGTGGCGGCAAAATGTACAAGAATTTTGTATATAGTTGATGGAAACATAAAAGGGGAGTATCATTTAGACAAGTATGACAAATCCAAGCTGTGCGATCGGGAACGCGCGCTGAACGGCTGGCTGATGGAAATGGGCTGGTAAAATCGGTCATGAATCGGAGGAGACGGATTGGTTGACATTTTAATTGTGGAGGACAATCAAGAGTTGGCGGGGATGCTGTGTGATTTTCTGCGTGCGGAACATTACACGGTGTCCGTTGCCGACAACGCACAGAAAGCCTTGGAGCTGTATCAAAGATACGGCGCAAGGCTTGTGGTGCTGGATCTGATGCTGCCCGATGGGGACGGCTTTTCGGTGTGCGGGAAAATACGCGCCGAGAGCAACACGCCCATACTGATCGTGAGCGCGAAAACCGACAAGGACGACAAGCTCCTCGGCCTGAATCTGGGCGCGGACGACTATATCGAAAAGCCGTATGATATAGATATCATGCTGGCGAAGATCGGAGGCATTTTCAAGCGCAGATATTCTGTCGATGAGCTGATTGACGGCCGATTACGGATCAACAGGATCAGCCGGACCGTGTGCAAAGATGATGTGCCGGTCGAGATGACCGCCAAGGAATTTGATCTGCTGGCGCTGCTTGTGGAGAACAAAGGGCGCACACTCTCGAAGGAATACCTCTTTCACACCGTATGGGGGAGCGACAGCTTCTCCGAGCCGCAAACCCTCACGGTACACATCAAATGGCTGCGGCAGAAGATTGAAGATGATCCGAAAGAGCCGCGGAAAATTCTGACCGTCTGGGGAGTGGGGTACAAGTATCTATGAAAAGTTTTGACAGAGTCATGGCGGTGATGGGTGTTGTTTTCATCGGTTTTTTCGTATCGGCAAATCTGTTTCTGCGCGAGTGCTCTCAACCCGGAAACGGCAGACCGTACCGCGTGGAGATCAACCGGCTGGCACTTCGTATTGCCGAGAGCGGGCTTGAGAGCGTGGACTTATCGGAATGTGCGTATGTCACAGATATTGTGGAATTTGGCGAGGGCTTTTACGACGCTGCAGACGACTACGTGATCCGTGAGATTGGCGGCGAGCTGTATCGCTTTGACTATTCACTGGATAATAGTTATAATTATTCTGTACCCGTACTGATCGTGAACCTTGTTCTTGGCGTGGCTGCGGTGGTGGTGGCCGCGGTGTTTCTGTATATCCGCGCACAGATTCTTCGGCCCTTCGAGCGGTTATTAAGCCTGCCCTACGAGCTTGCCAAGGGCAATCTCACCGCGCCGGTAAAGGAGAGTAAGAGCCGCTTTTTCGGGAAATTCCTGTGGGGGATGGATCTGCTGCGTGAAAACATCGAGCAGCGTAAGTACCGGGAGCTGGAGCTGCAAAGGGAGCGCAAAACCCTTCTGCTGTCGCTCTCCCACGATATCAAAACGCCGCTTTCCGCTATCAAGCTGTATGCGAAGGCGCTGTCGAAAAACCTCTATGCAGACCCGCAGAAACAGCGGGAGATCGCCGAGAGCATCAACGCGAAGGCGGATGAGATCGAGGGATATGTGGCGGAGATTGTGACCGCCTCCCGGGAGGATTTCTTAAGTCTGGAGGTGGAGAACGGCGAGTTTTATCTGTCGGATCTGATTGAGAGTATCGCAGCGTATTACGGGGAGAAGCTGGCGCTCGTGAAGACGGAGTTCGTTGTGGGGGAGTACCAGAACAGGATGCTTTCGGGGGATCTGGACAGGAGCATCGAGGTGCTTCAGAATGTGATTGAAAATGCGCTGAAATACGGTGACGGAACGCGCATCGAGCTGCTGTTTCCCGAGGAGGATGACGGCGTGCTCGTGGCGGTAAAAAATAGCGGCTGCACACTGGAAGCAGAGGAGCTGCCTCATATTTTCGAGAGCTTCTGGCGCGGCAAAAACGCTGAAAATATCAACGGAAGCGGTCTCGGATTGTACATCTGCCGCCAGCTGATGCACAGGATGAAGGGCGAGATATTTGCCCGGATCGACGGCGGGGATATCGTGGTGACGGCGGTTTTTGGGAGAGCATAAGATGAAAAATTTGAAAACAAAAACGAAGAGAAAAATCCTTTTTATTGTATTATTTATCGCGGTTGTGCTGGTCGTGGCCGGAGATTGGGCGTTGACTGTGATCATATACAACGAGAATTTTGATCAGCGTTTTGAAAGTTATGAGCCGCTTATGCGATATGTTGATGATTTTGACGGATTGCAGCGCACGAAGTATGAGTTTGTTTCCGATAAGGGACAGAAACTGACGGGATATATGTACACTGCGGAGGAAAATCCGCGTGGTATCATCGTAATGGCTCACGGATTTGGCGGTGGCGGACACAACTCTTATATGGACTGTGCGAATTATTTTGCACATCATGGTTACTCCGTTTTTGCTTATGACGTTACGGGAAATGATGAAAGTGAAGGAGATGGCGTCGGGGGACTTCCGCAGGGGGTAATAGACCTTGATTATGCAATCACATTTGTGGAAGAAAGCGGGAATTTCCCGGATCTGCCAATCGTCTTATTCGGGCATAGCTGGGGCGGCTACAGCGTTTGCAATGTACTTACCTATCATCCTGAAATAAAGGCGGTCATAGCCTGTTCGGGTTTTAATTCTTCAGCAGATCTATTTGAAGCGGAAGGGAAAAGGCAGGCGGGAGCAGGCATTTATTTGATGATGCCGTTTGTGAAGCTGCATGAGAGGATAAAATATGGCGGCTATGCCTCAAATACTGCGATGGAAGGATTTGCAAAGAGCGATGCCGCCGTTATGATCTTGCATAGCTTCGATGATGAAGTTG
>CAZSAJ010000020.1:0-46920 GCA_964604835.1 uncultured Acetatifactor sp.
AACTGCTGTTGCCGTTGTTGTTAAACAGGCTCGTGCCACCACAGCCGTTGTTGCATCCGCAGCTGCCGTTGCCGCCGCAGAAGAGCAATAACAGGATAATCCACATGCAGCTATTGCCGCCGCTGAACAGACTGGTGCCGTTGTTGCAGCCACAGCCACAGTTGTTAGAAGTCAAACTACTCATGATTGTTGCCTCCACAATAGAGTTTATTTATGGTGTATTGTATGCACTGCGGCCTGTCTATGTTTCTTGAATTTCCAATCATTTCATGAAAAGTATTCGCACAGGATGTGCAAAAACGCTTGCATAAATTTTGATATATAGTAAAATAGAGATAGACAGATAGAATAAAATTACCAAAATAGGTTCATATGGCATAGTCAGGGAAGAACAATGACGCAGGACGAATACATAGTGGAAGACCGCAGCTTTCGTACGGAGGCGGATTATCGCCGGGCTCTGCGCGACAAGGAGACCATGGACAGACTTCGCAAAGAGTCGGCAGGGTATCGGGAGGCGGAGCTGGAGAAACTGCGGGATGCCGTCTGTGACGGCCAGTACAAATTTTATACGCTGTTGGGGCAGGACTTTGAGGATGAGCTGGAGGAGCGGATCAGACAACTGAAGCGGCAGAAGGAACCGGGAGGCGCCGCGCGAGGGGCGAAGAAGAGCCCGGGACCGCCAAACAGGGGAAAGAAGCGGGCATCGACCGGATCTAAGACCTCCAAGGCACGAAGCGTGCAGGTCTCGGAAGAGGCGGTTCAGGAGGAATTAAGGCGGCGGGAGCTGCGCAGAAAATGGACGCTTATTGTATGTCTGGCGGCCGGGATTGTGTGTCTGGGGTACTTTGCGGCATATGTATATTATTACCAGAGAACCGGAAGCAGCTATGATATGCTGATCGCTTTGAAGGAGCGGGCGCCGATTCTGTCTGACGACCGGATTCCCGAAGAGAAGGTTGTCATTCATTACGCCGACGAGGAACGGGAGATTCCCGAGGTGTTGGATGAATATAAAAATTTATTAATAAAAAATAAAAAGCTAATCGGATGGGTAAAAATTGACGATACCAAAATAGACTGCCCAGTGATGCAGACATCCGACAATGAGTATTATCTGAACCATAATATGGATCAGCAATACGATAAAAACGGATCCATTTTTATGGATAAGGATTGTGATGTGATCAAACCCAGCACCAACCTGATCCTGTACGGACATCACATGAAGAGCGGCAGGATGTTCGGTGAGCTGGACAAATACAGCAGTGAGAAGTTTTACGAGGATCACAAGTATATTGATTTCGACACCATTTACGAAAAAGGAATATATGAAGTGATGTATGTGTTCCGCTCGCGGGTCTACAGCGAGGAGGAAGTGGTGTTTAAATATTATCAGTTTATCGATGCAGTGAGTGAGGTTGAATTCGATTCCAATATGAGAGAGATGGCGGCGGTCTCCCTGTATGACACGGGAGTCGAGGCCAGTTACGGAGATCGTCTTCTGACGCTCTCCACCTGTGATTATCAGGAAGCAAACGGCCGGTTTGTGGTGGTGGCCAAGAAGGTATCAGAAAAGGAGTAGTTGAAAGATGGCAAAGGCAAAAGAGCTCAAGAAAAAAGGCAGAAGACTGAAAAGAACCGTCAGAAAGACGCTGGGAACCATATGTCTGATCACCGCGATTCTGATCGCGTCGATTCCAGTGGACGGGGTGAGGCAGGTGGCGGCTGAGGATACCGGTCATTCCAAGCTGTCGGCGGCTGATATGGAGAAATATTTTAAGATTCCCGATCTATCTAAATATAAAGGAAGAATCTATAGCACGGGCGACAATAAGTTCCGGTTCGCCTATGTGGATCAGGCGGGGACGGATAACGGATCCACCAAATTTGCGGTGATTTTGGACTATAATCCGAGTGGGTCGTTGGAGGACGGTGGTACGAAAGGTATGCTGATCATACCGGACACGGTGGACGCGTATCTGAATTATCGTACTACGGAGGGTACCAACGAGGGAAATGTGGCTGTGGGGGCAAGAGGTAACTTTCTATTTTACCGCACGGAGACATTGGTTTACCCTGATAATCCTGACGAGGGGCCTACTGTATCAAGCAACACGCCGCCGGAAGTGGTTTACACATTCCAGCCCTGCTTCTATTGGGAGTATCAGAATTGGGCCGATGAGGAGACCCTGTACTATTATCCAACTTCGGATTTTAGACCCGATGGAAAGACGGACCCCATAGAGGCAACGACGGATTCCGAAGTACGCATTAAGGGTGCGATGGTGGCCTATATCGGCAATCAGTATCTGGAAACAGATAAGCAGACCGGCGAACAGAAAATCGTTGAGGCAGATGAGGAGCATAGTGTTTTCTCAGGGAAGGGTTCCATTACATATCTGGTTGTGGGAAGCAATCTCTCCGGTATAGGCAATTTTGCCTTTTATAATTGTACCGGCCTGAAGAGCATCACGCTGAGCAATGCCCTCAACACGATTGGCAATTATGCGTTTGCAGGCTGCCGGAACATGATAGCGGCGAACCTGAATATTAATTCCGATATTACCGCTATCGGTGCCCATGCCTTTGAGAACTGTGAAGGCTTGACCAGCTTTACCGTACCGATCGGCGTGACCCATATAGGGGATGCTGCGTTCATGGGATGCCGTTCCATGACTTCGATTGAACTGTGCGGTGCAGGACAGAATGTTTCCCTGCAGGAGATTGGCTGCGACATGTTTGTGGACTGCAGAAGCCTGCTGTCGGTTACTTTCCCTCACGGATACACCGAGGATGTGGATATCAGCAATTTCAAAAACTGTCTCTCTCTGGGATCCATCACGGTGCATAACACCACAATGAACATCGTGGAGGGAATGGATTCCTCCTTCGGATATGAGGATTTCAAAAAGCAGTACAATGAAAGCCCGGTGGTACACGGAACCTTCTATTTTGCTGGGCCTACCACGGCGAGCAATCCCTCCGAGCTGCATAAGATGGCCAGAAAAAAGTATTTTGCGTTCAGCTATCTGAATGACGACGCAGCGTTTACGCCCCAGAATATGTATGAACTCACGGTGGATGCGGACAGCGGAAAACAGGCCACCTACCGGGTGAACAATCAGAATCAGTTGATTGAGACGGTTCTCGATCCGGGGATTGCTGAGATCGATCTGCCGGCATATATCGGTCCTTATCACATTGCCGAGATCAATGCAAATGTATTTAAAGACGACTGTTATTTAAAGAAATTGACAGTGCCTGCCACTGTGGAGAGCATTGCGAGCGAGGCTTTTGTCGGATGCCACAATCTGGAGCATGTGGTTTTCGAGGATCCCACAAATCTCACCATTGGAAACGGAGCGTTCCAGACACAGAAGGTGGGAATCCATCAGGCGAATGATTCTCTGGTCGGTGAGCCTACCCTGACCTTTACCGGGCCGATCTCTCCGACTTCGGCACCGTTTGTCTATGCCATGGATCCTGCGAACCGAATCAATGACCCGGATCAACAGAAATTGACTTATATTACTTATTACAGCGGATGGCCTTCCAATCTGACCGTACAGTACAATCCGGAGACGGATAAGAACGAATTGGTGGATTATCCGACGCTGATGGATTTGAGCCACAACGTTTCTGAAGACTACAGCCAGAGGCCGTATATGACAGACGATTACGCGAAGGCAATGCAAAGCGTAATCGACAAGAAGACGAACGAATCCGGCGCGGATCTGACGGAAGCCGAGGCTGCAATCTGGGATGCGGTGATGAATATTGTGCTTCCCGAAGGTGTGGAGAGCGTGAAGGCCGGGTTGTTTAAGGAGAAGGAGGTAGGTCTGGGGGATGAGACCCATGCATATTTCAAGACAGAAGAGGGCAAGAACTCCTATAAGACGCTGAGCGCCTATGGTCTGAAAGAGGTGGCGGGGGATGATGATCCCGACGATGGCGTGGACAGCGGAGCATTCGCCAACTGGACCACATTAGCGAGCGTCACTTTGTACGGCGGGACGGAATCCATTGGAGATTACGCCTTTAAGGGCTGCAAACAGTTGACCAGCGTGACGCTTCCGCAGACTGTGACCCAGATGGGACTGATTCCCTTTACGGGCTGTGAGAAATTGTCCTATGTGAATTTTCAGGGAAGCGAGTATTTCAGCTGCGATAATTCCATTATTTATCGTCTGGATACCGCTGGCAATAAGTATGCGTTGATAGAATATCTGGAGGGACGTCCCTCCTCCAGCATCACCTCCGGTGAAGTGACGGGCGTGAAAGAGATTGCAGAGGAGGCCTTTGCCAATACGAGGGTGTCGTTTGTGGATCTGAGCAGTGCCGATGTGGCGCGGATTCCCGAGCGGGCTTTCGGAGATTGTGAGAGACTCATTCAGGTGATCCTGCCCAATTCCGTGCGGTCGGTGGAGAACGGGGCGTTTACCGGATGTCCCAATATGCAGCGTCTCACGGTTCCCAATCTGAATACCGTGTTCCGTCAGGATGCGGTGGACACTTCAGGCCCTAACAGACCGAATGATCTGGTATTTGTGTGTAACGATGAGAGTATGGCGCATGAGTATGCCGTGACATGGGATTTTGCAACGGATCCCAACGGTGTGGAAGTCTCCTATAAGGTTGTATTCCAAGATTGGGACGGCACGGAGCTGAAAGTGGAATATGTTGTGCAGGGGCATGATGCGACGCCGCCTGACACGCCCCACAGAGAAGGCTATGATTTTGTAGGATGGAATAAGGAGTACAGGGGAATCAAGGAAGATGTGGTGATCACCGCCATGTATGAGACGGAGGATCCCAACGCCAAGAAGGTGACGGTGACTTTCTATGACGACGATCAGACCACAGTGCTCTATACCCGCAGTGTGACCATCGGTCAGACGGTGGAGCTTCCCCCCGATCCTGTGAAGGAAGGGTATGTGTTTATGGGATGGATCGGTGACGTGACTTCCCCCATCACCCAGCCCACCAATATTTATGCCAAGTTTGAGGCGACAGACAATCGTTTCTTGGTGAGATTCTTGGATTATGACGGCACGGTGCTTTTCCAGCAGCTTGTGGATCCGGGAAAGGCGGCGGATGAGCCCAAGACGCCTTCGAGAACCGGATATACCTTCAACGGCTGGGTGCCTGCGGATTTCACCAATATCACCAAGGATACGGATATTTTTGCAACTTATATTACCGGCGACGGTCAGGGAGGCAATAACCCCGGCAGTAACACTCCCGGCAACAATCCCGGCAGTAACACTCCCGGCAACAACCCCGGCGGCAACGATCCGGGAACGGATCTGCCCAATGAAGGCAAGACAAAACTGTATACGCTGACGGTGCAGAACGGAAGCGGTTCCGGAAGCTATGTGGCGGGCTCTCAGCCTGTTGTCATAGCCAACAACCCTGCGAACGGGCAGGAGTTCAGCCATTGGACCATCGATCCGTCGGACACCAAGATCGCCAGCACGGTATTGTCGGCCACAGTGATTACCATGCCCGAGAAGAATGTGACTGTGACGGCGCATTATAAGGCGAAGAGCGGTTCCTCCACGGTGAGCGGCAACGCGAGCAGCAACGGTTCCGGCCGGCCGGGGACTTCCGGACTTCTCAGCAACGGAACCACGGTGGTCATCGACAAGAACGGTCTGTCCAATACCGGTGTGGTTTCCGCCACGGTAAAGGGCTCCACCGACAACTTTACCATCAAAGTGACCGAGAGCAGCGCGGCGTCGGAGGCAGTTTTGAAGGCGCTGCAGGCGGAGTACGGAGATATCAGCAATATCAAATATTTCCCCATGGACATCAGTCTGTATGATTCCACGGGAACCAAAAAGATTACGGATACTACGGGACTGTCTATCAGCATTACGCTGCCCCTGCCGGATTCTCTGATCACTTATGCGGGCAACAATCAGGTGGCAGGCGTGGTGAACAACAGGCTGGATAAACTCTCGCCGAAATTTACCACCATTGACAAGGTGGCATGTGTGACCTTCACCGCGGAGCATTTTTCGCCCTATGTCATCTATGTGGAGACGGATAATCTCTCCAAGGGTGTGGTGACGGACAACACGCCGAAGACCGGCGATGGCATTCATCCCAAATGGTTCCTGTCCATCGGGCTGGCCTGTGTGGCGGTGGTACTTTTTATGAAGAAAGATAAGCGCAGCGTGCAGAAAGTGCGTGTGGCGTAAAACAGATTAAGGCAGTATCGCAGATACGGTCTGCGATATGCAGGGGTATAAGCATGAAGAAAAGACGAGTAATTGGTGCAACTTTAATGATCATGGCACTCATCGTTATGCTGCTTCCTGCGGCGGAGGCAGATGCGGAGACATCTGCCTCCGCTTTTACCGTACGACGCGGGGAGCTTCTCAAATATACGGGATCGGAGAGTACCGTGTCCGTGCCGAAGTCGGTGACGATTATTGGCGAGGGCGCCTTTCAGAACAATACGACGGTGGAGAAGGTCATTTTGCCGGATTCCGTGGAACAGATCAAGGCCTATGCGTTCTGGGGCTGTGATAACTTAAAGACCGTAACACTGGGAAAGGGGCTGACCTCCGTGGGAGATTTTGCCTTTACGAACTGCGGCGGTCTGCAGACCATGACGATTCCCTCCAATGTGCAGAGGATCGGCATTCAGTCTTTCGCATTCTGTACCCGTCTTGAGGATATCACACTCCCGCCGGAGGTGATTGATATCAAGGAAGACGCCTTTGACGGGGATTATCTTCTGAATATCCACTGTGAGACAGGGAGTTATGCGGATAAATATGCGCAGGCTTTTTATGAGAGGCAGAAGGATATGCCCGTGTATGGCGATGTGGGAGCCAGTGGCGGAGCGGATCCGGGAGTACCTTCCGACGGCGTGTATTCCGGTTCTTGGTATCAGCCCGACAATGGCAATCAGACGGTCAATGATCTGCCTCAGGGGCAGGTGTTCGGGAGCAGTAAAGTGGTGGGCAATCAGGCGGTTATTCTGATGCAGAATGCGGGGCTGCCTGTACAGGAGAATTCCGGTGTGTCCGGCAGCCAGAACAATGCACAGGGCACCGTGGGGGGGAATACGCAGAACACCGGGGACATTCCATGGAGAATTTCCGAACGTGCGCACTACCGTGACGCCGCCTTTACCGATACAGAATTAAATGGGGAGATTCGGGAAATTGGGCGTTTTGCCTATGCCAGAAGCGCGCTGCAAAACATTGCATTGCCCGACGGTCTGGAGAAGATTGAGTATGCGGCTTTCTATCACTGTGACGATCTGGCGGAAGTGGCTCTGCCGGACAGCGTGACAACCGTGGAGCCTAAAGCCTTTGCCCACACGCCGTGGGTGGATAATTTCCTAAGCGGCAGGGACGAGACGGACGGAGATTTCCTGATCAGCGGCGGCGTGTTGATGGTTTATCGGGGAAATGCGGAAGATGTGGCGATTCCCGAGGGTGTGCGAGTGATTGCCGGGGAGGCTTTCTCGGGTCACGGCGAGATCCGCAAGATCAGTTTTCCGACCTCCGTGCAGCATGTGGACGCCGAGGCTTTTGCTGGCTGTGTGCCGGAGGAGATAGAGTATGGCGGCGCAAGTTATTCCCCGACGGAATTCTCCGCGCTGAAGTTGTTTGAAATTGATCCCTTCGAGGATGTACTCTTGGAGGAACAGGTCAGTCTGGGGGCGCAGAGCGCAGCACCGACAACCGGCGGGGGAATCGGTGGGAGACCTCTGTTTCTGGCGATTGCGGCGGCATTGTTTCTGGGCGGATGCGCCTGTATGTTCCGCAGAGCAGTATTGTAATTTCCACACATCAGTTATTCTAAATTCCTGTCTTTTATCGACGGATAACAGTTGTTTCGGAAACGACTGTTATCCGCCAGTTGCAAAGGTTCTCTGCAAGTGACCAATCCCTGTTCCCGAAAAGGGCGTTTCGCATTTCTCTAAGAATATTAGTTGAATTATTTGTTACAGGTATTGACAGAAATTGCATGATTGTATACAATTATGCAAGAGCCTGCGCGCAGGCAGAGAAGAGCAGCGCTATGCGCCGACATCAGATGCGGCCATAAGCCGACGGAAAGGATGGCACTGTGCATGAGAGAAGAGAGTGCATTTCAGAATCGCCCGGTGGAAATGAATCCCAAAAATAATCTCTTGGAGATAGAGGAACATATGTATATTTTGGATGATGTGGAGAAACCCAACGTTTTCCGCAACATGTTTCCCTATTCGGAGATTCCCAAGATTCCTTTCAATGACAGAATCGTACCGCACAATATGCCTCAGAATGTCTGGATCACGGATACGACTTTTCGTGACGGTCAGCAGTCGCGCGCTCCCTATACTACGGAGCAGATTGTGACGATCTATGATTATCTGCATAAGCTGGGCGGTCCGAACGGAATGATTCGCGCCAGTGAATTTTTCCTGTACAGTAAAAAGGACAGGGACGCAGTCTATAAATGTATGGAGCGGGGGTATGAGTTTCCCGAGGTCACAAGCTGGATCCGCGCCAGCAAAGAGGATTTTAAGCTGGTGAAAGAGATCGGCATGAAGGAGACGGGGATTTTGGTGAGCTGCTCCGACTATCATATTTTCCTGAAGCTTAAGATGACCAGACGGCAGGCCATGGAACATTATCTGAGTGTTATCAGGGATTGTCTGGAGGAAGGAATCAGCCCCAGATGTCATCTGGAGGATATCACCAGAGCGGATATCTATGGTTATGTGGTGCCTTTTTGTCTGGAGCTCATGAAGCTGATGGAGGAGTACCGAATTCCCATCAAGGTGCGCGCATGCGACACCATGGGATATGGCGTCAATTATTCCGGCGCGGTGATTCCCAGAAGCGTACAGGGAATCATCTATGCCCTTCACCCATGCGGGCGTACCGCATGAGCTGATCGAGTGGCATGGACACAATGATTTTTATAAAGCGGTGGTCAACTCCACTACGGCGTGGCTCTATGGCTGTTCCGGCGTCAATACCTCGCTGTTTGGCATCGGCGAGCGGACAGGCAATACGCCTCTGGAGGCCATGGTTTTTGAGTATGCGCAGTTGAAGGGTGATTTGAACGGGATGGACACCACGGTCATCACGGAACTGGCTGAGTATTATGAGCGGGAGATCGGCTACAAGGTGCCGTCGAGAACGCCTTTTGTGGGCAGTAATTTCAATGTGACGAGAGCGGGCATTCATGCGGACGGGCTGCTCAAGAACGAGGAGATCTACAACATCTTCGACACCGAGAAATTCTTGAACAGGCCGGTGCTGTGCGCCATCTCCAACACTTCGGGGCTGGCCGGAATCGCGCACTGGATCAATACTTATTATAAGCTCAAGGATGACAAGCAGGTGGATAAGAACTGTGAGCTTGTGCATGAGATCAAAAAGTGGGTGGACGAGGAGTACGCAGGCGGACGTGTGACGGTACTCACGGACGAGGAGATTTTGGCCTGTCTGGACAGAGTGTGCGAAGAAAAGGGCATAACGCTGACAGGTACCGTAAAGTAAGGAGACAAAAGTGGCTGGTTATGATTTGAAGCAGGAAGTGACGGACAAGTTCTCCCTGCGGGGCAGGGTCTTTCACAAGTTGAGAGACGATATTTTGAGCGGTAAGTATGAGGAGCATGAGGAGTTAAAGGAGGTGGCCATCGGCGAGGAGCTGGGGGTCAGCAGAACTCCGGTGCGCGAGGCTTTCAGGCAGCTTGAGCTGGAAGGACTGATACAGATCATCCCCAATAAGGGAGCCTATGTCACCGGTATCACGGAGAAGGATGTGCGGGATATTTATATGATCCGCTCGCTTCTGGAGGGGCTGTGTGCGCGCTGGGCCACCGAGCATATCACAAAGGAGCAGATGGAAGAGATGGAGGAGAATGTCTATCTGGCCAAATTCCATGCCGAGAAAGGGCATCTGGAGCAGCTGGCCGAGCTGGACAATCGCTTTCATGATATAATGTACGAGGCCTGCGACAGCAAGATGCTGGAGCACCAACTGAAGGATTTTCACCAGTATGTGCTCCGGGTGCGCAGGAAGACGTTAAACAGTGCAAACAGAGGGCCGAAATCCAATGAGGAGCATGAGCAGATCATGGAGGCTATCAAGTCGGGAAATGCGGATCTGGCCGAGAAGCTGGCCAATCAGCATATGATCAACGCCTATGAGAATATGGTGCAGAACGGCTTGTATGAGATTTATCGCAACGACAAAATCTGACGAAAGGAATGGACAGTATTATGGCAAAAATTCAGATGACAACACCCCTTGTGGAGATGGACGGAGACGAGATGACCCGGATTCTCTGGAAGATGATCAAGGATGAGCTTCTGCTCCCCTACATTGATTTGAAGACGGAATATTATGATCTGGGACTGGAATCCAGAAATGCCACCGACGATCAGGTGACGGTGGACTCCGCAAACGCCACCTTAAAATATGGTGTGGCGGTGAAATGTGCCACCATCACCCCCAATGCGGCCCGGATGGAGGAGTATCACTTAAAGGAGATGTGGAAGAGTCCCAACGGCACCATCCGTGCGATCTTGGACGGCACGGTATTTCGCGCGCCGATTCTGGTAAAAGGCATTGTGCCCTATGTGGGCAAATGGAATAAGCCCATCACCATCGCTCGTCATGCCTACGGCGATGTCTACAAAAACACTGAGATCAAGGTGCCCGGCCCGGGGAAAGCGGAGCTGGTGTTTACCGCGGAGGACGGAACCGAGACCAGAGAACTGATCCATAATTTCACGGGAGCCGGCATCCTGCAGGGCATCCACAATACCGAGAAATCCATCTCCAGCTTTGCGAGGGCCTGCTTTGGATATGCGCTGGACACCAAGCAGGATCTATGGTTTGCCACCAAGGATACCATCTCCAAAAAATATGACCACACCTTCAAGGATATTTTTCAGGAGATTTATGATGCGGAGTATAAGAGCAGATTTGAGGAGCTGGGCATCGAGTATTTCTATACCTTAATCGATGATGCGGTAGCCCGCGTGATTCGCTCCGAGGGCGGTTTCATCTGGGCCTGCAAGAATTATGACGGAGATGTGATGTCCGATATGGTGGCCACGGCCTACGGGGATCTCTCCATGATGACTTCCGTGCTGGTGTCTCCAAACGGAGTGTACGAGTATGAGGCGGCTCACGGCACGGTGCAGCGCCATTATTATAAGCATCTGAAGGGGGAGGAGACTTCCACCAATTCCATCGCCACCATCTTCGCGTGGACGGGGGCGCTGAGAAAGAGAGGGGAGCTCGACAACATTCCGGAGCTTGTGACGTTTGCGGACAAGCTGGATCGTGCCTGCATCAAGACCGTGGAGGACGGAAAGATGACGAAGAGTCTGGCTATGATCTCCACCTGCGAGAATCCGGTAGTATTAAACAGTCTGGAGTTTATTCAGGCGATCCGCGGGACACTGGATAGCCTGTTGTAGGAGACTGCCGATAGGCGGCGGAATAGGAAAACTTTGACAATAAGGCCACAACGTGCCCTGTGTTTGGGGGCGGTTGTGGCCTTTTGGTATGCTGGCTACTGAGCCAGCGTTTCCCATGTGTCATAGAGGGTTTCCAGTTGGGCGTTTATCTCACTCTGTTCTTCGCTCAGGGTCTGGAGTTTTGCTGCCTGTGTGCCTATTTCGGGATCGGACATTTCCCGGTCGATTTCCGAGAGGCGCTCTTCCAGTCCGGCGATTTTTTCCTCGCACTTTTTCAGATCGTTTTCTTTCTTGCGCTGTCTGGCCTGTTCTTCCTTCTGCGCTTTCCAGTCCTGTTTGGTCTCCGTGGGAGCTTCCGGGCGATGGGAAGCGGATTCCGAGGCGGAGCGCAGGGACTTTGTGGATTCACTGGAGTCCGTCGGCGCGGACAGGGAGGCCATCTGTGTGTCGTGTTTTTCCAGATAATAATCGTAATTGCCGATATAGTTCACAAACCGGTGGGCGGTCAGATCCAATATACGGTGTGCCGTGCGATTGATGAAGTAGCGGTCATGGGAGACATAGAGCACGGTGCCCTCATAGCTTTGCAGCGCGTCCTCCAGAATCTCTTTGGAGAGGATGTCCAGATGGTTGGTGGGCTCGTCCAGAATGAGGAAGTTGGCCTCGGAGAGCATGAGTTTGGCCAAGGATACCCGTCCCCGTTCTCCGCCGCTCAGATCTTGGATGCGTTTGAACACTTCTTCGCCCGTGAACAAAAAGGCGGCCAGCACATTGCGGATTTCCGTGTTGGTGAGATAGGGATATTCGTCGGAGATCTCGTCAAAGAGTGTTTTCTCGCTGTGGAGCACATGATGCTCCTGATCGTAATAACCGATCTCCACATTGGTGCCCAGCCGGAAAGTGCCGGCATCCGCCGGCTGCAGACCGTTTAATATCTTTAGAAGGGTCGTCTTGCCCGTGCCGTTGTCGCCAATGACGGCCACATGTTCCCCGCGTTTGATCTCAAAATCCACATGTTCAAACAAAAGCTGCGCGCCGAACGATTTGGACAGCCCCTCCACCGTCAGCACATCATTGCCGCTGGTGCGGTAGGGCGTGAGGACGAGGCGCATGTCCGCCCGCTGTTCGGTGGGCTTTCCCAGCACTTCTATTTTATCCAACGCTTTCACGCGGCTCTCGGCCCGTCGGATGGATTTTTCCCGGTTGAAGGAGCGGAGCTTTTCGATGACTTCCTCCTGATGTTTGATTTCGCGCTGCTGATTCAAATAGGCGTTCCAAGCCGCGGCCCGGAGCTGTTCTTTTTTGACCGCATAGTCCGAATAATTGCCCGGAAAAGTGGTGGCCTTGCTCTGGTCGATCTCCACGATTTTGGTGGCAATGCGGTCCAGAAAGAAGCGGTCATGGGATACGATGATGACGGCGCCTTTATAGTTCAGAAGATAGGTTTCCAGCCATGCGATGGAATTCAGATCCAGATGGTTGGTGGGCTCGTCCAGAATCACAAGATCCGGTTTTTGAAGGAGGAGTTTACCCAGCGCCACGCGGGTCTTCTGACCGCCGGAGAGGGTGGAGACCGGTTTGTCAAATTCCTCTTCGGTAAAACCAAGTCCCTTCAACACGCCCGTCAGTTCACTCCGATAGGCGTAGCCGTCCCCCGTCTCGAAGGCGTGGGTCAGATCGCTGTAGCGCTTCATCAAATCCTCCAGCGCGGCTCCCTGTGCCTGATGCATGGCCTGTTCCGTCTCCCGCAGTTTCCGTTCCAGATCCACCAGATCCTGCTTCACGGAGAGGAGTTCCTCATAAATGGTGTTCTTCGTGTCCACGGCGTCATTCTGGGCCAGATATCCGAAGGATTTATTTTTGGCAAAAGTCACCGATCCGTCGTCGGGCTGCAGTTCCCCCACAAGGATGCGCAAAAGCGTGGTCTTACCGGCGCCGTTTATGCCCACGATGGCGGCTTTCTCGTAATCTTCAATATGAAAACTGACATTTTGCAAAACCTGATTGTCAATAAAAGTTTTTGAGATATTTTGACAGGAGAGTATCATGACAGGCCTCCGTGTGTAATGTATGAGACAAGATATATTTCATTTAGAATCAATATAAAAGATTTCGGGAGGTCTGTCAACAGGAAGCCGGCCAAATCCCAGCCGTGAGATTTATCATATTTTTATACAGAATAAATATATTCCTATTACTATTACGGGTAAACCGCTGAATATCAGTGATAACGGCGATTTTAAAAGCGAATCTGTCAGATAGTTGTAGGCTGTGGGTAAACCGGCAAGCGACAGATAACACACGATATAATATACAAAAGACAACCGTCTTTTTCTGCTGTCAACATATAATTTCGTCATAAAAAATACAATAATCAATGCGATAAACATAATGATAAAAGCAAACGGATCACTCGCACTCTCCATAACATCTACCTTTAAAACGAGAGCTAACAGGATACCGCATAAAGAAAAACCTACGCCTGAAATAGCAGTTACTACAGCAGGAATTTTAACTTTTTCAGGAATTTTTAATTTAAAATCACCAGTCACCCAAAGTGAAAATAATAATGTTTGGACGAATACTTCCGGCGCGGTTTTCAAATGAAATTCTAATGGCAATTGTGTATAAATGATACCTTCAATCGATACCGGCGATGCGGCCGGCGTACATACAATACCTAATCCTGCAAATAGTATCCAAAGATATATCCAACTATGTTTCTTTTGTAATACATTATCTTTCAGGATTAATAAAATGCCGCCTATCAGCGCGCCTCTTATAATTTGTGCAAAGGGACCGATCAAACTCGAACTGCCGTAAGCATCCCTCATAAAATATTGTACATGATCTAATTTAAACAATACTTCATAGTGAAATAACTTAGAAAATATCAGACCGCAAATAAGGTAACTAAAAAAGTGTGCAACTGTTACTTTGCCTACAAATTTTATCAGTTTCATTTTTTCATTCATAATAATCACCATGCCCATTCTTTTTGCTGGTTTTGATTATATACAATATTGCTTTTCTTTCAATGTCCCTTCACATATGATGCCGTTTTTGGAACATAAGCTGCCAGTTTCCGCAAAAAATATTTTTGCCTTTGACAGAAGGGTGGCGGAGGGATGTGGTTGAGCGTTTGACAGAAATCGGGGCGTATGATATGTTTATATGTGCGATAAATACAGTAATTAAATACCTTGGCGAAATGCCCTTAGCGGCTGTGCAAATAAGGGATAAATGGGGAGAAATGGAAAATGATGAAAAAGAACAGGACGGGAACGAACAGTAGACGAACGAAGCTTTTCACATTGGCAATTCTGGCGGCCATGTCCGTGTCTTTGTTTGCAGGATGCGGCAACGCTCCGGCGAAGACGGAAAGCGGCGGCAGGACGAGCACAGGCGGGGAAGCGTCGGTTGTGCCTGAGACACCCGAGGCAGGGGGGATGCCGGAGAGCGGGAACGAGCGCGATTCGGCGGGTGATACCAAGACGGATACCACTGCTGATGCCACGGCCGGTGCCGAGGCGAAACAGTCCTATTTTGAGGAACATGGAGTGCAGGTGACGGATGCACCCGTGTCCTGCACGGTGGATGCCGTGATCTTCGATTATTTTGATATAGAGACCCAGATGGTCAGAGATATCACATGGAAACAGACGGGCTGCACGGAAGAAGCTGCCGAAGAGGAGGGATACCGGCTCATCCGCTTGGACTTGACAGGGGCCATTGAACTTTTTTCCGATACGCAAAATTATACGGAGTACAACTTCTGTTTTTTTGATACTTATATTTATGATTGGTATACCGGACAGGCTTTCCCCCGCCGGGAAATGTTGCAGGGGGATGAATTCGAGTACGGCGTCACGGTGGAGGTAGATGGGGTGCAATATGACGTATCCTATGCGAAGGATTCGCAGTGGGAGTATGACGATTGGGTGAGAGATGAAAACGGCAATGGCATTAAGCACGGCACGGGGCATTATGTCTATACCTTTAAAGTGCCTGACGGCTATAACGGTCTGGTATTTGCCGCAGTTCCGAGGAATCAATACACGGGACAGGACACCGAGATCACGGAGGAAGAGGAGAGCTATGCGCTTGATGAAAATTATGTGGAGGGCACGGTATTCTTCCGCATCCGTCCGACCGACTGAATTTTTGCCTGTATGGACATTTTGCAAGGGAAAGTTTTTCTAAAGGAACTTAGTTGTTGCCACCTCCCATTATCTTTTCAAATTCTTTTTTGAACCGCTTTGACAATATGCAGTATATGGCAATGCAAACGCAAAATAGCACCTTGATCACTCTTATCGTCATTCCAACTTCCACCGAATACGGCGATAATAATTGACTGTTCAGTAAATTCCCAAACATATGTGTCAAAGCCCCCGCCAAAATACTGCGTTTTGTCTTAACATACGCAAATGAAACTACAAAGTTAAGCATCATGATCGAGGGAATATATAATATAGCGTCAATCGGAGAAGTCTGTAACAAATCAAATTGTGCCTGTCCGGGTGTAAAGTACCATGGCAAATGCCATATCCCCCAAATAAATCCAAGAAGCAGGGTGGCTCCTACAAATCCCAATCGTGCAAACAACTGATCCAGCGAATAGCCACGCCATCCAAATTCTTCATTTAGCGGTCCGGACACCAATGAAATAAGTAATATCGGTAAGATATTTATCGGATTTCTGATGATTGCATATAGGAAGTCCATTCCCGGCATTTCAAATCCAAGAAGTTTTGTGCTGATTATCAGTCCCAAGAAGGAAATGAGCGCAAAGAAGACGATGATAAAAACCAGCCATTTCAACCCCATATAGCGAAAACTGAAACATCTTTTGAAATAATCCCTTTTTTCTTCTTTTGAATAGGTCAAAATAACAATAAACAGTGCCGTTACAGATGGCGCACCACCGCCAAAATAGAATAAAAAAGTTCCGATAGGAGTTCCCGCTAACCCTAACACGAACGGCGCAAATCCAAATCCCCAAGTCCATGCAAAAGTAACTACAAAAAAGAGAATAAGGAAATTACTGCCATTATTTGTGCTTGTTTTCATTTTTCCTTTTCTCCTCTAATTTTTTATTAATAAAGTCAATATTTCTTTTGACGATTGCGACATCAAGAAAATATGCCGGGATATAAACCAGCGCCACATATAAAAATGCCGCCCACCAGTTTGATTTCATAAACCAATTTACAAAATAGCCATATAATAATACAAATATTGATATTGCAAAATATTCGCCAATAGCATTCACAAAACGATTTTCGCAAGCAAGCTTTTCTGCAAAGTATTGAATAATCGAGATGACAAAGGCCAATACGAATAATTCAAATACAAGCATAATTTCCTCGGTTGTTCCAATCACTATATACGAAACCAAGAAAACAACTGCAATCATCAGTGCTGCAAGTATTAGTGCTTTCTGCATTATTTTTTTCATCACATGATCTCCTGTACCAATCGTTTTAGTTCTTTTAGATACGTTCGCGCAACGATCAACCTTTCTTCGTTGTCAAGCGTTGCTTCAAGCTGACTGTTTGCAAGTTGGCGTATACAATATAATTTTTCCGCATTCATCAGACAGGACTTGCCAATCCGTATAATATTAGTTCCATGCAGATCTTCCTCAATCTCATACAGTTTTTTGTTTATTGTATAAACTTCGGTTTTGGTATAGATAAATGTTCTTCGTTCAACAGACTCAATATAGTAGATATCCGAAGTCGAAATACATATTTCTTTTCCGTCTTTGCTGCCACATATTTTTAGATTGAGTTGTTCCAAGCGGTTGATAATCTTTTTGGTGTGCTCATCGAGATAGGGATATTCTATTGTTATGGTAAGTGGCTTGCCGTCCACCTGCTTTTTTATAATATTCATTTTTACACCCATCTGCGCGTTGTGACGCGCACTCAAATCAATAGTTGAAAGTGATTTTCTTTCAACCTATCGCCTCTGAAAATATATTATCATAACAGAAACAGGTACAAAAGAGCCGTTGACATGACTTACAAATCTGTAGTTGTCAACTACAAGTTTGTCTTTTACGATTTGCTTTTGCATCTCGTATCAATCGGTTTTGTTTTCTTTCGGGGTAGCGTTTACGGATTCCTGATCTTTTGCAAGCAGCGCCCGTAGGGACGGCTTTTCCCTGATAAGAATCTGTTTTGTGGGGAAAATAGTAATATTGGCTTGGAAAGAGGCATGCTCCCAAAATTGAAAATACTTGCCGTGCATTGACAAGCTTTTAACAAAGTGCTATGATAAAAACAATAAATAAAATACCGGATCCGCCTTTTGTCGCGGACAGGGTATTGGAGGTAGATTCCTTTGGAGACAAAAGAAATTTCACAAGCCGTCATCGGACGGCTTCCCAGATATCTGAGATATTTAGGTGATCTGAGGGACGAGGGCGTGGAGCGTATCTCTTCCCAAGAGCTGAGTGAGCTGATGAGTGTGACGGCTTCCCAGATTCGTCAGGATTTCAATAATTTTGGCGGGTTCGGGCAGCAGGGGTACGGATACAATGTGGGGTATCTGTATGAAGAAATCAGCAAGATTTTGGGATTGGACCAGAAACACAATTTTATCATCATCGGTGCGGGCAATCTGGGCCGTGCGCTGGGGAATTATCTGAACTTTGAGCGCAGAGGCTTTATTTTCAAGGGAATCTTTGACCAAAATCCCGCTCTGGTGGGAGATGATGTGCGCGGTGTGAAGGTCATGCATGTGGACGGACTGGAGGGATTTTTGCTCCAAAATGATATCGATATTGCGGTGCTCACCATCCCTAAGACCAGCGCGGTGGATATTGTCGATATTCTGGTGGGAAACGGGATTCGCGCCATCTGGAATTTTGCCCATGTGGATTTGGATGTGCCGGAGGGTATTGTGGTGGAAAATGTGCATCTTTCCGACAGCCTGATGAGATTGTCCTACAATATCAACTGTAAGATGCGAGAGGAATAGATGCGGTCCCTAGATTTTATCTGCTTCATATGAGGGAGTATGCAAGGAGGCTGCTATGACAGGAAAGAATAAGCGGGAAGCATTTTCGGAAGCATTGATCGGTAAGAATATACCGGTTCTGACGCTGGACAGCAAGTGGTATCGCCTGTTGGACGAAGTGGGAAAGGAAACGGTGAAGGATCTTGAGGGGCAGTTGAACAAGCTCATCAAGCGTCAGGGGAAACTCGCCACAGAGGCCAAGGAGATCAAAAAGCTCAAGAAAAACCTGATGAGCGAGATCGTGCCAATGGTGGATCAGTTGGGGCAGGGCTACGACAAAAAATTGGAAAAGAAGCTCGAGGAGCACAAGCGGCTCATCGAGGAGTGCAATGAGAAGCTGGAAGCATCCCGGGAGGAACTGGCGGATCTGCCGACAGAGATCAACCGCGTCAACGTGCAGCTTATGCTGACTACGATGGAATGTTGTTATGACACCATGCAGGATAACACGGAACGCATCGGACAGATTGCGGACTGGGTCACACAGATCCGTATCGAACTCAAGAAAAACCTCATCCGTAAACAGGAGATGGAGCAGCGAAACCACATGATTTACAGTTACATGAACGATGTCTTTGGAGCGGATGTGATGAATCTTTTTGATCTGCAATATAATCCGGAGGAGCAGCATCCGAAGCTTCCCACGGACCAAAAAGAGGAGGAGTGACCGCGGTTTCACTTGGGAACGTAGGATAAGGAACGTCGGATAAATTCCCGCCGGGCAGGCGTTATGCGGACTGCCGGCGGGAATTTTTGGCTTGCACAAACCGGCCTTTGGGCGTACACTTGAAATAAAAATAAAAATAAAAATAAAAAATAGAGATAATATAGACAACTATAAAATAGAAAACAAAACAGTCGGAGGTTACGGATGCGATATCTGGTGTCGGCGCAGGAAATGCGCCGCTATGATTCCAATACAATAGAGAAAATCGGGATTCCCGGCATGGTACTCATGGAGCGGGCGGCGCTGGCTGCCAGAGACCGGGTGCTTGAGATCGTTCGGGGAGAGAAAACGTTTTCGCCTAAGGAGGACGGGGCGGAGGTCCTGATCATGGCGGGAACGGGCAACAACGGCGGCGACGGTCTGGCGTTGGCAAGGCTTCTCGCCGAGGAAGGGATGCGGGTAACGGTCTGGTGCGTGGGAGATTCGCACAAAGCATCCGAACAATGGACACGACAGAAGCATATATTAGAACATTACAGAATCCGTTTTTGCGATGCGCCCGAAGACGGCAGCTATGCGGTTTTGGTGGACGCTTTGTTCGGCGTGGGACTTTCCCGCGGAATTGAGGGGGCTTACGCGGAGGCTGTGAGGCGTTTTGATTCCCTTAGGGGATTTAAACTTGCTCTGGACATTCCCAGCGGGATCTGCAGCGATACGGGCAGAGTGCTGGGCTGTGCGGTGCATGCGGATGCCACGATCACTTTTGGGTTTGGCAAGAGGGGACTTTATCTGTATCCCGGATGTGAATATGCGGGAGAGATACAGGTGGCCGAGATCGGCATCTCTCAGGTCAGTTTCGGAGGCGATGAGCCGGAGATGTTTTGTCTGGACGGCTTGGAAGAGACGGCGCAGTGGCTTCCCGGCAGATCCGGGGCAGGCAACAAAGGCACCTTCGGTAAGGTGCTGATCGTGGCGGGAAGCGAGGGAATGGCCGGCGCCGCGGTGCTGAGCGCAAAGGCGGCCTATCGGTGCGGCGCCGGGATGGTAAAAGTGGTGACCGATGCGTGCAACCGAACGATTCTGCAGGGGACGGTGCTGGAGGCGTTGTACGGGACTTATGAGGATATTGAAGAGAGCGCCGGCTGGGCAGATGTGATCGTTGTCGGCCCGGGACTTGGCAGATCCGACACCGCGTGCGGGTGTCTTAAGAGGGTGCTCGCTCAAATGGATAAACCGCTTTTGATTGATGCGGACGGCTTGAATCTTCTGGCGGAGCGGGAGGAATTGCGGGAGCTTTTGGCGGATTCGAAGCGTGAGGTGATCCTCACCCCTCATGTGGGGGAACTCTCCCGGCTGACGGGACTGCCTGTGAACGAACTCAAGGAGTCACTCTGGCGGCATGGCAAGTCCTTGTCCGAGAAGCTGGGCGCCGTGGTGGTGGCGAAGGACGCAAGAACCTTTGTCTGTGAGGCGGGGCAACCTGTCTGCGTGAATATTCACGGCAACAGCGGCATGGCCACGGCGGGCAGCGGAGATGTGCTGTCGGGCATGATCGCGGGCATCTGGGCGCAGCTTCTGCGCCGGGAGACGGACGGAAGAGAATCATTGCCACAGCGGTTTGGAGCCGCTTTTCGGGCGGCCTGTCTGGGCGTGCGTCTGCATGCCGCGGCGGGGGATCTGGCCGCGGCGGAGCGCGGAGAGTACGGTTGTATGGCGGGAGATCTGGCGGAGGCGGCGGCCCGGGTACTGCGGGAATGTCAGACGGACACAGGGATTTTACGGAGGAGAATACATGGACTTGGAGAAGAATTTTAAGACTCTGAAGCGGGTTTTTGCAAAGATTGATCTGGATGCGGTGTGCGATAACGCCCGGCGCATGATGGAGGGACTGCCCGCAGAGACCGGTATGATCGCGGTGCTTAAGACGGACGGTTACGGACATGGCAGCGTGCCCATTGCAGAGTGTCTGGAGCACATGGATTTTCTGCGCGCTTTTGCGGTGGCGGCTCCGGAGGAAGCCTATATTCTGCGGGAGAACGGTATCCGCAAGCCCATACTGATCTTAGGCTATTCGTTTCCCGACACTTATGAGCGCATGGCAAAGGAGGGAATCTGTGCCACTGTGTTTACCAAAGAGGCGCTTCCCGAACTTGCCGAGGCGGCGAAGACTGCGGGAAAACCCTTGAAGGTGCATGTGAAGGTGGACACCGGTATGGGGCGGATCGGCATCACGCCGGACGAGGAGGGACTTGCCTTTATCAGACTGCTCTCTGATTATGTCAGAGAGGGAAGTCTGGAAGCGGAAGGCATCTTCACGCATTTTGCATGTGCGGATGAACGGGATAAGACGGATGCCGGAAAACAGCTCGCATGTTTTACGGAATTCATAAACCGGGCGGAGGCGGAGCTGGGACTGCGTATCCCGGTACGCCACTGTGCCAACAGCGCGGCGATTTTGGAGATGCCGGAGGCTTCCATGGACGCGGTGAGGGCGGGGATTGCGCTCTACGGGCTGCGCCCCTCACAGGAGGTGCCGGGGGCGCCTTATGAGCATAAACCTGTGCTTTCCCTCCACAGTCATATCGTCTATGTGAAGACCGTCCATCCCGGACAGCGCATCAGTTACGGGGGCACGTTTACGGCGCAGCATACGATGCGGGTTGCCACGATCCCGGTGGGATATGGTGACGGGTATCCCCGGTCTCTCTCCGGCGGAAAAGGGTATGTGCTGATCCGCGGGAGCAAGGCGCCCATACTGGGACGTGTGTGCATGGATCAGTTTATGGTGGATGTGAGTCATATTCCCGGGGCGGCACAGGGAGATCCCGTGACGCTGATCGGGGAGGACGGCGGGGAGCGCATCAGCGTCGAGGAGCTTGGCGCCCTGTCCGGACGTTTTAACTATGAATTTGTCTGCAATCTGGGTATGCGCGTGCCCAGAGTGTTTTACAGAGACGGTGAGATCGTCGCCATACAGGATCTGGAAGGGATCCATCGGGCCGATTAGAACCATTTTAACGATAAAGATGAAAATATCGGAATACCTCCGGAAAAACAGGCAATACTATCTGCAGGCCTTCCAGAACTTCCCAGCATAACAAAGACTTTGGCGGGACAGTCGGAAGGAAGAGAAGAACACTTCCAATTCGGGTTCGTAAAGCGAAGCCTGTAGTATGCAGGGGGTATGAAAATGAGAAGAGGCGATGTTTATTACGCGGATCTTAGACCGGTTGTGGGATCGGAACAGGGGGGCATCCGTCCAGTGCTGATCATCCAGAATGATGTGGGCAACCGCCACAGTCCCACGGTCATCTGTGCCGCGATTACCTCAAAGATGAATAAGGCTAAGCTGCCGACCCATATCGAACTTCGGGCGGACAGGTATGATATGGATAAGGATTCGGTGGTGCTGCTGGAGCAGCTTCGCACGATTGACAAGAAGCGTCTGAAAGATAAAGTATGTCATCTGGACGGCGAGATCATGAGGAAAGTAAACCATGCGCTGATGATCAGTCTGGAACTGGATACATAGGCTGAACGAAGGACCGGACAACGGCGGTCTTGACGAAAACAGTGCGGATGGTATATGATTTGATGAGAAGTAAAAAACACAGGACAAAGGAGAAATTTCACAGATGGGAGACCCTGAACCCGGTGTCAGTATTATTTTCGTAATTTTATTGTTGTCGGATATGTTTTTGTATGGCTTCGATGCGGCGATTTCGGGCCTCAATGAGAAAGAGGTGGAGAGACGCGCACAGGAGGACAAGGACGCGAAGAGTATCAAGCTCTTAAAAATAATCAGTCAGCCCATGCACTATCGAAATATGGTGCAGCTTGCCGCCACGTTGATCAATGTGGTGGCGGGCGCGGTGTATCTGAAACTCTGGATGCATCTTCTGGAGGGGGGACTTCGCAGTCTGGCGGAGGAGAAAATGCTCTCCTTAAGTGTGCCGGCGGGGATTTTGGCGACCGCGTTTACCGTGCTGGCGGCGGTGATCGCCGTGCTGGCGCTGCTCTACATATTTTTGACGTTCGGAGTGCTTCTGCCGAAGCGTGTGGCGGAGCGGATTCCGGAGAAATGGGCCTATGTCTGCGTCGGTCCCGTCATGATTTTGATCAGGCTGTTTGCTCCGTTCACAGGGATCGTGAGCGCCACAGTGCAGGGGATTTTGTTCCTGTTCGGGGTTCGCGGCGGCGAGAATGAAAGCGATGTCACCGAGGAAGAAATCATCAATATGGTGCAGGAGGGCTTTGAACAGGGGGTCATCGAGGACAGCGAGGCGGAGATGATCTCCAATATCTTTGCCTATGGAGACAAGGAAGCGCAGGACATTATGACGCACAGGAGCAATGTGGTGGCCGTGGACGGCAATATGCACCTGAAAGACGCCATTGACTTCATGCTGGCGGGGACGAACAGCCGCTATCCGGTCTATGAGGAGAATATCGATCATATCATCGGCATTCTGCATCTGAAGGACGCCATGCGCTACCATCGGCGTGATGCTTCCGCGGACGGCTGCATCAAGGATTTGGACGGGCTTCTCAGGGAGGCTTATTTCGTGCCGCAGACCAAGAATATAGACGAGCTGTTTGAGGAGATGCAGTCCCGCAAGCTGCAGATGGTTATCGTGGTGGACGAGTACGGCCAGATGGACGGGCTTGTGGCCATGGAGGACATTCTCGAGGAGATTGTGGGCAATATTCTGGACGAGTACGACGAAGATACGGCATACATCGAAGACAAGGGAAACGATGAGTATGTCATGGAAGGGAAGACGCCGCTGGAGGATCTGACGGATCGTTTCGGCATCCGGTTTGACGGAGAGGAGTTTGAAACCCTGAACGGCTTTATGATCTATCGGCTGGATCATATCCCCGAACCGGGAGAAGAGTTCGATGTGGATTATGAGGGGTATAATTTCAAAATTTTATCCGTGGAAAACAAGATGGTACAGAGTGTGCTTGTGACAAAGCTTCCCGACCGGGAGGGGGAGGAGAGCTTGGAGGCGCAGGAGACCGCTAAGCCAGATGAGGACTCTGAGATGCCGGGGACTGCCGAGAATCCGGAATCTTTTGAAAACTAGATTGGAGATTCTCCCCTTGAAGAAAATTGTAAATAATGGTATGATACAGAAGTATGCAGAAAGAACAGTAGAATAAAGGAGAGTAAGAGATGTCAGGACATTCCAAATTTGCCAATATAAAGCACAAAAAGGAAAAAAACGACGCCGCGAAGGGCAAGATCTTTACGATCATCGGGCGTGAGATCGCAGTGGCGGTGAAGGAGGGCGGCCCCGATCCGAACAACAATTTCAAGCTGGCCACCGTGATCGCCAAGGCGAAGGCCAACAATATGCCCAACGATACCATAGAGCGCGGTATCAAGAAAGCTGCCGGCGACGTGGGCAATGTAAATTATGAGTATGTGACCTATGAGGGATATGGTCCGAACGGCATCGCAATCATCGTGGATGCGCTGACGGACAATAAAAACCGCACCGCCGCCAATGTGAGGAGCGCGTTCACCAAGGGTCAGGGAAATATCGGAACGCCCGGCTGTGTGTCTTTTATGTTTGACAAAAAGGGACAGATTATTATCGACAAGGAAGAGTGCGATCTGGCATCGGACGATTTGATGATGATGGCGCTGGACGCCGGCGCGGAGGATTTCGCGGAAGAGGAGGACAGCTATGAGGTGCTCACGGATCCCGATGCCTTTGAGGAAGTGAGAAAGGCGTTGGAGGAGGCCGGTATCGCAATGCTCAGCGCGGAGGTTACCATGATCCCGCAGAATTATGTGGAGCTTACCGATGAGACCGCCGTGAAGAATCTGCAGAGGACGCTGGATATGTTGGACGAAGATGACGATGTGCAGGCGGTGTATCACAACTGGGATGAGTGACGGGAGAGCCGGCGCGCAGGAGCCCATGTATAATTGAATGATGACAGATCAATGATAAGAACGCAGAGCACCACCTGAGTGAAGAAGGTGGTGTTTGCTATACCAGACAGAAAATACAGGAGGAAGCGGAATGGCCCAAAATCCGAATTTCAGAAAAGAAACCATATGCGTACAGTCCGGCTGGCAGCCCACAAACGGTCAGCCCAGAGTGCTGCCCATCGTGCAGAGCACCACATACAAATATGACACTTCCGAGCAGATGGGGAGATTGTTTGATCTGGAAGAGAGCGGGTATTTCTATACCAGACTCCAGAATCCCACCAACGACTATGTGGCGCAGAAGATCTGCGAGCTGGAGGGCGGCGTGGCGGCCATGCTCACAAGCTCCGGTCAGGCGGCCAATTACTATGCGGTGTTCAATATCTGTGAGGCGGGAGATCATGTGGTCATGTCCTCCACCGTCTACGGGGGAACCTTTAATCTGCTCACCGTCACCATGAAAAAGATGGGAATCGAGACCACGGTGGTGGATCCGGACGCTTCGGAGGAGGAGCTTGCGAAGGCTTTCCGGGATAACACAAAATGTGTCATGGCGGAGACCATCGCCAATCCGGCGCTGGTGGTGCTGGACATCGAGAAGTTTGCGCGTCTTGCCCATGGACACGGCGTGCCTCTGATCGTGGACAATACCTTTGCCACTCCCATAAATTGCAATCCTTTCCGCTTTGGGGCGGATATCGTGACCCATTCCACCACAAAGTATATGGACGGACATGCCATGTGTGTGGGCGGCGCCATCGTGGATTCCGGCAATTTTGACTGGGCGGCGTACGGCGACAAATTCCATGGTCTGACCCAGCCCGACGAGTCCTATCACGGCGTGACCTACACGGAGAAGTTTGGGAAAGCCGCCTATATCACAAAGGCCACCGTACAGCTCATGCGGGATCTGGGTTCCATCCAGTCTCCCCAGAACGCATTTTTGCTGAACGTGGGGCTGGAGACACTGCCGTTGCGAATGGAACGGCATTGTGCCAACGCGCAGGCTGTGGCGGAATTTCTGGAGGGACATGAAAAGGTGGCATGGGTCAATTATCCCGGCCTGAAGAGCAATCGGTATTATGAACTGGGACAGAAATATCTGCCCAAGGGGAGCTGCGGCGTAATCTCTTTCGGTTTGAAGGGCGGCAGAGCCGCGGCGGAACAGATGATGGACAAGCTGAAGCTTGCGGCCATTGTGACCCATGTGGCGGATGCGAGGACCTGTGTGCTTCATCCCGCGAGTCATACCCATCGTCAGATGAATGATGAGCAACTCAAGGAGGCGGGGGTTGCGCCGGAGTTGATTCGTCTGTCCGTGGGAATCGAGCATGTGGACGATATCATCGAAGATTTGAGACAGGCCATTGGATAGTATGCGATAGCGTGCGCCGCCCGAAGGCGGCAGAATGTGAGGAGATATGGACAGACTGGCGATAGTGGTACCCTGTTATAACGAGGAGGAAGTGCTGAAAATTGCCTCCGAGGCGCTGCGGGGGGTGCTGAAGGATCTCGTAGGTAAGGGAAAGATCGGCGCGGACAGCTTTATTCTGTTTGTAAACGACGGCAGCAAAGACCGCACATGGGAGCTGATCGAGGAGGAGCACAAAGCTTATCCGACACAGGTCTTCGGCGTGAAACTTGCGGGCAATGTGGGACATCAGTTTGCTCTTACCGCAGGCCTTATCACGGCGAAGGACTTAAGCGACGTGACGGTCTCCATCGATGCGGATCTGCAGGATGATGTGACAGTCATCGAGGAGATGATCGATAAGTTCCACGCGGGGAATGATATCGTATACGGCGTGCGGAAGGAGCGAAAGACCGATACCTTTTTTAAGCGCACCACCGCTCAGGGATTTTATAAGGTCATGGGGATGATGGGAGTCAAAACCGTGTACAACCATGCGGACTTCCGTCTGATGAGCAAGCGGGCCGTGGAGCAGTTCTCCCAGTACAAGGAGACCAATCTGTTTCTGCGGGGTATGATGCCTCTGATCGGATATCAGACGGACTGTGTCTATTATGACCGCAAGGAGCGTGTGGCGGGAGAGTCCAAATATCCTTTGAAGAAAATGCTGGCGCTGGCTTTTAACGGGATTTCTTCGTTCAGCGTAAAGCCCATCAGCATGATTCTCGGTCTGGGCATGGTTATCATTTTTGCCTCCATATTGGCGGCGATTTATGCGTTGATCTCCTATTTTACGGGACATGTGGTGGCAGGCTGGACATCGCTCATTCTCTCGATCTGGTTTTTGGGAGGCGTGCAGCTTCTGGCAATCGGACTTGTGGGGCAGTATATCGGAAAGATTTACATCGAGGTGAAGCACAGACCTCGCTATAATATCGAAAAGGTTTTGACAAATGAAGAAAAGTAGCATAGGGGCAATTTTGATATGGTTTTTATATGGAGCCGCGGCGGGAAGCGGTCTGTTTCTGACGGCAATGTCAGTCAGTGCGGAGCTGGGCTACAGCTCTCTGCTGGGACTTGTGGTCGGTATCGTGCTGCTGCTCTTGGTCGGAGCGGCGGTGTGGGGGCTGCGCAGAGTGCTGGGACGGTTTCGCTTGGGGATTGACGAGGAGCGCATGAAGCTGATCTGTGTCGTCGTTGAGGGGCTCTTTGTGACGGCCTGTCTGGCAGGAATGACAGCCATACGGCTTATTTCCCCATGGGATGTGGAGGGTGACCCCGTATTCGCGCAGGCGCAGGTGACCTCGGAAGGATTGGATAATACGGTCGCACATGGGGGAATGTATTTCTATCTCAGATTTTTGCACGGTGTGATGCTTCTGGTCGGCAATAAGGCGGGAGCGGCGATCTTTCTGCAGATCATTCTTTTGATATGTGCGGCGTTTGGACTTTATCTGGGAATCCGCAGACTGTCGGGGGTACTGCCGGCGCTGGTTGCGCTCGTCTTTCTGGGATTCGGCCCTTATATGATCGGGGAGACACACAGGCTTACGCCTCTGTTATTGTTTTTGGCCGTCTTCGGAGCGGCAGTGGGCTGTATAGCGGCTCTGCCCCGCAAGATCGGCAGTGTCCGACAGGCATCCGACAAGAGGTATGCGATCTTGTACTGCGCCGCCGTGGGGATTTTGATCGGATTTTGTTGCTATCTGGACATGGCGGGGATTGCGCTGCTGGTGATTCTGACAGGAGTGATCTGCTTTACCGGAGAGGATGACGAACAGCGGGAGTATAATGTGGTGACGGTGTTTGGCGGGTGTCTCGGGGCCTCGGTGTTCGGTTATGTGTTAAGTCATGGATTTTTCAGAATAGGAGGCGGGTCCCTGATCTCTTCCATCGGCAGCCAGCTGGCGTTGTATCAGCCGGGGCGGTTCCAGATTCCGGTGACGGTGTCTCTGGGCGGGGCCGGCTGGGATATACCGGTGCTGTTTCTTGGTATGACGGCGGGAGTATTCGGATTCTGGTGCTGTCAGGAGATCCGGGATAAGGCGTTCTGGCTCTTTGCCTCCCTGTTGCTGTTTGTAATGTACTGCTTTGGAATGGGCAGTATGACACACTTAAACGGTTATGCGCTTTTGTATCTGTTGTGCGCCGCTATGGCGGGATGCAGTGTGGACGATCTGTGGAGTGCCGGGAGCACGGATACGGATGACATGCCGGAAGATTGGGAGTCGGCCGACGCAGACGAAAGTGAGATGGTCTTCGTGGATGTGGAGGAACCGCAGCCCTATCGCCAGACGGGTGTCAATTACATAGAAAATCCGCTGCCGCTGCCGAAGAAACGTGAGCACAAAGCCATGGATTACGACTATGAAGTGGCGGATGACGACGATTTTGACATACAATAGCGTTTTAGAGGGATAATATCCCGCAAATCAGCAATACTGTGTATAAGAAGAGGATGTGATAAAAAAGACTGTGTCTGTAGGACATAGTCTTTTTTCGTTGGCTTCACAAAGTAATCTGAGGCGAAATGCAGAAATGGCCGTTTGCGCGGCGGAATGAGAGGAAAACATGTCTGACAATCAAAACAATCAGAACAATCAGGATGAAGAGGAGAAGAAACAGCAGCAGGAGGAGCATCAGGACGAGCGGATCGAGAAGCTGGGACAGTTGACGCTGGAGGACAATGAGGCCAAACAGGATATTCATCTGCTATCCATTATCGGAGAGATTGAAGGACATGACAATCTGTCGGGCAATTCCAAGACCACCAAGTATGAGCATGTGCTGCCCCGGCTGGCGGCCATCGAGGACAGTAAGGAGATTCAGGGAGTTCTGGTGATCTTAAACACCATGGGAGGAGATGTGGAGGCGGGGCTGGCCATTGCGGAAATGCTCGCATCGCTGAGCAAGCCCACGGTATCGCTAGTGCTCGGCGGGAGTCACTCCATCGGCGTGCCCATCGCCGTGAGTACGGATTATTCCTTTATCGTTCCCACGGGAACCATGGTGATCCATCCGGTACGCATGAACGGGACGGTAATCGGGGTGCCGCAGACCTTTGATTATTTTAAATTGATACAGGATCGCATCACAGGTTTTGTGTGCAGACATTGCAGCGTGGATCGGAAACGTTTTGAGGAATTAATGATGGAGACCGGGGTGCTGACGAAGGATGTGGGAACGATTCTGGTGGGAGAGGAAGCCGTAAAATACGGAATCATCGACGAGGTGGGCGGAATTGACAGAGCAATCAGAAAGCTCCATGATCTGATCGGGGAGAAGGACGGCGAAGAGGGCTGATATGTCCGCGTCAAAAGAGCCGGCGCTAAAAAACCAAAAACAAAAGATTATATACATGGTGACAAGCGGCGAGAAAAATGGTATACTGATACATTAGAAAAGATACGAGGAATAGAGAGGTATGAAGCGAGATGGCTTCTTCATCAAATAGACCGGCACAGAGAAAAACAAGTTCGGGAAAGGGCGGCCGCATCCGTACTTCCGACGTAAAACAAATAGAGCAGAGACAGGCGGAGCAGGACAGCGCGCTGTTTCATGAGATCGGGCTGATTGCCCTTTTTGTGGTGATGGTGCTGCTGTTTTTATGCAATTTTGGTATTGTGGGACCCGTGGGAAACGGTGTTCGGAACATTTTGTTTGGAATTTTTGGATTTGAGGCATATGTGACGCCGATTCTGATCTTTTTGGCGGCGGCGTTCTGGTTTGCCAACGAGGGGAGTCCCACCGCGCTGCGCAAGCTGATCGCGGGGGTGGTTCTGTTTTTCATGGTGGGCGTTGTCTGCGAACTGATTGCGGGGACGGCCTCCTCCATGGAGTCCTATCAGATCAAGCAGATTTATGAGAGCTGTAGTCAGGGGCGCAAGGGCGGCGGCGTGTTGTCTGGCAGTCTGGCCTATCTGCTGCATCACAGTCTGGAGACCGTGGGCACATTGCTTGTGGTATTGCTGTGTTCCTGTGTCAGTATCATTTTGTTGACGGAACGCTCCCTGTTGAACAGTTTGAAGGAACATGCGCTGTTTATGCGCGAGGTGCCAAGACTGCGCCGTGAGGGAGAAGACGAGGCGTGGGGAGAGAGTGCGGCGGACGAGTCTTATGCGGACGAGGAGCGCATGCGCAGAGAGGAACAGCGCGCCGGAAGAGTTGCCGAACGAAGAGCCAGAAGAGATGAGGAGCGTGCCCGCAGAGAGGAAGAGCGCACGCGCAGAGAGGAACAGCGCGCCCGCAAGAGTGAGGAGCGAAGACTCAAAGCGGAAGAGAAGGAAAACGAGAAGATTCTTCGCATGGAGCGCAAAGTGTCAGGTGTTATGCCGGATACCTCGCTGAAAAAAGATGACGCAAAACGCCATGACATCCATGAGATCACGTTTCAGGAGTCCGGGGAAAGCACTGCGCAGGATCAGCGGATTCCTTCGGACAAATATTTGGACAAAGGAAATGACGGGCAGCAGGCTTTTGCGCATGACGGGATAAACGTGCGCACCGCCCATCAGGTGAATCTGACTGAGGGGTGGGACGAGCCGGAGGATACAGCGGGCGGGATCCCGCTTTCCCATGAGGCGGAGCAGATCCGCATACATAAAGAAGACGTGGTCGAGGAGCCGGCGCCTGTTCCCACGTGGATGAGACCGGAGGCAGTGGCGCCCGTAGAGCAGAGTGCGGTTCACGCACAGAGCACAGAGATCTTGACGGAGCACAGAGGGGCTTCGGCGGAACATGCGGGTACTCCGGCGGAGAAAAAAGTTCCGAAGAAATATATTTTCCCGCCGCTCTCCAGACTGCAGAAGGGAAAGGCGTCCACGGGAGATTCCACCAGAGAATTGAAGGAGACCGCCATGCGGCTCCAGCAGACCCTTAATACCTTCGGCGTAAAAGTGACCGTCACGGATATCAGTCAGGGCCCCAGTGTCACCCGGTATGAGCTGCAGCCGGAGCAAGGGGTGAAGGTGTCCAAGATCGTGGGACTTTCCGACGATATTAAATTGAATCTGGCGGCTACGGATATCCGAATCGAAGCGCCCATTCCGGGCAAGGCGGCCGTGGGCATCGAGGTGCCCAACAAGGAGAATATGACAGTGGCGCTCAGGGATCTCTTCGAGAGCAAGGAATTTCAAGAGTTTCCCTCCAATATTGCGTTTGCGGTGGGCAAGGATATCGCCGGTAAGACGGTGGTGGCGGACATTGCCAAGATGCCGCATATGCTGATCGCCGGAGCCACCGGTTCCGGTAAATCCGTGTGTATCAACACATTGATCATGAGTATTCTGTACAAGGCCCATCCCGATGACGTGAAACTGATCATGGTGGATCCCAAGGTGGTGGAGCTGTCGGTTTACAACGGTATTCCGCATCTTCTGATTCCCGTGGTGACGGATCCGAAGAAGGCGTCCGCCGCGCTGCACTGGGCGGTGTCCGAGATGGAGGACAGATACCGGAAATTTGCGGACTACAATGTCCGCGACTTAAAGGGATATAATCAGAAGCTGGAAAACATGCGGGAGAAAGCCGAGGAAGATGTGCCCGCAAAGCTCCCGCAGATTGTGATCATCGTGGACGAGCTGGCAGATCTGATGATGGTATGTCCGGGGGAGGTGGAGGAGTCCATCTGTCGTCTGGCACAGTTGGCCAGAGCCTGCGGCATCCATCTGATCATTGCAACCCAGCGGCCCAGCGTGGATGTCATCACCGGCCTGATCAAGGCCAATATGCCAAGCCGTGTGGCATTTGCGGTGTCCAGCGGCGTGGATTCCCGAACCATCTTGGACATGGTGGGTGCGGAGAAACTTCTGGGCAAGGGAGATATGCTCTTCTACCCGCAGGGATATTCCAAACCGGCGCGTATTCAGGGAGCGTTTGTGTCTGACAAGGAAGTGTCGGATGTGGTGGATTTTTTGAAGAATCAGACATTGGGCAATACCTATGCGGAGGATGTGGAGGAGAAGATCTTAAATATTGACAGCGGATCCGGTGCCGGGGGTGCAGCGGGTGCCGCGGGAGGAAATGACAGAGACGAATATTTTGCCGAGGCAGGGCGCTTTATCATCGACAAGGACAAGGCCTCCATCGGCATGCTGCAGAGAGTTTTGAAGATCGGATTTAACAGGGCGGCCCGTATTATGGATCAGCTCTGCGAGTACGGCGTCGTGGGCGAGGAGGAAGGAACCAAGCCACGCAAAGTGCTGATGAGTCTGGAGCAGTTTGAACAGTTGCTCGAGGAAATCTGACAAACGGAGGAGCACGGATGAAGACGGATATAGAGATCGCTCAGGAGGCGGAGCTTAGACCCATCGTGGAGATTGCCGCGGCCATGGATATTCCCGAGGAGGAGCTGGAACTCTATGGCAGGTACAAGGCAAAGCTGTCCGAGAACTATCTGAAAGAGTTGGAAGGACGACCGGACGGCAAACTGATTCTGATGACGGCCATCAACCCGACTCCCGCGGGGGAGGGCAAAACCACCACGACGGTAGGGCTGGGGCAGGCTCTGGGGAAATTGGGCAAGAAGGCCGTGATAACGCTCAGAGAGCCTTCTCTGGGACCGTGTTTTGGCATCAAGGGCGGCGCGGCCGGGGGCGGTTACGCACAGGTGGTTCCCATGGAGGATCTGAACCTTCATTTCACCGGAGATTTTCACGCGATCACCTCCGCCAACAATCTGCTGGCGGCGCTGTTGGACAATCATATCCATCAGGGCAACGCACTGGGGATCGACACCAGACAGATCGTGTGGAAGCGTTGTGAGGATATGAATGACAGGGCACTGCGCAATGTGGTGGTGGGACTTGGCGGCAAAGCGGACGGCTTTGTCCGGGAAGACCATTTTGTGATCACGGTGGCCAGCGAGATCATGGCCATTCTGTGTCTGGCGGAGGACATGAAGGATCTGAAAGAGCGCCTCTCCAGAATCGTGGTTGCCTACAATACTGCGGGAGAGCCTGTGACGGCGGGAGATCTGCAGGCGGTAGGTTCTATGGCGGCGCTGTTAAAAGACGCCATGAAACCCAATCTGATTCAGACCTTGGAACACACGCCGGCGCTGGTACACGGAGGGCCTTTTGCCAATATCGCCCATGGCTGCAATTCCGTCCGTGCCACAAGAGCGGCTTTAAAGATGGCGGATTACTGTATCACGGAGGCCGGATTCGGAGCGGATCTGGGAGCCGAGAAATTTTTCGATATCAAATGCAATATAGCGGGGCTGAAACCGGACGCGGCGGTGCTGGTGGCCACGGTGCGGGCGTTGAAATACAACGGCGGCGTGGCGAAGGCGGATCTGAACCGGGAAAATCTGGATGCGCTGCAAAAAGGGATTGTAAATCTGGAGAAGCACATCGAGAATCTGCAGAAATACGAGATTCCCGTGGTGGTTACCTTAAATGTGTTCGTGTCCGACACGGAGGCGGAACTGGAGTTTGTGAAGGAGTTCTGTGAGAGCAGGGGATGTGAGTTTGCTTTGTCCGAGGTGTGGGAGAAGGGCGGCGAAGGCGGCATCGCTCTGGCGGAGAAAGTGATTGAGACGCTGGAGAACAGAGAGAGTCATTTCAAGGTACTCTATGAGGAGGGGCAGAGTCTCAAAGAGAAGATAGAAGCGGTGGCGGTTGAAATATATGGGGCGGACGGCGTGACCTTTACTCCGGCCGCATGCAAGCAGATGGAGAGGCTTGAGAAACTCGGATATGGACGTTTCCCCGTGTGTATGGCCAAGAATCAATATTCCCTGTCCGACGATCCCACGCTGTTGGGGCGGCCGGAAGGGTTTGAGATCAATGTGAGAGAGTTGTATGTGGCCGCGGGCGCAGGGTTTGTGATCGTGCTGACGGGGGCGGTGATGACCATGCCCGGTCTGCCCAAGGAACCTGCGGCGCATCGCATCGATGTGGATGACAGAGGCAGAATCACCGGTCTGTTTTGAATTTATCAAATCAAAAATATCAGATCAGAATAGGAGAGAAGACATGGCAAAATTAATCGACGGCAAGGCCATTGCGGCACAGATCAAGGACGAGTGCCGGGAGAGAGTGGCAAAGATGAAGGCGGAAGGGATCGAAGTGACACTGGCCGTCATTCAGGTGGGAAATGATCCGGCCTCCACGGTCTATGTGGGCAATAAGAAAAAGGCGTGCGAGTACATCGGAATCCGTTCGCTGGCCTATGAGCTGCCGGAGGAGACCACGGAGCGGGAGCTTCTGGATCTGATCGCGCAGTTAAACGGCAGAGAGGACGTAAACGGTATTCTGGTTCAGCTTCCCCTGCCCGGACATATTGACGAAGACAAGGTGTTGGACGCCATCGACCCCGGAAAGGATGTGGACGGATTTCATCCGCAGAACGTGGGAGCGTTGTGTATCGGCAAGCCCGGTTTTGTCTCCTGTACGCCCGCCGGAATCATCCAGCTTCTCAAGCGCTCCGGCGTGGAGATCGCGGGGAAGGAGTGTGTTGTGATCGGCCGCAGCAATATTGTGGGCAAACCGATGGCGCTTCTTCTGCTTCGGGAGAACGGCACGGTCACCGTGACCCACAGCCGAACCAGAGATTTGAAAGAGGTGACAAAGCGGGCGGATATTTTGATTGCCGCCGTGGGAAAACCCCGGATGATCACCGCGGACTATGTGAAAGAAGGTGCGGTGGTTATCGATGTGGGCATTCATCGCAACGAGAACAACAAGCTCTGCGGAGATGTGGATTTCGAGAGCGTGGAGCCGCTTTGCAGCGCGATCACGCCGGTACCGGGCGGTGTGGGTCCCATGACCATCGCCATGTTGATGAATAATTGTGTGGAATCCGTTGCACTGAGGCAATAAGAGAGGATGCGGCCTATGAAATGTCCGAATTGCGGGGCAGAAATGGGCGAAGGCCGTCTTTACTGCGAGAAATGCGGAGAAGACATTCATATTGTCCCGGATTTTGAGCCGGAACTGGAGCGCAGCATTGAAAAGAGTCTGGAACATATTCTTGAGGATGTGGCGCAGGCGGGAGAAGAGAGCCGGGAGGGGATTCCCGGGCAGGACGGGAAAGGCAAAGGCATTTGGACCGGCCGGTTTCATCCCGTGACCGGGTGGATTGCGCTGGGCGTATTGGTACTTCTGTTGATTGCAGGAGGCATTAAAATTTTCCAGTATTATTCCCCGGCTTATCAGACGGACAGAGCGGCGCGCGCCGTGGCTGCCGGACAATATGAGAGGGCGATTCGCCTTTATACCAGAGCCATAGAACTGGACAGATACAATGTGGATCTGAAGTTTGATCTGGCGGAGGTATATTTTCTGCGGAATGACAAAGAAGCATATGAGAAGTGCCTGCGGCAGATCGTGGAGGATCCCGGCACGGATGCCGAGCAGCTTGAGAGCGCATACGGCAAGCTGATCGCCATCTATCGGGCAAGGGAGGACTATCAGATCATCAATGATATTCTGACTGCCTGCTCGAGCGATTCTGTCCGGGCGGTCTATCAGAGCTATCTGGCGGAGGCACCGCAGCTCAGCGTACCGGAGGGAGAGTATGACGAGGTAAAGGCCTTAAAACTCACCGTGACGGGAAAAGGGACGATCTATTACACCTTAAACGGCAGTGTGCCCGACGAGCGTTCGGAGCGGTACACTGCGCCGATTCTGTTGGAGAACGGCGATTATGATGTGCGGGCCGTCTTTGTGAATGAAAACGGGGTGTCCAGTGAGATCACGGAGGCAAAGTATCACATTCTGGTGGAGGAGCTGGAGGTTCCGGAGCTCAATGTGGATGACGGGGAGTATGACACGCCCGTGCTCATCATGGTGCTGAATGACACGGAGAATGTTTATTACACCACGGACGGCACGGTGCCGACCATGGATTCCGCACAGTACACGGGACCGATTCCCATGCCGCTCGGGGTGAGCAATTTTAAGTTTGTACGGCTGGAGACAGGGCGCAGCAGCCCGTTGGTGGAGAAAATGTTCCTCTTTGAGCTGGACACGGATCTGTCGCCGGAACAGGCGGTGGATAAGGTGCGGGAAAATATGCTCGCGTCCGGCAAGATCCGGGATCATTCCGGACATTTTGACGACACGGCCGCCTGTTATCAGTACCAGTATCTCTATGTGATCGACATCAATGACATCAATGCTTTCTATGTGGTGGCGGAGATGTTTGTGGACGTGCAGGGGATCGGCGCGAGAACGGGCAACTATTTTGCGGTCAACGCGTACTCCGGATATTTATACAAATTGCTGGAAGAGAACGGAGAGTACCAATTGGTCGAGATCGCGTGAGAAGAACTTTCCTTTGTGTGTAATGTTGTACTATAATATATGTGGAGAGGTGAACTTATGTATCGGATTTTGAAGAAAAAGGAACTGGCCGCCAACATCTATCTGATGGATGTGGAGGCGAAACGTGTGGCAAGGTCCTGTCAGCCGGGGCAGTTTGTCATTGTGAGAATGGACGAGGAGGGGGAGAGAATACCTTTGACCATTTGTGACTATGACAGGGAGGCGGGGACGGTCACCATCGTATTTCAGACGGTGGGTGCCGGTACCAAGATGATGGCGGAGTTGAACGAGGGAGATGCTTTCCATGACTTTGTGGGGCCTTTGGGCTGCGCCTCAGAGCTAATCGGCGAGGACGAGGAGAGCCTGAAGAATAAGAAGATCGTCTTTGTGGCGGGCGGCGTAGGCGCAGCTCCCGTTTATCCTCAGGTAAAATGGCTCCATGAGCACGGTGTGGATGTGGATGTCATCGTGGGCAGCAAGACCAAAGACTTGTTGATTCTGGAGAAGGAGATGGAGGCTGTGGCCGGCAATCTCTATGTGACCACGGATGACGGTTCCTATGGCAGAAGCGGTATGGTTACCCAGACGTTAAAGGATCTGGTGGGCGAGGGCAAACAATATGATCTGTGTGTCGCCATCGGTCCCATGATTATGATGAAATTCGTGTGTCTTTTGACAAAGGAGCTTGCAATTCCCACGATCGTCAGCTTAAATCCCATTATGGTGGACGGCACGGGCATGTGCGGCGCCTGCCGTGTGACGGTGGGAGATCAGGTGAAATTTGCATGTGTGGACGGGCCGGAATTCGACGGACATGCGGTGAATTTTGACGAGGCCATGCGGCGTCAGCAGCTTTATAAGACGCAGGAGGGCAAGGCTTTGCTCGCCTTAGAGGAAGGCAGTACGCATCACGGCGGCTGCGGCAACTGCTAGAAAGGAGAAGGACGATGGACGTTTTAAAGAAAGTGCCTGTGAGAGAGCAGGATGCGAAGGTGCGTGCGGCAAACTTCGAGGAAGTGTGTCTTGGATATAACAAAGAGGAAGCCATGGAGGAGGCGGCCAGATGTATCAACTGCAAAAATGCGCAGTGTATCAAGGGCTGTCCTGTGGCGATTGACATTCCCGGCTTTATCGAGCAGGTGAAGAACGGGGATGTGGAGGCGGCCTATCAGGTGATCAGCGCCTCCAGCGCTCTGCCCGCGGTGTGCGGCCGCGTATGTCCTCAGGAGACCCAGTGCGAGGGAAAATGTATCCGGGGAATCAAGGGAGAGCCCATCTCCATCGGTAAATTGGAGCGTTTTGTGGCGGACTGGGCCGGGGAGAACGGTGTGAAGCCCCAGAGCGCCAAGGAGAAAAAAGGAAAGAAAGTGGCTGTGATCGGATCCGGTCCCGCAGGGCTGACCTGTGCGGGGGATCTGGCGAGGATGGGATATGATGTGACGATCTTTGAGGCGCTGCATGAGCCCGGCGGAGTGCTGGTGTACGGCATTCCCGAGTTCCGTCTGCCCAAGGAGGCAGTGGTGGCAAAGGAGATCGAAAATGTAAAGTCTCTTGGCGTGAAGATTGAGACCAATGTGGTGGTCGGCAAATCCGTCACCATCGATGAGCTGATGGACGAGGAAGGATTCTCCGCCGTGTTTATCGGATCCGGCGCAGGATTGCCCAAGTTTATGGGAATCCCGGGAGAAAATTCCAACGGTGTGTTCTCTGCAAACGAGTATCTGACCAGAAGCAATCTGATGAAGGCCTTTGACGAGAACTCCAATACTCCCATCATGAGGAGCAGGAAAGTGGCGGTCGTGGGCGGCGGAAACGTGGCCATGGATGCGGCTAGAACGGCGCTTCGTCTGGGTGCGGAGGTGCATATTGTGTACCGCAGAAGCGAGGAAGAGCTCCCCGCGAGAGTGGAGGAGGTACATCACGCCAAAGAGGAGGGAATCATCTTTGACCTGCTCACCAATCCCACGGAGATTCTCTCCGACGAGAAGGGCTGGGTGACCGGCATGAAGTGCATCCGAATGGAGCTCGGCGAGCCGGACGCCTCCGGCAGAAGAAGGCCTGTGGAGATTCCCGGTTCCGAGTTTATCATGGAAGTGGATACGGTGATCATGTCTCTGGGGACGTCCCCGAATCCTCTGATCTCCTCCACTACGGAAGGACTTGAGACCAACAAGTGGAAATGTATCGTGGCGGACGAGGCGAACGGCAAGACCACGAAAGAGGGTGTTTATGCGGGCGGCGATGCCGTGACAGGCGCAGCCACCGTGATTCTTGCCATGGGTGCCGGAAAGGCGGCAGCCAAGGGAATAGACGAGTATCTGAGTGACAAATGATGAGGTCGTGATTTCAGTACGAGGTAGAGATATGAATCAATATCCGAAGAACCAAAGTGAAGATCACAGGTCGGAACGCTATCTGGACAACGGGGCCAGAGCAAAGGAAAACCGCTCCTCCGCATGGGCGCTGCTCATTGTGGGAGGAGTGGGATTTGTCGGAGTGATTCTTGGCATTATGGGAGTGCTGCCCCTGCGGCTGAGTAATCCGTATTTGTTTTATGGTGTCATGATGGCGGTTTTTCTGCTGTTTGTGGTCATGGGGGCGCTTTCCATGAAAAACGCCCGGATCTTTGCGGAGAAGGCGAAAGTGGAGAATACGCTTTTGGAGACGGTGGAGAAGTGGTGTCTGGAGACTTTTCGGGCGGGGAATCTTCCGCCCGAATTGAGCGAAGAGACTGCGCAGGATAACCCTGTGGAATCCGGTGAGGCAGACAGTGAGGAAGCCGACGAAGCAGACAGCGGGGAAGCCGAGGGAGAAGCCGGGCGGGAGACGCTTTATTTTCGGAGGGTGGAATACCTCAGGGAACAGATCAACCGACAGTTTTTGAATCTGGATCAGGGACTGCTGGAGCGTTTTATTGACGAGCGTTTGTATGAAAGGATATTTGGGGAATGAAGATCACCGTCCTGAGCGTGGGCAAAGTCAAAGAGAAATTTTTTCGGGATGCCATTGAAGAATACGCCAAGCGCTTGGGGAAATATTGCAGATACGAGATCATAGAGGTGGCGGACGAGCAGACGCCTGATAAGGCGGGTGCGGCTCTGGAGCAGCAGATAAAGGCGCGGGAAGCCGAGCGGATCCTTGCCAGAATCAAGGAGAATATGCTGGTCTGTACCTTGGAGATCGGGGGAAAACGTCTGGATTCCAAGCAGTTTGCGGACTGGCTGGAACAGGCGGCGCTGAGAGGGCGAAGCGAAATCTGCTTTGTGATCGGCGGTTCTCTGGGACTGCATGAGTCCGTGACGGAGCGTGCGGATTTTCATTTGAGTTTTTCAGATATGACATTTCCCCATCAACTGATGCGGGTAATTTTAAGCGAACAGATTTATAGGGCTTTCCGGATTATCAACGGAGAGCCCTATCATAAATAAGGGCGTTTTAGAAAGCGATGGTGAAGTTATTTGAAGCGGAGGCTTTCTTCATGAAGAACAGGATCAGGATAAGTCTGTTATGCATTTGTATCCTATTGGCAACATCAGGATGCGGTAATGGAGAGGAGAACGATGCATGGTTTGATGAGAGCACGGAACCGGCTGCCGTAACAGAAAGTGATCGGGCAGAACAAACGGAATCGAATGATTATTATGAGAAAACGACAGCAGATACAGAAGAATCTGAGGATTATGATTCCGGCAGTGATATACCGGCATCAGAATCCGATATTGATATAGAGAACGAAGCGCCATCTAATGATAATCGGGAATCGGCTGTTGTGACAGATGGGGATCGGGAAGAGCAGACAAACCCCCATGATTACTATGAGAAATTGATTGCCGATGCAAGAGAATGTATCGAAGGGAAGGTTGTGGAGGAACCTGAAGATTATTACGATTTCAGCTATATAATATATCGGTATGGCGCTTATTGGGGTGCTTCCTTGGGATTGGGATATCTGATTGAAGATATCGATGGAAACGGAACCGATGAACTGATTTTTGGGCAAAACGATGATCCGGGCAGTGCATCATGGGATGGTGTGATCTATGATCTCTACACAATCTCTGATGGAGAGTTGGTTCATGTGTTCAGCGGAGGGGAGCGAGATAGATATTATTTCTGCGAAAATGGGATGATTGCGAATACAGGGTCCGGTGGTGCTGATATATCTGTATACGCATATTATATCCTTGAAGAAGCAGAACTTCATTTAGTGGAGGCGGTTCTCTATGACGGATGGAAGGATAGGAATCATCCGTGGTTTTACTCGACCCAGAACGATTTCATTTATGATACGGAAAATGCGGAGTCTGTCAGTGAAGAGCAGGCCCGCAAAACCATAGAAAAGTATGTTTATGAGCACCCGACATTTATTCCGTTTGTGGAGGAATAATTGTGTATTGACGATCATGCAGGATATGCGATTCCCACGATGATATGGATTGTTGATTTGTTATGAAAAGAAAGGGATTTATCAAAAAGATAACAGGCGCAGGATTCATTTTAGCCGCTTTCCTTTTTCTCTGTATCGGTGCATGGAGCAGGGATTCCAATTCGGAAAGCGTGGCAGAAAATGTCCTTGGAGAGGCAGAAAACGTTCCCAGAGAATCGGATGGACAGGAAAGCGTGCAAGATAACACGCAGATCCGGCTGGCGGATATCGCCGCACAGTGCGCGGTATGGGAGAGACGATATGGGGAAGAAAATACGCTTCCCGTGGAAATCTTTCAGGATCTGCAGCGATATGTGGCAGAGGGAGAATGTGCGGAGGCGCTCCTCGCCTACCGTCAGGAGGAGCTGCTATACACTGTGGAGGAACTAAAGGAAGTTTGTCCGGATTTTGAGACCCTCGTGGATCAATGTTTTGAAAGCGAATACGGAGAAAACCGTCTGGAGACAAACAAGATTTACCGCTTAGAGACGGCGGATGATAAAAGCTGTTTTCTTTTGTTTTATCGTCGCTTTGACACGGATAGGGAAGGTTATAGTTTCTTAGGCACAAAACTGCTAGAAGAGGACGACGAAGGATGGCGGATCACGGGCAATGCCAATAGTTTGTGGGGAGGTGTGGATGACTATGAAGTCTTTGCCGAAGAGAGGGCAGGACAAAAGGTCTATTATCTTCTGGCGGCCTATTTAAAAGACGATTCTGCTGCATGGCTGAACTTGGCTGAGATTTCTGAAAGCTTTTATGTGCCAGGCGGCTGGCGGATCGCGCTTATCAAAACAGGGGTGAGGCATGAGATCCTCTTTCAGGAGACAGAAAGTGACCTTGCGGTACAGGCAAGAGAGTATGTGGAAGAAAATGCGTGGTTTCTGGCGTGGATGCAGCAAAACGGCAAGCCGATATGGGGCGATGAGGATGCGCATGTCTTGATGGAACAGACATGGCGGATCGATTTTGAAAAGGGATTGGTGACTTTTCACATGGCAGAGGCAGAAGATGAGACGATGGTATTGGAAGCCTATGCTCATGAAGGGAGCAGCGAAGACAGACTTTTGCTTTCCGGCCGGATTTGTTTTGCGAGGGAGGCGGGCGTCGATTGGTATACTCCGACTTATGATGAGGCGTTTGATTTTAATGGCCTGACGATCAGGAATACGGAGGATATCTGGCTTCGGGATGAGGTGCAAAAGCAGGTTCGGGAGGAACAGCAGCAGAGAACTATAGCGCCATGGCAGGGCGAAACTTCTCTTTCGGAGGAGCTTTACGAGCTGCTGCGGGAAGAAGCGTGGACAGGCTTATTGGGAGAGGAAAATGTCCTTTTAGAATCTTATAAGCTGGATCTGACGGAGGATACGGAAATCTTTATGCAGAGAGCGGCGGAGACGGATTGGAGAAACAGCATCGGACTGCACTCCAAGGACTGGAAATGTAAATGGGCTTATCGCTGGCTGGAAGACGGAAGTGAAAATTTTCTCTCCTGCATCAATTATAATTATGCCAAGGACAGTATTCAGTGGTGGAAGATGGGCGAAGCGGGACTGGAAGAATATGATTATGTCACCGAAAGCTATGATCCGTCACAAATGATCTGTTGTGACGGGCGGTTTTATTGCATAACCGAAGCTGTTCCCGAATACAGGGGAGGCGAAGTGTACACGAAGATTCTGGAAATCGGCGATTCGGAAAATTGGAGGACTTCCGATTTTTCTATTCGGACCAGACCCTTTGAGGATCAGGATCTCGTCTGCATTCCTCTGTATGAGGAGGCAGGGCTTTCTAACGAGGTGAAGGAGTATGTGCAGGAATGGTATGAAGCGATAGGGGAAGCGTGTATAGGAGGCAAATGGGGATGGGGAAGCACACTTTTTGCCGGTACGGAGGGGAGAGAGCTGACGGCAGAGGAGAACAGGATGCTGAACAGTCTTTCCGACGGCAGCAGAAACGTGTATTCCAATCACCGTTACTTTGCCTGTGATGTTGACAACGACGGTATCGTGGAATATGGACATGCCGAAAGAAGGGGTTATCTGGATGTCACATTTTATGAGAAGGAGAATGGGGAATTCCGTGTCATTGCGCTGGAGGAGGTGCTGCATGATCCGGATTCCGACCGGGGCGGCACGGACGAATCCTTTGTGGAAACATCAGCCTTGCGGCAGCTTTGGTGCGAGAAGCTGGGGGATGTGACATATCTTTTTACGGTGGAGGAATTGGCATATTCGCCGGATTATATCCTGCGCATCCGTGTGCTCAAAGACGACTATGTGGAGGATAAAGCGATTTATCTGCTCAAGGCGGATATGGAGGAATCTTGCCGGGACTGGGATTTATTAGAGATTACGCCAACCGCAGAGGGTGTGGGGTGATGGGATATCATGACACATATGGAGGAAACAGGCAGACAGCACAAATGTGATCTGCCTGTTTGTTTTTGTATAAAAAGTGCCGGAAGTCTAAATCTCCGCTTATTGTAATTTGCCGGACGACTGTGTATAATAAGAGTAAGAAAAATGTGGAACAAGGCAGGGAACAAGATGGGGATATTTGATAAGTTTAAAAAAGATAAGCAGGAAAAGCCTGCGGCAGAGGGAATGCACGGGAGCGTCGAACTGACGCCGGAGCAGGCGGAACCGATCACCAGAAGCATTGTTGCGCAGTTAGGTTATCCCTGTCAGATCTTTTCATCAAAAGCAAGGTATGAAGACGTGATGGATGCCTATGAAAAGGCTGTGTTACAAGGACAGCAGGAAGGCTTTACACCGGTATTGGTTCCCGCGGACGATGTCTTGGAGGAGTATTTTGGAATCTTGAAGGACGATGGGTATTCCTTGGAGGACACGTTAAAGGCCGAACCGGAATCCGGTGAGAAATTACTTCAGAGACTCTTTGAGGAGTCAATCGGTGAAGCGGATGAATTCAACATGGAGGAATTTGTGGGTGAATTTGACGGGGAGCCTGAGGTGATTGACCGTTATACGGCCTTTCAGGATTATCAGTCTAAGGGAATCGTAGAGACGATATTGCTGAAAGTTCCGACGACCAAGCCGTGGGAGCTGGTGGCATATGTGCCGTTTGGCGGATGGAACGAATGTCCCGAGGTGGACAAGATGATGGCCATCTGTAAATACTGGTATGAAAAATATGGGGCGGTACCCGTCACGATTTCCCATGATGTCATGGAAATGCGTGTACCGGCTCCGGTTGCGGGGCAGGACGCCATGACAGTCGCCCGGGAGCATTTTGCCTTTACGCCGGACAGGGTGTTTCAATGCACGGGAACAGGAACCTTAAGTGAAGTGGCGGCATGTATTGCCGCATCCGAAATCTGGTATTTCTGGTGGGATTAAGGGGGAGCGGACGTAGATTTCCAAGATGACCTAAATTCATGATAGGAGGGCCGCCATGGGAAAGAATACTCGTCTTATCAATATCTATCTTAAAATACATAATAAAAAAGCGCTGACGATGGATGATTTGAGTTATCTGGCGGAGTATGACGCGGAATGTTTTGCGAAAACGTGTAAAAATGTGATCTACAATATTCCCGAGGCAAAACCGATCATGGAACCGGTCGTTCAGGAAACTCAATGCGAGGAAGCAAAACAGGAAACTTATGAGTGGCAGGGCATAAAGGCCATATTGGAAAGATTAAAACGGCTGGAGATGAATGATTTCCCGGATATCAATATCGATAATGAAACCGTAAAGAGCCTGTTGGGAAATTTATATATGGAATTGCTGTTCCCGCATAATGACAAAGATACTTTTATGAATTTGGCGGATAACGAGAAGGCATCGGTATTCGACCGGAAAGTATAGTAAAAAGGAGAAGCGTATGAACGACTATCGTTTTCAGGTGAATCTGGGCGGAATGATAGAAATTCTGTCAGACCATTTATATAGCAGTCCCGACGTCTATATCAGAGAGCTTCTGCAAAATGGCGTGGACGCCATCACCGCCAGAACAATCTGGGAGAAGGAGACAAAGGGGGAGACCGCCGCAGATCAGGGCTTGGCAGCGAATCAGGGAACCATCGTACTGGAGATCAAGGAGGGCCGTCGCCTTGTCTTTTCGGACAACGGTCAGGGACTGACGGAAGAGGAGATTCATCAGTTTCTTGCCGTCATTGGGGAATCTTCCAAACGAAATCCCAAGGACGGCAGAATCAGAACGGATTACATCGGCCGGTTCGGAATCGGCCTTTTATCCTGTTTTATGGTAGCGGATGAGATCCGGATGCGGACCAAATCCTGTAAAGGGGATTCGCCGGTGTTAGAGTGGACGGGAAAGCCGGACGGTACTTATACTATCAAAGAATTGCCTCAGCCATCCTTGGGGGATGGAGCTATGGCTTGTGGAACACAGGTGATACTGGAAGCCAAGCCCGGCAGGGAGGACTATTTTACGGAAAAAATGATTCGCAGGCTGCTCACCTATTACGGGATGCTGCTGCCGTTTCCGGTTCTGGTCCGCATACAGGGGAAAGACTCTGATCCTTCGGAAGAACAAATCAATCCCATCTATCTGCCATGGGAGGGACGCGAGACCAATAAACAGGAACTTTTGCTGTTTGGACAGATGATGTTTGAGGAGCAGTTTCTGGATTGTGTTCCCCTGCGCAGCGAGCAGGGGAATGTCTCCGGTGTGGCGTATATCGTAAAATACCCCGTGCTGCCTTCGGCAAGAAGCAGTCACCGCATTTATCTCAAAAATATGCTGCTGACGGAAAAAGGGGACAATCTGATTCCGGACTGGGCGGTATTCACCAAATGTATTATCAATGCCACGGATCTCAGGCCCACGGCTTCCCGGGAGGGTTTTTATGTGGACGAGGTGCTGGAGGAGGCCAGAGAGGCTATAGAGGATGCCCTGATCGACTATATTGCCGACATGGCGGAGGAAAACAGGGAATTGTTCGACACCTTTTTCCGCATTCACCGGCTGACGCTGATGTCCCTTGCGTTGGCGGCGCCCAAGCTGTTCGGCATCTTGGTGGATTACTGTGAATTCGAGACCACGAGGGGCGTGCAGAGCGGTTACGATCTGCGTTCCTGCGGGGAAGCGCTGGTCTATGCGCCGACGGAGGCAAAATATAAACAGCTTTCCCAGCTCTTTTTTGCAACGGGGAAACTGCTGATCAATGTGTCTTATGTGCATTCGCTGGATCTTCTGGTGAGACTGGGACAAGCGTACGGTCTGGAAGTTCATGCGGTGGACGATTGGAGCGTGGAGGATCTGATGCAGGATCTGTCCCCGGATGATCAGGACGAGTGTTTTGCGTTCCAGAAGGCGGCAAACAGAATCCTGAAGGCCTATGACTGCCGGGCGGAGCTGAAAACGTTCTCGCCCTATAACCAGCCCACCTTTTATCTGATGGATGAAAAGATTTTGTTAAAGCGGCAGATTACGGCGTCCCGCTCTCAGGCGGACTCCATGTTTTTCCAGATGCTGGATGCCTTTGCGGCGGAGATTCCGAACGACACGGCGGCTGTTTTGTATTTTAATTATAATAATCCGCTGGTGAAGAAGCTGGCGGCGGTGGAGTCGGAGGCGGACCTGAAGGTACTGGTGGAGATTCTGTATGTACAGGCGTTACAGATCGGAGGATTTGCGCTGCACAATAATGAGTTGGGGATGCTGAACCGCAATATTCTGACGTTGATGGAAAGGGGACTTTCGGATGAGTGAGGGCAGAACAGGGGA
>CAZSAJ010000021.1:0-342 GCA_964604835.1 uncultured Acetatifactor sp.
ACTTTGCTCTGGCAGCGCAGGGAATCCGCTCTGGATGAGATCATACGCCGGTATGGCGGGCTGCTGAAAAATTTTGCGGGGCGAATCCTTCCCACGGCACAGGATGCCGAGGAATGCGTCAATGATACCCTGTTGGACATCTGGAATACCGTTCCCCCCAAACATCCCGCATCGATTGCTTCCTATGCCGTCATGCTGACCAGACGGCGATCCATAGACCGTCTCCGCCGCCTGACAGCCAGTAAACGGGGCGGAGGTATCTATTTTGTCGCTCTGGATGAACTGGAAGACTGCATTCCCGGGGACGCTGCCTTTGATGAAGATGCCGACGAACTGCGGCAG
>CAZSAJ010000021.1:352-45017 GCA_964604835.1 uncultured Acetatifactor sp.
CTGCGGCAGGCCATAAACGGTTTTCTCGCCGGACTGTCCGCAGAGGACCGAATCCTGTTCATGGGCCGCTACTTTGCCCTTGAATCCATAGAATCACTGGCAGAAAGCAACCGCGTGACCAAAAACACGATAAATGTCCGCCTCTCCAGAATGCGGAAGAATCTGAAAAAACATCTGACGGAAAGGGGAATTTTCATATGAGCGGAAAAATGAACGAACAACTGCTGAATATTATAGGAAATGTGGATGAAGAGTACATACAGGAATATATCGACGCACAGGCAAAAACACATAAATCACCGCGAACCAGAATGCGTTTCAGCGTCGCACTGGCTGCCGCCATGGTATTGCTCCTCGGCACGGTCAGTCTCGCTGCCGTCCCGACAATCGGCCACTTTCTTGCCAATCTGGCAAATGCAAACCGCGTCGTCATGCAGAATTTTGACGATATTGAAGCCGCCTATGCCGTTCGCATCGATGACACGCAAGAATGCAACGGGGTAGTCGGTACGCTGAACACCGCAGTAGTGGAGGACCACCGCATCCTGCTGCGCTACACCTTTGACTGGAGCGGTCTGGAAGAGGCCAGAGACGGCTCTTTCCACTCCTATTTCCTGCCATGGTTTTTCTACATTACGGAAGGAAATACGGTGGTCTGCCAGTCAGAATACATGGAAGGACTCTATGTAGAGGTTTATGATGACGATACGGCGGAAGAAACGAAAGCGACATACCTGTACTGCATCGACTTAAGCGGTGTGGAGGGCCGAGACCTGATGGGAAAGGAACTGACTGTCAGGCTGCTCTATGAACAGGGCGGCGAAGGCTTTACCAGCACCTTTACCCCCACATCCTGCTTTACGGACCGGAGTTGGAACATCGGCAAAACTTATTCTTTCGGGGAGCACAGGATCTCGCTGGAGCGGATTGAGGAATCCGCCCTTTATGTGACGCTGTTCATCGACTGCAGCACCATCGGGCATAATGAGGATGAGTACCGGTTCGTCCTGTCTGATGAGCTGGGCAATGATTATACCTCCTATCCAAACAGGGACGATGACACATACGGCTACCGGTTCATCAAGCCGGAAGAGGTAGGCGCGAGACTGACCCTGAAAGTAATCCAAAGCAATATGGAAACCGACCCCTATGGCGGAATCATTGACGACAGTTATGAAGTGTTATATGAAATCCCCATTGAGCTGAAGGATTCCTGAACTTTCTTATGAAGCAACGAACCCCCTTAGAACCCCAAATCGGGGCTAAGGGGGCGGCTTCCTCTCCCTGTCACAGATACTTCACCCTTGCCTCATCGAAAAAGCCTCTTGCATCAGGCGTCTCTTCGGCCTTGCCCACGGCGATGACGGCAAGGGGAATGCTGCTGACAGCCAGAATTGTCTGCATCTCCTCCACCCTGTGGGCAAGAGGGTAACAGCCGCACCAGCAGGTTCCATACCCCAGTTCCTTCGCCGCCAGCAGAATATTCTGGGCGGCAGCGCCGCAATCCTGAGGCCAGAAGCCCTGACAGATATTCTCCTGAAGGTCAGGCCTGCCACAGATCACAATGGCCACAGGTGCAGTGGCCAGCATCTGGGTGTAGGGCATGGCTTCCATAATCTGTGCCTTCACTTCCCGGCTCTCCACGACGACAAATTCCCATGGCCGCGTGTTGCAGGCGCTGGGCGCCATCATAGCCGCCTCCAGCATCTGTGTGATATGCTCCCGGGGCACCGTTATATCCGGATTATATTTTCGGATACTTCTGCGGGTTTTGATTGTTTCCAGTGTATTCATAGACAATCCTCCTTCATGATTTCCAGTATCACACGACAAGATCATGCACGGTTTTATGGTGGCTGCGCCATAGAACTGTTTTCCCGCCGTAAAGCATTAAAATGCGAAGGCAATAGAAATCCACGGACTTTTATATATCATTTATAAATAACACACGTTATGTGCTCCGCATCCATGCATTAAATCACAATTATATCGATCAGCAAAAACCAATTTCCCTACCAAACGGCTTTCCATAACAAACAGCTTTCCCCAAATCTTCCTACCTTGCGCTGAGGCTCTCCATCTCAGCCGCACGTCAAATCTTGTTTTAACCTTTGTCCGTACTATGATTTCAGCCAGCTTCTAAGCGGATTCACTTCCTTCGCCTGCTTCAAGATCTCCTGTCTGTTGGCCCTCATGTAGTTTTCCAATTTGCGGACTTCCTCCTCCGTGAAACCGCCCGACTTCTCGATCAACCCGTCCGGAAGGATTCCTTCTGCATAATCCTTCCCCCGAAGGAAGGAAACCCTGACAATTTTCCGGTTGTCCTTCATCACCACGGCCGAAACCAGCATGTTTACCTCGTCCATATAAATCTCCCATTCCGCCGCCAAGCGGCGGCACAAATAGTAAGGAAGAATGCCCGCCCTTTGGGCATTCTTCAGCGTGAAGCTTTAGAAGTTCTTGGCGAAACAGCCTATGCTGTGAGCCTTAGAACTTCTCTTCACGCTACCCTTCCGCAATGGCGTTTCCCGTATAGAGCTGATAGTATCTGCCCTTCTCCTCCAAGAGCTCGTCATGGGTGCCGCGCTCGATAATGCGGCCCTGCTCCAGCACCATGATACAGTCGCTGTTTTTGACTGTGGAGAGTCTGTGGGCAATGACAAAGGTGGTTCTGCCGCTCATGAGCTTATCCATACCGTCCTGCACGATCTTCTCCGTGCGGGTGTCAATGGAGCTGGTAGCCTCGTCGAGAATCAGCACGGGCGGATCCGCCACCGCCGCTCTGGCGATGGCCAGAAGCTGCCTCTGCCCCTGACTTAAATTGGCGCCGTCCCCGGTGAGCACCGTGTCGTATCCGTCGGGGAGCTGCCTGATAAAGCCGTCCGCATTGGCCAATTTGGCCGCCGCAACAACCTCCTCGTCCGTGGCGTCCAATTTGCCGAAACGGATATTTTCCATCACCGTGTCCGTGAACAGATGTGTGTCCTGCAGCACGATTCCAAGAGAGCGGCGCAGATCCGCCTTCTTGATCTTGTTGATATTGATGCCATCATAGCGGATCTTGCCGTCCTGAATATCATAAAAACGGTTAATCAGATTGGTGATCGTGGTCTTGCCCGCGCCGGTGGAGCCCACAAAAGCGATCTTCTGTCCGGGCTGCGCAAACATGCGGATATCGTGCAGCACCATTTTCTCGTCCGTGTAGCCAAAATCCACGCCGTCGAACACCACATCCCCCTTAAGTTCCACATAATCCACGGATCCGTCCGCCTGATGCGTGTGCTTCCACGCCCACATGCCGGTGCGCTCCGCACATTCCACGAGCCGTCCGCCCTCCTTGCGGACGCGGACCAGCGTCACATACCCTTCATCGGTCTCCTCCGTCTCGTCCAAGAGGTCAAAGACACGCTTGCCGCCGGCCAGCGCCATGACAATGCTGTTCAGCTGCTGGCTCACCTGATTGATGGGCATATTGAAACTCTTGTTGAAGGTCAGAAAGCTCACCAGACCGCCCAGCGTGAAACCGCCGATGTGGTTTAAAGCCAGTACACTTCCCGCACAGGCCACCACCACATAGCTCAAATGGCCGATCTGCGCGCTGATGGGTCCCATCAGGTTCGCAAACTTATTGGCATTATAAGAACAGTCAAACAACGCATCATTCAGCTCCCGGAATTCCTCCTTGCTCTTCTCCTCATGACAGAAGACCTTCACCACCTTCTGCCCCTCCATACGCTCCTCGATAAAGCCGTTGATCTTCCCCAGCGCCTCCTGCTGCACCTTGAAATATTTGCCGCTCCTGCCCACCACATTCTTGGTGGTAAACAGCATGATGCCCACCATCACCAAGGTCAGAAGCGTCAGCGGAACATTCAAGCTGAGCATACTCGCCAACACACTGACCACAGTGATGACACTGCTGATCATCTGCGGTATGCTCTGACTGATCATCTGCCGCAGGGTGTCGATATCATTGGTGTAGACCGACATGATATCCCCGTGCGTATGGGTGTCAAAATATTTGATGGGCAGTCTGGACATATGGGCAAACAGATCGTCCCTGAGCCGCTTCATGGTGCCCTGCGTCACAGCCAGCATGATCCTTGCCTGCGTGTAGGCACAAGCCGCACCCAGCAGATAGAAGACCGCCACCCTGCTCATTGCCCGAAGCAGCGGCTCAAAATCCGGAACCGGCTGTTCCAGCATGGGTTTGATGTAATCATCGATCAGCGTTTTTAAGAAGAGGGTCCCCTGAACGTTCGCAAGCACGCTTCCCACAAGACAAAACAATACCACAATGCAGTGAATGCCGTAATTTTGAAACACATATCCCAGAATGCGCCGAAACACTTTGCCGGGATTCTCGATCTTCGGTCTGGCTCCCATGGGAGCACGCCGTCCCGGACCGAATGCCGGTCCTTTTACACTTTTTTCCGCCATCAGAGCTCTCCTCCCTTCTCGTCAAAATCGCCGCTTCCACCGGTCTGTGCCTCATATACCTCACGATAGATCGCGTTCTTCTTAAGCAGTTCCTCATGTGTACCCACCGCGTCTATCCGTCCGTTGTCCATGACCACAATGCGATCCGCATCCTCAATACTGGAGATGCGCTGTGCAATGATGAGTTTTGTGGTGCCGGGAATCTCCGTGGCAAAGGCTTTGCGGATTCTCGCATCCGTGGCCGTGTCCACCGCACTGGTACTGTCGTCCAGAATCAACACCTTCGGTTTCTTCAAAAGCGCTCTTGCAATACAAAGTCTCTGTTTCTGTCCGCCGGATACATTCGTTCCACCCTGTTCGATATAGGTATTGTACCCCTCCGGCATACGCTCGATAAACTCGTCCGCACAGGCCAGTCTGCATGCCCGTCTGCACTCCTCCTCAGTGGCATTCTCATCACCCCAGCGGAGATTTTCCAGAATCGTCCCGGAGAACAGCACGTTTTTCTGCAATACCACGGAAACCTGATTGCGCAGGCTCTCCATATCGTACTCCCGCACATTTCGGCCTCCCACATACACCGCGCCCTCGGACGTGTCATACAGACGGCTGATGAGATTAACCAGACTGGTCTTGGAACTGCCTGTTCCGCCCAGAATGCCGATCGTCTCGCCGGACCGGATTTCCAGATTGATCTGATCCAGCACAGGGCTCTCGCTGTTTTGATTATAGCGGAAGGTCACGTTCTCAAAGCGGATGCTGCCGTCGGACACCTCATATACGGGATTCTCCGGATTACTCAGATCCGCCTTCTCATCCAACACCTCACAGATACGTCTGGCGCTGGCGGCGCTCATGGTAATCATGACAAACACCATGGAGAGCATCATCAGATTCATGAGAATATTCATACAATAGCTCAAAAGACTGGTAAGCTCACCGGTGGTCAGGGCGCTTCCCACAATCATCTTGGCCCCCACCCAGCTTATCAGAAGAATACAGGAATACACCGTGATCTGCATTAACGGCGAGTTGAATGCCAGAACCTTCTCCGCTTTCACAAACATATGATAGATATTGCCGCTGGCCTTGTGGAACTTGTCGATCTCATATTCTTCGCGCACAAAAGCCTTTACCACGCGCTGGGCCGTCACATTTTCCTGCACGCTGGCGTTCAGATCGTCATATTTCTTGAATACCTGCGAAAAATACTTCATGGCAAACCGGACGATCAGCGCCAGACATGCGGTCAAGATCAGAACCGCCACCAGATAAATGCTGGCCACCCTTGCATTGATAAAAAAAGCCATGGCCATGGCGCAGATCAAGCTGATGGGAGCGCGCACACACATGCGCAGAATCATCTGATAGGCGTTCTGGATATTGGTCACATCCGTGGTAAGTCTTGTCACCAGTCCCGCCGTGGAAAATTTGTCGATATTGGAAAAAGAAAAGGTCTGAATATTGGTGTACATGGCCTCCCGCAGATTCCTGCCGAATCCCGTGGATGCCTTGGCTCCGTATGTGCCGCCCATGATGCCGGCCCACAGTCCTGCCGCCGCCAGCACCACCATCAGTGCCCCCACCTTGAAAATATAGGGCTGATCGCCCACCTCCACGCCCTTGTCGATCATGGACGCCATGAGAAATGGAATCAGAGTCTCCATGAGCACCTCAAGCACCATGAACACCGGCGTCAGAAAGGAAGCCGTCTTGAACTCCTTCACCTGCTTTAATAATGTCTTAACCATCCTGTCCGTTCACTCCTTTGTCAAAAATGGGATATGATGCCAGTTAAACTAACTACCATCATATCCCAATAAAATTTATAAATCAATAAAAGAAATCTAAAATATGAAAATATACCTTTTATTAAGAGTTACTTTTCGTATATGGCAGCAATATCACGTATTTTACGCTTCATATTTTCGCGTATATGCGGCGGCTCCAAACATTCACATTTATTCCCAAAACCGAGAAGAATATCATAGTGATAGTCATTGTCTACGAAAGGAAAATCAACAATATAATACTCATCACCGTCTGGCAAAAAATCTTCATAGGTACAATAATCAAGTACTCTATCCATTATGGATTTATGAATACGGATTTTGATTTTTATTTGCATGGTTTCCAAAATTTCCGAGAAGTCTAAAATTGGTTTTTGATATTGTCGTGGTGTAAAAGTCTCATCCAGTTTTTTTAGATTTGCCATACGGGATATCCTGAATAAGCGGAAATCATTTTTTATATAGCAATAGCCATACAAATACCAGTGACTACCTTTTAATACAAGCTGATACGGCTCCACTGTCCGCACTGTTTTATTTCCATGGTGAGCCACATATTCAAACAAAAGCAGTCGGTTTTCCTGTAAAGCGGATTTGATTATTTCCAAATATAGTTGTATGTTACTGCTTCCTGTCCAATGACTCAAATCTATGTTTATTTGATTTACTTTTAATTCAATATCCTTTGCGCTTTCGGCGGGAATAAAGCTCTTGACCTTTGCAAGTGCATGTACCACTTCATCACCCCGTACCATGCCTGAAAGACTGGAAAGCCCCATTAAAAGTGCAGAAAGGTCATCAGTGGAGAAAAACTTTTTATCAATCTTGTATTCTTGCATAATTTCAAAGCCGCCACCCACTCCTGACGTTGAGCGAACCGGAATACCCGCCATATTGATAGCGTCTATGTCACGGTAAATTGTGCGGGGTGATACTTCAAACATATCTGCTAATTCCTGTGCGCCTATCCGCTTTTTGTCAAGGAGGATCATAATAATGCTGACAAGTCTATCTATTTTCATTTGATATTCGCCTTTCAGAATTTCTCTTTCCAAATTATATATTGTTGCCATATTGTTGTCAACAATTACGGGTTATAATAAATGGAGTTATAACAAATCAATCTAGCCTGTCAGGAGGAAACCGTATGCAGAAAAAAGCCTTAGTCGTAATAGACATTCAAAAAGACATCACAAAGAATTACAAAGATATTATTGACAATATCAACAGAGCAATTGATTGGGCTGTCAATAACAATATTCATGTTGTTTATATCAGACATGAAAATTTGTCGGCCGGCACAAGAACATTTAAGCCCAATACACCCGGAGCCGAATTTGCTTCCGATTTGAAAATAGTGTCTAAAAACATTTTTACAAAATACAAGGGAAACGCATTAACCAGTGTAGAATTTACAGAATTTATTCGGCAGAATGAAATAAGTGATTTTTACATAACCGGAGCGGACGCAGTTGCCTGTGTTAAATCTACCTGTTACAACCTATGTAAAGCAAATTATGGAGTTACTGTATTATCAGATTGCATAACCAGTTATGATAAGCGGAAAATTGATGAAATGATATGCTATTATAAAAGTAAAGGAAGTAACATCATTAGCCTAAACGATTTGTTATCATAAGATCTTTCCCTTTCACTTTTTGATTATAAAAAATCTGTTCTGTAACGGAAAAGAAAAAAAGCCGTCGCAGAACAGATTTATTTTCATGCGAATAATTCATTTTTATCAATTCCTTTTATCGAGTTGAAAAGTTTTAGGAAATAAAATATAATAGATGTGTATGTGTGTTTTTACACTATTACGATTGTTCGCAGTGCGTTCCATCATGCGGCAAATGCAGCATTCACATTATGAAAGGTGACAGAAAAACTATGAAGAAGATAAAGAGCGGAAAGCTCCTGAATCTCATAAACATTATTCTCCCAATCGTTATCGTGGCAGGGGCTATCGTTCTCTTCCTGCAAAATTACCTGTATAATTCTCGCGAAAGAGTATGCGATTTCTCCGACGCCACTCTCGAAGGAACGTCTATGATCTTCGACGACGTTACTGTGAACATAGCGCCAAGAGGCGGCGATTCAGGTTCGTGGGTAAGCAGCACTCTTTATGACAACGACGGAAGGCTCATTTATATGTCAAACGTCGGTATGATATACGAGATGGAGATCATCAACAACTCCGCCAACGAACTTTGTAATTGGAACGTCATGATCCGCATTCCCGAGGAAATGTGCCTAAACGACGCATGGGACGGCGAAGTGGAGTTCCATCAGAATGTAGACTCGGGCAGCGAACAAGTTCAGACGATAAAATTTTCCCAATACTCCAAGTATGACATAACCATCGATCATTACTTAACACATGCCGGTCTCATGGTCAAGCTGTGCGAGGGAGACCATTTTGTTTTCTATCCCAACGCGGATATGATCGATGCCAGCACTATGGGCCGAGAGTCGGCTATCGTGACGGACAGCGTGAAAATGGGCTTTATCACGTATATTCCTTCAAAAGACGAAGACTACGTTGCGGATTTTTCCGTAGGGGAGATTCGCTATCACCTCCACGCCAGTATTACAGAAAATCCGTTTTTCTTGCTGCTCTGCGTGCTGACCGTCGCATGGATAATCAGCTTTATCACGATGATCACCGTAAAGATGAACCTAAAGCGTTATGTGGAACAGCAAAAACGCGACAAAAAGATCATCGAGCAGACGATGCAGACGATCATTAATTTCATCGAGGCAAAAGACCCGAGTACAAAGGGACACTCGCTCCGTGTGGCGCAGTATTCCAAGATGATCGCCGAAAAGCTGGGATTTTCGGAGACTGAGTGCGAGCAGATATACTGGATAGCGCTCATGCACGACTGCGGCAAGATCTATATCCCCGATGAAATACTCGGAAAGCCCGGAAAGCTCACAGACGAGGAATACGAAACGATGAAGAAGCACACCGTTTTCGGCGGAGAGATCCTTCGCGATTTTAACGCGATAGACAACATCAGAACGGGCGCGATGTTCCACCACGAGCGATATGACGGGAAAGGCTATCCCAACGGGCTTGCCGGAGAGGAGATTCCCCTCATAGCGCGCATCATCTGCGCCTCAGACGCGTTCGACGCAATGAACAGCCACCGCTGCTACCGCAGCCCCCTCTCCGATGACGTTATCATCAACGAGCTGAAAAACAACAGGGGAACGCAGTTTGATCCCGATATTGCCGACTGCCTTCTCTCCCTGATAGAAAACGGAACTATTACAATAGCGGAAAAGACGAGAAATTCTTGATTGCTTTTTCCACATCCTCCCAAGTCAGCCCGATTGTCTGATCGGGTCTCACTTGGTGTCGCTCTATTGAAGCATTGTGCAAATCAAGATCATCAAGTACTGCCCATTCCGTCCCCGATTTCTCTTTGATGGCTGTCATTCCAAAAATTAGAATTGAGAACACCATCTATATCCAGAAATAAGACTTTTGCCATTGTCATTCCCGCCTATAACTCCTAATCACCCAAGCGATGAACACCGCCACAAACACTAACAGAATCCCCTCCAGCGCCGCCACAGGAATCACCTGTATCAGTAAAAGCGTACCGGCGTCCACCAAAAAATGAATCCCTACCGCCAACAGATAATACCCGGGCTTTCTCCCTTTGACCGCCTGATAGACCAACCATGACAGGGCTATGTGCAGCGTGATTGCGGATATGCGCTCCACCCCTGCCATTAGGAACGACACCGGGGAGAGCAGCCAGAGCTGCGACAGCTGCGTATAAGCGGCCGCGGCCGTACTCTCGTCCAAGGCCGCCAGCATAGCATCCAAACCACCCGAGTTGATGATGATCACCATCACCAGATTGGAGATATAGGTTATGCCGGTGATCAGAATTGCCTCGATTCCGCCATGCCCGATACCGTACATAATGGCATTCTGTCTGTTCAAACTCTTCTTCATGCAGAAGCGCATCGCCAAAAGCCGCCCGGTCTCCTCAAAGATGCCTGCCGCCAGACCGCCATAGATCGCATAAAGCCAGATATGATTCTGAATCACTTCACCGGCCGCCGCAAGTACCACAATGTGCAGAATCTGTTCCAGCACCAACGCAAACAGAAAAAAAGTCCCGCAGCCGATAAAGAATGCGGAGAGCTTCGCCTTGGCCTTTATTTTCCAAAAAATACATAAACCAATGGGCAGAATCAGACAGATTGCCAACGTCACAAGCATGGCGGCAATATTTGCGCCCGACACTGTATATACATCCCTCATGTTCGATCCCTCCTGTCTTTGCGAATATTATACATCAATCATTTTGTACTGGCAACGGATATAGACTTATATTCAATGACGTGATATACTTCTGTCAAAACGATTCGGCCAATTCAATTTGTTAAGGAGAAGGCTTCCTATGGACAAGGACCTCAAAAAAGCAAGAAATCTAGTGATACTTTTATTCCTTTCCTGCTTATGTATCGCATTGGTATGCTTCGGAATCGTTGTATATCTTGTAATAACGCACCAAGGGGCTGGGCTGGCAAATCAAAGACTTGCCGAAATCTCCAAAATCATTTTCATGATCGGCATCTTTTTTCTGGTGCTTGCTTTTGGCTATCTGCTGCCCATCCTGATCTCACACAAAAAACGAAAATCGAAAGGAGAAACTGACATGTCTGATATCTTTGACGAAACAAATATGCGGCGCGCTTTGGAAAAATACATCCCCGATGGAGAAACATTGCTGGCCGGCATACACGCGGCAGCAAATGAAACCGCCGTAACCGGCGTGTTTGGAGGATGCGTCCTCGTGGAGGACAGGCTTCGCCCCGATAAAGACGGGGGAAGGGTCGCAGTTAGTAAGAAAAAGTATTCCGGTTATGACATTTACCTCGGTATTACGCAGTATTCTCTGGTTATGGCCGATTGCGAATTGTATCGTTACTACTATCAGTTCGACAATCAACCAAATGTCAGCGAATCCGATATCCAAATGGTCACCGCAGATATCCTGTTGGCTGATATCGGGAAATGTTTCCCCTTGACAGACATCCAACGCTGTGAGATCAAAAAAGGGTGGCTGGGCTCTGTAAAATGCTTTATCACCATGAAGAACGGAAGCTACTTCAAGCTCATGTTTCCAAAACTCGGGGGACTGGGCGGAGGAATGCCGCATCATGCGGAATACCGTGATGCAATTATTGCGCGGCTCGGCGGAATCAACGCATAATGCTACATAAATAATTTTGAATACGGGATACTAGGATCATATAAGACATGAAATTTATTTATGAAGCAAATGATCTTAATTGTGCGGAAACGAGGTGAGATATGAAAGCCGTAGATTACAAAAAACCTGTCAGCACGATCCCCGAGGGCGTTTGGGAGAGCAGCAGACCTAACGGAAAAAGCAATCAGGATCAGCAGTGCACCCAGACCACCGACCTGCAGGGAAACGGGTATCCCACAGCCGGACAGAATAGCGCGAACCCTGATAATAGACAGGTCAGCAAGCATTCTGATATAAGGGCGTAAACTGCCAAATATTCTTCTATCCACATCTTCCCATCACTGCCATACACGTTTACCGGCCCGCTCACCACATGGGAAGCGGGCCGGACGACTGTTTCCACACGCCCCTGCGTCATGCCTGTTCCAAGATTTCCACCAGTTCCTCCAAACTCTTTTTGCCGAAGTAGGTCTGTTCTCCGTCCAGCACCATACAGGGCACAGCCATGATGCTGTAGCGCTCTTTATATTCGGGGAACTTCGCAAGATCATACATCCACGCGGAGATATTGTCAGAGATCGCTGCCATATGCTGGGTGCCCGCCACCACATCCGGACAGTTGGTGCAGGAAAGGGTGGTCATGATCTGAACGGTGTGGGACTGTTTCAACGCCTCGACCCGGTGGCGAAGCCCCTCATCCATCTCCTGTCCCGGTCCCGCCACATTATAGAGAGCCAGCACGAAGGAATTAAACTCGTGTCCTCCCGGCACGCTGTAGTACCGGATACCGGTGCCTTGCTCTCCCAGTCGAATCTCCAGATAAGGATCGTCCGTTTCCGGCCCGCCCTCTTTCTCCCCGTTTTCCTCACTCTTTTGCTCTATCACCACCGCCACGCGGTCGGAGATCCCCTCCAGCTCTCCGGCAAAATCTTCCAATTCCTTGGAGGCTCCGCTTCCGTTTATCACTGCCGCCACCGTCACCTGTCTGGCAAATTTGGCGAATACTCCTCGCAGATTCTGGCGCATGGCCTCGTCGATCAGACCATCCGAGGAATCGCCCACATTCCGGGCGGTATCCGTCCCTGTCATCATACCGCCTGCTGCCGTTGCCTCTCCTGATGCATCCGCTTTCTCCGGCGTCTGCCAGTCCGCCTTGGGCATTCCCAGCTTCTCCCGCAGCTTGGACACATAATGCTCCAGAGAAGTGGCGGCCACGGCGCCGTCTCCCACGGCGGTGACCACCTGCCTAAGACCTTTGACGCACACATCCCCCGCGGCATAGACTCCCGCCTTGTCCGTGCTCTGCTCCCTGTCCGTGAGAATGTATCCCTGTTCGTTCAGCGCGATCTGTCCCGCCAGCCATTTGGTGCCGGGCTCATATCCCGCGAACACAAAGACACCGAAATTCCCGCCGTCCGCCGCGGTATACTCCCATTCCTCCCCGGTCTCGTTGTTCCAAAGAACCGCATGATTCAGGACTTTCTCTCCCGAGACGGACTTCACTTCCGTATGGAAATGGATGGTAATCTCCGGATAGCTTTTCAGCTTGTCCGCCACCCCCGCCGCACAGGTAAAGTCCGGTTCCCGCACGATCATGGTCACCTTAGACGCATATTTGGTGAGAAAGATCGCCTCCTCCACGGCCGCAAATCCGCCGCCGACCACCAATACTTCCCTGCCCGTAAAGAACTCACCGTCACAGGTGGCGCAATAAGCCACTCCCCGTCCCTGAAACTCCTTCTCTCCGCCGAAGCCGATCTTGCGGGGACTCGCCCCCACGGCCAGCACGATTCCCAGCGTCTCATAAGAGGTTCCCGCATCCGTGCCCACTTTCCAGATCTCTCCGTCAGCCTCCAGTGCGGTCACCTGCGCCAGCTTGAATTCCGCTCCGAAATGCTCCGCCTGCCTGCGCATTCCCTCCGTGAGTCCCGCACCGCTGGCCCGCTCCACCCCCGGATAATTGACAATCTCCTCCGTGATGGTGATCTGACCGCCGAATTTCTCTTTCTCCAGCACCAATACGCGGTACTTTGCCCGCGCCAGATAAATGGCGGAGGTAAGCCCTGCAGGACCTCCGCCCACCACTATTACATCATACAAATCCATAAGCTTTCCTCCGCATCATACTATTCTTTCTGTCAATCCAATGCGTTAGCATACATCCGATTACAAAAGTCCCACCAGATCCAGACTGGGTTTCAAGGTCTCCCCGCCGGGCTGCCACTTAGCGGGGCATACTTCGTCCCCGTGTTCCGCCACAAACTGCAGCGCCTGAACCTTGCGCAGAAGCTCCTCGGCGTTTCTCCCCACATTTCCCGCGTTGACCTCATAGGCAACGATCTTGCCCTGCGGATTGACAACGAAAGTCCCTCTCTCCGCCTGCCCTGCCTCCTCAATCAACACTTCGAAATCAATGCTCAGCGCGTGCGTGGGATCCGCCAGCATGGGATATTCCAGCTTCTTAATACGCTCCGACGCGTCCTTCCACGCCTTATGCACAAAATGGGAGTCCGTGGACACCGCATAAATCTCACAGTTTATCTTTTTGAATTCCTCGTACTTATTCTGTAAATCCTCCAGCTCCGTGGGACATACAAAGGTAAAATCCGCGGGATAAAAGAAAAATACCGCCCATTTTCCCAGCACGTCCTTCTTGCTGACCGTGTCGAAAGCATCCTTATGGAAGGCTTGCACGGTAAAATCACTGATTTCCTTTTCAATTAATGACATAAAAAATCCTCCTCTCTTTGCTGTGTAGTATGCGCAGAGAGGAGGTTTTCTATTTTATTTTGCTTTTTATTTCGAATTTTATTTGCGTTCGAATTTTGTCTCAGATCAGCCCCAGCAATCCGGCCAGCCAGTAGCCGACTCCCAACACCCAAGTTGTAAAGATTCCATACAGAATCACCGGCCCTGCGATAGTGAAAATCTTACATCCCACTCCGAAGACCTGTCCTTCCACGGAGAACTCCACGGCACAGGACGCCACGCTGTTGGCAAATCCGGTGATGGGCACCAGAGCTCCCGCTCCGCCCCATTTGGCCAGCTTGGTATAAATGCCAAACCCTGTCAGAATCGCACTGGCAAGCACCAGAATCAGACTACACCAACTCGCCGCCGTCTGCTTGTCCAGCCCCATATTGCCGGCCGTATTCAGAATAAACTGTCCGATACAACATATGATGCCGCCCATGATAAACGCCTTCAGCATCTGAAGTCCCAGATTATGAGTCGGTGTGACCTCCTTCACATAATCACTATACGCCTGTTTTTGTCTCTCACTCACATCCGCCATATTTGTACTCTCCTTCTTGGCTTCACAATCGCCTTATACATAATATTGCCGGAAGAAGCGTCAAATATGTAACCCATTCGGGATTCTAAGTATTGAGTACCGCCTCATAGTCCTCCAAAGCCAGCGGCTTGGAAAAATAATAACCCTGTATATCATCACACTTCAGATCTCTCATAAATATCAACTGTCTCTCGGTCTCCACACCCTCCGCGGTGATCTGCAGTCCCAGACTCTGACCCAGTTTTGTGATGTATTTTAACAGCTTTTCACCCTTCTCATCCCCGATGTAGTCGATCAGGCTCTTGTCAAGCTTCAAGATGTCAAAATGCATGGTATTCAGAGAGGCCAGCGATGAATAGCCGCTGCCAAAGTCATCCAGAAGCATGGCAAAGCCTGCCTGATGAAACCGCTCAATCAATTCGCCGATTCCCGCCTTATCCACGGTTGCGCTCTCCGTGATCTCCAACTGCACATACTTGGAGTCCAGCTCAAAGGAGTGCAGAATATTCTCATATCGCTCCACAATATTGCCAAAATAGAGGCTCACTCTGGAGATATTGACCGACACGGGCACGACTTTGCGCCCCTCGTCCAACCAGCTCTTCTGCTGCTCGCAGACTTTGCGGAAAATATACTCGTCCAGAACCGCAATGTTACCGTTTTTCTCAAACAGCGGTATGAAGAGCCCCGGCGAAAGAATTTTCCCGTCCTGTCTACGCCAGCGCACCAATGCCTCGGCGCCGATCACCCTCTCATCCTGCGCACAGTATTTGGGCTGATACCAGACCTCAAAGCACCCCTGCTGCAGATCCTTCCTGAAATCATCCTCCAGTTTCCGGTTCTCCACAAGCTGCTTGTAGTCAATCTCGTCATAGAATGCATACTGGCGGTCTCTCCGCCCTTTCACCAGATGCTTCGCCTGCACGGCATAGCTGTAATACTTATCCGGCTCGTCCAGCGTATCCGTATAATAAATACCGAATACCGGGAAAATTGCGGGAATGCCTAATCTATCGGGAATCTTCTCAATGTCCGCAATCAGCCTCTTCAGCCTCTCCTCCAGCGCCGCTCTGTCCTTGGCCTGCCAGAAGAGAACAAAGCGATCGGCATTGGCGCGGGCCACCATCTCCGTTTCGCCCACATCTTTCCGCAGAGTTTTCCACAGCTCCAGCAACGTCTCGTCACCTTTCTGCACACCGAAGCTGTTGTTGAGCAGCTTAAACTCCGCCAGATCCATGGCGATCACATATCCTGCCAGATTCTTTCTCAGCTTGGCATTCTCCCTGAAACTGGCAAAATTGTATCCGCCGGTAAGCCGATCCTCATATGCCAGACTCAACAACTCCTCCCTGCGTCTCCGCTCTATGTATACATAAAAGCCGACTCCGATCACCGCGATGACCACCAAGACCACCGCCAGTGTCCGCACATCGCGGATTACGGGATCCATACGTCTGGTCATCATAGACTCCGGCACGATGGCCAGCATATACCACTGGACGTCATAAATCTCTTCATTCAAAGGCATATAATAAAAAATCGATGCATCCCCGTTTTTGTGCGCATTTCCGCAATGTCCGAAGTCGCTTCCCGACCTCTGCATAACGGCCTGCATCTCCCGCACCGGCTCGCTGTCCCCCTGTGCGTCCATCGTCAGATGTTCAAAAAAATTCTCCTCGTCGCTTATGGGGGAATTCTGCGAATGCACCATCACGTCCCCCGACATTGTGATAACACAGCTAAAACCCTGTCCGTCAAAGAAGTCCACATCCAACATATTCTGAAACACTTCGTTTCGGTACACGGCATAAACCACGCCTGCCACCTCTTGAGTCTCATCATAATAAGGCACGCTGAGAACATTGATTTTTTCGCTTTGATCCACGCGATCTACCATGGATGTGGTGATCCAGACTTCTCCCTCCATGCCTTTCTGGAAGAAACTCATGTCCCCTATGTTGACCTGATAGCCGTCCGTGGTATTCGCAGTACCGTCCCTATGAGCGATGCACATGCGCTTGAAGCCATAGGACTCCACAAATGCTCCCATGTCCTCAAGAATCTGCGCCTCTTTCTCCGGATGTTCGGAGAGTTCTCTGGAAAAACCTTCCATCAGCCGACATTGCATCCGAATCTCATTTTCGATCACCAGCACATTCTGAGCCGCAACATCCTGCAGTGTTTTCTCCATCTCATTTACAAGATTCCTGCGGATGCTGACAGAACATACGATAACCGCAACAAATACCGTTAGCAGCCCAAATATAATAATGAACAACGGATATATTCTATGCTTTCGTTTCTTCATATCTTCGTTCCTTTTAGGGTAAATGCTTCCATATTTAATTATACTCTTCCGTTTGAAATTGGCAAGAGTTTTGGAAAGAGATTTTTCTCAAAAAGGAGGGGATCCTAGGAAGGCCCTTCTTCCTAGGAAGGACTTTCTTCCTTTCCTTCTCTGCCCGCCGACTCAATCAATGCTTTGTCCACATCCTGTTCATACTTGCGCATCGCCACCTCCAAAGGTGTGGGATCCTTGGTCAGCCGCCGCCCGCCGATATGATTAAAAAAGACGATGATGCCTGCCGCCAGACCTATGGAATACGACACTTCCAGCACATTGGGACCCGCCGGCTCTCGTGCCATCACCATGCGGTACACCTCCGTGAATACCTCATTGATGCCGACATCATTGTGGTATGCCATGATGGTGAACGCCGTTCCGAAGAAACTCACCAGACAGACCAATGCCGTTTTCAGCCATTGCCCGATCCCCTTGTGCCGGTTCACGTCCACCCACTCCACCAGCACGTCGGTCTCCCCCACCACCTCCACACTGATGCCCGGACAGGCCTCCTCCATCAGTTCCACCAGCTTTAAGCTGCTGAGAACGTAACGCTTCTTGTCCCGCTTTCCAAAACGATAAGCCCGCAGAGACCTACACCTCGCCTGCACATTCTTATCCGCACAGTACACTTCTCCCAGATCCCTCATCAGGACATCCTCGCTCTGCACCTCCACATTGCGGTCACATTTTAAATACACCGTCGCATTATTCGCCATCTCCGACCGTCTCCTCTCACTGCACTACCCGGTGCAGTTCATTCCAGAAGTAAAAAAGCGAACCGCAAAGTTTGCCTGCCGCTATCCCCATAATCGCGCATCCCAGACCGTGACGAAACGAGATCCTCCGGGCAAAAATCGGTATGGAGTCCAACATTTCCGCAATCGCCAGCGCCAGACACCCGATAAACATTCCCGAGAAGAGTCCGAACACGCCCTGTATCACATTACCCAAAACCATCCACCATCCCGATGCCGCGGGAAAACTGCTCTGCAGCCATGCCCCCAACTGACTGTACTCCGGAAAGAGACTGACAAATCCGCCCGCCACCGATCCGAAAATCACCATCTCCTCAAATAGAACCACCTTGTCCGCGGTATGCATTTTCCCCGCAAAACGCGGCACCAGCCCCACCGCCACCAGCACGGTAAACACACCTGCTGCCGCCAGAAGTCCGAAACTTGTCCCTACGACGATCAAAAATATGCTGCGCACCTTAGTCCTCCTTATGTCTGCCCATAGCTTTCGCAGCCGTACCATTGGCGCTGCGCTCTATATGGGATGCCGTGACGCCGCCTGCTGCCGGACGTTTCTGTCCGAAAAGCCCAGTCACAGGGACAGTATGTGCAGTTTTTCCGTTTCTAATCAAAGCCTCCAAAAAGCAAAAGACATGATGCAACGCTCCCCGCGTTTCACCATGCCTTTTATTCCGTCCTATATTCTCTAATTTCCCTAATTTACCATTCCAATCTGCCGTATCGGTTTATCCAACCCTTCCGCCAATCTATTCAGCCGATCTTCAAAATCCGCTTTGGGCAGTGGTCTGTCAAAAAAGTATCCCTGCGCCAGATAACAGTTATGCTGTTTCAAATATTTCACCTGTTCCGCCGTCTCCACGCCCTCCACGATACACTCCAGTCCCATCTCCTGCGCCATGGCGATGACATGGCTTAACATAATGCTGCCCGCCTTGTCGCCTGCGGCCACCGGATCCAGAAAGCTTTTGTCGATCTTGAGCACATTCCATGGAAGCTCTTTGATCAGATTTAACGAGGAATACCCCACGCCGAAATCATCCACGGAAGTGTTGATTCCCGCACTCTGTAACTGCGTCACAATCTGCCGCAGCGCTTTATTGTCCACATCCGTGGTAGTCTCTGTGAGCTCCACCTCAATATATTCATGAGGAACCCCATAGCGGTCCACCACACTGAGGATATGCTGTACCAGATCCTGATTGCCCAGATGCCTTCTGGAAAAATTGACGGACACCTTCACGATTTTCTTCCCATCCGCCATCCACCTTCTCAAATCCCTGCACACATGCTCCAGAATATAGAAATCCAACAGCGTCACTGCCTTGCTCTGCTCAAATACCGGAATGAATTTGCCCGGCATTATCATCTGTCCGTCATGAATCCAACGGCAGAGCGCCTCCGCCCCGGCCAGTGAATAGTCCTTCAGCGCCACCTTGGGCTGATAATACACCTCAAACTCCCCGTTTTGCAGTGCCTCTGTGAAGAGATCTTCAATGTTCTTATTTTCCTTGATGGTCTCCGCAAGTTCATCGCTGTAAATGATATAGGGTTCATTGTTCACATTTTTGGCGAGATTAAACGCAATACTGGCATTGTCCATGATATCGGAGGGTTGCTCTACCGTATCCGGAATCAGATAATACCCTGCCACGGCACTGACAAAGACGCGATCCTCGGTCTCCTGATCATAGACGATTCCCCTGCCCTTCAAATGATCGATCACGGTATTCAGATTCTCCTTGCGGAAGAGTACCACAAAATTGTCCCCGCCCACACGGCAAATCAGCTCGTCCTCCGCCAGCCGCTCCTGAAGCTGCTCGATAAAGATCTCCATAATCTCCGTGGCGCCGTCTCTGCCGATCTGCTGATTGATCATAGAAAACCGCTTCAGATTGAAATACCCCGCACCATACTCGGAGATCCGCCCCTCCTCTATCATCATACCGCAGTATTTGGTAAAATAGGGCAGATTGTAGATGTTCAGATAGGGATCCTTGAAAATCAGTCGCTCCGCCAAACGCATGACACGGCTTCTCCCATTGTAGACGGAGAGCGCCTTGACCAAAACTTTGATCTTCTCCCGCTCTATCTCGCTCCAAGCCTCGGCACCCACAGACGGAAACACCTTATAGACCACGATCTCCCCGTTTAAATTGACCTCCTGATAAATCTCCGCACACTCTGTGTCAGGCTCTCCCTCCCGGTAGAGTACCGCGTGCTCCTTCCGCACCGCCTCCGCTTCGCCGGACTCCCCGCCGAGGATCTCCTCCATTCCCGCAATCCGCAGAAACCCGCAGAGCCGCTTTAAAGATTTGGCCACATCGGGATGAGACGGGTCGGAAATCCGCTCCATCTGTACCAGAAATTCATCCATTGCCTCCGAATACTCTTTGTAATCAAAACTCATACCTTATTCCTCACATCCAACTGCGGAATGCAGACGGTAAACGCAGTACCTTCCCCCGGCACACTCTCTGTCTGCAATGTTCCGGACATCTTCTCCACCAGCAACGGAATCATGGTGACAGCAATACCCTCGCCCGCACTGTCGGCAACGCTCCTATCCGCAATCTTCTGAATCGTCTCCAGCGCCGCCCTGTCAATCCCCCTGCCGGTATCCGAGATCCTGATGATCAGATCGGTCGCATAGGATCTTCTGACACAGGAGACATGGATCGAAATGGTTCCGTTCTCCGTATAACGGATGGCATTGCGCACAAACCGGGTCACGATCTGATTGATCCGTCCCGCATCCCCCAACAGAAGCTTTGGCACATCCGCCTCATAGGTGACCACGATCTCATCACCCTTTTTGCGGGCCGCATCCCGGAAATTGCGCTGCACGCCGTCAATCAGCTCGAATATATCATACTCACTCTCATGGAGCTCGATCTCACCGCTTGCAATCTTGGAATATTCCACCGTATCATCGATGGTGGACAGGAACTCATCCCCCTTGTCCATCAGTTTTTTCAAAATATAGGACGCCGTATCATCCAGCTTGGCGCCCTTTAGCCCCTTTGCCGTATTGATCCAGTCCTGTACATGCTGTTTCATATTGGCGTTCATATCCACGATAAATCGATTGTGGGAACGCGCCACCCGCTCCAGCTTTCTGCTCTGCTGCAGCGCCTTGTAACTGCTGTATGCCATCTCCGAAAGTACTGCCGCGATCTCTGACAGGAATTCCGCCGCCTGCTGCACCTGCTCATACTCCAGCACATGCACCTTGGCCGCCGCCTCTATGTACGCCTCCGCATCAATCCCCAACTCGTGCGCCGTCTTCCGGATCTCATCTTCCCGCAGCGGTGTGGTGCACACTTGTCCACCGATAAAACTGCCGATCAGCGTTCCTTCCACCATGATAGGCGCCGCAAAATCCATCAATCCCGCATGGCAATGATACACCACCGGTTCGCCCTGCTCTAAGGTGAGCAGCGCACCCTTTCTGTCACATTCCGCACATCTGGTCAGCCCTTCCTGTGTGGTTCTCGTGAGACGCATACAAAAATCCGTAAACCCGCTGCCCTCTGTGACAGGATTCCCTTTGGCATCCGTTGTGAGCGCCGCCATGCCCGTGAATTTGGAGAAACCGTTTTGTATTTTCTGCAATACCTGCACATCAATCAAATCGGTAAGCACAAGCTCCTGCATATCCGTACCCTCCGTCCAATGATATTATTATACAACGAATCGTGCGATTCGTCCATCTCAAAAACACAGCAATATCCTGCTGATTCCAAATATAGAATTCCCCTGCTGTCTGATAACGCTTCAATAGCTCTGCAAAAATACATTGATACTTTGCCCGAACGGGCCCCATGATAATAACAGATACAGACTCTACACATCTGTAAAGTCTGCCAACAGATAACAACTCTCGAATTCTCTGCGCACAGATTGCCCTATGCAAATTTACGCACAAAATCCTCTATGGACGCTACCTTGGCCGCACACTTCAAATACTCGTTCAACACGGCAGGATCCTTTTCGCTCATGATTTTTTCCGCCAGCTCATCCGGCACGGTTCCGAGTTCCTTCAACAGCAGCAAAATGCCTTCGGCTTTTCCCTCGGTTCTTCCTTCTGCCCTGCCTTCCGCTCTGCCCTCCGCGCGCTCTTCCTTCAACACTTCCTTCAAAAGCATAAAGCGTTCCTCCATTTCCCGGCTGTCTTTGATCCGGCGAATCGTGTCCTGAAGCCGCCTGATAAACACATCGTCAAAATCCTTCGTGCTCTCCTCCACATCGGCTCTCACAAAGTCCAAAAACTTTACCAGCGCTCTCGGAACCTCCGTCCGGTTCTCCCCTCTTGTGTTGAGAAAGACCGTGATACCACCGTCATTCAAGCGCAGCTCCCGGTTTTCCAGACAGAGATTCTGAAACGTATACCGATATTTTTTCTCTCCGAAAGGATCAAAATCGCAGATAAAGATCACATAGCTATTCGAAAGCTCCGCATAGTCCTTCCCGCTCAACATCATCTCCATGTCGATCTGGCTGTGGTAATATCGGGAACGTCTGCCCAGTTCGCGCTCTCTTGCGACCTGCATCTCCACATCGTAATGCGTATGCTGCTCATCCTCCGCATAGACATCCAGCCGCACGCCCTTATACTCGGGATGGTACACGATACTTTTCTCCCTGCTGACTTTCACGGTTTGGATGGGAATGCCCAGCACCAGCTCCAACAACCCGCGGCAGTTTTCTTCGTCCGCCATGACCGCACCGAACAGGAAATTGTCCTTGATGGTAAGTTCCTGTAATTGTCTCTTTTGCTTCATCTCTCCTCCACTTCCGCAGAGGAATTCTATGAACCGATTATAACATAAGACTGTACTGTCTGCAAATTCTTTCTATTTCTAGGTTACCTATGTGTTATAGCCCCTTACACGCGCACCACGGCACCCATTTTCAGTCACATAAAAAACCCTTGCAAACACAATGTTTGCAAGGGTTGTAGCTTTCTGATAAACCAATTATCTCTTGGAGAACTGAGGCGCACGTCTTGCAGCCTTCAGACCGTACTTCTTTCTCTCCTTCATACGAGGGTCTCTGGTCAGGAAACCTGCTTTCTTCAGAACGGGTCTATACTCGCCGTCCACCTGAAGCAGCGCTCTCGCGATGCCGTGTCTCACGGCGCCGGCCTGTCCGGTATATCCGCCGCCCTTCACATTTACGATTACGTCAAATTTCTCGGCGGTATCGGTAGCAACCATGGGCTGGCGAACGATCACCTTCAAGGTCTCAAGGCCGAAATATTCGTCCATACTTCTCTTGTTGATGGTCACATTTCCCTTGCCGGGTACCAGATATACTCTGGCGATTGCTTTCTTTCTTCTACCTGTACCGTAGTATCTCTCTGTCTTAGCCATGATTTATTCTCCTCCTTCCCGTCCTTTAGAATGTCAGCACTTCGGGCTTCTGAGCGGCATGATCGTGCTCAGGTCCCGCATACACATGCAGTTTGGTGTACATCTGTCTTCCTAAAGGTCCCTTGGGAAGCATTCCCTTGACAGCCAGCTCAACAACCTGCTCGGGCTTCTTAGCCAGCTTCTCTTTCAAAGTAGTCTCCTTCATACCACCCACATAGTCGGAGTGATGATAGTAAATCTTCTGATCCAGCTTCTTGCCGGTCACTTTCACCTTCTCGGCATTGACAACGATCACATAGTCACCGGTGTCGATATGCGGGGTGAAGATGGGCTTATTCTTGCCTCTCAGGATTTTGGCAACCTCGGAGGCCAGACGGCCCAGAGTCATGCCTTCAGCGTCTACTACATACCATTTTCTATCGATTGTAGCCGGACTAGCCATAAATGTTTTCATGATGTTTCCTCCATGTTACTTTTGCGTTTTTGTCCTGCCTGCCCACGCTTGGCGGATGTCCGGCCACCTCCCGTGTGCTTCCAAGACAGTTCTTGCTGCAATGTAAAACTGTATTAAAAATGCTTCGTCGGGGCTGTGACAAAGCATTTTGAAACACTGTCACAGTTGTATATTATAGGATACGGGGGCTTGAGTGTCAAGTAGTAATTTACATTTTTTGCAATTCATGCTCTCATAAGAACTCATATCTCACCAGCGTCAGCCCATGGGCCGGCGCCGTGGGGCCCGCCGCCGCCCTATCCCTCCGTTCCAATATATCTCTCATGTCCTGTGGCTCTCTCCTGCCCTCTCCCACTTCCAGCAGCGTACCGACAATGATCCTCACCATATTATAGAGGAATCCGTTTCCGCAGACGCGTATGACCAGCTCCGATCCCTGTTCTTCCACCGTCAGTTCATAGATTCTGCGCACCGTGCTCTCCACCTGCGCTCCCGTCTGGCAGAAACTTTTAAAATCGTGCTCCCCCACCAGATAGGCCGCGGCCTCCCGCATACGGCCCACATCCGGATGCCGATAGAGAAAAAGCGCGTATAAGCGCTTTGTAGGCATGGGAAACTCTCCCCTGTAGATACGGTATTCATAAGTCTTCCTGCTCTCACAATGCCGGGGATGCCAGTCGGGTGACACCTCCTCGGAGCGTTGGATTCGAATGTCTTCGGGAAGACGCTGATTGAGGGCATAGGCGATCTTCTCCGCAGGCATCCGAGTGCTCGTATCAAACACCGCGGGATTCCCGAGCGCATGAACGCCCGCATCCGTCCTGCTTGCGCCGATCACCGCGATCTCTTCCCCGAAAAGTTCCGACAGACAACGGTTTAACTCACTCTCCACCGTGACCGCATTGTTCTGCACCTGCCAGCCGTGATAATGGGTGCCGTCATAGGCCACCGTCAAAAGCACGCGCCGCTTCACATTCTGCGCCACGATCTTATCATCATCTTTTGCGAAACTTTCCTTTCCCATATCCTTTTCTTTACCGGCCGACATGTTCATACCGCCCCCGTTTCGTCCATTCTTTGCTATTCACCGAGTCTCTTTGAGCGGATAACCAATCAACTCTTGTCTCTTCAGAACCCAATCCTTCAAAACACGATCCTTCCCGCTCCAATGCTCACCACCAGATAAATCAGGATGCTCAGGTAGGCCAGATAATCGTTCCGCCGATAGATTAACGGCTTCATTTTCGTGCGCCCCTCCCCGCCCCGGTAACAGCGGGCTTCCATAGCCATTGCCAGATCATTGGCGCGCCGGAACGCGGAGATAAACAGAGGCACCAGAAGCGGCACCATCGCCTTGGACCGCTTGAAGAGATTACCGCTCTCAAAATCCGCCCCCCGCGCCATCTGCGCTTTCATGATCTTGTCCGTCTCCTCCAGAAGAATCGGGATATAGCGCAGCGCGATGGACATCATCATGGCCACCTCATGTACCGGCACCCGGAACAGTTTTAAAGGACGCAGCATCCGCTCCATACCGTCCGTGAGCTGATTGGGTGTGGTGGTCAGGGTCATCACCGAGGAACCGATGACAAGCAGCGTCAGTCTGGATGCCATAGTGACCGCCAGAATGATTCCCTCCTCGGTGACCGTCAGTTTCCACAGCCTGAGCACAATGTTTCCGGGCGTGAGGAACAGATTAAATCCCACCGTGAGAAGCAGCAGGAACAAAATACTCTTCATCCCCTTCACCATAAAACGGAACGGCACTTTTGAGAGTCTGATCACCAGCGCCAAACAAAACGCCGCCAGCAGATACCCTACAAAATTGCGAAAAAAGAACAACGAGACGATATAGAGAACCGTCCCGCCCAGCTTCACCCGGGGATCCAGTCCGTGAACGACAGATTCAGTTGGATAGTATTGTCCTAAAGTAATATCCCGTAACATAGACTCCTCAAATCTTCAAGGCTCTCATGATCTCGTCCGCCGCTTCCCCTATGGTGGTGGCGGAAGTGTCCACGTCCAGCCCGCTCTCCTTTAACTGATGCAGAATGTATGTGACCTGCGGAGCTGCCAGTCCCACCGCCTCCAGCTCCTTATAATGGGCAAACACATTCCTCGGCGTATCGTCATACAGAACGCTTCCTTCATTCATGACAATGATGCGGTCCACATACTCCGCCACATCCTCCATGCTGTGGGACACCAGAAGGATGGTCATCCCCGTCTCCTGCTGTAGTTTTTTCACCTGCCGCAGAATCTCGTCTCTCCCCTTCGGATCCAGTCCCGCGGTGGGCTCGTCCAGAATCAGTACGTCCGGCTTCATGGCGAGTACCCCCGCGATGGCCACGCGGCGCTTCTGACCGCCGGAGAGTTCAAAGGGTGACTGGTAAAACAGCTCATCCGGAAGCCCTACCTTGCGCAGCGCGTCGTACGCACGAAGCTCCGTTTCTTTTCTGGAGAGCCCCAAATTCTTGGGCCCGAAACAAACATCGGTAAAGACATCAATCTCGAAGAGCTGATGCTCCGGATACTGGAATACCAATCCCACCTTGCCGCGCAGCTTCTTCATGTCATAGCCGTCTTCATAGATGTCTTCGCCGTTATAATAAATGTGCCCCTCCGTGGCCCGCACCAGACCGTTCAGATGCTGCATCAGCGTGGACTTTCCGGATCCCGTATGCCCGATAATACCCACGAACTGGCCATCCGGTATCTTCAGACAGATATCCTTAAGCGCATGCACGGCCATAGGCGTATCCGCACCGTATATATAATTTACATGATCTACAATAATGGACAAAATCGTCTTCCTTTCCGGATCTCATGACACAGCGGCACTGTCATCGCATCCCGCGCATTGCCTCCACCAGTTCCCGGGCGTCAAGAATTCCCCGGGGCAGATCCAGCCCCCGGCCGCGCAGTTCATGGGCCAAAAGCGTGGCCTGCGGCACGTCCAGCCGCAGCTCCTTCAGACGCTCCACCTGAGAGAAAATTTCCCGCGGTGTGCCCTCCATGGCGATCTTTCCCTCGTTCATGACGAACACCCTGTCCGCATGGATCGTCTCTTCCATATAATGGGTGATCAACACCACCGTTATCTTCTCCACATCGTTCAGCGCGCGCACGGCGCGGATGACTTCCCTGCGTCCGTTGGGATCCAGCATGGCCGTCGGCTCATCCAATATGATGCACTTGGGGTGCATGGCCAGCACACCGGCGATGGACACCCGCTGTTTCTGTCCGCCTGAAAGCTTGTTGGGTGAATGCTTGCGGTATGCGTACATCCCCACCGCCCGCAGGCTCTCCTCCACCCGCTCCCAGATCTCCTTGGTGGGAACTCCCATGTTTTCGGGCCCGAATCCCACATCCTCCTCCACCACCTGACCGATGATCTGGTTGTCAGGATTCTGAAACACCATACCTGCGGTGCGGCGGATGTCCCAGATCTGCTCCTCGTCCGAGGTGTCTCTCCCGTCCACCCAGACCGTCCCCTCCGTGGGACTTAAGATCGCATTGATATGCTTTGCCAGCGTGGACTTTCCGGAACCGTTGTGTCCCAGAATCGCGATAAATTCTCCCGGACGCACATCAACGGACACATTGTCCACAGCCGTGGTGATGCCCTCCACATTGCCCTCCTCATCGCGGCGGATATATTCAAATGTGAGATTCCGGGTCTTTATAATGTCCGCCCGCTCCGAATTTTCCTTTGCGTTATCCTGCCTGCCGCTCTTCATGTCCGTCCCTCTTCCTGACTTTTCATTTGCTTCCTATTGTACTAAATTCTCCGTCAATTTACAACCGTCAACCTGTCGTGCCGCTGCTATTACCGCTACCATTGCCGCCGCGATTCAGCCTGCCATGCCTTTAATATTCATAAATCTGCCGAATTTCACCGCTCTCCAATTCTTTGCAGTAACATACGCTGCGGCCCCGGTCATAATAGTCCCGCCAGCCGATGCTTTTCTCCCGATTATAAGTCAGATCGGTGACGGTAAAAAACAATCGTCCGCCCACATATTCAATGGCGTCAATCTTCTGCATCCATCTGCCGTCCACATAGGTCACGATCCCCAATTCCTCGCTCTCCTGCGCGGTGAGCAGCACATAGCAGACGCCGGAAGTGTCGGGATAAAACAGCACGGAACTCGTCCCGCCCTCCACATACGGTTTGTCATATCTGTTATAGGGCGGCGGTATCGTCACGTCCTGAGGCACTTCTCCATCCAATAGTGCCTGCCGCACCCCTGTGTCCCCTTCTTCCCTTTGACGCAGCCCGCATTCCTGATAATAAATGGCCCTGTTTTGCCCGTCGTCATACAGATAAAAGAAAGCTCCGGCCGCAAGCGCCTCCACCCTGCAGCCGCTTCCGTCCTTTTGCATCCTGTAAATCGGTCCGCCCGAATACATATGTGCATTGCCGTTATAAGAGCCTGCGGCAAAATAGATTTCATCCCCCAGAATGTGGAAATAGGGAATATCCATGAGGTACCCATACAATGCCTCCTCCCCCATAAGATTCAGATACTCCTCGCGGGTGAGCATCTTCAATATATGAACATTCCCTTCATAATCCACGGAATACAGCGTCAGCTCCTGCGCCTCCGTCTCCTGATTTGCCTGATTGCTCCGATCTTCCTGACCGCTCCCGTTTTCCTGATAGCCCTCGCTTTCCTGATAGCCATAAAAGAAGATTTCCTCCTCCGCAGCGTCCAGATACCATGCCTCCCCGTCCACCAGAACGTGCTCCTGTCCGGTCCGTGTATCAATATAAGAAAGCCCCGACGCAGCAGTGCGGCAGATGATCCTGCCATCCCGTTCTGCCAGCACCTCCGCGGAATCATAATCCCTCACGTCGCTTCCGTCCAACGCACAGGAATAGACCATATATTCCTCTCCGCCCAGACAGCGCTGGGAGTATAGTCTCCCCTCTGCGATAAACAAAGTGCCGCAGCCGTAATCCTCTCCCATCTGTACCAGCTCTCCGTCCGGCTTCATACACATCAAAGCCTTTCCGGCGGCGGCAGAAGGCTCGAAATCTGCCCACAGTGCGCCGTCCGCCCAATCTCCATTGGAATACTGCCGGAAATAGATATCGCCCTTCCACAGGGCATACAGCCTGTTCTCCATGGCGGGAAGCGCCAACAGATCATAGGATACGGGGTTTAAGGCATACACTGTCTCGCTCTCCGCATGCGGCGCCTCGCTTTCCGCTTCTGATACCTCGGTCTCCACTCCCGAAACAGTCTCCTCGGCTTGCTCAGGCTGATTTTCCGATTGCGGATCAGGCCGATCCGGTTTGCAGCCCGCAAGTCCCAAAAGCGCACACAGCGCCAATGACAAAATGATTTTCTTCCTACCGACCATCTGTTTCCCCATTCCGCCGCGTAAGCGGCAATATAATTAATTGTAAACAGCTTCATCAATATAAAAATCTGGTTTTCCTCTGTAATATATCACATCTGTGAATTTCCCACAATACGGATTGTGTTATTGAATCTGTTGGGTGTGTGTGCTAAGATTAGAGGGAAAGAGGAAACACTATGAATCCGATAGACAGAAACAAAATCATTAAAATGATAGGCATCCTGTGCCTGCTGCTCATGGTGGTGGGAACGACTACGCATCTCCACAAGAAAAATTCCATGACATTAGGCGAGTACGCCAGACTGCATCCGGAACAGACCGGAGTAAACAAGGAAGATCCGGCTTCCGTTCCCTCCGGTGAGACTGTCAGCCAGAATGACGGCGGCCCGGACGAGAGCGGTACGGAACGTCCGAATCCCGATGTGGTATCCGGCAACGATATCTCCGATGTCTCAACCGACAACACCCTCGTCTCCTCACTGACCGGCGCTCTTTTAAACGGCGGTGCTGACGGGAGCGCCATGCTTGCGGAGCGCGTCACCTATATCAGCGGCAGCGGCACTGTGGAGGAGGATTTCTACTGCGAACCGCTCTCCGAGAATCTGCGCCGCTATATCACCGGTGTATCCTATCCGGCCGTCTCGGAGGATGACGCAGCCGCTCTTGCCATAAGCTACGAAGATCTGCGTTACCTTCACATTCTGCACTACAATTTTGAGGGGATTGCCACGGAGGGTGAACTGATCTGCAACGCCTCCATTGCAGCGGATCTTCTGGATATCTTTTACGAATTATACCGCAACGAATATCAATTGGAGCAGGTACATCTGATCGATGAATACAACGGGGATGATACCGCCTCCATGGAGGCCAACAATACCTCCTGCTTTAATTACCGCGAGGTGGAGGGAACCACACATCTCTCCAATCATGCTCTGGGACTTGCACTGGACATCAATCCCTTCTACAACCCCTATGTGACTTTTGAGAAAGGCGGCGGCACGCGGGTTTCCCCCGAGGAGGCCGCAGCATACGCTGACAGGACGCTAAGCTTTCCCTACAAGATCGACGAGAACGATCTGTGCTACAAACTCTTTGTCGGCCACGGTTTTACATGGGGCGGCAACTGGAATTCCTCCAAAGATTATCAGCACTTCCAGAAGACAAAATAGCGCGCATGATTTTTGTTTCCACACTCGGAAGAATCGGATCAAGTATCAAAATACTTCCGGATACTAAAAAACTTCGGATACGCTTTTGAGGCATATCCGAAGTTTTATGTTAGAAATCTTCTCAAATCTTCTTTCAGGTATTTTTCCGGCCTTACGTCTTATTCAGCCCTACGCCTTTACCGGCCTTAATCGGTCTTATACCAGCTCCAGTACAACTTCCATGGCGGCGTCGCCCTTGCGCTGTCCGATCTTGACAATTCTGGTGTAACCGCCCTGACGGCTGGCATACTTGGGACCATACTCGTCAAACAGCTTAGCTACCAGATCCACTTCCTTGGTTCCGCGCTTTTTGCCTGCGGCGCTTGCGGGAACATCCACAACGGGATTGAGCACTCTCAGCATCTGACGTCTCGCATGCAGTCTGGAGGGAAGATCCTTCTTGATCTCTTTCTCCACCTCGTCGTAAACGGTAACGGTAACACCGTTCTCAATTCTCAGAATCTTGCCGTCCTTATCGCGATGAGTCTCGGAGAGAACCTCTTTGGTATCCTTGTGTACGATCTGTTTTACACGATTACCGTCCTTGTCCTTGCGGGCAACTTTTGCGGTCACCGTAACGGTCTCATAATTATCCTTCTCCTTTACCGCAAGAGCGATCAGACCTTCGGCGATCTTTCTCACTTCCTTCGCCTTAGCCTCGGTGGTGACAATCTTGCCGTGCTGAATCAGCGCGGTCACCTGATTTCTGAGTAAAGCTTTTCTCTGTGCAGAAGTTCTGCCTAATTTTCTATACTTTGCCATGTCTAAATCCTTTCTCCGTTGATGGTACATCCGGCCACGCTCTTTGGACTTACTTACCGAATGCATGAATTTGTTCCATTTAGAAGTTATTCCCGCGCATACGCTTTGGATTTACCGCACGGGCACTCTCTTGCTCCGTTCATACCGCCACGGCGGTACGCACGTTAGTTATCCTCGCTGGGATTGAGCTGCAGTCCCAACTCTTTCAGCTTGGCAAGCACTTCCTCGAGAGACTTGCGGCCCAGATTCCGAACCTTCATCATATCCTCGGGAGTCTTGTTGGTCAGCTCCTCCACCGTGTTGATGCCTGCGCGCTTGAGGCAGTTGAACGAACGAACGGACAACTCCAGCTCGTCAATGCTCATCTCAAGCACTTTCTCCTTCTCGTCATCCTCCTTCTCCACCATCACCTCTGCGGTTCTGGCGTTCTCGGAAAGATCAATAAACAGGCTCAAATGCTCGCTAAGTACTTTTGCAGCCAGACTGACAGCCTCGTCGGGAACCAGTGTTCCATTGGTAAAGATATCCAACGTCAGCTTGTCAAAGTCCGTAATCTGGCCTACACGGGTATTTTCAACCGTAACATTGACTCTCTCAACAGGTGTGTAGATAGAGTCAATCGCGATTACACCGATCGGCAAATCGTCATGCTTATTCTTATCGGCGCTTACATAACCACGACCCCGCGTGATCGTCAGCTCCATATAAAGTTTGGTCTCTTTACCGCTCAGTGTGGCAATCACCAGATCGGGATTGAGGATCTCTATATCCTGATCACACTGAATATCGGAAGCATGGACTACTCCCTCTCCCTCGAACTCGATGTATGCGGTCTTTGCCTCGTTGGTCTCGCTGGTGTTTTTGATTGCAAGGCTCTTGATGTTCATGATAATCTCAGTCACATCTTCCTTGACGCCGGGTATGGAACTGAATTCATGTAACACGCCCTCGATCTTGACCTGACTGACAGCAGCACCGGGCAAAGAGGACAGCATAATTCTTCTCAAGGAGTTGCCCAGCGTGATGCCATAGCCTCTCTCTAAGGGTTCCACCACGAATTTGCCGTACTTTTTGTCTTCTGAAATCTCAACAACCTCAATATTCGGTCTCTCAAAATCAAACACTGCAAATACCCTCCTTTTTTGTGTGGATAGCTCGCCGCCTATTACTTGGAGTACAACTCGACGATAAGCATCTCGTCTACGGGAATATCAATCATTTCTCTGGTAGGGAGGTTTTTGATCGTTCCCTTGAAATTCTCAATATCCACATCCATCCACTCGGGTACCAGTCTGCCACCGGTCACCTCAAGAATATCCTTGTATCTCTGAAGAGACTTGGACTTCTCTCTGATCTCAATCACATCGCCGGCCTTGATCAGATAGGAGGGAATATTTACCTGTCTGCCGTTTACCAGCACATGCTTGTGACCTACGATCTGTCTTGCCTCTCTTCTGGTTCTCGCAAATCCCATTCTGAAGACAACGCTGTCCAGTCTGGACTCCAGAAGAACCATCAGATTCTCACCGGTCATTCCCTTCATTCTGTCGGCCTTCTCATAGTAATTTCTGAAAGGCTTCTCCAGAACGCCGTAGATAAACTTTGCTTTCTGCTTCTCACGAAGCTGAAGACCATACTCACTCACCTTTTTGCCCGCTCTTGCGGAGGTTCTGTTGGACTTCTTGTCATATCCAAGGTAAAAGGGCTCAAGACCGAGCGATCTGCATCTCTTTAATACGGGTACACGATTTACTGCCATTTTCTTATTTTCCTTTCTGTCTGTTTACAACACCCGATTCACAGGTGCCTTCTTCCAACATTTCACATTAGGCTCCACGCCGCCGCTCTACGGCGACTCAAATTTGTATGAAGAATGCCTGCTTTTCAAGGCATTCTTCGGCATGAAATTTAGTACTTCTTTGCGAAATGCCCTCTGGCATGAGCAAAAATTGCCGAAGGCAATTAGAAGTACTTTTCATGCTATACTCTGCGGCGCTTGGGAGGACGGCATCCGTTGTGAGGAACGGGTGTTACGTCACGGATACTCACTACATCAAGACCACATGCGGAAAGCGCTCTGATTGCCGCTTCTCGACCCGAACCGGGACCCTTTACGAATACGTCCACGGTCTTCAAGCCATGCACCAATGCTGCCTTTGCGGCAGTCTCAGCCGCCATCTGCGCAGCATAAGGAGTAGATTTCCTTGAACCTCTAAAGCCCAGACCACCGGCACTTGCCCAGCTGAGTGCATTACCCTCGGTATCAGTCAATGTAACAATGGTATTGTTAAAAGAAGACTGAATATGTGCCTGTCCGCGTTCAACGTTTTTCTTGACACGTTTCTTTGTCACTTTCTTGCCTGTTGCAACTTTCTTTGCCATTTTAAACTAACCTACTTTCTTATCTTTGTTTACAGTTACGCTGTCTGCATTACTTCTTCTTGTTTGCCACCGTACGCTTGGGTCCCTTGCGGGTTCTTGCATTATTCTTGGTATTCTGACCACGAACGGGCAGACCCTTACGATGACGGATGCCGCGATAACATCCGATTTCCTGCAGTCTCTTGATGTTCAGAGCGATCTCTCTTCTCAGATCACCTTCCACCATCACATTCAGTTTGTCAATTGCCTCGGTGAGTTTCTTCACCTCGTCGTCGGTGATGTCTCTGACTCTGGTATCGGGATTTACGCCTGCCTCAGCCAAAAGCTTATTGGCAGTGGATCTTCCGATTCCATAGACATAAGTCAAGCCGATCTCAATTCGTTTTTCTCTAGGTAAGTCAACACCTGCGATACGAGCCATTTACGTTTCCTCCATTTTCCTGCGCTTGTCTCTTTCTTTTTGAGACTGCGCTTGTGCATCCTTCTACCGGATTGCATGTGCGGTCATTTTCTGACTGCGTGTGCGCACGATTGGTCTAATTGTATTGTGCGCTGATTCAGTTACTAATTGATTGGGGCTCTCACCCAACCGGACACATATCCGATCTTTCCACGGGAATTGAATCCTATTTCCGCTTTCATTCTCCAAGGAAGAAGACGCCTGCGTCTTCTTCCCGGTGAAAGATAGTATTTCTTGGGCTGCGTTCTTTGCAGCCTTAGAAATTCTTTTCACCGTGGTATCAACAAGTAATCTCCCGTAAGCTCTATCCCACATTGTATATGAAAACCGGACGCATGCGTTCGGTTCAGCCGCTCATAACAACAGGACAAGAACCCACTGACTTAACACAGACTCTCAAAAGCCTGTCCTTAAGCGGTGATTATCCCTGTCTCTGTTTGTGTTTCGGATTCTCACAGATTACTCTGATGCGTCCTTTTCTCTTGATGATTTTGCATTTTTCGCAAATCGGTTTTACTGATGATCTAACCTTCACGTTAAACCCTCCTTTCAAAAAAGACCGTTTTACATTATAACACAGTCTTTTCGCATTTGCAATATCTTTTCTAGGATATTTTTATTCATTTGGTAATATTTGCAACATTTTTTTGCTTTTGGATGCATGTCCTCCCGATCTGAAGACCCATACCGCAGAGCGCCATAGCCGCCACTCCCAGAATGCGGAAGGTGAAACGCGCATGCAGCGCCGAGTGATGCTGCACCACCACAATCCATGCAAAAGGAATCACAGCGATAATTAAAAAAGGAAGTGCCGTCTCTAAAATAACCTTTATCGATATCTTCCGGCTCAACGCCCACACCAGCATCATCAACACCAGAAACGCCAATATTCCGGCGGCAATCGCATAAAACCGGGCGTCATATTCCTGAAAATTCAAAGAAATCACATACCGCCCGCCATTGAGTCTGGGCCTGCCGCCGATAGCCTCGGTTCTGCCCAAAACATTCCACAGCGCATCCTTGATGGTGCCGGTTCCCAATGTCACATCCGCAATCACCCACTTGGATGCCCACATGCCCGCATAACCTACACCCCAGCAGAAGCTGTAACCCACAATGCGTCTGACCGCCGTGAACATGCGCTCCCGCTCCGAGATCAGAAAATACACGCACAAGGGAAACCCCAGAGTCGCCACCGGGTATGTCAAGAAATCAAAATACGCCGTCAGAATACCGATACACAGGAAAAACTCCGGGAAATAACCTTTCTCCCGCAGCCACTCTCCTCTCACAAGCAGGACGAGCACTGCCGCCGACATGATAATCAGGCATACCGACATCGTAAATGACACCATCATCAGTTCCGGCTTCATAAACAAGAGTCCCGCCGCCACTGCCACCGCCACTTTGGGACATTTTTTCCGAAAGGCCTCCAATGCCACTGCCGCCAGCAAAACCACCTCAAGCACGATCTCCAGCCATATCAACTGCTCCCATGAAAATATCAGAAGCAGCGGCTTTATATATAGAAGATATCCGTGCCAGTAGCGGGAATATTCCCTCAAATGCATCTCCGAAGGATCCGCGCCGGCAAGAACCGCCCGCAGGGAATCCTCCGCCGCCCAGATTTCCTCCTCCAGATCATAATGCCATGCCCACATGGCATGCTCATAAGCGTTTTTGCCCGCTATCTTTTCAAAGGCATACTGCACAATGATGGAATCCGTATAGCTCTCTTTGTTTTGTCTGATATGCCGCTTGAAGGCATTCTCCGCAGGCTGTTCCCCGCAGAGCACCCGGTCCACGGATTCCGCCACATGAGCTCTGATCCGATCAGTGGGAATACAGAAAACCAGAGTCAGCAGCAAAGTGCCGAGCAGTGCGCTGCCGGCGAGAAGCATTGTCATGTGTATGAGGACCCGCTTCCAATCCGCCTTCATATTTTACTTATCTCTCCAGATAATGCGTCCCTTGCTCAGATCGTAGGGAGACAGCTCAAGGGTCACTTTGTCGCCGGGCAGGATACGGATAAAGTTCTGACGCAGCTTGCCGCTGATCGTAGCCAGCACCCGGTGTCCGTTCTCCAGCTCTACCCGGAACATGGTATTGGGCAGCTTCTCCACAACGGTTCCTTCGATTTCGATTACATCACTTTTTGACATACCTTTCCTCCAACTTCTTATAGATTCTTTGATTTACGATCTTGATATTGTCTGATGGCATATTTGATCTGTTCATTGGTGGCACGGCCGCACATCAGATCCTGTACCAACTTTTCATCCACCGTCCGTGCGATGGGCTGAATATGTTTCTTCCTCTTTCTCTTGGGGCGCTCCACGGGCTTTAACCGGCCGTCGCAAAGCGCTGCAAAGTCTCCCTCCTCGGCCACAATCACATACAGGGTATCTTTGTCATGTCCCGCCTTGGAGGTCACAAACTGTCCAATCATGCTTCCTCTCCCGTTTTCGTCCGTCACACTTTTGCTCCTGCAATCACTATTTCTCATACAGTGTCAGGATCTCCGGATCGCCCTCCGTGATCAGAATGGTATTCTCATAGTGGGCTGACAAAGAGCCGTCCTCCGTCACTACCGTCCAGTCGTCGTCCAGCCACTCCACATCCGCTCTTCCCATGTTGATCATGGGCTCCACCGCCAGCGTCATTCCCGCCTGCAGCTTCGGTCCCCTTCTGCGCTGGGCAAAATTGGGAACCTGCGGATCCTCGTGCAGTTTGGTGCCGATGCCATGCCCCACCAGATCCCTCACGATACCGTATCCGTGCGGTTTGATGGACGCATCAATGGCATTGGAGATATCAAAGAGATGATTGCCTGCCCTCGCCATCTTTATACCGTCAAAAAAGCTCTGTCTGGTGCGCTCGATCAGAAGTCTTGCCTCCTCATCGATCTCTCCTACCCCAAAAGTTCTGGCCATATCGGAGTGATATCCCTTGTAGATCAGTCCCGCATCCAGACTCACGATGTCCCCCTCCTGCAGGATATGATCTTTTCTGGGAATACCGTGTACCACCTCATCGTTGACCGACACACAGATGGACGCCGGATATCCGTGATAGTTCAGGAAATTGGGGACACAGCCGTGTCCTCGGATCAGCTTTTCCCCCAGCGTGTCAATGTCCAAAGTTGACATGCCCGGCCGTATTGCCTTCTCCAAATTCTGAAATACATCCGCGAGAAGCTTGCAGGAGGTACGCATCAACTCGATCTCCCGCTCCGATTTGACTGAAATAGCCATTGTATAACCACGCCTTTCTCATCTTTTGCGGCATCCGGCCGCAGATGAATGATCCGAAATAAATCTCAGCAAATGCGCTTTGTTCTCTCATCTGCCGATATGCGTCTCACGCTCCGAGAATGTCCGTGATGGCTCCGAATACGTCCTGCATATCCACCGTGCCGTCCACGGTCTTCAACACACCTTTGGCGGTGTAGAACTCAATCAAGGGCTGCGTCTGCTCATGATACACGTTCAGACGGTTCAGAACCGTCTCCGGCTTGTCATCATCCCGAAGCACCAGTTCCGCTCCGCATTTGTCGCAGATCCCCTCTTTCTTGGGGGGAACATGCTCGATATGATAGGTTGCCCCGCAAGTGACACAGGCGCGTCTGCCGGACATTCTCTTCACGATATTCTCGTCGGGCACATCCACGTTGATCGCATAGTCGATGGCATCGCCAAGCTCCGAGAGCGCCTTGTCCAAAACCTCCGCCTGCGGAATGGTTCTGGGGAAACCGTCCAGCACATACCCCTTTGCACAGTCCGGCTGTGCCACTCTGTCCAACAGAATCTTCACGGTGAGCTCATCGGGAACCAGAAGTCCCTGATCCATGTACTTTTTCGCCTCCATACCAAGCTCGGTTCCGTTCTTGATGTTGGCACGGAAAATATCTCCCGTGGAGACATGGGGAATTCCGTATTTCTCTGCGATCATCTTAGCCTGTGTGCCTTTTCCAGCGCCGGGCGCGCCTAACATAATTATCTTCATCCTAATACCCCTTTCCTACAATCCCACAGGCACATATGCAGGGCCTGTGACCTTTTCTCGATACTGCGCCAAGCTGAAGCCAAGCTAACGCCAAGCTCTTCCTCCGCCTTTTGTGGGGCGCCTGCTTTCTGCGCATACTTGTTTTTATTGTAACTTCTTTGCGGAAAGTTTGCAATAATAAATGGAAAATTTCAGCAAATAACTGCTGTCAAATATACACTCAAAAGGGAGCCTCCGGTCTGAAAACCACCTAGTCCGCTCCCTTTCATAATCTGTTTCCCTATTTGTCGTCAAAATACTTATCTCGAAGTTCTCCAATTATCCGATACCAGATTTGACAGACGGTTGTATCTGCCTCATACGCCTTCTGTAAACCTGCATAATCTATACAATAGAACGGGCTGTCTGCCGCAAAATCAAACTCCGTATGATCCGTAAGGACAATGCGAAACTGTCGTGTGTCTCCACCATCACGCCACGGAAATTCTTCAAGCTCATCGCCAAATTCAACATGATTGAGCATTCCCACCAGAAAGGAGACCTCACTTTCCGACAATTCTGCCTGCTGATCTCCCCAGTACCTATATACATAGATGCTGTCTACCTGCATCGGCGCCAGATTTCTCAAAAGTTCCTGAATATCCCTATCCGTTTCCTCCCGGAGCTGTGACGTTCTATGAAAATACAAAAATACTACTGTCAGAGCGATTACGCCAATGCCCATTATGAGAAATAGAATAAATCTACTCTTGCTTGCACCCTTCATAGCAGTTCCTCACTTCTTATAACGAACCGCTCCGACAAGAGTAAGCGTAGTATTGAGACCTGCCACATAGGTATACTTTCCGCTGCTGTTTACACTTGCGGAAGTAAACCCTATTTCGGGATCCATGATATAGATATATCCGCCACTGACATTGATCCCATAGATAACCGTTGCATGATAACCTCCGGAATGCGCCCATCTTCCATATAAAGGATAATCACTCTGAATATTTGCCAAGATCGTATTCTCGGAAGGCGGCGTACTCTGATAGACATAAATTAATCCGTAATCATAAAAAATTCCCGGCGCTTCATTCGGATAGATCCCCATATCATAGTCAGAAGAATCGCCATAATAAGCCTTTGCTACCGACTCTGCCGTCAATGATTTTCCCTTGCAATAATTTACGATGCTGGCCACCACCGCCGCCCAGCACAAGCTTTTATAAGGACTCTGGCCCACAAAGCCCACGGGGCAGCCATAATAGACCGGCTCCCTTGCAATATTACCCCTATATTCCAGTGTGCTATTTTCCGAGAAACTTGCGGTTTCCAATTCATATTCCGGCAATGCGGCATCCGGATTCAACACCGAACGGCATTCTACTTCCATGTCGGAGCAATACAACAACGTGAACGAGTCATCCGCATACAGATAGCAACTGTTCCTGTCATAGACAAGAGCAAAAGGCTGATTAGGTTCAATAATTTGATTGATCTGTTTCACAAGTGCTGTTGTGATCTGAAACTTCCCATTTTCCTCTATAGCCCAGAATATCAACTGATTATCACTTATGATAGGATACATGACTCGATCTGCCTCAAAAACGCCATTGACATAGAGATAAGTTTGGATAGGAACGCCTACACAAAGTTCTGTAAAATCAATCTCTTCCAATCCCAACTGTGTCTTTTGAGCCTCTACTCCGACCAAGGCGTCCCCTATGGATGCCATTTGTTCATCAGAAACCCATAAATGCTGTTCCGCCGCCATAGTCGGCAGAACTAATGTAAAACAGATTGCCATCACCAGAACGCACGAAAAAAATTTTTTATACTTCTTATACATGTCAATCCCTCCTTAACAATGAATACATCTCTGTTTCTACCAATCCTCGCAAGCGTCCAATGGAATCACCTCCCATTAAAATATTGTTATCAGTTGTTTTTGAACCGCTTTGGAGAGAACAGGAATTTTTGATTCATATATCTAACCATCATCTAAATATATCCATTTTCTCGAAATGACTGTTGTGTATTTAATTCAATATCTCGTTATCATATTAGTCAGTGTATCATATATGAACTCTATTTTCAAGAATCCTATCTGCGATTTATTGAAGAAATGTATCAGCGGTAAACCTATCACAGATTTACCGCTGATTTAGTGGCATTGTGTGTGCGCCTGTGGTAAAATTACAGTGTTGAGCAATTTAATCAATTGTTACATAGGAGGTATGCTGCATGCGAAGTCTGTTAACCTATAGCATAAAAGCCATTGACGAGGAACTGAAACGCAAACGGCTCAGATGGGAGCGAGCGCTGTCGGGGAATTATGAGGGGCAGAGTTCCTGGGAAATCATCAATCAAAGACTGGATCAGCGAATTCAAGAACAGCAATATGATTGGATCATTAACAGCCTTCATGATTTTTGGATACACTATACTTCTAATGCGGATTATTACCTGCAAATTGACATTGACACCCATAAGGCAAAGGAAAATAACTATCTGGCTGCATTGACCAGCGAACTGATATACCGCCTGTTGGAAAAAGGATTCTCTCATCACATTTACGACAGCGGTATGCCTCACGACTTTAAGAAAAAGAACTTTACTCACACGCGCAATGCAATTCTCGCCAATGAACCGGAATTAGCGCTGCGGATAGCGGCCGAAGACACGCTGGAGGGAGCATTGTTAATGCAGGACTATGAGCGGGCACAGGCAATGCTGCCTGAGAAACCTGAGGATTTGCCCAAATACAGCGAAATAGATCAGTGCATGTGGGCCATAGCGCACGGAAACGAGAAAATTTTCAATAAATATATGGAAAAGAGCATCAAAGTGCTGCGCCGTCAAGCCAAGATTTCTCCTGCTACCATTGACACTTGGGGACTGGCGGTCATCAAACTGGCCAGTCAGCGTGGTATCGTATGCCACTTGGACGTGATAGAATTGCCCCAGTCCTTATTGGACGACGACAGGCTTGATACCAGTAATCTGGTTCTTCCCATAGCGGATAAGATCAATGCGCTCCAACTGCCATGACCGGCGCAAAATCAAACTCTGTGCAATCCTAAAGTTTTAGATAAAAATAATGAAGTATAGGAGACTGTATGAACAAGAATCTGACAATTGACAAACGTCGTGTGATTTCATCTTGGACATTGATCATTGGCCTTGTTTTCATCTTGGGACTTAGCGCTTGTTCTAATCCCCTGAAGAAAAAAGCAGATCCATTGTTACAATCGGATTACTTGAATCATGATATTGAATACAAGGATCCGGACGATCAGGAATGCCTAAGAGTTTTGGTGCGATTGCTGCAGGCGGTGGACCAAAAGGACCGAGAAACTATAAAGGGAATGTTTTCTAAGGAAGCATTGGATAATATTGATGACATAGATGAGAAGATAGATCTGTTTATTGAGACATTTCCAACATGGGAATGCAAGTATGGCCCTTCCTTTGGGGGAATGGGAAAACATGCAAATAGAGGAACAATTACAAAATGGATCAAGCCAACTTTTGATTTTGAATCAGAAGGAAGACAATATGTATTAAAATTCATTTATTTTACAGAGGCAGACGAAAATCCTGATCAACTGGGATTATCTATGATTCAAATATATGAGAGATATATAACGGGTTATAGCGAGGACTTTCAGGCACAAGGTGAAAATTCGCCCCATGATATTTACTTGTGGGATTATACAATGGATTTGAAGGATCGAAAGCCACTGCTTCAAGCCACGCCTTTTGGAGTGCATGAAAAGACTGAGGAAGAGAAATATGCCTATTTGGATACCATGACTTCCGAAGAAGTAAGTATGATTGTTCCGAGTGATCATGTGGAAGCGTATTACAACAAAAAACTTTACTCCCATCAGGTAAATCATTATTATGTTGCATTAGAGGAATTAAGATTTGCATGTGACTATATGGAGAAAAATAACGCAAAGGATCTGGTTGTTTTCGAAGGAGTCCAAGTAAACTACTTTGACCAGTCCTCATTAAGCGACAAAGAACCGGATTCTGTTATGTTTCATCTTGCGGACGATGAAAGCAAAACACCTATTTGTATCAATCTACAAGTAAACGGAGACGAAGTTACCGTTTTAAATGAGGACATGGTTTTAAAGAATATGCATGATTAAACAACACGTAATCTGCTCCGCACTTCCCTATTGTCCACAAAAGAGGGTGTACTCTGATTCAGAGTACACCCTCTTATAAAATCCGTTCGTACCATATTCAAACCATTTGGTTCCCAAGCATTTACGCTTCCAAGAATCCCTTGTAGTTGCGCACAAGCATCTGGGACTCGATCTGCTTCACCGTCTCCAATACCACGCTGACGATAATGATCAGGCTGGTGCCGCCGAAGGACACGCTTGCGCCGAACACACCGTTGAAGAAGTAAGGGATAACCGCAATGATGGTCAGTCCCACTGCGCCGATGAATACGATATAGTTCAGAACCTTGTCCAGATAATCACTGGTGGGCTTTCCGGGTCTGATACCGGGGATAAATCCGCCCTGTTTCTTCATGTTGTCCGCAATCATCAGCGGATTGAAGGTAATGGATGTGTAGAAATAGGCAAAGAAGATCACCAACACCACATATACCACCAGACCGATGGAGTACACAGGCTCACTGGGCTTGCACCAACTGCTGGAATTCAGCCCTTTCAAAATATGACCCCACACACCGGTTCCCTGATAACCGATAAACGTACAGATCATGAGAGGCATCTGCATGATGGACTGTGCAAAAATGATGGGGATAACGCCTGCCGTGTTGACTTTCAACGGCATATGCGTGGTCTGTCCGCCTACCATCTTGCGTCCCTGTACCTTCTTGGCATACTGCACGGGAATCTTGCGCACACCATCGTTTAAGATGATGACCAGCACCACCATTCCCACGATGATAGCGAGAATGATCACTGCCGCCAGAACTGCCGTTGCGGGAGCCTTGCCTGCAACGAACTGGCTGTAGAGGTTCTTCAGATCCTCAGGCAGTCTGGAAATAATATTGATCACCAACACAATGGAAATACCGTTGCCCACACCGTTCTCGGTGATTCTCTCGCCTACCCACATCAGGAATGCACTTCCTGCAGTGAGCGCTGCGATTGCTGTAATTACGTTCAGCGCATTGTACTCTGTCAGATATCCCTGACGCCCAAAACCGATCGCCATGGCCGTCGCCTGAATCAAAGCCAGAACAACCGTCACATATCTGGTAATGGCCACAATCTTCTTCCTGCCGTCTTCGCCGTCCCTCTGCATCTCCTCGAGCTTCGGAATCGCAATGGTCAGAAGCTGCATAATAATGGAGGAAGTAATATAAGGGCTGATATTCAATGCAAAAACAGACATGTTCAAGAAGGAACCACCGGTGATCGCATCGAAAAAGCTGAATGCGTCTCCGGCCTGCTGGGAGAACCATCTCTGGAAAAACTCTCCGTCAATACCCGGTGCGGGAAGCTGGGAACCGAGACGAATCAACACCAGCATTCCCAGCGTGTATAACAGCTTTTGTCTGATCTCTTTGATCTTCAATGCATTTTTGAGTGTCGTAAGCATTACATCACCTCAGCTTTTCCACCAAGAGCCTCGATCTTTTCTTTTGCGGATGCGCTGTAGGCATCGACTTTCACATTGAGTTTCTTGGTAAGTTCTCCGTTTCCGAGTATCTTGACACCATCTCTGGGATTTTTCACAATACCTGCTTCGATGAGTGCGTTCACATCTACCGTGGCGCCGTTCTCAAAGCGCTCCAGAGTACTTACGTTGATTGCAACGATCTCCTTGGAGTTTCTGTTGGTGAAACCTCTCTTGGGGATACGTCTGTACAAAGGCATCTGACCACCCTCAAAACCGGGTCTGGGCGCTCCGGAACGAGCCTTCTGGCCCTTGTGTCCCTTGCCCGCGGTCTTGCCGTTTCCCGAACCGTGTCCACGGCCTCTTCTAAAATTATCACTGTGTTTGGAACCTTCAGCGGGTCTTAAATTGGATAATTCCATCTCTGACACCTCCTTATCTGATTATACTTCTTCAACTTTTAACAAATAGCCAACCTTGCGAATCTGTCCTCTGGTAGCGTCATTATCGGGAAGAATAATGGACTGGCCAATCTTGCGAAGACCCATGGATTCAACGGTTGCCTTGTTCTTAGGCACAGCACCGATGGTGGACTTTGCCAAAGTAATCTTTAACTTCTTATCTGCCATGATCGTTCTCCTTCCTATGCCATTACCTCTTCAACAGACTTTCCGCGGCTCTTTGCAACCTCTTCGGGAGACTTGAGCTGGCTCAATCCCGAGATGGTGGCAAGAACAACGTTCTGCTTATTGTTGGAGCCCAGAGACTTCGTACGAATATTCTTGATACCCGCAAGCTCACAAACCACACGGGCAGGACCGCCTGCGATGATACCGGTACCTTCGGGAGCCTTCTTTAACAAAACATTTGCGGAACCATACTTGCCGATAAAGTCATGGGTGATAGAATTGTTCTCATCCAGAGAAATCTTCACGATATGCTTCATCGCGTCTTCCTTGCCCTTGCGGATCGCTTCGGGAATTTCAACTGCCTTGCCAAGCCCTGCGCCTACATAACCGTTGCCGTCTCCGACAACCACCAGAGCGGTGAAACGCATATTACGGCCGCCCTTTACGGTCTTGGCTACACGCTTGATGGTAACAACCTTGTCTGTCAGCTCCAGCTGGCTTGCATCTATGATCGTATGTTTCATGGTGTATTCCTCTTCCTTTCCTAGAATTCCA
>CAZSAJ010000022.1:0-43761 GCA_964604835.1 uncultured Acetatifactor sp.
CCTAACCTATAGAAAAGGTAAAGAGTGGGCTATGACTATATAATACGAGGAGGGGTATAACAGATGAGCGTGCGTCATGTAAAGGAGACTATGGATCAGATACACATTTCGGAAGAGATGCAGGAAGAACTGATCAGGAATCTTCAAAAAAGGATGGAAAACGGAAAGAAAAAAACAGGGAACTGGAAGAGGATGGCAGCAGTTGTGGCGGTGCTCGTGCTGATGACGGGGGTGGCCAGTGTTCCGGTGCGGGCAATCGTAGATAGCGTCGTAATGGCGCGGATGGAGCAGATTTCGAGAGAGGAGACACAGGAACTTGTGGATATGATCCGGAAGCTGAATGTGGAAGCCGACAGTTTCTCAAGAGAGTATTCCGACAAAGAGAGTGAACGCATGAAAGAACTCTTGTGGTTATATCGCAACGGAACATTCCCGGCACAGAAAATTCTGCTGGTAGATACGATGAGCGGAGGGGCAAAGGACCAGCTCAGCTATAACAAAGATACGGGGGAGTTTTATCTGCCGGAGCGGGAACTGACAGATGAGGAGCTCTTGGAAATCATTGATTTTAATCAGATCAGGAATTATGCCCTTGGACAGACGCAGGCAGCGCAGGAAACGCGGGAGGAAATAAGAGCGGAACAAAAACGGCTCAGGGAACAAGTGCGGGCTATGGGAGGAATCAGCGAAAAGGAAGCAATAGAAATAGCAAGGAAGCAGATGGAATCTGAGATTGGCACATTGGCGGAGAGGACAGAATTGTCTCAGGTGAAATTACATGATCTTAAGTATGAAAATGCAACTGTGGAATATTTAGTGGTTTTTTATGATCCGAAGGAGATTCATTATTATCTGTATGATATTGATGCGGCGGACGGAAAGCTTCTGACGAACGAGAAATGAAACCGGCCGGACGACGGCGGACAAGGAGAAAAGTCATAGCAAGGGGCTGATATACAAGAATATACAAAATCAGACGAGAGGTGGTTGTATTCATGAAGAAGTATAACAATCGGAACCACGGCGAGCATAACAGATTAAGGTTTCTGGTTTGGGGCATGGTGATGTGCGCGGCTGTTTGCCTTGCGGCATGCAGCATAGGTGCGTCCAATCAGGATACGGTTTTAAAGGAAGACAAAGAAGTAAACAAAGAGGTAAACAAGAGTAATCCTCCGGATGTTGTGAAGGAGCGGGAATGGGTTTATGTGCCTGAAGTGTTCGTGATCGGGGACAGAAGAGCGGATTACGAGAGGATGCAGAGTGTTGGTGATACCGTTTGCTATATTACCAGAAACGGGGAAGCCGGGGATGAGGTGCAGAGTATTTGTCAATATGCGCTCAGTGATAAAGCATTGACTCGGGTTCCCATTGTCTGGCCCATGGAGGGAAGCTGTCGGGAGGTCTGTGCTTATGTGTTTTGTGAGGATTTCAGCGCATGGGTGATCGTGAATGTCTACCCTGCGGATTTCAGTAGGTTGAGCCGTTTTCTGTGCAAGTTCGATGCGGAAGGAGCGATCACATCTTATCGGGATGTCACGGAGCAGTTGGGGCGCGGTATTTCGATTCAAGTTATGGATACCGACAGTCAGGGGCGGATCTATGTTTTTACGAATGAGGCGGGTATTTGTCTGTATGGGAACGATGGAGACTATCAGGGCTCCATACCCTATGGTTGGGAGAATCTTTACGTCAGGCAGACCGTGATCGGAGCGGACGACAAGCTCTATGCCTGTGTCAGCGAAGGGGAAAATTCGGAAAAATGTATGCTGGCGGAGGTGGATTTTGAGAAGAAACAATTGATTGAGGTGATAGAGGATCTGCCGGATATCAGCGGACTGTGTGTGGATTCCACCGGGCAATACGATCTTTTGCTGTATGATGATATTTCGGTCTATGGATATGATTTTCCGGCGCAGAAAGGCGGCGCGGGACAGGCCGCGAAGGAGTTGTTCGTCTGGGCGGACAGCGACGTGAACGGATATTTTGTAAGAGACTTATGCTTATTGGAAGATGGCAGATACTATGTCAGAGTGGTAGACTGGATGCACGATGACACCTGCGTTGTGCTGCTTGACAAAACAAAGGCGGAAGATGCTCCGAAACGGGAAAATCTGGTGCTTGCCGCCGTAAACGGGGGAAGCGATCTGGCGGCATTGGCAGTGCGTTTTAACCGGGGAAACAGTCGGTGGCATCTGACCGTGCAAAATTATGATTCCCTGACCGATTTGTATAATGCCATGTTGGCAAAGAAAACCATGGACGTCATTGATTTGTCGGGAGTGGATGTGAAAAAGCTTTCGAGACAGGGGATCTTTGAAGACCTGAATCCATATCTGGAGCAGTCGGAAATTTTTGACCGTTCTGATTTTCTGGACGGAATCTTGGAGGCATACACTTTTGACGGTACATTGGTGGGGATTCCAGAAGGTTTTATGATGCGAACGCTCATAGGAGACCAGACGCAGATTGGAAATAAGACGGGACTGACGCTGGAGGGGCTGTTCGCGGCCGCCGGGCGAAGCCCCCAGGCGTGTCCTTTTGATGGGCCTTATGAGGAGCGGATCACGAAGGAAGAGATGATGCAGTATCTTGTGATGTGTAACGAGGAGATCTTTATTGACTGGGATACAGGCAAGTGTCATTTTGATTCGGAGACCTTCAAGGAGGTATTGGAATTGGTCAACCGCATTCCGGATTCCCAGGGATACGGACAGGAGGTTTCTTTGTCCGAAAGAATTCAGAACGGCGAGGTATTGTTTGCCATAACGGATATCAATGAACTGAAAGACGCTCAGCGTCGCAAGAGAGAGATTGGTGAAAATGCAGCCTGTATCGGTTTTCCTACCATAGACGGGAAGGGAGGAACCTTGCTGTTTGCTAAAAATGCTTTTGGGATCGTCGCCGGTTCAGAGAACAAAAGCGGAGCATGGGAATTCATAGAGAGTGTTCTGACGTCGGAGAATGTGGAACAAATGGAACCACAGGATGTTGCCGGAGACTTTCGATGGATATTGAGAGGTCTGCCTGTTCAGAAAAAAATAATGAACATGATAGTAGAATATACTCTGGAGGAGGAGAGAGAATGGGCGGCGAAAGACCACGGGTATGAATTTCATCCCCTGACAAGGGAGGAGGTGGATACAGTTCTGGATCTGCTGAAGGAGGCAACTCCCGCCTTTTCCGCGGAAAATGATGTGGTCGTTCAAATCATCAATGAGGAGGCGCCGGCTTATTATAGCGGGCAGAAGAGTGTGGACGATGTGATACGGATCATACAAAACCGCGTTCAGATTTATGTGAATGAAACGAGGTAATTGCAACATTTAGAGTTTTACAATTACCTGCAATACACTAGAAAATACGCTGGAATAGGTTAGTAAAATATCAATAGCGGAGGAATTCTATCGGCAGAATAGTTGTGCGATGACATGTTTTTCCTGTCAAATCTTAAGAAATTTTGAAAAAATTTTAATTTTTTTGCTAAAGATTTTGAAAGTAAATGTGGTATGGGATGAATCCCCACCACACCATATCTTGTGCTTTTCGACAAAAAGGTTCTCTGAAAGCCGCTTTCAGAGGGCCTTTTTGCGTCTTCCGGTCAAAAAAACTTGCTTGATTTCGCTTGCCAAACCATGTATTTTGTATTAAAATCAATACAAAAGTGGGTGGAAGTGGAGCGAAGTGTCATAAAGTGGGAGAAATGAGTGGCAGACCCCGATGACAGAATCGCCGCCCTTCCGTGGCAGACCCGACTTTAAGGTGGTGATTGTTATGTTCATGAGCGAGTACAATCATACGGTAGACGCGAAAGGCAGGTTGATTATTCCCTCCAAGTTCAGAGAGGTTCTCGGCGAGGAGTTTGTGATCTCCAAGGGAATGGACGGCTGTTTATTTGTCTATGCCAACGATGATTGGGCCGCGTTTGAACAGAAACTGACCTCACTGCCCATGACAAACAAAGAAGCGAGAAAGTTCGCCAGATTTTTTCTGGCGGGAGCCGCACAGGTGGAACTGGATAAACAGGGAAGAATACTTTTACCGGCAGCTTTGAGAGAGTTTGCCGAATTGGATAAAGATGTGGTGCTGGTAGGTGTGGGCAGCCGCATCGAGATCTGGAGCAAGGAGAAGTACGAGGCGGAAAGCGACGATGTGGATATGGACGATATCGCGGCTTCCATGGAGGAGCTGGGGCTGAGCATCTGATTCCGGTGAGGAAGACGCAGGAGATTGATCCGGAAGCGGGGAAACACATATGGAATTCAATCATTACTCCGTTCTTCTTTCGGAGACAATCGAGCAACTGAATATCAGGCCGGACGGTGTCTATGTTGACGGTACGCTGGGAGGCGCGGGACATGCTTCGGAAGTGTTAAAGCGGCTTGACACAGGCAGATTCTATGGATTCGATCAGGATGACGCGGCCATCGCGGCGGCCAAGGAGCGTTTGGCGGTCTTCGGCGAGAAAGCCACGGTCATCCGGGACAATTACTGTAATGCGAAGGCTGTGCTCCATGATCTGGGCGTGGACGGTGTGGACGGCATCGTGTTGGATCTGGGGGTCTCATCCTATCAGCTTGACACGGAGGAGCGCGGGTTTTCCTATCGCTATGACGCGCCGCTTGATATGCGGATGGATCGGAGACAGAGTCTCACGGCCGGAGAGATTGTAAATAATTATTCCGAAGCGGAACTTTTCCATATCATTCGGGATTATGGCGAAGACACATTCGCCAAAAATATAGCGAAGCACATTGTGCGGAAGAGAACGGACAAGCCTATCGAGACCACGTTCGAGTTGAACGAAATCATCAAGGCCGCCATTCCGGCGAAGATGCGCCAGAACGGGCATCCGTCAAAGCGGACTTTTCAGGCGATCCGCATCGCGTGCAACAGGGAGCTGGAGGTGCTCAGAGATTCTCTGGAGGATTTTATCGGGCTGCTGAACCCCGGAGGAAGGCTCTGTATCATCACATTCCACTCGCTGGAGGACAGACTGGTGAAAAATGCGTTCAGGCAGGCGGAAAATCCCTGTATCTGTCCGCCGGAGTTCCCGGTCTGCGTATGCGGGAAGAAGCCCCTCGGCAGGAGTGTGGGAAGGAAGCCGATTCTGCCCTCCGAACAGGAGCTCTCCGAGAACAGCCGTTCCAAGAGTGCGAAGCTGAGAGTATTCGAGAAATTTTAAAAAAGATTAGGAAAGAGATCTAAAAGATAAGATCAAGAAATAGGATCAAGAAGCTATAATCGGAAAGACATGGTGAGTAGTATGGCACAGACAAGAAGGGGAAGGACATCCCGCGGCACAACAAACAGAAAACAGCATATTTCAAACGGGAATGTCTATATTTATGACAATGTGGCACGGGATCTGAACGTGCGCAGACAGCTCGAGGAGGAGCCCAGAAAGCAGCTCAGCAATGTGACGAGAAAGAATCGGGACAAGGCGCTGCATATGAATCTGGGCTATGTATTCTTCCTGATGGGGGCGCTGTGCATCTGTGCGGTGGTTCTGCTGAATTACCTGCAGTTACAGTCCGATGTCACCACCAAGGTAAAGAATATCTCCAAGCTGGAGAGCAGTTTGAACACCCAGCAGCTCGCCAACGAGGAAGCGTACAACAGAATCGTCAGCAATGTCAATCTGGAGGAGATCCGCAAGATCGCCATCGGTGAGCTGGGAATGACTTATGCCAGCGAAGGGCAGATCATTACATATGAGAGCGCCGGGTATGATTATATGCGCCGGGTGAGCGAGTAGAAAGCAGAGGATGCCGATGAGAGAACAAGAACCCAAGAAATTTACATCACGGATGCAGAAAAAGCTGGTGGTACTGTTTTTATTGGTACTGCTGGCTTTTGCGGGATTAAGCGTGAATTTATTTTCTTTGGTAAAAGAAAATGAGACCAAGTATCAAAAACAGGTGTTATCTCAGCAGATTACGGACTCCAAAACCATTCCCTACAGGCGCGGAGACATTGTGGACGCAAAGGGGACGATGTTAGCTACCAGCGAAAAAGTATATAATCTGCAGATCGACGCCTATATCATGCAGGAGCGGAGTACTTATCTGGAACCCACATTGGAGGCTTTGGGGGAGCATTTCCCGCAGCTTGACATGGGCGAGATCCGGGCCTATGTGCTCAGTCATCCGGAGTCGCGCTATTACATCGCGTTGCGTCGGCTTTCCTATGATGAAATCAGCGGTTTCAAAGAGGCGCAGACAGCGGATAAGAGCGGCAATATTCAGGGCGTATACTTTGAGGAAGAATATAAACGGGTATACCCGAATGGTTCCCTCGCGGCGGACGTCATCGGTTTTGCCCGGTCTGACAACGAAGGGCAATATGGTCTGGAGGAGTATTATAACGACACCCTGAACGGTACGCCCGGGCGGGAATACGGTTATCTGAACGAGAGTTACGAGGTGGAGCGGACCGTAAAGCAGGCGATCAACGGCAATACGCTGCATTCCACCATTGACCTCAATGTACAGAGTATTATCGAGAAATATCTGAAGGAGTTCAACGAGACTTACAAAGACGGTGCCCATGAGGGCAACGGCGCGGAAAATATAGGCTGTATCATGATGAAAGTCCACACGGGAGAGATTATCGGCATGGCCAGTTATCCCACGTTTGACCTGAATGATACGAGAAATAGGGAAGCGCTGTTGGGAAGTCCTTTAATAGAGCAGTATATCAATGAGAACGGCTATATTGTCTACCGGAATACGCACACGCCGATCACGCAGGAAGTGTTGGATTCCTTGGATTCAGAACAGGTGTTATTAAATTTGAACAATCTTTGGAAGAACTTTTGTATTTCCAACACCTATGAGCCCGGTTCCACGGCGAAGCCCTTTACCGTGGCGGCGGCTTTGGAGACGGGGGCGATCTCTCCCACGGATTCCTATGAGTGCAACGGGATCATGGAGGTGGGAGGCCATGACATCAAATGCCATAGCTATTCCTCCGGCGGCGAGGGGATTGTGACGGTTCAGGATTCCGTGGCTTGGTCCTGCAATGTGGCCCTGATGAAGATTGGCGCCAAACTGGGCAGAGAGGAATTCGGAAGATTTCAGAACATCTTTAATTTCGGACTCAAGACCAATGTGGATCTGGCGGGGGAGGCAAGAACGGCAAGTCTCCTCTTTGAGCCGGATAAGATGGTGCCGGCGGATCTGGCGACCAACAGTTTCGGGCAGAACTTTAATGTGACCATGATTCAAATGATCACGGGATATTGCTCTCTGATCAACGGAGGATATTACTACGAGCCTCATCTGGTGAATAAAATCACCAATTCCAACGGTGCGGTGGTGGAGCATATCGAGCCCCGTGTGTTAAAACAGACGGTGTCGGCATCCACCTCCGAGCTGATCAGACAGTATTGCCGGGCCACAGTCATGGAGGAGGGCGGCGTCCGGCGAACCGGTAAGACGGCCCGGCCCGCGGGTTATGCCATCGGCGGCAAGACGGGAACCGCGGAGACTCTTCCACGGGACAATAATCAGTATGTGGTGTCCTTCATCGGCTTTGCGCCTGCGGACGATCCGCAGATCGCCATCTATGTGGTGGTGGACAGACCCAATGTGAGCCGGCAGGACGATGCCAAGTATGCCACGGGAATCGTGCGGAATATTCTGACGGAAGCGCTTCCCTATCTGAATATCTTTATGACGGAGGAGCTCTCGGATGATGAGCGGAACGAACTTGCGCAGAAGCAGTTGGCCATAACCACCATGTATGCAACACAGTTGGAGGAGGAAAAGCGTGCGGCTTTAGAGCAGGCGGAGGCGGACATGGCGCTCAGAGACGAGGGACTGGATCCCAATTTGGGAGACGATCCCGGTGAGGGAGCCGTGCTGGGAGACAGTCCGAACAATCCGAGGCTGTCCGGCGACAATCAGGTACAGGAACCTTCCGGCGGCGCGCCTTAAGATTCCAAGACAGTCATAACCTCATAAAAATGGGAATAGAGTATACCAACCCTGTGTTATGAGGTTTCCGTATGGAGTACAACCGCATTTTTCACCGCAAGAAGATCATGACCCTGTTCTTTATCCTGACGGCGCTGTTTGTCTTTCTCTTTGGGAGACTGGTCTATCTGATGGTGTGGAGAGCCGAGCATTACTCGGAGCTGGCAACCAGACTTCATGAGCGGGAGCGCAGCATCAAGGCGGCCAGAGGCAGGATTATAGACCGCAACGGCATGGTTCTGGCGGACAACAAAACGGTCTGCACCGTCTCGGTGATCTATAATCAGATAGAAGATCCGGAGGAGGTTATCGCGGTGCTCTCCGAGGAACTGTCTCTGTCGGAGGAGGAAGTCCGCAAGAAGGTGGAGAAGTATTCCGCCATGGAGCGCGTAAAGAGCAATGTGGATAAAGCGATCGGCGACCGCATCCGGGAATATGACCTTCCCGGCGTGAAGGTTGATGAAGATTACAAGCGGTATTATCCCTACGGGGAGCTGGCGAGTAAAGTATTGGGATTTACCGGGGCCGACAATCAGGGCATTGTGGGATTGGAGGTCGTCTATGAGGACTATCTGCAGGGGAAAGCAGGAACCATCCTCACGGTGACGGATGCGGCGGGCATCGAAGTGGAACGGATGGGCGAGAGACGCATCGAGCCCGTTCCCGGAAATGATCTGCGCATCAGCATCGATAGGAATATTCAGGCCTATGCGGCACAGCTTGCCTATCAGGCCATGGAGACCAAGGAGGCGGACAGCGTCTCGATTCTGGTGATGAATCCGCAGACCGGTGAGATCTACGCGATGGTGAATGTGCCGGAATTTGATCTGAACAATCCCTATGAGCTGCCGGAAGATATGCGGGAAGGCCTGACTGCGGAGGAAAAACAGGATGCGCTCAACAATATCTGGAGAAACGGCTGCATCAATGACACCTATGAGCCCGGCTCCACATTCAAGATCATCACCGCCGCCGCAGGATTGGAATCCGGCGTGGTGACGCCCGACAGCACGTTTTCCTGCCCGGGATTTATCGTGGTGGATGACCGGAAGATCAGATGCCACAAAGTGGCGGGGCACGGGAGCGAGGATTTTGTCCACGCCACCATGAACTCCTGCAATCCGGTATTCATCACGGTGGGACTGCGGATGGGGGTGGAACAGTATTACGGATATTTTGAGCAGTTCGGCCTAAAGACCAAGACCGGTGTGGATCTGCCCGGAGAGGCCGGAACGATCATGCATAAAATGGAAGATATGGGAAACGTGGAGCTGGCCACGGTTTCTTTTGGGCAGTCCTTTCAGATTACGCCCATCCAACTGATCACCACCGCATCTTCCATCATAAACGGCGGCAGGCGCATTACGCCTCATTTCGGCATAGAGGCCGTGGACAGTGAGGGAAATGTGACGGAGCGCTTTGAGTACCCGGTGACGGAGGGCATCGTGTCCGAGGAGACCAGCGCCACCATGCGGGAGATTCTGGAGCTGGTGGTCAGCGAGGGCGGCGGCAAAAACGGTCAGGTGGAGGGGTACCGCATAGGCGGTAAGACCGCCACCAGCCAGACGCTTCCCCGAGGAAGCGGACGCTACATAGCCTCTTTTGTCGGTTTTGCGCCGGCGGATGATCCGCAGGTCATCGCCATCGCCATCGTGAACAATCCGCAGGGCGTCTATTATGGCGGTCAGGTGTCCGCACCCATCGTCAGGCAGCTTTTTGAAAATATTCTTCCGTATTTGGGAATAATGGAGTATAATCAATGAGGGAAAGTATGTTAAGCCTTGCGGGAGCCGTTCTGGCGGCCTTTGTCATCACCGCGGCGGGGGGACCGGTGGTCATCCCCTTTCTCAGAAGGTTGAAATGCGGGCAGACCGTGCGCGACGACGGGCCGGCGAGTCACCTGAAGAAAGACGGAACGCCGACTATGGGCGGCATTCTCATCCTCTTTAGCGCGGTGGTGGTATCCCTGTATTTTGTGGAGCGCAATCCGGAAGTGATGCCCGTGCTCTTCATGACTGTAGGATTCGGGATGGTCGGTTTCATCGACGATTATATCAAGGTGGTGTGCAGACGCTCGCTGGGGTTACGAGCATGGCAGAAGCTGGCGCTGCAGATGATCGTGACAGGGATTTTTGCCTATTATTTGAGCCGTTACACGGATGTGGCGCTGGCCATGGAATTCCCGGGACTTCCCGGGCTGTGGCTGGATTTCGGGAAAGGAAATCTGTTTGTCTTATTCTTTATTGTGCTGGGCACGGTGAACGGGATCAATCTCACGGACGGACTGGACGGACTGGCGGGCAGCGTCACGGTGATTGTGGCGGTGTTTTTCACGGTGGCGGCAATCGGCCGCGGAAGCGGAATCGCGCCGGTCACCTGTGCGGTGGTGGGAGCGCTGTTAGGATTTCTATTGTTCAATGCGCATCCGGCTGCGGTGTTTATGGGGGATACGGGTTCTCTGGCGCTGGGTGGATTTGTGGCGGCATGCGGGTATCTGATGCAGATGCCCTTATACATAGCAATCGTGGGACTGGTCTATTTGGCCGAGGCGGGCAGTGTGATCTTACAGGTATTATATTTTAAATTGAGTGGCGGCAGACGGCTGTTTAAGATGGCGCCGCTGCATCATCACTTTGAACTCTGCGGCTGGTCGGAGACGGCCATCGTGGCATTATTTACCATATTGACCGCGCTGATGTGTCTGGCGGCGCTTCTGTGCATGGTCTGATTTGAATGCCGCTTGTGCGGCGGAATGAGAGGAATTATGGAATTTCGTGATGTGAAGACTCTGGTGATAGGATCCGGCATCAGCGGGATGGGAGCGGTGGATCTGCTCGGACGTATGGGAGCGGACATCGTTCTCTATGACAGCAGCGACAAGCTCACGGTCGAGGATTTGCAGAAAAAACTGGATCAGGAATATGATGGGCAGTGCCCGGAGCGGTCTGTGTATTGTATCGCGGGAGAGATGTCATCCGAGATGGAGGCACAGGTGGAGGCGGTGGTGCTAAGTCCCGGCGTACCCACGGACATTCCGCTGGTGGAGAGACTGCGCGGCAGAGGAATCCCCATTCTGGGGGAGATCGAGCTGGGATTTCTGGCGGAAAAGGGCTGCGTGGCGGCGATTACCGGCACCAACGGCAAGACCACGACCACCACATTGGTGGGGGAGATCATGAAGGCCCATCTGGGGGAGAAAAAGGTGTTTGTGGTGGGCAATATCGGCAATCCCTATACGCTCAGTGCGCCGCATACCGGGCCGGACACGGTGACGGTGGGGGAGATCAGCTCCTTCCAACTGGAGACCGTACAACAGTTTCGGCCGCATGTGTCGGCGATTCTGAACATCACGCCGGATCATCTGAACAGGCACCACACCATGGAGGCCTATGTGGCGGCCAAGGAGGCCATCGCCCGCAATCAGGGGCCGGAGGATCTCTGTGTGCTGAATGCAGAGAATCCCTACACGGCCGCATTCGCGGCCAGATGCCCGGCACGGACGGTGCTTTTCTCGTCGGCGAGAGCGCTTGAGGATGGTTATTTTCTCAGGGGAGATCACATTGTGAAGGCTGTGGGAGGCCGGGAGGAAGTTCTTCTGGATATTCACCGTGATATGCGGCTTGTGGGCATCTGCAATGTGGAGAACGTGATGGCTGCCGTGGCGATCGCAGAGGGCATGGGAGTTCCCATGGAGACGATTCTTGAGACGGTTCGGGAGTTTAGGGCGGTGGAACACCGCATAGAGTTCGTCCGGTCCAAGGACGGAGTGGACTATTACAACGATTCCAAGGCCACCAACCCCGATGCGGCCATTCAGGGGATACGGGCCATGAGCAAGCCCACCGTTCTCATCGGCGGCGGATATGACAAGGACAGTGAGTATGACGAATGGATAGAGAACTTTGACGGCAAGGTCAAATATCTGGTGCTCATCGGGCAGACCAGAGAAAAGATTGCGGACTGCGCCATCAAGCATGATTTTCCGGCGGACAGGATCCGGTTTGCGGACAGTTTTGAGGAATGTCTGCAGATTTGTACTTGTCTGGCCGAGGCGGGGGATGCGGTTCTTCTGTCGCCGGCCTGCGCAAGCTGGGGAATGTTTCCCAACTACGAGGTGAGAGGACAGCAGTTCAAGGAGTATGTCAATGGCAGGTAGATCGCGCAGAAAGAGAAGAGAGCAAACAGAATACTTTTTTGACTACAGCCTTTTGTTTATTGTGCTTTTCCTTCTGGGATTCGGTCTGATCATGATCTATTCGGCCAGCTCCTATACCGCGTTTCAGGATTACAAGGGAGATTCCGGGCATTTCATGAAGCGTCAGCTCCTTGCCATCATCATCGGACTGGTGATGATGATCGTGGTGGCCAATATCGACTATCATTTCTGGTCGCGCTTTTATATGCTGGGCTATATCGTCACGGCGGTCTCCATTCTCATCGTATTGACCCCTCTGGGCATCGAGTCCCATCACGCCAGAAGGTGGTTTAAGATTCCCGGCACACCGCTGCAGGTGCAGCCTGCGGAGATTGCCAAGGTCTGTATGATCCTGTTCCTCGCGGTGATGGTGTGCAAGATGGGAAAGAGCGTGCGCTCCCTGAAAGGGTTTGTCATCATGATGGCGATTCCTCTGCCCATTGCGCTGGAACTCTACATTGTGACCAAGAATCTCAGCTCGGCGCTGATTGTTATGGCCATCTCGTTTCTGATGGTGTTTGTGGCAAGCCCTGATTACAAGAAATTCGTGATTATGGGATTGGCTGGTGCGGCCGCGGCGGCTCTGCTGGTTTTTGTGGTTGTCTCAAACGGCGGTGAGGGCGGCGGTTTCAGAAGCGAACGGATCGTGGCGTGGCTGAATCCTGAGAGTCAGGCGCAGGATAAGGGTTTCCAGACCATACAAGGACTTTACGCCATCGGCAGCGGCGGCATCTGGGGGAAGGGCTTGGGACAGAGCATGCAGAAGCTCAAATTCCTTCCGGAGTCCCAAAACGACATGATCTTCTCCATTATTTGTGAGGAATTGGGGCTTTTTGGCGCCATCGCCGTCATCATCATGTTTATTCTGCTGATCTGGCGCATGATGGTCATTGCCAACAATGCCTCCGATCTGTTCGGAGCAATGCTGGTGGTGGGCGTCATCGGACACATTGCGGTGCAGGCGATCTTAAACATCGCCGTTGTGACCAACACCATTCCCAACACAGGAATCTCTCTGCCGTTTATCAGTTACGGAGGCACCTCCGTCATGTTTCTTCTGATAGAGATCGGGCTGGTCTTGAGCGTGGCCAAACGCATCCAGCTCAGGGAATTGTAAAAATTGCAACCGTCCCGGCGCGAGGGAAGCGGACCGGCCTTTAGGCACATTTTGTGAAGCTTCGACATACAATACAAAAAGTCCCTCAAACAGAGAAAACAGGGTGGTATTGTATGACGACATTTCATATTCACGGCGGCATTCCCTTGCAGGGAAAAGTACGTATTCAGGGATCCAAAAATGCGGCGCTGCCAATCTTGGCGGCCGCCCTGCTCACGGAGGACATTTCCGAGATCAGAAACTGCCCGCAGATTTCCGATGTGCAGTCCATGGTCAGCATTCTGGGCAGTCTGGGATGCCGGGTGCGGCGCGTCGGCGACGGATATCTTGTGGACAGCGCTCAGGCGGGAGCCTGTGATATGTCGGGGGAGGCCATCACAGGTATGCGTTCCTCGCTTTGTCTTCTGGGGGCCATGCTGGGGCGTTTCGGCGAGGTGGAGATGGCATATCCCGGCGGATGTGTCATCGGCAGGCGGCCTATTGATCTGCATCTGAAAGCGCTTCAGAAGATGGGGGTCACATTTCGGGAAGAGGACGGGAAGTTAATCGGAACCGTGGAAGAGCTCCGGGGCGCCGAAATCAGTCTCTCCGTCTCCAGCGTGGGCGCAACGGAAAATATCCTGTTGGCGGCGGTATGCGCGGAGGGTGATACCACCATAACGGGAGCCGCCAAGGAGCCGGAGGTGGAGGCACTGTGCCGATATCTTGTGGCATGCGGCGCCCGGATTGAAGGAGTGGGTACGTCCATTCTCGTTGTGAGAGGCGGAGAGCCTCTGCACGGCGCGGAGTTTACCGTTCCTGCAGACCGCATTGTGGCGGGAACTTATCTGTTCGCCTGTGTGGGATGCGGAGGCAGCGTGCTTCTGGAGAATGCGCCCTGCGGGGAACTGCAGGCCGTAGTACACGCGGCGGAGCTTATGGGCGCGAAATGTCAGATGGATTGTGTCGGAGAAAACGGAGTCTACGGCGCGGATTACGGGCATGAGAGCGGGATCTATGTGCAAGGGCCTGACCGTCCGAAGGCAGTGGCAAAATTGTGTACGGCAGTCTATCCGGGGTTTCCCACGGATCTGCAGTCCATGGCGCTGGCGGTGCTGACGCGGGCGGAAGGCAAAAGCTGTGTGGAAGAGTCCATTTTTGAAAACCGTTTCCGGGTGGTGGAACCCCTTCAAAGCATGGGAGCGGACGTGGTGCTTTACACGCCGAACATTGCCCTTGTGCGGGGAGTTAAAACGCTGCGGGGCGCGAAAGTGGAGGCCAGAGAACTGCGGGGCGGCGCGGCGCTTGTTCTGGCGGGACTGATGGCCGAAGGTGAGAGTGAGATAACGGGCTGCGGCTATATTGAGCGCGGCTATGAAAATATCGGAAAAGACTTAAGAGATTTGGGAGCGCGTATTGTCGGTGTATAAATTACGAGGCATGAGAAAAACAGTGATAATGCTGCTGATTATCGCCGGGATATCAGTGGGGATCGGCGGTCTGGGATGGTATGTGTGGGATCTGCATACCGTCCAGACCGTATATGTGGTGGGGAATGTCCATTACACGGAGGATGAGATCAAGGCGCTTGTGATGGACGGCGCCCTCGGGAACAATTCCCTCTATCTCTCCATGAAATATAAAAACCGCGGAATGGAGGACATTCCTTTTCTGGACGCCATGGATGTGGACATCCTGACCCCCAATACCATCAAGATCACGGTCTATGAGAAGGCGCTGGCAGGTTATGTGAAATACATGGGAGCCTATATGTATTTTGACAAGGACGGCTATGTGGTGGAGAGCTCTTCCATACGCACGGCGGGCATTCCGCAGGTGACGGGCCTCTCCTTTGATTATATCGTATTGGGACAGCCTCTTCCCGTACAGGAGGAGTATGGGGCGGTGTTCGGCACGATTCTAAATCTGACCAAGCTTCTGAATAAATATGAGCTGTCGGCGGACAGGATCTATTTTCATTCCGATTCCGAGATCACCGTCTATTTCGGGGATGTGAAAGTGGCATTGGGAGATGAGACGGACAGGCTGGAGGACAAGATCATGCGTCTTCCCAAGATGCTGCCGGGATTGGGGGAGAAAGGGGGAACCATTCAGATGCAGACCTATAATGAAAAAGGAGATTATACCTTTAAACCGGATTGAAGTTGAAAATTTCTAAAAAAATGTGTTGATTAATTTGTAAAATAATTATATGATAGACTATATGGAGTCTAGAAGGACAATGTAACAGGATCCCTTTTGGAAAAGGAGGATGTACCTTTGCTGGAGATTAAGACGAACGATGCGGAATCCGCTGCCAAGATCATCGTGGTCGGTGTGGGCGGCGCGGGTAATAACGCTGTAAATAGAATGATTGACGAACAGATTGACGGTGTTGACTTTATCGGTGTAAATACGGACAAGCAGGCTCTGCAGCTCTGTAAAGCACCCCGGCTTCTGCAGATTGGGGAGAAGCTTACCAAGGGACTGGGAGCAGGAGCAAAGCCCGAGGTGGGTGAGAAGGCCGCCGAGGAGAGCATGGAGGAGATCGAGAGTGCGCTCAAAGGTGCGGATATGGTGTTTGTCACTTGTGGTATGGGAGGTGGCACGGGAACCGGAGCGGCTCCGGTGGTGGCCAAGATCGCCAAAGATCTGGGAATTCTCACGGTGGGAGTTGTGACCAAACCGTTCCGTTTTGAGGCGAAGGCGCGCATGAACAACGCCATCGGCGGTATCGAGCGCATCAAGGAGAATGTGGACACGTTGATCGTGATTCCCAATGATAAGCTTCTGGAGATTGTGGACAGGCGTACCACAATGCCGGAAGCCCTTAAGAAAGCGGATGAGGTGCTGCAGCAGGCGGTGCAGGGCATCACGGATCTGATCAATGTACCCGCGGTCATCAATCTGGACTTTGCGGATGTGCAGACTGTCATGAAAGATAAAGGAATTGCCCATATCGGCATCGGTCAGGGCAAAGGTGACGACAAGGCTTTGGAAGCCGTGAAGATGGCGGTGGAGAGCCCTCTGCTGGAGACTACCATCTCCGGGGCAAGCCATGTGATTCTCAACGTGTCCGGCGATATCACGCTGGCGGACGCGGCGGATGCGGCGGATTATGTGCGTAATCTGACCGGCGAGGAGGTCAATGTAATCTTCGGCGCCATGTATGATGCGTCTGAGACGGACAGCTGCAGGATCACGGTGATCGCCACCGGGCTGGAAGCCGTGGAGAATGCCGTGCCGAACCGAATCGGAGCAGGCGTTCCCTACAGACAGCCGACATCGCATATTACGCCCAGTTCCTTAAAGGGCTTTAATCTGCAGTCCGGCGGTTTGCAGAGTTCTTCCGCCAAACCGAATTTGCAGCCGCTTCCGGGGCTTCAGAAACCTGCGGATATCCGCAGCTCCGTGAAGGATCAAACCCTTAAGATTCCTGATTTCCTTCAGAAGAAATAAGAGGAGACAGGAGCGAGGGATTACAAGAATGATATGGACACATGCCTTAGGGCATGTGTCTTTTTTAGCTTGTCGAATAAAAATCGTTTCCCCTGTACGGTATTTGACAAATTCCACAGAGCCTCCCCCTTATAATGATTATGAAAAGAGGCATAATATGGTTTATGAACTTTATGTAGACAGTCTGTTTCTGGTGAATTTTGTGATGAACCTGTATCTTCTGATACTGGTGAACCGAAGCACTCTGCGTACTGCCACGCGCAGAGGAATGGTTTCGGGGGCCTGTGTGGGGGCATTGGTCTATCTGCTGCCCTTTTGTCTGGAGATGCCCGCATGGCTGAAATGGCCGCTCGCATTTTTAATCGGCACAGGGCTTATGATCGGGATCGCTTTCCGCCCCGGAAGCCTTCGCGCTTTCGGCACAATGATCAGACAGATGTTTCGATACTCTTTTCTTATGGGCGGCCTGCTTTTGTTTGTGGGATCGGCCCTGCCCGCCCTGCAGCGGTTTCTGACGGGAATCTGCGGTGTTCTGGGAGTGGGAGCCGTGGGCTTTCTTCTCATGGGATATTGGCAGGAGGCGGACAAGAGGAGACGAAACTGCGGTGCCTGTACGGCTGTTTTGGTAAACGGTGAGACGAGGGTGCGAGTGTCGGCCCTCCTTGATTCCGGCAACAGCCTGCGGGAACCCATCAGCGGCAAGCCGGTGTCCGTAATTGACAGCAGACTCTACCATGCGTTGTGGGAGGGGACGCAGACGCCCTACCGGGCCATTCCCTATCGCAGTATCGGCAGACAAAACGGAATTTTGCGCGGCTATCTGCTGCCCAGACTGGAACTGGAGCTGGACGGCGTGACAAAGTGCTTCTGTGACGTCTATCTGGCCGTCTGTGAGGAGGAAGGCTGTGCGGAGCTGATTCTGAACCCTGAGATTTTGGAGGCGTCGTGAGCGGAGAGTGGGGCGGAATATGAGAGTGGAACCAAAAACAAGAAAACAGGAATGGAGAATAACAATGATTCTTAAGGTGGCAATGCCGGGCAGACGGCAGTTTAAAATGATCTGCTGGGACAGATTTTTCACGCGCAGACAGGGGGAAATACATTATATCGGAGGAGCGGAAGTGCTTCCCGCGCCGTTGGACGCCGTGCGGGAAAACGAGGTTATAAGCGATTTGGGAACGGAGTATGAGGAAGAGGCAAAGGCCATTCTCATCGAACATAATCTGCGGCTGGTGGTCTATATCGCCAAGAAGTTTGACAACACCAATGTGGGGGTGGAGGATCTGATCTCCATCGGCACCATCGGGCTGATCAAGTCCATCAATACCTTTAAGCCGGATAAAAATATCAAACTGGCGACCTATGCGTCGCGCTGTATCGAAAATGAGATACTTATGTATCTGCGCCGCAACAATAAGACCCGCATGGAGGTCTCCATCGACGAGCCTCTGAATGTGGACTGGGACGGAAATGAACTGCTGTTGTCCGATATTCTGGGAACGGACGAGGATGTGATTTATAAGGGAATTGAGAATGAGGTGGAGAGAGGACTCCTCATGCAGGCAGTGGAGAAACTCTCCGACAGGGAGCGCACCATCATCAATCTCCGATTCGGTCTGGGCAGAGCGGACGGGGAGGAGATGACCCAGAAGGAGGTGGCCACAAGGCTCGGCATCTCCCAATCCTACATATCCAGACTGGAGAAAAAGATCATGCGGCAGTTAAAGCGGGAGATGAGTATCTGATAGAGTATCTGATAGAAGGCTTGCGGAAACAGGGAAAGAAGTGTATAGTAAAGGACAGAAGACAAAGCATTGGAGCACTGCGGGGGATGAGACGCCATGATACGAAGAGAGGACATTCTGTCCATGGAATATCTGAAAATGACGGAATTTACCGGAAGTTACCGGGGAATGCGCTATCGTCTGGAGTGCGCGAGCGGCGAGGACGGCACGAAATTGAAGGCCACCGTGTGGCCGGAACCCTTTAACTTTTTTACCACGCCTGCGGAGGAGAAAATGAGCGAGATCTTCGACTTTGACGAGGACGGGGTGTCGGATGCCGTGGACTGGATGAATGACAGATACGCCACAGAGCGGGGACGCTGGGAACAGGCGCCGCAAAATTGGGATGCGGCATATGGCAGCAAAGGGACCTGTTAAAGAGAACCCCGGGAGGACATTGAGATGAGTTTAAGCGGAATGCTGATCAGAGGAGCCGTAGGGATGGTGCAGAAACATCCCGAGGAATATAAGAAAAGGGTGGCACCGGCGGAAATAATATCCCTTGTCGGGTTGATTCTGGCTATGCTTGCAATGATGTACAGTCTGGAGCCTTCGACATTGGCAGGTTTTCTGGAGGGCGCGGATACTCCCTATGCGGTGATAGCGTCTTATGTCAAATGGTATGATTTCATGGGAGTAGTCCTCATAGTCGAATTGGCGATTATGGCGGTATGCGCCGTGGCCGCGGTAATCGTCGGGAGAAAATCGGCAGCGGCGGTGGTGTGTGCCGTGTGTCTCTCCGCCATCGGGATTCCCTTTTGCTGCCTGATGTATTTCAGCGAGGATATTCCCGCGCTGTGCAGGGAGGCGAAGGAGGATATGGCACAGATCCAGTCGGGCCGCATGGAGACGGCGGAGGTCATATTCCGTGAGAAGGAGGGGTGGAAAGGATTGCCGGGACCCTATACGGAGGGCCAGCCGGTCATGTTTGCCGAATACAGAGGAATCGGGGAGACCACTGGGGGATGGGAAAGTTTTTATATTTGGGACAATCTGGAGTTTGAGCCGGATAGGAACCGTATGTACAATGAAAATAAGAGCAGCGAATGGAATGGGGAGAACGTCTGCCTGTATTCCGTCGCTTATACCTCCAATTTTCATGTGGTGACGGCCATAGAGCCTCTGAACTGACGGCATATCTATGCCGTCAGGTAGGTCCGCATGGTGTGCAGGGCATTTTTCTCCAGACGGGAGACCTGTGCCTGCGAGATGCCGATGAGCTCCGCCACTTCCATCTGGGTTTTGCCCTCGAAGAACCGCAGCGAGATGATCTCATGTTCGCGGTCGCTCAAATTTTTCATAGCGTCACTCAGGGAGAGATGTTCCACCCAAGTCTCTTCCTTATTTTTTTTGTCGGAGATCTGATCCATGACATAGAGGGTGTCGCCGCCGTCGGTGAAGACCGGCTCATAGAGACTCATGGGATTCTGGATGGCGTCCATGGCGTAGACGATGTCCTCCTTGGAGATGCCAACCTCCGTGGCGATCTCTTCGATGGTGGGCTCTTTCAGATTCTGGCGGGTGAGAGCCTCTCTGGCGTAGATGGCCTTGTAGGCGGTATCTTTCAGAGAGCGGGAGACCCGGATAGAACTGGAATTGTCTCTAAGAAAACGCCGGATCTCTCCGATGATCATCGGCACGGCGTAAGTGGAGAACTTCACATTTAAGCTGGTGTCAAAATTGTCTATGGCTTTGATCAGGCCGATGCATCCGATCTGGAACAGATCATCCACATTCTCGTTGCTGGAGGAGAAGCGTTTGATGACACTGAGCACCAGACGCAGATTCCCCTCGATATATGCCTCTCTGGCCTGTGTGTCCCCGCTTCGGATCCGGGCAAACAGTTCTTCTTTCTCCCCGTTTTTTAGAAGCGGCAGTCTGGACGTATTGACGCCGCAGATCTCAACTCTTCCCTGTGCCATGTTCCCATCCTCCCTGTTCTGTCCATTCTGATCATGGAATTCTTTTCTCAATTTGGTATTAACAAGTATGTACCGGGAGCGGTTTTGATATTCTTGGTAAAATTTGAAAATAGAATTTTCGGAAAGTTTCCGCGAGATGGACAAAAACCATTTCGGAGGAGGCGCATATTATAAAAATGACAACTGATATTATAAGGGTGAAGGAAACATGCTTTTTTCGGAACTTCGGTGTAAGGATGTCATCAATGTGAAGGACTGCAGAAAATTGGGCCGGGTATGCGATTTGGAATTTGACGAGTGTAAAGGCTGCATCTGCAAGATTATTGTTCCCGGGGGCAATAAGATCATGAATTTTTTGCGCTGTGAACCGGATATCGAGATCCCCTACTGGGACATCTGCCAGATTGGTCCGGAGGTAATTTTGGTTGACATAAAGGACTGTAATCGGTATAATAATAAATAACATATGCTCTCAAATGACGTGTTTGGAAGTTGGATAAAAATGCGTATTCAACGAATGATTCATAGCGACAGTCCCGTTCTGTCCTATGAGCGCGCCGCAGCGCGCAGGTGGGTAAACAAATGAAGTGTCCTTTTTGCGGCCATGAAAATACCAGAGTGATCGATTCCAGACCGGCGGAGGATAACAATTCCATCCGACGCCGCAGAGTGTGCGACGAGTGCAGCAAGCGGTTTACGACTTATGAGAAGATCGAGACCATTCCTTTGATCATCATTAAAAAAGACAATAACCGCGAGACCTATGACCGTTCCAAGATCGAGGCCGGGGTGCTCAGAGCTTGTCACAAGCGCCCTGTCAGCGTACAGCAGATCACGGCTCTTGTGGACGAGGTGGAGACGGAAATCTTCAATATGGAGGAGCATGAGATCCCCAGTCAGGCCATCGGTGAGCTGGTGATGAATAAGCTGAAGATCTTGGACGCGGTGGCTTATGTGCGATTCGCCTCCGTCTATCGGGAGTTTAAGGACATCAATACCTTTATGGATGAGTTGAAAAAGGTTCTGAACTGACAGGAATGATATATAGAAAAAAGCAAAGGAAGCAGAAGCGCTGTCTATGTCTGCTTCCTTTTTGTCGGTATTTTCCGCCGGTCTGTCATGTGTTTTTGCAGAAAATGGCGCAGGCAGACCAGATAGAGGAGACTCAGCACGATCTGGCTGGCGAGCATCCCCCACAGATAGCCTGTGATGCCGAATAGGGGGATGGCTTCAAACACGAAGAGCAGGCGAAGCAGCAGGGCGATCACATTCATGACAAAGATGGTTCCGGCTTTGCCCAGACCCTGAAGGATGCTGGAGAGCGTGACATCCAGATAGAGAAAGGGACACAGGAAGCTCAGTGTGGTGATGAAATGTCCGGCCAGCGGGCTGTCGAAGAGGGTGGTTCCCATGAAGTCTCCCAGCAAAAAGAAGACGGACATACAGGTGAATCCCAGCAGGCCGCAGAATCGGATGGTGCGCAGGATGGCGGATCGCACCGCCCGCATATCGCCCATTGCATAGTTCTCCGAGATCATAGGCAGAAGCAGCACGGATACGGAATTGGTCAGGGCATTGGGAAAGAAAATCAGAGGCATAGCCATACCGGTGAGCACGCCGTAGACGCTCAGTGCCGTCTTGGTGTCATAGCCGTACAGGCGAAGGCGCGCCGGAATGGAGACGGATTCCACGCTCTGCAGGAGATTCAAGACAATGCGGTTCAGCGTGAGAGGGAGGGCCATACCCAGAATGCTGCCGAACATGGCGGTACGTTTCAGGGCGGCAGGGCGGGCCGCATAGGAGAGGCCGCCGTTTTCGGTCAGTGCGGGATGCTTATGTAGAACGCGAAAGATCGCGACGAGGGATACCAGCATGGATACCAGTTCGCCCACGGCAAGACCCAGCACGGCCACATTGATGGAGGGAGAGTGCCCTCTGGCGATGGCCGAGGCGGACACCAGATAGACACAGCCCACCCGGGCCAACTGTTCCAAAAGCTGTGCCAATGCCGGCGGACCGGTTCTCTTAATGCCGTAGAAGTAGCCGTTGATACAGGAGTGGATGCTGCTAAAGGGGATGGAAAAGGCCAGAATGCGCAGCATGGACCGGGTGCGGGGCTCCAGAAGGAATCTATTGGCAATCACTCCGGCCTGTGTGTAGATGACGGCACTGCATAGGAGAGAGAGCGGAACCGAGATCAGCAGGCCGGTGACGAGAGGCCGGAACCGTTTGGCTTCCCGGTTGGTGTATTCCGCCACAAATTTGGAGATGGCAGTCTGGTATGCGGCCGCGCACAGGGAGAAAGAGAGGGAGAGCACGGGGCTTAGAAGCTGATAGATGCCCATGCCCTCCTCCCCAAAGAGCCGGGAGAGATAAATGCGGTAAAAAAAGCCGATGGTGCGGGTGATCAGTCCTGTGGCGGTGAGAATGAACGTGCCCATAATCAGAGGCCTTCCGGAGAGGGATAATCTTTTTTGTATGTCTTTTTTCATGGAATCGGACTGTCCTTGCTGCTGAAACTTCTATCTATTATATTTTTTGCGGGCGGTTGACAGAACAAAATTGCAGTAATATGGTAAAATAGATCCATAGAAATCGGGAGGAACGATATGGGTAAGAAAGTGGTAGTGGGGATGTCGGGGGGAGTGGATTCCTCCGTGGCGGCCCTGCTTTTGAAAAAAGAGGGATATGAGGTCATCGGCGTCACCATGCAGATCTGGCAGGAGGAGCCTGCGTGTCAGTCGGAAAACGGCGGGTGCTGTGGTCTGTCTGCGGTGGAGGATGCGAGACGGGTGGCGGAGGCGTTGGAGATTCCTTATTATGTCATGAATTTTCGGGAGGAATTTAAACGGCATGTCATCGACTATTTTGTGGCCGAGTATCTGCGGGGACGCACGCCCAATCCCTGTATCGCCTGCAACCGCTTTGTGAAGTGGGAAGCGCTCTTACACCGTGGTCTGCAGATCGGAGCGGACTATATCGCCACGGGACATTATGCCCGGATCGACAGATTGGAGAACGGACGGTTCGCAGTTCGAAGCAGCGTGACGGCGGGGAAGGATCAGACCTATGCCTTGTATAATCTCACGCAGGAGCAGCTTGCCCGGACATTGTTCCCCGTGGGAGCCTACACCAAGGGGGAGATTCGGGACATGGCGAGAGCGGCGGGGCTTCCTGTGGCGGACAAGCCAGACAGTCAGGAGATTTGTTTTGTGACGGATAATGATTATGCGGCGTTTATCCGGCGGGAGATCGAGGGAAGCGGCAGGGAGGACGGCGCGGAGGAGACACGGGAAGCAAGAAAAGAGCAGCCCGTGATTCCGGGGCCGGGGAATTTTGTCACAAAGGACGGCAAAGTGTTGGGGCGCCACAAAGGAATTACGCACTACACGGTGGGGCAGCGCAGAGGGCTGGATCTGCCCATGGGCAAAAGGGTGTTTGTGACAGCCATCCGTCCGGAGAGCAACGAGGTGGTGGTGGGGGAGAATGAAGACACGTTCACCTCACAGGTAGTCTGCGACAGGGTAAACTTTATGTCGTTGCCGGATCTGGACGCGCCCAGACGGGTGTTGGCCAAGATCCGCTATAATCATCCCGGCGAATTTGGCGTGATAGAAAAGATTGACGGCGGCAGAGTGCGATGCAGTTTTGAAAAACCCGTGCGGGCCGCAGCACCCGGACAGGCCATGGTATTCTATGACGGGGAATATGTGCTCGGAGGCGGTACGATTTTATAGAAAAGGTTCCCAAATGCGGGGAAGGCACATAACATAGTATCATGAAACAAGGAGGAATGAGAGATATGCCATACTGTGAGAGATGTCTGTTTGCCTCGGTACAGGGCATGATCGTGGATGTGGTGCCGGCGAGAGCCGGAAACGGACGTTCGGAAAGCTGCATCCTATATTTTACGGTGGAGGATGACAACGGAAACATCGTGAATTTTATGGTGACGCCGTTCACCTTTGTGGTGGATTGGGAACCCCTTTCCGTGGGGATGCGGGGTACGTTCTGGTATCGGACGGATGCCCCTACACTCCTCATCTATCCGCCGCAGTATACGGCGGTGGTGGCGGCGCCGGTGCGCCCGGGGCGGTTTATCGATGTGGGATATTACGACACCGCTCTGGTGAATGACACGCACACCCTGCAGCTTCGGCTGGATCGGTCCGTGCGTCTGCGGACGGTCAACAATCAATATTTTCAGGGGAGTCCCGCAAATCACAATCTGGTGGTGTCCTATACGACTTCCACCAGAAGCATCCCGGCCCAGACCACGCCTCATGAGATCGTGGTGCTCTGCGATGAGGCGCGGCAGGAGTAGACAAGGCGGCGGAAAGGATATGACATGTATGTCAGTCCGCCACAAGAATTCTCTGTAATATTTCGTCCTCTGTGACCAATTTTTGGGCGGCCTCACGGTATTTTTCATCGTGGAGATAGGTGTGTCTGTGAGGCTTGACAGAGGGCGCCAGATCGATGGCGCGCAGAAAATCGCTCCGTCTCATCCGAAGGCTTTCCACATAATCCCAGAATCCGGTTTCTTCAAAGACCGTGTTGACGCGTATGTACCGATGATCTTGTACCTTGGCCATGATATAGGTGGCGATGCCCACCTGAATGCCGTGGAGCTGGGGAACCTCCAGAAGTTTATCCAGCGCATGGGAGATCAGGTGCTCGCTGCCGCTGGTGGGGGCGCTGCTTCCCGCGATCTCATTGGCGATGCCGCTCATGGACAGGGAGTCTAAGAGTTCTTTCAAAAACAGCTCGTCTTTGATGCTCTGATAGGGAGTGCGCACAAAGCTGTTCACCGCCTTCTTGGCGATCATTACCGCAAAATCGTTTAACGTTCCCACGCCGTGTTCGGTCTCGTAGACCCAGTCATAGAGCGCCGTGATCTTGGAGACCATATCCCCGATGCCCGAGTAGATGAATTTCTCGGGGGCGGTGCGGATGACCTGTGTGTCCACCAGAATGCCGTATGCCAGTCTGGCGGGGACGGAGGTGCGTCTGCCTTCCACCAAAAGAGAAGCACTGGCGCTGGAGAAGCCGTCACTGGAGCTGGAGGTGGGGACGCTGATAAAGGGCAGGCCCCTCAAAAAGGCCGCATATTTGCCCGCATCAATCACTTTGCCGCCGCCGATTGCGACCACGGCCTTTGTCTTGTTGGACAGGGAGAACGCCAAGGGGATGATGTCCTCTATGGCCACCGTGTCCAGTTCCAGATATTCCAGCACATTGACGCCGGCGCCCTTTAAGGATGCCATGACATCCGAGCCGAACAGATCGATCAGTCCGTTGCCGAACCAGATCACCACATCGGTGAGTCCCTCCTCGGACAGGCAGGGGCCGATGGCGTGCAGGGTACCCTGACCGACTTTCAGAATTACGGGGATTGCAATACTGTCATTCTTTTTCAAATCCATACCTCCTGTGTGTTATAATTTATGGTATTCGGGTACTCTTTTTTCGAACACGGCATAGTAGCGGAAGCCGCATTCCTGCAGAACCTGTGCGGCGCGGTCGAAATGAGCCCCCATCTGTCCGGGAGCGTGGGCATCGCTTCCCACCGTGATGATCTCGCCGCCGAGCTCCCGGTAGCGTTTCAGAATATCCATGCAGGGATTGAAGTCTTTTAAGCCGCTTCGGATGGAGCCGGTGTTGAGTTCGATCCCTTTTTCTTTGTCTAAGAGAGTCTTTAGGATAGCGTCCAGAATGTCCCGGTACCTGTCATAGTCATATCCGGCGTCTTTGGTGGAGCCATAGCGCACCACATAGTCCAGATGGCCGTACACATCGAAATTGGAAAACTTCCGGATATTTTCAAGCTCGGACTCAAAATATTCCCTATAGGCCTCCTCGTCGCTTTTGCCTTCAAAGAATGCGGGATAGTAGGGATCCTTGCTGTTGCAGATGTGGGAGGAGCCGATGATAAAATCATATTCGTGGGAGCGTGCAAAGACCGCGTTCTCCCGGAGAACCTGCGGCTGCAGGCCAAGCTCCAGACCGAACAAAATCTTGATCCGGTCCGCGTATTTGTCTTTCAGCGTCAGCAGCTCATAGAGATAAGAATCGGCGTTTAACAGAAAGAGATCCTGAGGCTCTCCGGGCGCGGCGGGATAGCCGAAATCATTGTGCTCCGTAAAGCACATGGTCTTAAGGCCCAGTTCGATTCCCCTTAAAATCATATCCTCCATGGGAGCGTCCGAATCCCCGGAGTGGTGGGTGTGCAGATGACAGTCCGATAAAATGGGCATGGTGGTGTCTCCTTTATTGTTTTTTAATCAGAAGTATGAGCATCGTAATGCCGTACAGGACGGGCTGATGCAGCATATAGATCAGAAGGGATCTGCGTCCTATGGCCGCTGCCAAAGGACAGAGGGAGAGGCGCAGAAACCCGAATTCCTGCCAGTGCAGCCGAGCCGTCAGTCCGTGAAACAGGTAGCCTGCCGCAAACAGGAAAAACCACGGGAGCAGGGGAAAGTAGTCCGTGGAATAAAAGTACGCCGTGGGAAATCCCAGAAAAGTGAGGAGCCATCCCCCGGGGGTGTTCTCCGGCAGCGCAGGTATGTCGAACAAGACGGAATAGAGCACATGAAACCAAAACAGGCTTAAGAGGAACAGGCCTATGTTGACGGGCAGGGACTTGATCCTCTTAAACAGCCTGTGAAGCGGAATCATGAGGAGCATGCAGGTGCCAAGCAGAGTCAGCACGCCGAAGACGACTCTGTCCTCGGGCACGAAAACCAATGTGACAACCGTCACCAGCGCACCCGCCAGCCAGACCGTGAGGCCTCTTTTCAGGTGATGTTTTCCCAAGGGCCAGCAGAAGCCGGAGAGAAAGATAAAGATCCGGCAGATGCCCTGCTGCCACAGATAGGCGCCGCGGGTGTGATACCACGGAATGGATATGCCCGCAATATAGACCAGATCCCACAGAAAATGGTAGAGGATCATACTGATTAAGTTCAGCCCTCTTATTTCGTCCAGAAGCACGAGGCGTCCCGAAGCGGGCGCCGGGCCGGAACGGGTGGGTTTGTTCTGTTTTATTCCATCCATGTGTCTGCCCATTTGTCTCCCAATTTGTCAAATCCGGCAAAAATGCCGTATGTACACAGTACCATTTTGACAGGATAAATTCAAGTGCCACAAATTTGGTTTTGCGAATCAATGTGAAAACAACAATTTTGCCGGCAAAATTGACGGCGGCCGAATGATTTGCGGTCAATTTGTCAAGACTAGAAGAGCAAAGCGGCTGAGGGCGCAAACCCCGCAAAGTATAAATAAAATGTAAATTTTACCAGATTTGGAAAATATTTTTCATTTACATCTTGAATTATGAGGGGGAATCAGTTAAAATATAGCCGTGACAAAATTTTGACAATCGGACAAGTCGGGTGGCATGCCCAAATACCGGATGTCAGAATAATATAAAAATTTTTAGGAGGAAACAAAAATGTCAGTAAGAGTAGCAATCAATGGTTTTGGCCGTATTGGCCGTCTTGCATTCAGACAGATGTTCGACGCGGAGGGCTATGATGTAGTAGCAATCAACGATTTGACCAGCCCTGACATGCTGGCACATCTGCTGAAGTACGATACCGCACAGGGCAGATACAAATATGCCGATAAGGTTGAGGCAGGTGAGGATTCCATCACCGTGAACGGCAAGAAGATTACCATTTACAAAGAGGCAGACGCTTCCAAGCTTCCTTGGGGTGAGCTGAAAGTGGATGTGGTTCTGGAGTGTACCGGTTTCTACACCTCCAAGGAGAAGTCCATGGCTCACATCAACGCAGGCGCCCGCAAGGTTGTAATCTCTGCTCCTGCAGGCAATGATCTTCCTACCATCGTATACAATGTAAACCATGAGATCTTGAAGCCCGAGGATACCGTTATCTCCGCAGCTTCCTGCACCACCAACTGTCTGGCTCCCATGGCTAAGGCATTGAATGATCTGGCTCCCATCCAGTCCGGTATCATGACCACCGTTCATGCATACACCGGCGACCAGATGATTCTGGACGGACCTCAGAGAAAGGGCGACAAGAGAAGAAGCCGCGCAGGCGCTCAGAATATCGTTCCCAACTCCACCGGTGCTGCAAAGGCTATCGGTCTGGTTATTCCCGAGCTCAACGGCAAGCTCATCGGTTCCGCTCAGCGTGTTCCCACCCCTACCGGTTCCACCACGATTCTGGTGGCTGTTGTAAAGGGTAAAGTGACCAAGGAGCAGATCAATGACGCCATGAAGGCTGCTGCAACCGAGTCTTACGGCTACAACACCGATGAGATCGTGTCTTCCGACGTGATCGGTATGACCTACGGTTCCCTGTTCGACGCTACCCAGACCATGGTTGCACCCATGGAGGACGGCAATACACAGGTACAGGTTGTTTCTTGGTATGACAACGAGAACAGCTACACCTCTCAGATGGTTCGCACCATCAAGTATTTCAGCGAGCTGGGCTAATCGGCATAGGCAGTGTAACAAGGACTTTGGGGGTCCGGTCTTGGGACCGGACCCTTTTCATTTAGAATAAACGGAGGTTTATAAAAATGGGTTTGAACAAAAAATCTGTAGATGACATTAATGCGAAGGGCAAGCGTGTTTTGGTGCGCTGTGATTTCAATGTTCCTTTGAAGAACGGTGAGATCACCGACGAAACCCGTATCGTGGCTGCGCTTCCCACCATTCAGAAACTGATCAATGACGGCGGCAAGGTGATTCTTTGCTCCCACTTGGGCAAGGTAAAAGAAGGCCCTAATGAGAAGGAGTCCCTTGCACCCGTTGCAAAGAGACTTTCCGAGAAGCTGGGCAAGGAGGTTGTGTTCGTGTCCGATTACAGTGTGACCGGCGAGGCTGCAACCAAGGCCGTGGAGGCTATGAAGGAGGGCGATGTGGTTCTGCTTCAGAATACTCGTTTCCGCGGCACCGAGGAGACCAAGAACGGCGAGGTATTCTCCAAGGAGCTGGCTGATCTGGCTGATCTGTATGTGTGTGACGCGTTCGGTTCCTCCCACAGAGCGCATGCTTCCGTGGAGGGCGTTACCAAGTGCATCACCGCAAAGGGCGGCGAGAATGTTGTGGGCTACCTGATGCAGAAGGAGATCAATTTCCTTGGCAATGCGGTTGAGAACCCCGTTCGTCCCTTTGTGGCGATTCTGGGCGGCGCAAAAGTGGCCGACAAGTTGAATGTAATTTCCAATCTGCTGGAGAAGTGCGATACCCTGATTATCGGCGGCGGCATGGCATATACCTTCCTGAAGGCACAGGGCATGGAGGTCGGCAACTCTCTGGTGGATGACGAGAAGATTGGTTACTGTAAGGAAATGATGGAGAAAGCCGAGAAGCTGGGCAAGAAGCTTCTGTTGCCTGTTGACACCACCATTGCGGCAGGTTTCCCGAACCCTATCGACGGACCTGTAGAGGTTTCCTATGTGGACTCCGACAAGATTCCCTCCGACATGGAAGGGTTGGATATCGGCCCCAAGACCCAGACTCTCTTTGCGGATGCCGTGAAGTCGGCAAAGACCGTAGTGTGGAACGGCCCCATGGGCGTGTTCGAGAATCCGACGCTGGCGGCAGGCACCATCGCGGTTGCAAAGGCTCTGGCGGAGACAGACGCCACCACCATCATCGGCGGCGGTGATTCCGCGGCGGCAGTGAACCAGTTAGGCTTTGGCGACAAGATGACCCATATCTCCACCGGAGGCGGCGCTTCCCTTGAATTCCTCGAGGGCAAGGTGCTTCCCGGCGTGGCTGCGGCTGATGACAAATAAGGCTCACAAAATAAGTCTCATAAATAAGTCTCATAATAAAAATCCAATTAATCAACGATGAGATCGTGCCGCTCTTTTGAGAGGCAGAACGGAGGAAATCATGGCAAGAAGAAAAATTGTAGCGGGCAACTGGAAGATGAATATGACGCCCAGTGAAGCCGTAAAGCTGTGTGCAGAGCTGAAGGATCTTGTAAAAAGTGATGACGTGGATGTGGTTTATTGTGTTCCCGCCATTGATATCGTACCTGTTGTGGAGGCAGTGAAGGGCACGAACGTAGAGGTTGGCGCGGAGAATATGTATTTCGAGGAGAAAGGCGCTTACACGGGTGAGATTTCTGCGTCCATGTTGAAGGATGCCGGAGTAAAATATGTGATCATCGGCCACTCCGAGAGACGCGACTATTTCAAGGAGGATGACGCGCTCCTGAACAAGAAAGTGAAGAAGGCGATTGAAGCAGGGCTTACTCCCATTCTCTGCTGTGGCGAGTCATTGGAGCAGAGGGAGATGGGCGTTACCATGGATTGGATCCGGCTCCAGATCAAGTCCGATCTGGTGGATGTGACCGCAGATCAGGTGAAGAACCTTGTGATCGCATACGAGCCAATTTGGGCGATCGGTACCGGCAAGACGGCTACCACCGAGCAGGCGCAGGAGGTATGCAAGGGCATCCGTGACTGTATCGCTGAGATGTATGATCAGGCTACCGCAGAGGCGGTACGCATCCAATACGGCGGTTCCGTGAACGCAGGAAACGCGGCGGAACTGTTTGCACAGCCCGACATCGACGGCGGTCTGGTGGGCGGAGCGTCCCTGAAGGCGGATTTCGGGAAGATTGTGAACTACAAATAAGACGCAAGTTTTATAAATTTAGCGCAATACAACATGCTGAAGCAGTAATAAAAGCGGGTTTGATTTGGTTATATCCTATCGAATCCGCTTTTGTTTATTTAAAAAGTGTCAGGACAGCGCATACGCGTAAAAAATGTTGACACTCTGCCGAAACCTTTGTATAATCAGCACAAGGCATACATTTTTCTGACGGCATTCTGCCGTATCTTACGAAATATCTTTCTCATGAAATCTATGCTTTATCCCAAACCAATTTATTTTATGATGAGCATAGCGTACGGAGATCGTAAGAGAGGCAGAATGACTCCTGTTTTCCGCACGCTTGTGGAACAGGAGGAAAACGAATGAGACAACTGGAAGAATTGAACCTCGTGGATGACTTTCTGGTGAACAGCCTGACAAGTCATCAGGTCTACGGGGAGCCCGCGGCACGCTGTATTCTGGAATGCATCTTGGGCAGAAAGATCGGGAAGCTGAAGATCATTCCGCAGCGTTTCATGCAGGGGGAGGACACGGACAAACACGGGATTCGTATGGACGTGTATCTTGACGAGGAAGACGGAGAACTTTTTGACTTGGAACCGGACAACAACAGCGGGAAAAAGGATATTGTCGCCCTTCCGAAACGGGTGCGCTTTTACCATGCTAAGATGGATGCGGGGAGTTTGAAGAGCGGAGCGGAATACAGCGTTCTGCGGAATGTGTTTGTGATTTTTATTACGACCTATGACCCGTTCGGAGCGGCTCGGATGGTCTATACCATCAAGAATGGCTGTGTGGAGATGCCGGAACTACCGTACGAGGACGGGGCGAGAACGATCTTTCTTTATACGAAGGGGACAGAAGGGAATCCGCCGGAGGAATTGCGGGAACTTCTTTATTACATGGAACATACTTCCAAGGAGAATGCGAGGACAGAGAGCTTGCGAAGACTGCATGAAATGGTGACTGCAGTGAAGCGAGACAGAAAGGTGGGGCTGACCTATATGAAAAGCTTTGAGATTGAGCAGCGGATACGGAGAGAAGGCATAACTCAGGGAAAAATCGATTCTATTTTAGATATTCTTGGCGACTTGGGTGATATTCCAGCCTCACTGAAAGATCGGATCACCACACAAGAGGATGAAACAATCCTGCGCGCATGGGTTAAATTGGCGGCGAAAGCGGAAAGCATCGAGGAGTTTCTTGCCTCAATGGAATCCTGAAGAGGAAAATGGTTATGAATCAGCCTAATTACCGGAAGGAATTAGAGAAAATTTTAAGCGGGATAGAAGGACGGGGGATGGCGCTCCCCGTCTTTTGTTTGCTCTGTGTGTAACTTGTTTTTCAGCGTTGTGTTTACTGGTTAGGGGACTGGCCCCGATAACATGTTTGCTCGGGCTTGTTGCCTGTCTTTTAACGATAATTCCGGTTAAAGAATAACGGCAGTTGGCAATTTGGGGTTTGGAGGGTAGAAGATGTATTCATTTCTTAGTTTTTGTGAGGTTTTTGTACCTTATATGTTATTTAATGTATTAATAATAACAGGTCACAGGAGACATCCGCCTTTTATAGAAAAAGGGGAAAAAGGCAGGAAGAATCCGGAATGCTATATAGTTTCTGTTTGGTATCAACTTGGTAAGGGGAGCGCTTCTTACCATCAATATAAATTTGTCAAACGAAAGAATGGCAAATACAGATTGAAATTTTATCCTATTCTTGAATGGTTTGGAATGGTGCTGGTTTTGTCATTATATATATGGGTTATAGATTTGGATGTGATACTGAAATATCCGGAAACACTACTGCTTTCTTTAGGACTTTTTCTTGCATTGCTGGATTTATTTATTCTTATTGATAACGCCCCAATTGTCGCCAGAATATTTTTCCATAAATGTATGAAAAAGTATATAAAGGGTAGGCGTCGTTAGGTTCGCGTCGGGTATTGGAGACAGAGTCATCAAAGGTGCTTTTATCGCTTCGAATAAAGATTGACTTTATTCTTCAAACTCTTATAATTAGTATATGGGAAAGTATGGCTTAGGGAGGTTCGAACGAATGAAAAAGTACAGATTGATGGCACTTTTATTGGTGGTTTCCATGCTGATGGGAACCTGCGGATGTGCGAAGAAGGAAAAGGTGAGACTGACGGTCTGGGGGTCGGAGGCCAGTCAGGAAATGCTGCGGGAGATGGCGGACGCATTTATCGCACTGCATGCCAAGGAGGCGGATATTGAGATCGTGCTGCGGGTGGAGGATGAGGACACTGTGGCGGACAATGCGGTGAGCAACCCGGAGCAGTTGGCGGACGTGTTTTCCTTTGCGGGGGTTCTGCTTCCCGTGAAGGATGGGGCGGATGCGGTCATCGAGGCGAACGGCGGTGCGGACAGCGCGGCCATTCAGGAGGCGTCCAAGGATGGTGTGCTCTATGCCTATCCCCTCACGGCCAGCAACGGTTATTTTATGTATTACAATGCGGAGTATTTTGACGAGTCGGATGTGGGGAGTTTTGACCAAATGCTTCGGGTAGCGGAGCAGGCGGGTAAATCCGTGGCTATGGACTGGACCAGCGGATGGTATATCTATTCGTTCTTCGGCGGCGCGGGCATGCAGATCAGTCTGGCGGAGGACGGCAGGAGCAATGTCTGTGACTGGAATCGGACAGACGGGGCATATAAAGGCACGGATGTGGCGGAAGCCATGATTGCCATCTCAAGCAGCAAAGCTTTTCTGAACACCAACGACGAGGGATTTCGAGAGGGGATCGAGAGCGGTGAAGTCATCGCGGGGGTGAACGGTCCTTGGAACGTGGAATTTGTAAAGAAACAGTGGGGGGACAATTATCGGGCGGTCAAGCTGCCCACATACACCTTAAGGGGGGAACAGGTGCAGATGGGAAGTTTTGCCGGCTATAAACTGATGGGAGTCAAAGCGGATTCCGACTCAACGAAGTGGGCGGCAAAGTTTGCGGAATACATCACCGACGAGGAGAATCAGCTCAAGCGCTTTCAGGTCACGGGAGAGTGCCCTTCCAATGTGAAGGCGGCCCAGTCGGCCGAAGTACAGGCCTCTCCGGCCGTGATGGCGCTGGGAAGTCAGGCGGCATATTCTACCAGACAGTCCATATCGGGTTCATTCTGGACACCGGCCGCAATTTTTGGTACAATAATGGCATCGGGCAATCCGGACGGCAGGGATCTGCAGGAACTCTTGGATGAGTTGGTGGAAGAAGCGCAGAAGCCGGAGGAGTAAGGCCGGAACTTAGCTGAGGTGTCAGCGGGAACGGCAGGAGGTTTGGACATGCGGGAGATGATCCATCATATACTGGTCACAGTGCTGATCGCATCGGTGGCATGTATTCTGGGCATACTGCTCTTGGTACAGAATATCCATACCATATCCAATCAGTATCAGGACAATATCAGCACGTCTGTACGGAATCAGAAAACCATAGATCAGATCAGCGAGAACCTTTATCAGACGGAATCGCTGGTATGGCAGCATATCGTCAATACGGAAGAGGCGGAATTTGACCGTTATGAGGAGGACATCGACACTCTGATGGAGGAGATGTCGGAGCTTTTTGCGCAGCTGGAGGATAATCTGGGGGAGGATGCGGATGACGGAACGCTGCACACCATAGTCAAGCAGCATGTGGGATTTAAGTCCAATACGGCGGTAGTTCTGGATCTGAGCAGAAAAGGTTCCAAGCAGAGTGCACAATATTATGTGGGCATGAAGCTGAACCCTTATTTTGACACGGTGAACGAGACGCTGGAGGGGCTGGACCGCAATATGGAGGAGCAGGGAAGAGAGGCTACCGCGCAGATGGAAGCGAGCATTCGTACGGCGCAGTTGATGGCGGCGCTGTGTCTGGCGGTGGTAGGGTTCATCATCGCAGTCTGCATCTTTGTGGTGTCCCGCCGCGGCAAAATGATTGTGAACAAGCAGGAGGAGGAGCTCAAGAGCCATCAGCAGCGGGTGATGGAGCTGCAGTATCACACCATTGTGGCGATGGCCAATCTCATCGAGGGAAGGGACGGCGACACGGGCGAGCATGTAAAGCGCACCGGCTGGTTTGTGGACAGGATCGCCAGAGAACTGGCGAAAGAGGGAGCTTACCCCGAACAGATCGACGAGGGTTTTCTGGAGAATCTGTGGAAGGCGGCGCCTCTGCATGACATCGGCAAAATTAAGGTTCCGGATGCGATCTTGCAGAAACCCGGAAAACTTACGGCGGAAGAATTTGAGATCATGAAAAGTCATGCCGCGGAGGGCGGAGAGATCATATACGAGACCATGCGGGGCATCGAGGAGCGGGACTATATCGAGATGGCTCACGATGTGGCCAAATATCATCACGAGAAGTGGGACGGTTCCGGCTATCCCGAAGGCATTTCAGGAGAGGAGATACCGCTCTGTGCCAGAATTATGGCGGTTGCGGACGTATTTGATGCGCTGACCTCCAAGCGCTGCTATAAAGCGGCGATGCCCTTGGAGGAGGCCTATCGGATCATTGAGGATTCGTCGGGTTCCCATTTTGACCCGGTGGTGGTGCAGGCGTTTCTCGCACTTCGCTCGGAGGTCATCCGGTATTTGCAGGAGATTAGAGAAATAAGAGCGTAACGGCCAAAACACAGTGGGAGACAGTGCAAGTCATTCTTGTATGTCTCCCTTTTTTGTGGTAAAATAGAACAAGCGAAAGCAAAACTCATTTTCATGAGAGAAGGAGGTATTTATGTTAGGAAATGTAATTGTGGGGCAGTCAGGCGGGCCTACCGCCGTAATTAATTCTTCTTTGGCGGGCGTCTATAAGACGGCCAAGGATCTGGGGGCAGGAAAAGTCTACGGAATGCGTCATGGCATTCACGGTTTTCTGGAGGAGAAGATCGTCGATATGGACGAGAAGATCAAGTCCGATCTGGATCTGGAGCTTTTAAAGAGAACACCTTCCGCTTTTCTGGGGTCCTGCCGCTTTAAGCTGCCGGAGGCAGATGCGGACAAAGCTCTGTACGATAAGATTTTTGAACTGCTTAAAAAGTATGAAATTTCGGCATTTTTCTACATAGGCGGCAACGATTCCATGGACACCATCAAGAAGCTGTCCGACTATGCGGTCACCATCGACAGCCCGATTCGGTTTATCGGTGTACCCAAGACCATCGACAATGATCTGGAAGTGACAGATCATACGCCCGGCTACGGCAGCGCCGCCAAATACATTGCTTCCGTGACGAAGGAGATCATCCGGGACGGTCTGGTATATGACATCAAGAATGTGACCATCATCGAGATCATGGGACGAAATGCCGGATGGCTGACCGGCGCGGCAGCACTTGCGACCTGCGAGGACTGCGAGGGTGTGGACGGCATCTATCTGCCCGAGGTTGCGTTTGATATCGACAAGTTTGTGGCTAAGGTAGGGAAGCTTCTGGAGACCAAGGATGCCATCGTCATGGCTGTCTCCGAGGGTATCAAGACGGCGGACGGCAAGTATGTGTTTGAGCACGGCGACCACAACGAGTATGTGGATGCGTTCGGTCATAAGCAGTTGTCAGGAACCGCAAAATATCTGGCGGATCTGGTGAGCAGTAAGTTTGGCTGCAAGTCCAGAGCGATCGAGCTTTCCACCATGCAGCGCTGTGCGGGGCATCTGACTTCCCGCGTGGATATCACCGAGGCTTATCAGGTGGGCGGATCAGCCGTGAAGGCCGCTTTCGATGGCGAGACTGGCATGATGATTACCTTGAAGAGAGAGTCCAGCGATCCCTATATCTGCACCACCGGACTGTATGACGTGCATAAGATTGCAAATGTGGAGAAAAAGGTTCCTCTGGAGTGGATCACCGAGGACGGCACCTTTGTATCCCAGAAGATGGTAAATTACATCAAGCCTTTGATTCAGGCGGAGCTGACGCCGATCATGATCACCGGCCAGCCCAGACATATTGTAATCGATATGCAGTAAGGATCGGTATAAGAACAGCCGGAGGAGTACAGGCAGACTTCTCCGGCTGTTATGAATTTGGAAGGTTTTCGAATCAATACTATTGAATCAATATTTCCATGGAAAGAGAAAGGGAATGCGGAATGATTTTTAAATGTCAAAATTGTGGCGGAAACGTGGTCTACAGTCCCGAGAGGCATAAGATGTTCTGTCCGTACTGCGAGAGCGAGGAGAGTCAGGAGGTAAAAACTTCCGACGGAGAGCCGATGCAGATCTGCCCGGACTGCGGGGGAGAGATCCCGTTAAAGGAACATACTTCGGCCACGCAATGTCCTTATTGCAACAATTTTCTGATACTGGACGAACGGATGGCGGGGGAGTATATGCCCAAGGTGGTGATTCCTTTTCAATTGGGCAAGGAGACCTGCAAGAATTCTCTGCGTGAGAAATTCCGCAAAAATGTGTTCACACCCACGGATTTTCTCTCCGAGGCACGGCTGGACAGTCTGGAGGGGGACTATGTGCCGTTCTGGCTCTATGATTATGATATCAATGTGGATTATCAGGCGGAAGGAACCAAAGTGAGGAGCTGGACCAGCGGCAATATGAGGTATACGGAGACCTCTTATTATGACGTGCGCCGTAATCTGGACGTTGCTTTTCAGGATATTCCCGTGGATGCGTCCGTGGAGATGCCGGATGATGTGATGGATCTGATGGAACCCTATGACTATAAACAGATGATTCAATTTGATCCCAAATATCTGTCGGGATTCAGGGCGGAGCGCTATAATATGAGCGCGGTGCAGGCGGAGAGCAGGGCGAAACAGAAGATGACGGAGGACACCAATGTGCTGGTGAAGGCTCAGGTGACCGGCTACAGCAGTGTGAAAACTCAGCGCAATGATGTTCGCATACAGAATGCGAAACAGACCTTCGGACTCCTTCCCGTGTGGAGATATCTCTACCGGTATGCGGGACGGGAGTATCCGTTCTACGTCAACGGACAGACGGGCAAAATCGTGGGAATACCGCCCGTGTCCGGCAAAAAAGTGCTGGTTTATGCCGGGACTTTGTGGGCCTGCCTGATGATGCTTCTGGGCAATGTGATGCTGTGGGCAGTATTATAGAGGAGAAAAGGAAGATGGATAAGGAAATCAAAAAGGAAGCCCTGCGGCAGTATCTAAAGTATTTCAGAATCTGGTTTATCGCGGTGGGCGTTGTGGTGGTGATCACGATCTTCATGATCTTCAGGGCAAATCTTCCCAGCGCCAACAGGCAAGCGCCCGAGGAGAGAGTCTATGACTATGCGGGTGTGCTCACCGACAGCGAGGAGGAAGCGCTGCGGCGCAAGATTGCCGAATATGAGAAGAAGGGTCAAATAGATATCATCATTGTGACGCTGAACGAGCCCATGGGGATTGAGGATGCCGAATGGGAGCGGAATATGATGAACTATGCGGACGATTTTTATGACAACGGTAAATTCGGTTGGAATAAGGCCCATGGCGACGGGGCGCTTCTTCTGGACAACTGGTATGAGGACGCGAACGGCAGCCAGAAAGGCTCGTGGCTGTCCACCAGCGGCAAGATGGAGGAGACCATCGGAAGAGGGGAGGAGAAGCGGGTTCTGGACGACATGTATGAGTACATTGATCGGGATCCTTACAGAGCATATCTGGCGGCGGTGGAAAGGCTTGCAGATTTCGGCAAGTATGGCCCCTATGGAGAAGGAGATGGTGATATTGTGTCTGCGTTCTTTGGAGCGTTTGTGGTATCTTCTCTGGTTGCCATTGTATATCTGATTGTGTACCTCACTCCTTCCAAAGGAAAAGATACCACGACCGCCGGGACTTATGTGGAAGGCGGAGTCCCCGTCGTGCGCAACCGGTCCGATGAGTTTCTCCGCAAAAATGTGGTGAGCCGCCGCATCGAGTCAAACAGCGGAGGCGGTGGAGGCGGAAGCAGTCATCGCGGCGGAGGCAGCCATGGCAGCCACACCAGCAGCGGCGGACACAGTCATGGCGGCGGCGGAAGAAGACGTTAAAATCTCCACACGGACAAAGATACACATACAAAAAAGCACCTACATGACGGTATAGGTGCTTTTTGAATGTGTAAAGTTTATAAAGTTCGCACAGGCTCTTAAGCCATTTCGTTGACAGCCTTGCTCATGCGGGCAACTTTGCGCGCTACGTTGTTCTTGTGATAAACGCCCTTGCTGCCGGCCATCTCCACAACTTTGGTGGCATTCTTAAGCTCGGAAGCGGCAGCGTTCTTGTCGCCGGATTCGATTGCCGCATACACTTTCTTGATAGCAGTCTTCACGCCGGAACGGATTGATTTGTTGCGCTCGGTTCTGGTGCGAGCCACTAAGATTCTCTTTTTAGCGGATTTAATGTTAGCCAAGTCGTACACCTCCATCTGAATTATTATAAAATTTGAAAATGTTTCACTATAGCCAGACACGGAAGACTAAGGTAAACATACTATTGTAGTGTAGTCAATTCCCGGGAATTTGTCAATACATATTTTCGTGAAATTTGCAAAAAATATTAAAAATTACGGAAAAGAATGAAGACACAAGGTGCAGGGGGAGTGTGACATGGGGAATTTTCAGGTCAGAACGGATCTGGCGCTGGAGGCGCGGGAGAGTATCACGGAGGCAGACAGTGAGCTGCATGGCGTGCGGGTGGAGGAATATTATCTGGAGGAGGATGATATACAGGTCACTCGTGTGATGATTGATACCAAGAATGCGGCGAAGGCCATGGGAAAGGCGGTGGGGACTTATGTCACCATAGAGGCGCCCGCTATGGTGGAGCCCGACGAGGGATATCACAGGGAGATCTCCGACTGTCTGGCCAAGGAGCTTCTGGAGATGATTCCGAACGGCGATAAGGAGCTCTCCGTTCTGGTGATCGGACTGGGCAACCGGGAAGTGACCGCGGATGCGCTGGGGCCTCATGTGGTGGATAATCTTTTTATCACGAGGCATGTGGTGAAGGAGTACGGCAAAGTTGCCTACAACTGCAGCAAAATGAACCTCGTGAGCAGCATGGAGCCGGGGGTGATGGCCAAGACCGGCATGGAGACGGCGGAGATCGTGAAGGGTGTGGTGCTGGAGACGGAGCCGGATGTGCTGATCGTGATCGACGCGCTGGCGGCCAGAAGCATCAAGAGGCTGAACCGAACCATCCAGATCACCAACACAGGGATTCAGCCCGGATCCGGCGTGGGCAATCACCGCAATGCGCTGACGGAGGAGGAGCTGGGAATCCCGGTGATCGCGGTGGGCGTTCCCACCGTGGTGGATGCGGCCACCATCGTGGGGGACGCGCTGAAGAAATGGATGGACGAGGATATGGACAAGAAATTTGACAGCAGGCTTGCCTTCGCGGAACTGAACAATATGTATATGACGGGCAAGGACATCGACGCGGTGATCAAGCGGGTGAGCTTTACTCTCTCCGAGGGAATCAATATCGCCATGGAAAAAAATAATATAGTCTGTGGCGGCTGACGGGAACATATACTGAACGGAGGAAAGCCAAAGGAAATTTTTCTGATGCGGCATGGAGTGACAAAGGCGGTGTATGGAAGGATCAAAAAGGGCGGACTCGGCAAAGTGCTGGCGGGATTTGCTCTTTTCTTTTTGATCCGGGGCGCGGTAGGAGGCGATTTTGCGGGAAGCACAACACCGTTTTCGAAGGCGGTGGGACAGGTGTTTGCGGAGGGGTTCGCGGACGCGCTCTATGTCCGTTTCCTGCCCGGGGCGGCCGCAAGTGCGGGACTTAGCTGTGGCGAGTGGGTGACGAACACTCAGGTGGAGACCATTCTGCCGCTCTATGGAATGGCCGGAAGGACCGGCACGCAGAACAAAACGGAACGCACGGTGCGGGAGGACGACGGACATTCCCGGGTGATGACTTATGAAGAATTGACCGGGCGGGAAGACGGGGAACTTACGGCGGCGCAGGCGGAAGGAACGCGGCAGCAGGCGGAGTCGGACTTGCAGGCGCTTTTGCGGGAAGAAAACCAGCTCGCACTTTTACATCGGGAGAAGTTTGTTCCCCATGAGCAGAAAATGCAGGTGGATCTGGAAGAACTTTCGGACTATGAGACGCTGGTGAAATCTTTTTATACCGTGGACGGCAATACGATGGTCGGAAGGAATCAGCTCAATCTTGACGCGTTGCTCTCGGAGGATCTGAAATTGGAGAAAAAGGGGGACGGGCCGCAGATTCTGATCTATCACACCCATTCTCAGGAGGCTTTTGCGGATTCCGTGCCGGGGGACACAAACACTTCGATTGTTGGGGTGGGAGAGTATCTGACGAAAGTGTTGCGGGATGAATACGGCTACACGGTACTGCATCACACCGGGCAGTACGATGTGGATAAAAGGGATGACGCCTACGGCAAGTCGCTGCCCGCGCTGGAGGAACTTCTGACGCAGTATCCATCCATACAGGTGGTGATCGATCTGCACCGGGACGAGATGGCGGAGGGAACCAGACTCGCAATGAATCTGGACGGCAGACCCACGGCGCGCTTTATGTTTTTTAACGGGCTGTCCCGCACCAAGAAATCCGGGGACATCGACTATCTGAAAAACGATAATCTGCAGGGAAATCTGTCCTTTTCCTTTCAAATGCAGCTCAAATGCGAGGAATATTATCCGGGACTTACCAGAAAAATATATCTGAAGGGATATCGCTACAATATGCACCTGCGGCCGAGAACGCTTCTGGTGGAGCTGGGTGCGCAGAACAATACGGTGGAGGAGGCCATGAATGCCTGCGATCCGTTGGCTCATGTGCTGGATATGGTGCTGAGCGGAACATAAAAAGCGGGGAAATTCTTTTTAGAGGACAGCAGGTGGAGGGACGCTTCAGGCAGGTCATCGTTTCTGGCCGGACACGCTCCCGCTCGGTTGGGCGCGTAGCGGACGCTAGGCTCGAAAGGACCTCGCCAAGCGCCGACGTGCCCATACGGTCCTGCCAGAAACAATGACCTGCCTGAAGCTGGATACCGCCAGTGGTGAAAATTCGGAAAGAAAAATAGGATTCAGAGAAAATTAGGTTTACGAAAAGTTGGCACGAAAAGTTGGCTTTATGAAAAGTTGACGAAAGAGGATATTTTTCTTATAATGGATGGAGGATTTTAGGATTCTCTGTTTATTTATGTTGTTCGATATGGATCCGATATGGTAAGCCGGATATAGGAAATTGCGCAACTCCAATTTGCGTAATCCGAATTGGGCGGATTGTATGCTCCATAAGCAGACCCTAGCGAACCGTCGGTACTTAGCTGCCGTACTTTGGCAGCTTATGTACCGCTACGGTGAGGTGGGAGCGAAAGCGAGTCTGCGTTGGAGTATACAATCAGCACAATGACCCTTTGCAAAATTAGATTTTTCAACCCCCTATAGAAGGACAAGTCAAAAAGTTTCAACAAGATAAATTCAGAAAGACGAGGGAAATTATGGCTTCAGTTGACCAAAGCAAAATCCGCAATTTTTGTATTGTGGCACATATTGATCACGGCAAGTCCACGTTGGCGGACCGCATTATCGAGAAGACCGGCCTGCTTACCAGCCGGGAGATGCAGGCGCAGGTGCTTGACAATATGGATCTGGAGAGAGAGCGGGGCATCACCATCAAAGCGCAGGCTGTCCGCACGGTGTACAAGGCGCAGGACGGAGAGGAGTATATCTTCAATCTGATCGACACACCGGGGCATGTGGATTTTAACTATGAGGTCAGCCGCTCGCTGGCCGCCTGTGACGGGGCTATCCTTGTGGTGGATGCCGCGCAGGGCATTGAGGCCCAGACTCTGGCCAATGTGTATTTGGCGCTGGATCATAATCTGGATGTGTTTCCCGTCATCAATAAGATCGACCTGCCCAGTGCGGAGCCGCAGCGTGTCATTGATGAGATCGAGGACGTCATCGGCATTGAGGCGCAGGACGCACCCTTGATATCGGCCAAGAACGGTCTGAACATTGAGCAGGTTTTGGAGCAGATTGTGACGAAGATTCCGGCACCCAAGGGGAGTCCTGAGAACCCCCTTCAGGCCCTAATCTTTGATTCGCTCTATGACGCGTACAAGGGCGTCATCATATTCTGCCGCATTATGGAGGGAACGGTGAGAAAGGGCACCGTGATCCGCATGATGGCCACCGGAGCCGTGGAGGAGGTGGTGGAGGTGGGATATTTCGGCGCGGGTCGTTTTATTCCCTGCGAGGAGCTCTCTGCGGGGGCGGTGGGCTATATCACGGCCTCCATCAAGAACGTGAAGGATACCGCCGTGGGCGATACGGTGACGGACAATGCGCGTCCCTGTGCGGAGCCGCTGCCCGGTTACAAAAAAGTACAATCCATGGTTTACTGTGGTATGTATCCGGCGGACGGGGCCAAATATCCCGATCTGCGGGATGCGCTGGAGAAGCTGCAGCTAAACGACGCCTCCTTAAATTATGAGCCGGAGACTTCCATTGCGTTGGGCTTTGGATTCCGCTGTGGATTTCTGGGACTTCTGCATCTGGAGATCATAGAGGAGCGGCTGGAGCGGGAGTACAATCTGGATCTGGTGACCACGGCTCCCGGCGTGGTCTATAAGGTACACAAGACAAGCGGTGAGGTTGTGGAGCTGACCAATCCATCCAATCTGCCGGATCCCTCGGAGATCGAATATATGGAGGAGCCCATTGTCAGTGCGGAGATCATGGTGACCAGCGAGTTTATCGGTTCGATTATGGAGCTGTGTCA
>CAZSAJ010000023.1:0-1815 GCA_964604835.1 uncultured Acetatifactor sp.
ATTCATTGTCATTGACAAATTTTGCAAACGATTGCGGAAACCCCTGACTTTTGCCAAATTGTGTCAATCACCACGTTATCAGCGGTATCAAAAAAGCCTAAAAAGAGAGGTTCACCAACCACTCCGGTGAACCCCTCTACGCTCAAAATCCCTAGCTGAAAGCTCTGCTTTCAGCTTTTTCAAGCCATTTCTCTATACTTTCGCCAAATCGTTCAAAAATCCTATGGCATCTACAATAGAATCCTCGCTTCACGATTATTCTATTGTCATGAATTATTTATAGCCGCCTGTGCCGCCGCCAATCTCGCAATCGGCACCCTAAACGGCGAACAGGACACATAGTCCAACCCGATCTTGTGGCAGAATTCCACGGAAGCGGGGTCGCCGCCATGCTCGCCACAGATACCGATATGCAGGTCGGGATTCACGGGCTTACCAAGCTTGATGGACATTTCCATCAACTTGCCCACACCGGTCTGATCCAACTTGGCAAACGGGTCATTCTCAAAAATCTTCGTATCATAATATGCATTCAGGAACTTCCCTGCATCATCACGGGAGAATCCAAAGGTCATCTGGGTCAGATCGTTGGTGCCAAAGCAGAAGAAGTCAGCCTCCTTGGCAATCTCATCCGCAGTAAGTGCGGCTCTGGGAATCTCGATCATGGTGCCCACTTCATACTCCAACTTAACGCCTGCTGCCGCAATCTCCGCATCGGCGGTCTCCACAACCACCTTCTTCACATATTTTAACTCCTTGACCTCACAGATCAAGGGGATCATGATCTCGGGCTTTACCTGCCAGTCCGCATGAGCTTTCTGCACTTCGATCGCCGCGCGGATGACCGCCTTGGTCTGCATCTTGGCGATCTCGGGATAGGTCACCGCCAGACGGCATCCCCTGTGTCCCATCATGGGATTGAACTCGTGCAGGGAGGCGATGATGGTCTTGATGGCCTCCACGAACTTGCCCTGTGCCTTCGCCAGTTTCTCGATGTCTGCCTCCTCGGTGGGTACAAACTCATGGAGCGGGGGATCCAGAAACCGGATGGTGACCGGATGTCCCTCCAATGCCTCGTAGAGCTGCTTGAAGTCATCCTGCTGATAGGGCAGAATCTTCTCCAACGCAGCCTCTCTCTCCTCCACCGTATCGGCACAGATCATCTCGCGGAACGCCGCGATTCTGTCCTCCTCGAGGACCATATCCTCCGTCCGGCACAGACCGATGCCTTCCGCACCCAGCTCGCGGGCTTTCCGGGCGTCCGCAGGGGTATCCGCATTGGTGCGGACTTTCAGCTTCCTGAATTTGTCAGCCCATGCCATCACTCGTCCAAATTCACCCGCAATCGTTGCATCCACGGTCGGAATCTCGCCGTCATAAATATTGCCGGTAGTGCCGTCAATAGAAATCCAGTCTCCCTCATGGAACTCTTTGCCCGCCAAGGTAAACTTCTTATTCTCTTCATCCATTGCAATATCCCCACAGCCGGACACACAACAGGTACCCATGCCGCGGGCAACCACCGCCGCATGAGAGGTCATGCCACCGCGCACGGTCAGAATTCCCTGCGCCGCTTTCATGCCGGTGATGTCCTCGGGGGAAGTCTCCAGACGCACCAGCACCACCCGCTCTCCGCATCCGGCCTGCATCTCCGCATCCTCGGCGCTGAACACGATCTTTCCGCAGGCGGCACCGGGAGATGCTCCCAGACCTTTTCCCATGGGCGTCGAAGCCTTCAATGCGGCGGCGTCAAACTGGGGATGCAGCAGCGTGTCCAGATTGCGGGGGTCGATCATCGCAACCGCTTCCTTTTCG
>CAZSAJ010000023.1:1825-42653 GCA_964604835.1 uncultured Acetatifactor sp.
ATTTTGTAGGGTTAAGATTGAAAGGAAGCAGAGGTGCGTCTGAATCAGAAATATCCACCAGATCGCAGGCAATCTTTAACGCGGCCTGCGCGGTTCTCTTGCCGTTTCTGGTCTGTAACATATAGAGCTTGCCGTGCTCCACGGTGAACTCCATATCCTGCATATCCCGATAGTGATCCTCCAAAGTCCTGCACACATCCTCAAACTGGGCAAAAGCCTCGGGGAACTTGTCCGCCATCTCGGCGATCTTCATAGGGGTGCGGACACCCGCCACCACATCCTCGCCCTGTGCGTTGGTGAGAAATTCGCCGAACAATCCCTTTGCCCCGGTGGCCGGGTCACGGGTGAACGCAACGCCCGTACCGCAGTCGTCCCCCATGTTGCCGAACGCCATGGACTGCACATTCACGGCGGTCCCCCAAGAATAAGGGATATCGTTGTCGCGGCGGTAGACATTGGCCCGGGGATTGTCCCAAGAGCGGAACACGGCCTTAACTGCTCCCATGAGCTGTTCCTTGGGGTCATCGGGGAAATCCGCCCCTATTTTTGCCTTGTACTCTGCTTTGAACTGGCCTGCCAGCTCCTTCAGATCGTCGGCGTTAAGCTCCACATCCTGCGTCACGCCCTTCTTCGTCTTCATGGCGTCGATGAGCTGCTCAAAGTACTTCTTGCCCACCTCCATGACCACGTCGGAGTACATCTGAATAAATCTTCTGTAACAGTCCCAAGCCCAGCGAGGATTGCCGGACTTATCGGCGATGACATTTACAACCTCCTCGTTCAGGCCGAGATTCAAAATGGTGTCCATCATACCGGGCATGGACGCTCTGGCGCCGGAGCGGACGGATACCAACAGCGGATTCTCCAGATCGCCGAATTTCTTGCCGGTGATCTCTTCCATTTTGGCGATATGCTCATTGATCTGTGCCTGAATCTCCCCGTTGATCTCGCGGCCGTCCTCGTAATACTGCGTACAGGCTTCGGTCGTGATGGTAAATCCCTGCGGCACGGGAAGACCGATATGGGTCATCTCAGCCAGATTGGCGCCTTTCCCGCCGAGCAGCTCTCTCATATCCGCATTGCCTTCGGTAAACAAATACACCCATTTTTTCATTCTTTCTCTCCTTTTTCCATCTTCTTTTTCTCATCTTCTCTTTTGGTTATGCCATATTATAGCATCTGTGAAAAAAATATCAAGCATTTGGGACACTTTTTCCCAAATATATCATGATAAATAGTTTGCAGGGAACTTCCAAACTTATACATCACATACAAAAAGAGCGGAAGCCCCGCCGATCCGGTCTTCCGCTCCTGTTTCCGATTTATGCCATCCCGTGGGACTGTCCTCTGGGATGAAATCCTTCAAAGATAAAAATATCAAAATCTCTTCTGGCTCTGTCCAGTTCCTCCTGACTTTTGATGGTCCACGCAGCTCCCACCGCTCCCATTGGTCCGCAGCAGATCTTGCGCGACAGAGTGCGGGGATATTTACTGCGATAAGCAATGAAATCCGGCCTGCTGATAAAGTTGGCCAAGAGATTCTGCAGAGCAAAATACAGAGGTCCCCTGTACGGCCCTTCCTGCAGGAAGGCATCAGAGAGCTGTCCCCGCATCACCTCTTTCCGGTGTCTGCGATACCACCAGATGCCCAGCGGATTAAAGGACTCCATACAGTACATGCCGCGATAACGCGAGAGCAGTCCGTCCGCGATGGGACACAGGGACAGATCCTTGAACTCGATCTTAAACTCCACGATCAGGGGCACCTTTCCGTCCACCAGCGACAACACGTCCGCAAACTTAGGGATGCGCTCCTTGGAATCAAACAGATAAAACTTCTGCAGCTCCTCATAGGTGTAGTCGCAGACCTTTCCTTCCCCGCCGCAGACTCTCTCCAAGGTAAAATCATGGAATACCACGGGCACTCTGTCCTTGGAGAGCTGGATGTCCAGCTCGATGCCATATCCCGCCTCCACCGCCTTGCGAAAAGCCGCCAGAGAATTCTCCGGCGCATCCGAGTCATTGTCATGCAGGCCTCTGTGCGCATACAGCCATCTCTTAAAATGCTCCCGTCTGGGACGATGAAACAGTCTGGGACTGATCATCAGCAGATATAAGACGATCAGCGCAGCCAGCACCAGCACCGCAATTTTCAAGATACCAATCCAAAATAGAATACTCACAATCTTCATTCTGCCTTCCATTCCGCCGCTTGGGCGGCCCGTCATCGGGGATCCCCGCCCTCTATTTCAACAGCCTGTATATCACAAAATCATAATACATATAGGAAAAAGCCGCCGTCTGTTCAAATTCCGGTTCCGCCTCCTCGTCCGCCGGACTGTCCCCGGCAAAGGAGATATACCACACATTCCCCGCACTCTCCGCAAGGAGCCGTCTCAGATCATAACAGGACTCCAGATTGGGAAAGGACAGATCCACCGGCACATATCCACTGAGATAGTATGCTGTCTCCGGGTGATAAATACTCAGAAAAACCGCATGTCCGATGGGAGCGATCATCACGTCGCCCTCCTGCATCTGTTCCTCCCAGAAGCTCTCATAAGCCGCAAGCCCGCCATCGTACTCCAGAGAAAGCTCCGAGCGGTATTGCAGGAGAAAACACACAAGTGCAGCGGCCCATATCCCGCCCCGCAGCCATCTCCTCCCGATCTGTTCCATGCCCACGGCATAGACGACCATCCAGAATCCCAGCCCCGGAAAGGCATATCTGCCAAGAAAGCAATTGTTCACACAGACGGAGATTACAAATCCCGTGAGCGCCGTCAGCCCAAAGGCAGCAGCCCCAAGCGCTGCCGCATACTGCCGTTTCCTGTGCATGTACACACCGGCCGCCACACAGAGAATCACCGCTATGGCAATCCCCAGATACACCACCCCGTCGATAGGGGTCTCCACCGCCGAGAACCATTCCCTGAAATAGTCTTTCAGCTCCCGCACACCGGCCAGCTCCTCCGCGGACCCGGTATCATACTTCATTCGAAGCTGCATCTGCTTGACGGTCACCAGAAGCCACGGCGAGAACGCTATGGACACCGCGATCCCTGCCCCGAAGAAACGCTTGATCTTCTGCCGCTGCCCTCCGGCGATCAGCGCCGCCAGAAAGAGCAGGTACAGCCACACTGTTTGAATCATGGCGAAAGTATGGCAATAGACAATGCAGACACTCGAGAGTACAAAGAGAATCCATTTCCGCCGACTCTCCTCCCAATAGATATCATACGCAAGAAGTCCCGTAAGGGTCATAAAAAAAAGCGACATGGCATACATCCGCACATTGCCCGCCTGTACGCTCATAATGGGCGCAAGCAGCGAAAACAGCATAAAACGGACGGAGATCCTCCGGTCAAAAAGCCTTTTCACATAGTATTTGCCAAGAAGCATGTAACCTGTCATAAAAATCAGCGAAAAAAGCTTTAACACCCGAAAGTGCGTCCCTTGGCCGCACAGCACGTAAAACAGCTTTAAAAACACATAGTAAAACGGAGAATGGTCATCCACTGCCGTGATATAGACCAGCTCTTTCCATGATTTCATCACCAGCCCCGCGGAGAACGCCTCGTCATACCAGAGCTGATCCGTGATACAGAGCGCACCCCACACCAAAAACGCCGCAATGGGAAGCGTATGCCAGAGCCATTTTTCCCACTTTTCTCTATGATTCATAGCGTCCATAGCCATAGATTCTTCCATTTCCATAAATTGTATAGGCCTGTCCTCCGTCTTATTATAGTATCATTTTGCCCGGCGGACAAGCCCCAAAAAGAAAGCCCGGGGATAATCTTCGGAGCGCAAATGATTTTGTTCTTGTCACACAAAATAGATTATGATACAATATTCACAAGCAAAGAACACACTTTTCAAGAAGAAATTTCGAGAAGAATTCTTGTACTTCTAAGGGGCTGTTGCCCATTCTTACAGGCAGACATCTGCCAAAACTCCTTGCTTACAACTTCATAACCGCAGGGAGGGAGTCACCTCTCTGTCCAATCACGAAAGAGAGGTATTCAAATGCAGCAGCAAACGAATGAGAAAAACCTGACCCAGATGGAATCGACTGGAAACTATTCCGATTCGGCGGTACTTCCGGAAGATTATCAGCTCAATTTGAGCGATTTTGCGTTATTCCTGTCCGTCATGAAGGTAAAGGAGGCCTATGCGGATGTCCTGAGCATCATCATGGACGAGTCGGAGCTTCGGCTGAAAGAGGTCAAGGTGGAGCAGGTCGTGCTGAACAAATCCGGCAAACGTGCCATACGGCTTGACGCTTGGGCACTTGACTGGGAAAATCGCCAGTTCAACATGGAGATGCAAAACGCCACTTCCGGCGACGATGTCCGCAAACGCTCCCGGTTTTACCAGAGCATGATTGACACACCGCTGTTGAAGTCGGGGAAAGAAACCCGTTACAGGAATCTACCGTCCACGGTCATCATCTTCATCACGCAGGATGACATATTTGGGAAAGACTTGACCAAATATACCTTCAGCGAGCGCTGCGAGGAGGTTCCCGATTTGCCGTTAGAGGACGGCACAACGAAAATCTTTGTGAACATGACAAGCTTAAACGGCAGGCCGGACCTTGTCAGTCTGCTGCAATACATGAAAAACACGACACTGGACAACCCGGATATCCTTGTGAAGGATGAACGCATTTTGGAATTGGATCGGATTGTCAGCGAGGTAAAACAATCAGAGGAATGGGAGGCTGTCAAGATGAATATTCTGGAGATTGGGCTGCAACAGGGCATTGAACGTGGAATGGAACAGGGCATTGAACAGGGAACTAAACAGGGAATGGCACGCGGCATAATAGAAACATGTCAGGATTTAGGCATATCACAGAGTGAAACGCTGCGGAAACTGATGGAGAAACTTTCTATGGCAGAAGACGCCGCCAGAGAGCAATTGGAAAAATATTGGTGTTAAATCAGTTGATGATCTATGTGCATATACCATGTGTATAGGAAAGATACAAAGACATTTTAAAAAATGAGGGAAAGCAAACCAACATTTTTTCTTGAAAAAGCCCCTGTTTTATGTATAATAGGAAAGGTAGCGTAAAAATAAAAAAGATAAAAGGTTGAATAAAAATGATTAGTGCAAACAATGTAACATTACGAATCGGCAAAAAAGCTTTGTTCGAGGACGTGAATATCAAATTTACCGAAGGAAACTGCTATGGTCTGATCGGCGCGAACGGCGCCGGAAAGTCCACTTTCCTGAAGATTCTCTCCGGAAAACTCGACACCACCAAGGGCGATGTGGCCGTCACGCCCGGACAGCGTCTCTCCGTCTTGGAGCAGGATCACTTTAAATATGACGACTGCGTGGTCATGGACACGGTGATCATGGGCAACGAGCGTCTCTTCCAGATCATGAAGGAGAAGGATGCCATCTATGCCAAGGAGGATTTCTCCGACGAGGACGGCATCCGTGCCAGCGAACTGGAGGCGGAGTTTGCGGAGATGGACGGCTGGGAGGCGGAGTCCAACGCCGCCATGCTCTTAAATGGTCTGGGCATCGACACCGAACACCACTATGCCGTCATGAAAGATCTGGAAAGCCCTGTCAAGGTGAAAGTGCTGCTCGCCAAGGCGCTGTTCGGCAATCCGGACATCCTGCTTCTGGACGAGCCCACCAACCATCTGGATCTGGACGCCATCGCATGGCTGGAAGAATTCCTCATCGGTTTTGAAAACACGGTGATCGTGGTCAGCCATGACCGCTATTTCCTGAACAAAGTCTGCACCCATATTGCAGACATTGATTACGGCAAGATTCAGCTTTACGCCGGCAATTATGACTTCTGGTATGAGTCCAGCCAGCTTCTCATCCGGCAGATGAAGGAAGCCAATAAGAAGAAAGAGGAAAAGATCAAGGAACTGCAGGAGTTCATCTCCCGCTTCTCCGCCAACGCTTCCAAGTCCAAGCAGGCTACCTCCAGAAAACGTGCGCTGGAGAAAATCGAACTGGATGAGATCAAGCCCTCCTCCAGAAAATATCCCTATATTGACTTCAGACCCGACCGTGAGATCGGAAATGAAGTGCTGACTGTGGAACATCTCTCCAAGACCATAAACGGCGAGAAAATTTTGGATGATGTCTCCTTCGTGATGGGACATGATGACAAGATTGCTTTTGTGGGCGGCAACGAGATTGCCAAGACCACACTTTTTCAGATCTTAATGGGAGAGTTGGAACCCGACGAGGGAAGTTACAAATGGGGCGTCACCACGTCTCAGGCCTATTTCCCCAAGGACAGCACCGACGAGTTCGACAATGATCTGACGATCGTGGACTGGCTCACCGGCTATTCTCCCGTGAAGGATGTGACCTATGTGAGAGGCTTTCTGGGCCGTATGCTCTTCGCCGGCGAAGACGGCGTGAAGAAAGTAAAGGTACTCTCCGGCGGCGAGAAAGTGCGTTGTCTCCTGTCCAAAATGATGATCAGCGGCGCCAATTGTCTGGTTCTGGACGAGCCCACCAACCATCTGGATATGGAGTCCATCACCGCGCTGAACAACGGACTGATCAAGTTCCCCGGCGTGGCGCTGTTCTCCTGCCATGACCACCAGTTCGTGCAGACCACCGCCAACCGCATCATCGAGATCATGCCGAACGGCACCATCATCGACAAGATTACCACCTACGACGAGTATCTGGAGAGCGACGAGACCGCCAGAAAACGCACGGTCTTCACCGCCAACAAGGAGGATGATGAGGACTGATCCGGTCGGCTATGCCGACCTTCGTGAAGGCGGCGCAGCCGACCTTCATGTGCACTCCTCCCGCTCCGACGGCACGCTCTCTCCCACGGAATTGGTAGAGTATGCCATGGAGAAGCACCTTCGGGCCTTCGCCCTGACGGATCACGACACGGTGGACGGGCTGGAGGAAGCGCTCTCTTATGCGGAATCGCTGCGCCGACAATACGAACAGGATCGGAACACGGCGCTTGCCGATGCCGTACCCGAGATCATACCGGGCATTGAGCTCTCCACGGAATATCAGGGACGTGATATTCATGTGGTAGGGCTTTTTATTGACTACCAAAATGAGGAATTCAAAGACTATCTGAGACGTTTTGTGGAATCCCGCGACCTGCGCAATCAGAAAATGTGCGCGCTTTTGCAGGAGGCGGGCATCGAGATCAGTTATGAGACGTTGCAGGCGGAATTCCCGGGTGCGGTAATCACCCGGGCGCATTACGCCAAATACCTATTGAATCATGGCTATATCAAGAATATGAAGGAGGCTTTCGCCCGCTATGTGGGCGATCATTGTCCCTGCTATGTCCCCCGAGAAAAAGTGACTCCCGCCGAGGCGGTGGAACTGATCCTGAAAGCGGACGGCGTACCCATACTGGCCCACCCCATACTCTACGGCATGGGCGATCAGGCGCTGGAGAATCTGGTGGCAGAGTTAAAATCCGTGGGACTCATGGGAATTGAAGCCCTCTACAGCACCTACACCCCCGCCGACGAGAGGCAGATTCGCGCACTGGCAGACAAATATCACCTGTTGATCAGCGGCGGCTCGGACTTCCACGGCGCCAATAAGCCGGGACTGGATCTGGCCGTGGGCTACGGCAGGCTGCATGTGCCTTTCTCCGTGCTGCAGGACATCCGGGCCACCCGCAGGAATCTCCTCTTCACGGATATGGACGGCACGCTGCTGCTTAGTGACAGCACGGTGAGTCCCGCCATGCATGCCGCTCTGGACCGCATGACGGCCGCCGGACATCATCTGATTCTCTCCTCCGGCAGACCGCTTCCCAGCATTCTGGAAGTGCGGGCAAAGGAGCATCTGAACTATCCCAACATGCTGATCCTGTCCAACAACGGCGCGCTGGTCTATGACTGCGACAGACAGCGCAATATTCTGGAATACCGAATCTGCAATGCGGACATTGCTCACATTGTGGCCGAAGCCGAGGCGCAGGGGCTTCACATTCACGGCTACACCGCCTCCAAGATCGTCTGCCACGGGATGAACGCGGAACTCGCCTTCTATACCCGCCGAATCCATATGCCCTTGCAGTGTGTGGAGGATATCGCCGCCGCGCTGCCCGACGGATGCTTTAAGCTGCAGGCCATCCATCTGACGGATAAGACCGTGCTGGAGCGATTCCGTGAGAAGCTGCTGGACTATTGCGGCGACCGCATTCAAATGATTTTTTCCAACGAGCAGTATCTGGAGATTCTGCCCGCCGGGGCCGGCAAGGGGAACGCCCTGCGCTTTATCGCCGACTATCTGCACACTCCCATCTCCCGGACCTATGCAAGCGGGGACGCGGAAAACGACATCTCCATGCTCTTGGCCGCAGGAACGGGCATCGCCATGGCCAACGCCTCCGATGCCGTCAAAGAAGCCGCCCGCATCGTCACTGCAAAGAGCAACGATGAAGACGGCCTGTTGGAGATTCTGGATCGATATTTTATTTGATATTCTTTATTTAAAATCTTTTCCTGGTCAGCCCTCCACGATCAGATATCTGCCATCGCCGACCTCAAACACTTCGTCGGCCTCCAGAATTTCCTCTCCCTCGGCTCCGTCCATGTCGATGCCCTCATCCTCGAAGAACGCAATCACCTCGTCCACGGAATTGACCACCACGGCCATGCATTCCTCCAGAAAATTCTCGGCTTCCTCAAGGTTCTCCGCAACGGGTTCCGGAAAAAGCTGACTCTGATTCTTCAGAAAACAAGCCAATACCGCATCGTCAAACTCATGCATACGCCACCCTCCTTTTTGTAAGCTTATCTGCCTACCATGATAATATGCTCATTCCCCTATGTCAATAGCAGTTCCGCACCATTTGGCCTTTTCATAGGGTAGCCCGGTCAGGGAAACGGTATCTATGAAGACCCTTTCCCTGACCGGGCGGAAACTAAGCAAACAGTCAACCTCTATTTCTCGAGATATGCCAGAAGCTCCTCCGGCCGGCTGATAATGGCGTCCGCCCGACGTTCCAGCTCCTCTCTCCCTCGAAATCCCCAGAGAGCCCCCACCGTGAAGGCACCGGCACCCTTTCCGGTCTTCATGTCAGTGTCCGTATCCCCCAGATACAGTGTCTCCGAAGCCTGTCCTCCGAGACGTTCCAGAATCCGAAACACCCCCGCGGGATTGGGTTTGATGGGCATATCCTCCATCTGCCCCTGAATCACATCAAAGCAGTCCGCTCCGAACAGAGTCTCAATCACCCGGATCGTCTCCGCATGGGGCTTATTGGAGAGTACCGCCAATAAGCGTCCCCTCTTCTTCAATGCCGCCAAAAGTTCAGGAATGCCCGCATAGGGCTTCACCTCATACATACAGTCCACCGCAAAAAGCTCTTTGTAGCGTGCAAAGGCCTCCTCGAAATGAAGTCCCTCCGTATCACCGCCCGCCGCCAGAGCGCGCCTGATCAGATTCTCAGCGCCGTCCCCGACAAAATATTTGTACTCCTCCGTTGAAAAAGGCCCGTATCCCAACGGCGCCAACGCACGATCCGTACAATACTTGATACTGTGAATGGAATCGGACAGGGTTCCGTCCAGATCAAAAACGACAATTTTACGCATATTTCCTCACATTCCGCCGCCATATGTATTCCTCTCAAGGTTGTCAAAACCGCGGCGATTCTAAAGAATTTCGGACAAAATCTCCGGACATACCGTCTTCAGCTCCTGATAGAGCCTTCCCACGGGTAGGCCTACCACATTGTTGTAATCCCCCTCAATTCCCGTGATATAGCGGGCGCAGATCCCCTGAATGCCGTAAGCCCCCGCCTTGTCCATGGGGTCTCCCGTGGCCACATAATCCTCGATCTCCCGCTCCGTCATGGGCGCAAAATGCACCGCCGTGCGCTCATAAAATGTATGACGCCTGCTTTCTTCGCCGTATAGCAAAGTCACCCCGGTATAAACCTCATGGCTTCTGCCGGAGAGAAGGCGCAGCATCCGCTTCGCATCCTCGGCATCCACAGGCTTCCCGAGGATGACGCCGTCGCAGGATACGACGGTGTCGGCGCCGATGACAAGACTCCCTTCTTTCTGCGCAAGCTGCGTCATCACTGCCTCCGCCTTCCGAGCGGAGAGCTCCCGCACCATTTCATCGGGATTGAGGACTTCGATCTCCTCATCTGCCTCACTGACCTGTATCCTGAAATTGATTCCGATCTGGCCAAGCAGCTCCCGTCTGCGGGGAGAAGCCGACGCCAGTATGACTTCTGCTTTCATTTTCTTCTACCTTCCGCTCATACAAAACAATTCGAACCGTCCAAGAAACGCTCACTCCGTGGGGACCTTGGGAATGAAGGTTCGTCTGAGCGCCGTCCGATCCTCCGTGGCTGCCTTCGCCATGGCGGCGGCCTCCTTGACAAACTGTTCCTGCGAACAGACGGCCTTTTTGCCTCTCCTGTCCACTTTCTCATAGGAACCGTCCGGCTGCAGCACGGATGCTTTCACATTATCCGCCAATTGTACCTGCAGAATATGCAGAAGCTCCTCCTTTAACGCCGGCTCCTCCACCGGGAACAGGATCTCCACCCGCCGCTCGAGATTTCTGGGCATCCAGTCCGCGCTGCCGCAGTAGATTTCGGGATGCACGTCATTTTCAAAATAGAAGATCCGACTGTGCTCCAGAAAATTCCCCACGATGGAACGCACAGTGATGCGTTCGCTGATGCCGGGGATTCCGGTTCTGAGGCAGCAGATTCCCCGCACGATCAGATCAATCTCCACCCCTGCTGCCGCGGCCTCATAGAGCGCGGCGATAATATCCCTGTCGCAGAGGGAGTTCATCTTGGCGATGATCCGCGCGGGTCGTCCCTCCTTCGCATATTTCTGCTCCCGCTCAATCAGATACAGGAATTTATCCTTCAGCCAGAGAGGGGCCAGCGTCAGCTTATTCCAAAACAGCGGCTCGGAATATCCCGAGAGCATGTTAAACACTGCCGTCGCATCCTCGCCGATGGATTCGGCACAGGTAAAGAGTCCCATGTCCGTGTAGAGTTTGGCGGTTGCGTCATTGTAGTTGCCGGTGCCCAGATGGACATAGCGCCGGATACCGTCCTCCTCTCTACGCACCACCAGCGTGATCTTGGAATGGGTCTTCAGTCCCACCAGACCGTAAATGACATGACAGCCGGCCTTCTCCAGCATCCTCGCCCAGACAATATTGTTCTCCTCGTCGAACCGGGCTTTCAGCTCCACCAAGACCGTAACCTGCTTGCCGTTCTCGGCCGCCTGCGCCAGCGCCGCGATAATGGGTGAATGCCCGCTGACCCGATACAGGGTCTGTTTGATGGCCAGTACTCTGGGATCCACAGCCGCCTGACGGATGAAGTCCACCACCGGCGCAAAGGTCTGATAGGGATGATGCAGCAGAATGTCGCCGCCTCTGATCGCCTCGAAAATATCACAGCCGGCCGGCAGTCTCGGCACGGCCTGCGGCTCATAGGCAGGCGCCTTAAATTTCTCGAACCCTTCCAGCCCATAGAGTTTCATCAGCACGGTCAGATCCAGCGGTCCGTCGATGGTATAGAGATTGTCATCCCCGATTGCCAGCTCCTTCTTCAAAATCTTTAGGAGCCGTTTGTCGGTTCCCGCCTCCACCTCCAGACGGATGGCCTCGCCCCGTTGACGCTTTTTGAGCTGCTTCTCGATCTCTTTCAAGAGATCCGCTGCCTCCTCCTCCTCGATGGTGAGATCCGCATTGCGCATAATGCGGAAAGGATGGGCACAGACAATATCATAATTCAGGAATAGTTTACTGATATTGCGCTCAATAATCTCCTCCAGAAAGATCACTCTGCGTTTTCCGTCTCTCTTTGGCAGTTCCACGATCCGATTCAGCACCCCCGGAACCTGCACGGTGGCAAATTCCAGTTCGTCATCGCTGCCCTTGCCCCGCACCAGAGCGCCAATGTTCAGCGTTTTGTTGCGGATCAGCGGAAAAGGCCTCGAGGAATCCACCGCCATGGGCGTCAGCACCGGGTAAACATTCTCCTCAAAGTATTCGTCGATAAACGCGCCCTCCTCCTTGGTCAACTGCTCGTGACTTCTGATCAGAATCAAGCCGTTCTGGGTCAGCGCCGGAAACAAGGAGCGGTTGTAGGTGGAATACTGAAGCTCCACCAGCTCATGGATGGCCTTCCCCAGCACATCGAGCTGCTGTGTGGGCGTCATGCCGGAGATATCCTTTTTCTCATACCCGGCGCCTATCATATCCTTTAAGGACGCCACGCGGATCATAAAGAACTCGTCCAGATTGGAAGCCGTAATACTCAAAAATTTCAGCCTCTCGAACAGAGGAATGTTTTTGTCTCTGGCCTCCGCAAGAACTCTGTGATTGAACAGAATCCAGCTCAACTCTCTGTTGGTATAATATTTGGAGTCGGTAAACTTGATTTTTCCTTCCCGGCCGGACTCCTTTGCGTTCTCTTTCATAAGGAAACCTCCCTAAAATTGTTTGCGCTGCCTGAGTACGGGCGTCACGCTGAACACTTCTTTGAAAAACTCCGCTCTGGCGGCAAAAAATCCGGTCTCCAGCGTGATGTCCTCCATGGTGTCCGCATTTAAGAAAAGCTCATTGTCCCGAAGAACCGCCTTCAGGCCTTTTAACTTCTGTTTGTGGCTGTGATCCATGCTGGCGGCCAGACGCAGGATTGCCGTCAGCTTCGCCATCGTCAGGTAGGCTTCCCTGCCCAGAATCCTGCTGTCCGCAGACTGTTCGTAATAGACAAAAGGACTGTGGTAAAAGCGTACCACATTGGCCACAAGCTCCCGTTCTATATGAGACAGACCGATGATCTCCGTGGCCATGATGATATCGTATGAGGTCTCCCCGATATTCACCAGACTGATATATTTACCGCAATCGTGGAGGATTGCGGCGAGACGGAGATAGAGTCTCTCCCTTCTTCCCATCCCGTGTATTTTTTTCATACTGTCAAAGATGGCGGTGGTAATGGTCTCCAGTGTCTCCGCCCGCTTGCGGCTCCCCATATACCGCTTGCTGATATTCATAGCGCAGGCCACGATATCCTGCTCAAAATCATGTTCTCCGCGAAACATCTTGATGCTCTCACCGTACTCGTAGGCGATGCCGTCACAGAGTGTGACTCCCGGAGCCCAGATCCTCACCGCCCCCATCAGCTCCGCAATTCTGCGAACCAAGATCGCGCTGATGAACACCAAGGGTACCTTCTCCTCGACCACGTCCAACGCCCGGGCGAGCTCCGTCTGATTGGTGGTGCGCAGAAGCTCCATCAGCCCCTCAAAATCCTCCGCGTCTATGATACCCTCCCCCTTCTCCCGGCTGGCATGTTTTACCGCCCACGGAGAGATATAGTCATCCACAATGATAATATTCTGAATCTCTCTGTCCTTCAGATACAGCTTCTTGTACGCGGAGAGCTGCGCGCTGATCATCTCCCCCACCAACTGTTCCAGATGGGAGGATCCCACATGCAGATGATTCATGACCTCCTGAATGCGCAGGACACCCAGCCGCAGATTCTGGGTGGAAACCAATGTGTCATTGTCAAAGAGAGAGAGCTGGATGCTACCGCCGCCGATGTCCACGATGGCAGTCTTCTCCTCGATGATGTGTCGGAAGCTCTCCCCCTTGGAAGCAATGGATTTGTAGTCCAGAAAGCGCTGCTCGGAATTGCTGAGCACCTCCAGCTTCAGCCCCGTGCGCTGGGCGATCTGATCCAGCACAATGACGGAGTTGCCGGTCTCACGAATAGCGCTGGTGCCGTATGCCCGATAGCCGTCCACTTTGTAGGAGTCCATGATCGCCGCAAACTCTTTCAGCGTACGGCACAGCTCATCCATCTTGTCCGCACTGATTTTGCCCGTGGCATAGGTCTCACTGCCCAGATCGATGCGGCGGCTCACATGATCGATGGCGCGCATGCTTGTCTTGCCGGACAGTTCAAATATTTTCATGGACAACTCATAGCTGCCCACATCGATGGCTGCAAAAGTTTTCACACTCATTGCGCTCCTCCTAAAGTAGATTCACCGACGTCTCTCGCCGACAGATAGTCGATGAACTGTCTGGCCGTCCTGCCGGAGAGCCCTCCGTGGGACAGCTCCCATTGATTGGCCTCCCGCAGAAGCTCCTCCTCCGCAATATTCAGATGCTCCCGCTGTGCCAGCTCTTTCACGATGGTCTGAAATTCCTTCTTGCCCGGCGCGCCGAAATAAATGGTGACGCCAAAGCGGCTCACCAGAGACAATTTCTCCTGTACCGTGTCGCCCGTGTGCAGATCCTCGCGGATCTCTTCCCTGTCATTCACATTCTCGCGGATCAGATGTCTGCGGTTAGAGGTGGCATAGATCAGCACATTCTCGGGTTTTTTCTCCAATCCTCCCTCGATGACCGCCTTTAAGTACTTATACTCGATCTCAAAGTCTTCGAAGCTCAGATCGTCCATATAGATAATGAACTTGTAATTGCGGTTCTTGATGCGGGCAATCACCTCGTTCAGCTCCTGAAACTGATGTTTATAAATCTCTATGATGCGTAGTCCTCTGTCGTAATATGCATTGGCGATGGCTTTGATACAGGAGGATTTGCCCGTGCCCGCATCGCCGAACAACAGACAGTTGTTAGCCTTTTTGCCATTCACGAAAGCCTCCGTATTGTCGATGAGCTTGCGCTTGGGGATCTCATACCCCACCAGATCGTCCAGATGCACATGGGCAATATTCAAGATGGGTGGAATGTGCAGACCGTCTGCGTCCCGTGCCACCCGGAAAGACTTGTGCAGACCGAACTCTCCCACGCCGTATTCTTTATAAAACTCCGTCAGCGTGTCCTTCATCTCCTGCGGTGTGCGGTTCTCACAGAAATGCTCCGCCAGCTCGCAGATTCTGGCGCAAATTCTGCGATTGTATACTTTGCTCTCCTGACTGTTCGCCCGGTAGTCCGTAACGAGCGCAAACTCCGGTGTCTGCAGCGTCTCGATCATGGGAGCAAAGTCATAATCATAGAACTCTTTGAAAATCACAATATCATGCAAGGCCGCCTCATTGATGCTGCCCTGTATGGCGCCCCGGATCTCACAGCCCACGCTGTAGCTGTTCTCATTGTTGACCAACAGATTTGCCAGATAGCAGTGCCAGAGGTTGCCGTGGAATCCGTAATGGCCGGCCAGCTCCAAGAGCTGGTGCAGACATTGGAAAAAAAGCGCCCGCATATCCTCTTGATTGTAATAGTCATCCTGATAGTGGGACATGAGCCACGCCATGTCATAGAGAAGACTACCGTCCTTAAAATCCCTGTATATAAGAAGTTCCTGTTCCCGCATGATGCCTCCTAATAGTTGCCCAGTATTTTCATATTTCTCGCTTCTTCCCTGAGTCCGCACAGGGCATTTTTGACGGAATCGTCCGCCAGATTGCCCTCAAAGTCCACAAAAAATCGATATTCCCAATTGCGTCCCTCGATGGGACGGCTCTCGATCTTGGTCATGTTCAGGTTATTGTAGATGAAGTGGGACAGCATGTGATAGAGGGAACCGCTCTCATGGGGCACCTCGAAGCAGATGCTGACTTTTGAGGCATCTTTTCTGAATATTTTCTGGTTCGTGACGATGATAAAGCGGGTGGAGTTGGTGCCGGAATGATTGATGCCCTTCTGCAGTACCTCCAGACCGTAGATCTGTCCCGCCAGTTCGCTGGCTACGGCCGCCTGTGACGGATCTTTCTCCTCTGCTACTTTTCTCGCCGCAAATGCATTGTTTTGCATACTGATCTGCTGCCAAGGATAGTCGGCCAGATATCTGGCGCTCTGCATCAAAGACTGGGGATGGGAGTAGACCGTGCGGATGTCGGACAGCGATGCGCCGGGAACGCCCAGCAGACAATGCTCGATCCGGATGATCTGCTCGGCCACAATATAGTTCTCATACTCCACCAGAAGGTCATAGATCTCATTCACGATTCCCGCCGTTGAATTTTCAATGGGGAGCACGGCAAAATCCGCGCTGCCCTCGTCTATCGCGCTCATGGCGTCACGGAAGGTGTCCACATGGAAGTTCTTCACATGTTCCCCGAAATACCGCAGCATGGCGGCCTGCGAGTAAGCTCCCTCCGCCCCCTGAAAAACCACTCTGGCATTTGCCGTGTCCAGACAGTCCACACCGATAAAGGGAAGCTTCCCCTGCATCCCATGCTCTGCCATCATCCGGTATTGCAGCTTGCGGCTCATAGCCATAATCTGTTCAAAAAGCTCTGTGAGCCCCTGCGCATTCGCCTCATCCTGAGCCAGCGCCCTCACGCCGCACAGCTTCTCCTGCTCTCTCACCCGGTCGAATACTTTCCTGCCGTTCTCGATTTTGTATTCCGCCACCTGTCTGCACAGATCCATTCGTCTCTCATAGAGCTCCACGATCTGCGCATCGATCCCGTCGAGCCCCTTTCTCAGTTCACCTAAATCCATACCAACCTCCATCCGTCCGCCCCGCAGACGCTCTCAATCCCCAAACCGATTTATAAAAAGCGAATCGCTTCGTCCTACCATATTTTATAACAAATCCAACTTGATAGCAAGAAAAATACGGTGTATACTGCACTTATAAGGCAATCTATATATATCTGCACAAGGCGCTTTCAACATCCGCCCTTATGCAGGCTATGGAAAGGCATGGTATTACGATGAAAAAGAAAAAAACCGACCTTAAACCGCTCCTCTTTCTGCTTCCCCCGGTGATTCTCATCCTGCTCGCCCTGACGTTGGTGGAACTTCTCACCGGCCAAGTGAAGATGAATCCCGCGGGAACCGTGGGCAATACCGCCGGCAACATAAACAACGGGGGGTTGTTCTGTGAATATAACGGCACGGTCTATTTCTCCAATCCCGCGGACGGCGGCGCCCTTTACGCCATGAATCCTGACGAATCGGATCTTCGCAAGCTCAATTCCATGCAGGTTCGCAACCTGCTCGCCGGCGGCGATTATCTGTATTATTTCCAGCTTGGATCGGCGGGTTATGACGGCCCCGGGAGCGTCACCAACACACATTCCTTCAACCGCTGTAATCTGAAAGGCAAAAAGGCCGTGGCGATCACGCGGGATGTGGTGACGAGCGGTCAGCTTGTGGACAATTATCTCTATCTGCTCACCGCCGGCAAGGAGCATCCCTCATTTTATAAAGTAAAGATCGACAAGTCGGAACAGATTCCTCTGGCCGACTATGCCATCAATCCCGCATGTGCCGAGAACGGCATGATCTACTATAACGGCACGCAGGGCGACCATTTCCTGTACCGCTTAAACACCACAACGGATGTGGCGGAACCCATATGGAACGGTAATCTGTGGTATCCTGTGTTAAATGGAGATTATATTTACTATATGGATGTGTCTTCCGACTATCGTCTGTGCCGCTACTCCCTCTCGGGACAGAACGTGGAAGTGCTCACAAACGAAAGAGTAGAATGCTTCAATGTGGGTTCCGGCTATGTCTACTATCAGACCAACAGCGCCACCGACCCGCAGTTGAAATGCATGCACACGGACGGCAGCAATGTGCTGGTCGTGGCGGAGGGGATCTATACCAATATCAATATGACGTCACGCTATGTCTATTTTCAGGAATTTGGCGAGGACACAAGCCTGTACCATGCATTGCTGGGCAATAATCAGTCCCGTGCCTTTTAGAAAACATATGTTATTCTTCGATATGATCCTGTCCCTGACTTAGAATCGTGACAATATGACTGTCCGCCAGAGAATAGAAAATGGTTTTGCCCTCCCGACGATTTTTCACCAGATCCATCTGCTTCAGCACCCGAAGCTGATGTGAGATGGCAGACTGGGACATTCCTAACAGAGTGGCGATATCATAGACGCACATCTCGGAGCACAGAAGAACATAGAGGATTTTCAGGCGGGTCACATCACCAAACACTTTAAAAAACTCGCCCAGATCCTGCAGTTCCTCCTCCGGCAGCATTTGTGCGTCTATTCTTTGGATTGTCTCATCATCCAGATGAATGTATTCCTTCTCTCCCATAATCAACCCTTCCATATGATTGCGGTCATGCCAAACATGCTCCGCAATCTTTTGTTGTCCATGTCATGAATGGGGCAGCGCTTCCAACAACTGCATCACCGTCTTTCCCAAAATGGGATGCCGGAAATTCGGCGCCAGATGACTTAAAGGCTCCAACACAAAATACCGGTTCTCCAGATCCACATGAGGCAGCACAAGCACATCGTCCTCATACACCAGCTTATCGAAGAATAGAATATCAATATCCAGCGTTCGCGGTCCCCAATGGATCTCTCTGGTACGGCCCGCAGCCGCCTCGATCTCATGCAGATACTGCAACAGTTCTTTGGGCGTGAGCAGTGTGCGCATTTTGACCGCCGTGTTCAGAAATCTATCCTGTTCCGTATAACCGTATGGCTCGGTCTCCAACAGATCCGCCGTCTGCTGCACCTGTATCAGCGGGTGCTCCCCCAAGCGCTCAATCCCCTGCCGCAGATAAGCCTCCCTGTCACCCATATTGGACCCCAGCGACAGATAGACCTGATGCCAGCTGCGCTTGATGCGCACGGATACCGATTCAAAGGGCAGTCCCACGGGAGCCTCGGGTTTTCGGATCTCCAGTTCCAGCGCCTTGATCGAACCAAAGTTCAGGAGAAGCTGCTCGGCGAGATTCTCCGCCACAGACTCGATTAAATCATAAATATACTCCTTCATCCAATTGTTGATAAAGTGAGAGATCTCGCCGTAATTGGTGGACAGGCTCAAGTCATCCTCCCGTCCCGCCGGACGGATATCCGTATACAAAATGGCATTTACATAAAATGTCTGGCCCACAGCCTTTTCTTCCGGATTGACGCCGTGATGGGCGTATACTTCCAGATTGTCGATTCTGATTTCGTCCTGATTCATCATTTCTCCCATCTGTCCGCTTCAGCGGACCCTCAAATCACGATTGAACTTCCGTTAATTGCCTCCGCCATGCGCACGGCGCGGACATTCTCCTTGACGTCGTGAACCCTCACAAAGCTGCAGCCCTTCATGACGCCCAGCACCGTGGTCACCAGAGTCCCTTCCACTCTCTCGTCCGCCGGCAGATCCAGCGTCAGACCGATCACCGATTTGCGGCTGCACCCCAACAGAATCGGACAGCCGAACACCTGCAGACGTTCCAGACCTTTCAGCACGCTCAGATTGTGTTCATAAGTCTTGCCGAATCCGACCCCCGGATCCAGAATGATTTTGTCCTCCGCAATCCCCGCCTGTGCCGCCAGCGAGAGACTGTCTGACAGATCGAGGGTCAACCCCCGCCAAAAATCCTCGTACACGGCTTCCTCCCGGTTGTGCATCAGACAACAGGGCAGTCCGCTCTCCGCGATCACCGCAGCCATATCCGCATCATGGCGCAGCCCCCAAATATCATTGATCAGATCCGCTCCCGCGGCAATGCCGGCCTTGGCCACTCTGCTCTTATAGGTATCCAGCGAAACCGGGATATCAAATCTGGATTTAATCGCCTCCAGAACCGGAATAACACGATCAATCTCCTCCTGATCCGAGATTCTCTCATAGCCGGGGCGGGTAGATTCGCCGCCTATATCCACAATGTCCGCACCGTCTCTCTGCATTTCTTCCACATGATACAGCGCCCTGTCCAGTTGGTTCCATCTGCCGCCGTCGGAAAAGGAATCCGGCGTCACATTCAGAAGCCCCATGACATAAGTTCTGCCCTGACGCCTGAATGACTTCCCGCCGATCTGCATACTGTCTGTCCTCAATATATCCCTCCTCCGAATGCTCTTCACATACCCTTTTTCACATACTCTTCTCCATATGCCTCTAATAACGAATCTTCATGTTCTTCTTGTCGTCACTGCGGTGACATTCCTGCACCACATCGCAGGCAAAACAGGCGCGGCTGGCTTTGTCCGCCCGGTACAGCACCCCTCGCAGATTATCCTGCGTGGCCACCGACGCGTCTCTGTGACTCATGATTGCATCTACAATAACATCCGTTTCTGAATTGTCAAATCCACATTCTCCCAGAATCTGTGGGGCGATCTTGGCACTGGCCAGCTCATGGGGCGTGTCATCTTCGTATTGGATATGTCTTCCTGTATCATGCAGAAGCGCAGCCGCATAAATCCATTCTCTGGGAATGCCCAAATCACTCTCCAGATTGATGATCTCTCCGATCCGTGCCACATCCAGAAAATGCGTCAGATCATGCTTCCCGAACTTTCGATTTTCCTCCGCCTTCCTGTTTTCCGCAAGATGATAACGGAACAAATCATGATTTAATATCTTGTCGATTCTCTCCAAAACCACATCCTCCTTCGAATGTCCGTCCTATGCCCGCAGCATCTGGAAAAACTGATTCTGCAGCAGGGCGTTGTCGGCGAACACCCCTCTGGCGGCCACACTCACCGTCCGGCTGCCGGGTTTCTTCACCCCGCGCATGGTCATACACATATGCTCCGCCTCCACCATCACCATCACGCCCTGTGGCGCCAGATATTCCATGACCGCATCCGCGATCTGAGCCGTCATCTGCTCCTGAATCTGCAGCCTTCTCGCATAGACCTCCACCGTGCGGGCCAGCTTGCTCAACCCAACCACTCTGCCATCAGGTATATAGGCCACATGCGCCTTGCCGTAAAAGGGCATCAGATGATGTTCACACATGGAATAGAACACAATGTCCTTCTCCAGCACCAGCTCATTGCTCTCCACCGTAAATACTTTGGACAGATGCTCCGAGGCCTGCTCTTCCATACCGCTGAAAATCTCCGTATACATTCTGGCAATCCGCTCCGGCGTATCTGCCAGTCCTTCCCTGTTCGGATCCTCTCCGATCCCCTCCAGAAGCATCCGCACCGCTTCCTGTATTTTATCCTGATTTACCATGTCGTCATCCTTCCACGATCCTGATTAGTCTTCCCAGATAGGACAGGGAACCGAACGCCAAAATCACATCCTCCGGACCTGCCAGAAGCCGCGCCATCTCCACGGCCTCCTCCAGACTATCCACCGCCGTCACCGAAGGATGCACTTTCGCAATCTCCTGCGCCAGCTCATAGGCAGGCAGCGCTCTGGGATTCCCCGGCGGCGTGACGGTAATGATCTGATCCGCAAAGGCATGGGTCAGTCCGACCACCTTCTGATACTCCTTGTCCCTTAACACTCCTATTATATAGATAATCCGCCTGTTTGTAAAATAGAATTCCACAGATTGGGCAAGTTTTCCGGCAGCATCGGCATTGTGAGCCCCATCCACCACAAAAAGCGGTTTCGTGGCCACCACACAGAAACGCCCCGGCCAGACAGTCTCCCGAAGGCCTCTGCGAAGCGCCGCCTCCCCGATTGTCATCCCCTGATCCCGCAGTCTCTCTATGGTCTCCAACGCAAGCAGAGCATTCTCCGGCTGAAAGCTGCCGCCCAGATGAATCTCCAGCTTCTTCAGAAGCTCTCCGCTCCCACTGCGGTAATCAAACACCTGTCTCTCCACAAACTGTGCGCTCTGTCTGCTGCCGCCTCCCCGTTTCAGATGCTCAATGCGGCTCGGATCCGCCATATAGAGCGGACAGTGTTTCTCTCCGGCTACGCGCCGCACCACCTCCGCCACCTCCGGCTCCTGTCCGGCGCTGACCACCGTACAGCCTTCCTTGATAATGCCCGCCTTATGCTCCGCAATCTCCGCCAGACTCTTCCCCAGAAATCCCATGTGGTCCATGCTGATGGGCGTGAGCACGGCCGTCAACGGCGCGGAGATCACATTCGTCGCGTCATACAGACCTCCCATCCCGGTCTCCAGCACCACGATATCACAACCCGTCCGGTCAAAATACCAGAATGCCAGTGCGGTCTCCACCTCAAAGGGCGTGGGATGCGAAAATCCCGCGCCCTTCATTTCATAACACGTGTTCTTGATTTTCTCCACACCCTCACACAATGCTTTCTGTGTGATATTTCTTCCGTTTACCTGAATGCGTTCCCGGTATTCAAAAATGGTCGGAGAGCTATATCGTCCCACCTTATATCCCGCACATTTCAGAATCGTGGAGAGATACGCCAGCGTGGAACCCTTCCCGTTGGTTCCCGCGATGTGCACAAACTTAAGCCGCTCCTGCGGGTCGCCAAGTCTTGTACACAACTCCGTGATATTCTCAAGCCCCGGCACGATACCGTAGGACTGAATACTCTCTATATAATCCAAGGCCTCCTGATATTTCATCCGCACCCCCGCGCATAATTTTTCGGAATCCGACCATACTATAACCGTACGCCCTGCTTTACAAGCAGCCGGCAAGCGAGGTCATCATGCGAAAATTAGAATCTTTTTTCAAAAACTTTTTTCATAGCTTTTTGCGCTGCGGAGTCACCGGCTGGTGTCTGGAAATTCTCTTCACCGCGCTGGCTTCCTTTCGCCGCCGCAACCTGCGCCTCACGGGCACCACTTCCCTCTGGATGTTTCCCATCTACGGCAGTGTGGCCTGCTTTCGGCCTTTCTTTCGCGCAATGCAAAAACGACCGTTATTTTTAAGAGGGCTCACCTATATGACCATGATCTTCTCGGCTGAATTCCTCTCCGGCCGCTTTTTAAGACGCCGCAGGCTCTGCCCTTGGGACTATAGCAGAAGCCGCTACCACATCGGCCGGGTCATCCGTCTGGATTACGCCCCCTGCTGGTTTATCACCGGGCTTTTGTTTGAACATCTGCTCTGCCGTCATACACAGTTACAGGACGAAACCCTGTAGATTTCGTCCCGATTTTACAGGCGTATCCTATCAGTCATCCAGATCGTCCATGCCGCCGGAACCGATATCCAGCATATTCACCGTGCGCCTCTTCATTCTGGCCTCCTCGGACTCCTTTAAAATGAAATCCTTGATCTCTCTGGAATTGCGGATATGCTCCAGCAGCAGTTTCGGATGGGTGGTATCGCCCGTATAGCAGACCACTGTTCCGATTTTAAACAGTTTCTCCATCAGACTGGCAGTGTGCTCCACATCCTGTACTTTATACATATAGCAGTCATTCTCCGTGGTCCTGAGCAGACCGCTGGTGATGGTGATCATATCCTCCCGGACTCTATACTTCGTAAAGGTAAAGGGCAATCCCAGAAAAAGCCATCGCTTTCTTTCAACAAATTCCATCATAACGCACCTCCTTTTTATGATTATAATTCATTCCACACAGATATGCAAAAACTTTCTGTTCTCCGCACGGGAAATTTGTCGGAATTTTTGGTAAAATTTGATTGAATCTGTTCTCCGGAAGTGGTATCATAAGACAAGAATAAAGACAGGAGGTTCTTCTATGACCGCACAAGAATGTATCACCGGACGCAGAAGCATCCGCAGCTTCACCGATCAGACCGTGTCCCATGAACTGTTGGAACAGATCGTGGAGACCGCTTCCTTTGCTCCCAGTTGGAAAAACACTCAGATCACACGCTACATCGCGGTTGAGGGGGAGATGAAGACCCGGCTTGCCGCATGTACAAGCACTTGGGCCGGCAACGGTAAGATCATGAACAATGCTCCCATGGTCATTGCGGTGACTGTTGTGACCGGGCGCAGCGGTTATGAGAGGGACGGCTCCTTTTCCACCGAAAAAGGTGACGGCTGGCAGATGTATGACGCCGGCATCGCCAGCGAGGCGTTCTGTCTGGCAGCTTACGAGCATGGCCTTGGCACCGTGATCATGGGGCTCTTTGACGAGGCCGATGCCACCAAACTTTTGGAGATACCCGAGAATCAGGAATTGGTTGCACTGATTGCCATCGGCTATCCCGCAGAATCACCGGATGCTCCCAGACGCAAACCGGTAACAGACCTGTTATCCTATAAAAACTGATAAAGAAGTCGAAGAGGTTTCCATTTTCTCTTCGGCTTTTTATAAGGCCTTTCGGCTCCCTATCCTGAATAGTAACGGAGGAAACATTATGCGTCATTTAATCAGTCCCCTCGACTTTACGACGGAAGAACTGGACCGCCTCTTTGATCTGGCCGCTTCCATCGAACACGATCCTCAAAAATATGCCCACGTCTGCGACGGCAAAATACTGGCCACCTGCTTTTACGAGCCCAGCACCAGAACGCGCCTGAGCTTTGAGTCCGCCATGCTCCGTCTCGGCGGACAGGTCTTAGGCTTCTCCGATGCCGGCTCCTCCTCCGCCGCCAAGGGCGAGAGCGTGTCCGATACCGTCCGGGTCATCTCCGGTTACGCGGACATCTGCGCCATGCGCCATCCCAAGGAGGGCGCGGCCACCGTGGCCGCCGGCAAATCGCTGATTCCCGTCATCAATGCGGGAGACGGCGGACATCAGCATCCCACTCAGACCCTGACGGATCTGCTGACCATCCGCAATCTGAAAGGACGACTGGATCATTTCACCATCGGCCTGTGCGGTGATCTGAAATTCGGCCGCACCGTCCACTCCCTGATCCACGCGCTGGTGCGCTATCCCGGCATCCGCTTCCTCTTCATCTCGCCCGAGGAGCTGCGCATTCCGGACTATATCATTGAGATGCTGAAAGATCGGAAGATTCCGTTCGAGGAGGTCATTCGTCTGGACGATGTGCTTCCTGATCTGGATCTCCTCTATATGACCCGTGTGCAGAAAGAACGCTTCTTCAACGAGGAAGATTACGTCCGTCTGAAAGACTTCTACATTCTCACCGAGGAGAAGATGAAACTTGCCAGAGAGGACATGCTGGTGCTCCATCCCCTTCCCAGAGTCAATGAGATCGACGTGGAGGTGGACACAGATCCCAGAGCCGCCTACTTTAAACAGGCGCAATACGGCGTCTATGTGCGCATGGCGCTGATCATGACCCTGCTGGGGCTTGCGGAATAGGACCGGAAAGGAGATTGTTATGTTAAACGTCGGAAAAATTGAAGAAGGTTTTGTGTTAGATCACATCAAAGCGGGAAAAAGTCTGGATCTGTACGACCATCTGGAGCTCGATAAACTGGACTGCACCGTGGCGATTATCAAAAACGCCCGCAGCAACAAAATGGGCAAAAAAGATATCTTGAAGGTGGAGTGCGACATCGACATGCTGGATCTGGATATTCTGGCCTTTCTGGATCACAATATCACGGTCAACGTCATCAAAAACGGCGAGATCGTCGCCAAGAAGGAACTGATTCTGCCCAAAAAGATCAAAAATGTGATAAAATGCCGCAATCCCCGCTGCATCACCTCCATCGAACAGGGGCTGCCCCATATTTTCTTCCTGTCCGATGAACAAAAAGAGATCTACCGCTGTCAATACTGCGAGGAAAAATACTCGGATCCCTCCAAATAAACGGCCGGACAGATCCGGCAGGATGCCTGCAAAACGAATCGGACCAAAAGACTCCGGCAATACCCTATTGCCGGAGTCCGTGTCTAATTTACCCCCTATTGATCCGCCTCCTGCTCCTGATGCTTCATATGAAGCCACTCCTCCACCCTGCTTCTGGAGAACAGATAATTGACAATCAAGGCAATGACCACACCGATCCCGGTGTCGATCATGCGGTACAACGCATATTCGATATAGTGAGGCGGCGTGTTGAACAGGATAATGCACAGCACTACGCCCCCCGGCTGCACACCGCCCGGCCAATGGCAGAGCACGCACACGGCAATCAGGATAATAGTCCCCAGAAATACCAGCGGAAGCCGCAGCCAGTAACAGCCTTCCGGATAAGCCCAATGTTCCAACTGGTAGAGCCCCAGACCGATAAATCCGCCGATAATCGTTCCAAAAAAACGATTGCCGCCGCTGCGGCGGGAGCTCTCCATATCCGCCCCCATGCCAAAGATAGCGCCAATGCAGGCAAAGGTGGGATTACTGTCCGGAAACAGAGCATAGAGAAACGCCGTGAGCATTGTGGCCAAGGCAGTTTTAAGGCTCCTGAGCCCTAAGCCGGGAATCGGAGCGTGTACCGGATTGTGCTGATTATTCTGTTCCATATCAATAATTCCTTTCTTCGTCACAGGAAAACAGCCCCACTCCCGTGCGGCTGCTTTCCCCGTTTTAGATTCCACCCTTTATTTCTATCCCCTATTTCCGTCCCGCCATGGCTCTACATCTCGGAGGCCTGACACATCCCATACGCAATGTGCTGCTCCTCCAAGCTCTTCTGGATCCGGTCCAGCGCATCGTCCTCGTCCTCCGCAAAGAGCACGCTCCTCTGCACCTGTGTCCGCATATCCTCCGCCGTGACGGTCACCTCATACATCTGCATTTTCCGCTACCCCTGACCGCAGTCGGTATTCTCTCCCGTAACAATCTATTCACAGACAGCCCTGCCGGACTGTACTAGGCGCGATTGACAGCCTATCCGATCTGATACTTCACCTCAAACTCCTTCACCGGCATGGGTTTGGCAAAATAATACCCTTGAAATACATCGCATCCTGCCCCGGTCAGATATCCCACCTGTTCCACGGTCTCCACACCCTCCGTGATCACGGTAAGCCCCAGACTCTTGGACATTCCGATCACCGCATTCACAATGGTTCTGCCACGCTCCTCATGACTTGTCTGCCGCAGGAATCCCATATCCAGCTTCAGCACATCCACCTCAATATCTTTCAGCGTATTGAGGGAAGAATAACCGCTTCCGAAATCATCAATCTCCACTTGGAATCCGTATCCTCTCAGTCTGCTCAACAGATCAAGCTGCTTGGTCAGCTCCTGCATGAATGCCGTCTCCGTGATCTCCAATTTCAGATTGACGGGATTAATGCCATACCGCTCCACCAGAGAAGTAAAGGTCTCATAGATATCCAAATAATAGAAATCCTTGGGAGAGATATTAACAGAGATATGTAAATCTTCCCTTCCCTGATCCTTCCATATTCTAAGCTGTCTGCAGGCCAGCTCCCACACATATCGATCCAGTCTGGAAATATAGCCGCTCTTTTCAAAGACTGGAATGAACTCCGCCGGAGAGACCATGCCGCGCACCGGATGCTCCCACCGCACCAGCGCCTCCGCTCCCAGTATGCCATGCCCGTCCACCGCCACCTGCGGCTGCAGATACATCTGAAACTCCCCTGCTGAGAGAGCGCGGTCGAACTCGCCCACCATCACTTTCTCCCGCTGCACAGAAGCTCCCATATTCTCGCTGTAATAAGACACGATCTGCTGATAACTCTCCTTGATGTTTCGGATCGCCACAAACGCCCTGTCACACATCACGGAGATACTCAGGGACGGATCGGTGATATGATAGACGCCCACATGCACATGCATCCGGTAGACACTGCTGCGCAACAACCGCTTCAAGTCCTCCAGATATTCCGTATAATTCTCCTCGACAAACCGCTCTTCCCGCATGCACAGCGCAAAACGGTCCGCTTCCAATCTCCCGTACAGCGTGTCGTCAGCGGCATCTCTTCGCATGAGTCCCGCAATCCGCTTCAGAATATTGTTTCCCGTCTCCTCGCCGAACAGATCGTTCACCAGTTTGAAATCTTTCACGTCGATACAGGCAATCAGCCGTTTCACATCCGGCTCCCGCCGCAGCAGTGCCTCCACCCGCTCAAAAAAGTAATCCCTGTTGTAAATATCCGTCAGATTGTCATGGGTAGCCTTGTACTGCTCGAACTCAAGATTCTGAAAATCCTCCGTCTTGTCCACAATGGAGAAGAAACTTCCCACATAATTGCCCCTGTCATCCAGAAGGAACTTAAATTGCGACTCAAAATGATGCGTCTCCCCGTCCACCTCGCGGGTCTCCCGCCAGACTTCCTCCCTGAGTTCCTCCTGTTTGGATTCCCTCCACGCCGCAAAATAGTGTTCCAGCGGTGCGAGACTGTCATTCGCATTGAACAAATTCCGGCTCATCTCGTTGGCATAGACGCATTTTCCGTCCTTGTCAAAACAGAGTATGCCGCTCTCCATATCTTCCACCGCAAGGGACAAAAGCTTCACCACGATGCTCTTGGGCACATAGAACAGCGAAAAATACACACAGGCAAACGCCAGCACAAAATAGAGTACCGGAGACAAATCAATAGGAATATCCACAAAGCGATATCCGATGTTCACCGCCAGAATCAGAATAAAACTGCCGATCACCGCCATATATTTCCCGCGGTACAATCTGACCGTCCGTACCATCTTGAGGACAAAAGTCATCAGCACAATGACCACCATGGTATAGACAAACAGAAGATGGAATGTATACACCGGCACGCCGGACTGGGAAACCCCGGGCTCCACCGCAAAACAGCTTGTTCCGTCGCCAATCGGCACCTCCACGCTGGTAAACACATGATGCGTACCTACGTTCACAATCATGGAAACCGTATCCACAACGGCTCCCACGCACATCAGCCGCCTGATATACGTCTTCTCTCCTATAGTCCCCGTGTACTGCTTTGCGTAATAATACAGGAAGATCACCAGCCAGTCCGTGGCGGCAAAGTAGAGGCCATGCCAAAGCGTCGCCATCCATTCTCCGGTCATCAGCGACGCCGCATTAAACATAATCGGAAATACCGCCGCCACAAACAGATACTGAATGGAGGGCCGCACAGGATGGTCGTACCGATTCATTTTTATCACACCCGCCACAAGACCTGCGGATAACAGACAAGATAACACCAGAAACGCGATTATCATAAGAACTTGCTCCTGTTTCTAAAGCTTTTGACTTTATTTTACCATATTCCTCCTAAAATGGGAATAGAAAAAGCCGTTTCTCGAACGACTTTTTCTAAAAACTATGATTCTTTTTATAGACAGATATCTACCAGCATTCCCGTATCGCCCGTCCTTTTTCCTGCGGAACTCTCCGCGGGCGACTGTCTCGAGACAGTCATTCCTTCGGGCATACGCTTCGAAGCGGTCCCTTTCTCGGATACGCGCTGCGAGTCTCTGTCGGCCCTGCCCTGCGAAACCGGCTCCTGCGTCTCGTCCGCTTCCTCCTGAGGCTGTGCCTCTGACGGCGCCTGTTCCTCGCCTACGGCTTCCTCCGTCCTGCTCCTTCTCCCCTTATCCTCATCCTCGTCTTTCTCGGGAAGCATCTGATACTGCAAGGATTTCTCGAAATCCAGATGCTCTTTCTGCACTCCGGCAATGACTCTCAGAATTTTCTCCAACATTGCCTTTTTCTGCCCCTTGGGAATGTTGGGGTTGTGGGAGATCTCCTTGGCCTGCGCCATGAACTGCCCCATCTTGGTCACCTTTAACCGCTCCACTTCCTCCTTGGAACGGCAGTTTTTGAGTGCCTCCTTATAGGCTTTTCTCTGTTCCTGTATCTCCTCGTACTCTTTTAAGGCCTGCGGATTGTTCTTCTTCAGATATGCAATCTCGTCCGATGTCAGCTTCTGTCCCGATTTGAGTTTGGCGTCGATATCCGCATACTCTCTATTCTCGCGGATCTCCTCCACCTGCTCCTGCAGTCTGGCAAGCTCCCTCTCGGCGGGCGTGAGTTCCTTCTTCTGATTGTCTCTCAACCTGCCGGAATTCTTTTTCTGCTGCCATTCCCCGTCCAGTGCCGCCATCTTCACGGAATTTCTAATCGTTCCGGCAATCATGCGATCACCCCCTACACCCAGAGATCAAACTGCTGTCCTACCCTAAGTTCTTCCTCCGTCCGGGCGCGATCCGATCTGTCGGCCCACATCAGGTCGTTCACCTTCCGAATCAGCTCATCTACGGAGGAAGCAGTGACCACCACTTCGTCCTTCGAGTTCTCCGTGCGTCCGCCCCTGCGCTCCTCGAGCCGTTCCTCTTCCGCTTTCTTTCTGGCCTTCTTCTCATCGGCTTTCTTGGCTTCCTTCTTCTCCGCGGCCTTTTTCTCGATGCGGTCCCTCTGTGCTGCCAGAGACTTGTCTATCACCGCAAAGAACGAAGCGTTTCCGCCGTCGTTGATCTGCACGCCATAACCCTTCACATTGGCGCCGGTGGCGGAAAGTTTCTTGGCGAGCTGGGACACGCCGCTTGCCGCATTGCTCAGAATCGACTCATACTGCTTGCGGAAATTCTCATCCTCCGCCATGCGCTCGATCTTCTCCTCGTCGATGAGCACTGCCAGCTTGTTAGGGTTTGCAAAACTTGACGCATGCGATTGGGCATACGCTTTCATGTCGGAGCTCACCAGCACGAAATCCATGTTGGAATATTTCTTCTTCAGCTCCTCATAATACTTGGCGGCTTTCTCGCTCAACTGGGGATTTCCCACGGTCTTGCCGCTGACCTTCGTCTTCTTGGACGCGCCCGCCGCATCGCTTGTCTGCTGCGTCTGGGCCGCCTGTGTGCCGGCCATAACTTCCGATACTGTACTCATATGCATTCCTCCTTGATTTTGAGTGTCTGGCTGAAATCCATTTCAGCCACTTATCCTTTTCAGTTATATCGGCATACTGTCCCATATTGTTTAGTGCAAAATATTGAATTTCAGAATTACTTTGAACAGGTCTCCGTCCGTCACGATCTCCATGCTCCCCTGCTGCAGTTCCACCAGACTCTTGGCGATGGAAAGTCCCAGTCCGCTTCCCTCCATATGTCTTGAGGCGTCCCCCCGCACAAAGCGCTCCTCCAGCTCCTGTGGCGAAATGTTCAGTTCATATTTGGACATGTTCCGGAAAATGATCTGCACCTGTTCCCCGGAAAGCTCCATATTCAGATAGACTCTCGAGCCCTCCTGCGCATATTTACAGATATTGTTCATGAGATTGTCAAACACCCGCCACAGATGCCTGCCGTCCGCCAAGATCCTCACTTCTTCCTCCGGCTTTGCCACATGCAGCACAAGTCCCTTTTCCTCCAGCCTGCTCTCGTACTCTCCCGCTACCTGCGTCAGGAGCACGCCCAGCTCACAGGGCGCGGCCACCACTTCCAGATTCCCTGTGGACGCTTTGGAGATATCCACCAGATCCTCCAACAGCTTCTTTAATCTCCCGGATTGGCGCAGCAGCACTTCGGAATACTCTTTGATCTGCTCCTCCCGTTTGGCTTCCTCCCCTTCCGCCACGCTGCCCAGAAGATCCGCATAGTTGATGATGGAAGTCAGCGGCGTCTTTAGGTCATGAGACACATTGGTGATCAGCTCCGTCTTAAGCCGTTCGCTCTGCAGTCTCTCCTCCACCGCCTTGGATATGCCCTCGCCGATGCGGTTCAGATTATCTCCCTGATCCTTGAATTCCAACACCAGATACTTTGTGTCCAGCTTGTGGGAAAGCTCTCCCCGCGCCAGCGCACGGCTGCCCTTCCGAAGTTTCTCAAAGGCAAGGGCACAGTATAGGATCACGGGTACGACGAGCAGCTTCTCAAACACCCAGCAGGCGAACAACTCCGCCTCTCCCCATCGAAGGATCCCCACAAATTCACACAGCGTAAGCACCATGAGCATTGCCACCACATGGATGATGCCCGGAATCCCCCTGATCAGTGCCGTCAGGCCCCTTCCAAGGAACCTCACGGCCCGCCCGATCAGACGAAGAAGCGTGTAGCATAAACTGTGCTTCCACCATTTTCCCATTTTCATGCGCAGGGCGAATTCCCGCAGATACAGCGTCCACCACACCGTCTCCAGCATACCGCCCAAAGCAAGGAAGAATGCAAGCACCGGCTCCGAACCTCTGCCCATACCGTCATAGAGCATTGCGGTAAACCCCAAAATCACGAATGCCCCGAAGCCGAAAAACACCGTCAGCAGATCCAGATACAGATTGCTCAGGACACTGGGGGTGATTCCCTCCTGCCCTCTCCTGTGCCCCGCGCTGCACAGCAACCACACAAAACTGACAATCACCAACAGAAGTCCGCCCGCCGCGGCCGTCGGCCAGACGTTCCTATACCTATACAGTCCGACAGCTCTCTCGGCGATGCTCTTTAAGCTATCCTCCTTGGGAAAGGCAGTGTCCACGGAAATAGTGAGCAGATACTGCTCGTCCTGATAGGTTCCCAGCGTATAATAGGTAGCCCGGTAAAAATATTTCTGAAATACCAGCCCTTCTCCCTTCCCCATCTCCGCGCTTTTAAAATACAATATATCATCCCGCATTCTGGTGATAGAGAAACTCAGATTGTTGTACTGCTCCTCAAGTTCCAATGCCTGTTCCACAGATACCAGCGTGGGAAAGCTGGTTCTGTCATAACAAATATAATCGGAATGAGAAGCTACTTCTCTCCCCAGCATCTCCTTCAGATAATTTTCATAAGATTCCGTGTATGCCCCCACATTGACCATCCACGCCATGGCAATTGCGGACAGCTCGGTGATCAGAACGGATAAGGCCAGCACCAGAAACAGAAACACTTTAAACCCGACGCTCTCCGTGATCTTTCCCTTTTTGATCTTTTCTTTTTTGATCTTTTCCTTGCTGATTTTCATCCGTACCGCTTTCTCCTCTTTTCCTGCCTCCATGTCACCCGCTCCTTCCTGTCGAATGGGGACGGTTCTCCTACCGCCTCAGAAACTCTTCCCGCTTTTCACATTTGTAACCCTGCCCCCAGACCACCTTGATATATCTGGGCTCCGCGGGATTGATCTCCAGCTTCTCCCGCAGATGTCTGATATGTACCGCCACCGTGTTCTCGCTGCCGTAGGGCAGATCGTTCCAGATGCGCCGATAGATTTCCCCCGGCGAGAACACCTGACCCGGATTGGACATGAGAAGTTTTAAGATATCATACTCCGTGGGCGTCAGCGACACCGGATCCCCGTCCAGCGTCACCGCCTTCTCCACATCGTCCAGTTCGATGCCGCCCACCCGCAGAAGCTCCGGACGGATGTTGCCGCCGCCAAGCTGCATATAACGGCGAAGCTGAGACTTGACTCTCGCCGCCACCTCCACCGGGTTAAAGGGTTTGGTGATATAATCGTCCGCTCCCACGGTGAGCCCCAACACCTTGTCCGAGTCCTGACTCTTGGCCGTGAGCAGTATGACAGGCACATTGCTCTGCTCCCGAATCTTCACCATCGCAGAGATCCCGTCCAACTTGGGCATCATGATATCCAGAAGCACCAGATGAATCTCCTGCTGGGAGATGACCTGCAATGCCTCCTCGCCGTCAAAGGCCTCGAACAACCTGTAGTTTTCATCGTGCAGATAGATCTTTAACGCATTCACAATGTCTTTTTCATCATCGCATATCAGTATATTGTACATAGTCCGCCTCCTCATTTGACTTTATTTTATCAAATGCCCCTTTAACATAAAACAGGTAAAAGCTTTAAGATTTGTTTAAGATGCCACTAATAAGAAAGAGCAGCCGCCACAGGCAGCCGCTCTCCTGTCATACTTCCAATCATGCCGCCTACGCCGGCACAAACATCAGCGTTTCTTCCCGCGTTTTTCCGCCCATTCCTGCTCCAGCTTCTCCTGCAGCTCTCTGAGCGATTCGCCGAATTTCCCGGACGCCATGGTGGGATTGGATCGAATCATATCCCGCTGGAAGAAATCCCGCAGCTTTATCATTCGCTCCCTGTCCGCCAGCTTCAGGCCATAGCGCTCCCGCAGCTGCGCAAGTTCCGCCTGCAGTTCCTCCCTGCGCTCCGCAATCTCTGCCTGAAACTCTTCCTTTCGCTCCGCAAATCCTGCCTGCAGCTCTTCCCTTCGCTCCGCAAGCTCTGCCTGCAATTCTTCCCTTCGCTCCGCAAGCTCCGTCTGCAGCTCCTCCTTCTTTCTGGCCAGATCCTCGTTGAGCAGCGCTACAATGACATCCGTGCGCTTCTGCATGCGGGCCATCTCCTCCTTGGCCTTCTCCAGTCCCACCAGAATATCCCGCAGATCCAAGGCTGCCTTGAAGGAGAGCGCAAAGTCGGCTCCCACCGCCGCCGTCAACAGAAAAGTAAACGCGGTGAGCGCTCCGGCCGGAACGGCATAGACCATCCGCTCGATGGGCCGGTGTACCACCTCCGTCATAAGAATCGTCAAAAATCCCCATGCCAGAGTGGAACTCAGACAGATATGTCCCTGAAAGTTGAATCTGTTTTTGGAATAGTCCCAGTAACGGACCTTGAACAAGGCCTCCATGGTCACTCCCGTCACATACTCCAGCGCGGTGGCTCCGATACAGCCCGCTATATAGACCAGAATCAGATTCCACGGAGGCGCCATATCCTGAAACGGCTTGGACACCACCAGCATCATGACGGCACCGCTTCCATACAGGGGCAGAAAAGGCCCGCGCATGAATCCTCTGTTCACCGGCCTTCCGCTCTTTACAGACACATAGGTGGATTCAAAACACCACCCGAAGAAACAATAAAAATAAAAGAAAAAGATCCACTGAATCATCGATACACCGCTACCTCCACGGAAATTTTGCCCTTTCTGGTCTCCCGGGGCTGACCCAGCAGTCTGAATTTCCCAAACCCTCTGGCATTCACCGTCTCTCCCGGCTTCAACTGCCTCGCATTGTTCTCGCAGAGCCTTCCGTCCACATAGACTTTCTGCATCCGGAAAAGCTCCAGACTGCTCTCTCTGGATTTGTTATAGACCTTTGCAATCAGCGCGTCCGCCCGCAACGAGGCCACCTGCACCGTAAGATGCTCCGGTTCCTCCTCCGGAATCTCCGCCGCTTCCTCCACGATCTCACACACTACCCGGGTGTGCCTCACCTGTGTGAGATTCTCCCGGATAAACTCCGCCATGGAATCCAGACAGAACAGATAGGCCTCCTTCTCTCCCACCCGGATATCTCCCAAGGTACTCCGCTCGATTCCCAGATTCATCAAAGCCCCCAGAAAATCCCGATGGGAAAGCCGGTCCGCAAACTTCTCCTGAACCGGCCTGACATGAATGCAACGAATCGGAAAAGCCGTCTCGTAACCGAAGGATTCCACGCTCCCGAAACGCGCCATCTTCCGATCCGTCTCCGCTGCGCCGCCAAAAAGCGTATACCCCGCATAGGAAAGCTCCCGCTCGGTCTCCCAGAAGACATTCTGTTCGCTCATGCCAAGAAACCCCGTAAACGTAAACAGGTTCTGGGAGAAAGCCTTGTCGGCCAACTCCCGGAATCTGTTTTTCAACTGCTGCAATTCTCTCTCGTTTTCCATCGTAACCTCTATGGCAGCCACTGTCGCCCCGTACCGCAGTCCTGCCTTCCATACTGCGCCGGAAAATCAACTCAGCGCCACATCCAACATCATCATCAGTGCAAATCCCACCGCAAAGGCGATGGTTCCCACATTGGAATTTTTTTGCTCAGAATGCTCCTGATCGGAGTGCTCCCGTTCGCCGGCCTCGGGAATCAGCTCCTCCACCACCACATAGACCATGGCGCCCGCCGCAAAGGCCAGCATATACGGCAAAATGGGGGTGACGATATTCGCCAGCAGAATGGCGAACACCGCTCCCACCGGCTCCACCGCCCCCGACAGAGTTCCCAGCAGAAAAGATTTTATCCTGCTGCTGCCCCCGCTGCGAAGCGGCATGGAGATGATGGCTCCCTCCGGGAAATTCTGAATGGCAATTCCGATCGCAAGGGTGATGGCTCCCGCCATGGTCACGGCTCCGTCCCCCTTTAAAACACCTGCAAAAATCGCTCCGCAGGCCGCGCCTTCCGGCAGGTTGTGGATGGTCACCGCAAGTATCAGCATGGCCGTTCTCCCCAATCTGCTTTTTACTCCCTCCGGTTCCACGCTGCCCACATGAAGATGCGGAATCAGACTGTCCGTGAGCAATAGTGCAAACACGCCGGTAAGAAACCCTGCCAAAGCCGGCACAAAGCCCATCCTACCCATGTCCTCACACAGGTTTATGGCAGGAATCAGCAAGGACCACACGGATGCCGCTATCATGACACCCGCCGCAAATCCCGTGAACGCCCTCTGCAGGCCGGGGCCGATTCTTCTCTTCAGAAAAAATACACATGCCGCTCCCGCCGTAGTGCCCACAAAGGGAATCAATATTCCGATTGCTACATACATAAAACGCTAATCCTTCAAACTTTTTTGACCCGGGCTGAATGAGTACAGCCTAAAATCCCGCCAGATCGTTCCCCTGCAGCGCGTACCACAAAAAATTGACGCCGCAGACAAGATGATAGGCGAGCACCGCCCACTCCGCGGGCACGAAAATCACCCGCCAGCTCTTTCTCCACTCCACGGTATTTTTCAACACCAATACCAGCGAGAGCAGGAACAGAAAGAACATGCCGTGCATATAGCCCCAGGAGAAGTTGGCATGCAGCATGCGGAACCCCTTCTCGTACAGACACAAAAACATCACCATACCCATCAGATAATTGTACAGGGCGAAGCGATAGACAAACTTCTTGGCAAACACGTTCCAGTTCAGAACCGTCACGCCCAGCACCAGCGCCATGCCCATGACGATGCTCAGCGGAATATTTTTGGAAAAATTGCTCCACACCTTGGCAAACGCAAATCCGATGCCGGTCTCCTCCCCCTTCACATTGGTGCCGGAGAACACGCCGAAGAACTGATAGAGCAGAACCAGTCCCGTGGGAATCATGGTCACACACACGCAAAACGCATTTTTGAGACTCTTTCCCCTGCTTTTTGCCAGATCCGCCAGAAACAGGATGCCCAATAGCGGCACCAGCACCAACGTGTAGCTGGGCTTGGTGATCGTCATAAGAAAAAGACTTGCCGCAAAGGGAATGCAGCCCTTCCAGGAAAAGGTCTCCCGATAGCTATTAAGGAGCTTTGCCGCCTCAAAGAAGCAGATGATCGTAAAAGGCCGCGTGGCCAGATAAGTGGCGTTCCAGATGGGATTGGGCGTATAGATCCCCATACAGCGATAGGCGTAATCAAATCCGAAAAAAGCCGTATTTTTCGGGGAATACAGATTGCCCATCAAGAAGAGGACAAACACCATGCCGGTCACCGCCAGATCCAGCGCCGCGCGCGCTCCTCTGCTCCATCCGTCCGCGGAAAGCTCCTCCCGCACCTGTCGGTCCATATAGAATTTCGCCGTACAGACGCCGAATGCATTTAACAGTGCCGTGGCGATCGCCACCCCCATCGGCGCGCCCGCAAACAGGGCGATGCCCTTTGCCAGCGCAAATAACAGCGGATAGGGAAAAGAGTAATCTCCCTTGATGCCCCGCACCGTATTCACATAATCCGGCATATCCGAACGAAACTCGGGCACCTCATAACACTGCATCACAAACAGATACAGCATCACACCGGTGTATACCGCGAGCAGCGCCCAGAACACAAGCCGCTCCGCCGCAATGCCCCGGCGCATAAAACGCTTCTCTGCGGCATATGATTGATTAAGGTCCGATTGTACGGTATCTCTACGCAAAGCTGATAATCTCCTCTTTCGGCGCCACAGTCTTCTCCACGCTCACCGCATGAAGCAGGGGGCCTTCTCCCTGATAGCCCTCCCAGTACTCTTTAGAGACCGTGACCGTGACCTTCACCCACTCTTGCTGCCGCAGAGCGTCCGCCCCCGCAAATGCGCAGGCATAGCCCAGAAAGGCCATATCGTCCGCACAGCAGGTCATGGCCATCCGCCCCGGCACAAAATATCCCTTGGGGAATCCGTCCGGTTTTAACACCATGCCCGTGAACTGAATCTTTTTCCCGGTATAACGCTCCGGGTGATCCATGGAATCCAGATACCAGATCCCATATCCCGTATTGTCCAGCACAATGGTTTCCTGCTGCAGATCATAGGGCAGATCTTCCTCGAATATCTCGTCGATCTCCCCGGTGGAAGCCTCAAAGATCACATCGGCGGAAGGGTTCACCGCCTTGATATTGCGCCTGTAGCTTCCCAGCTCCTCAATGCCATCACAGCGATTAAAGATGATCATCTCCGACTTTCTGATCTGTTCCGCCAGAAGCGAACGCATATTGGTGTAATACATCGGAAATGTGGTGGCGTCAATGGTGGTGATCTGCTGCTCGATCTTCCAGTTCCGGGGCAGTTTCATATTCTTGTAATTCCACATGCCATTATATTCTATGATGATGCGCTCCGGTTTGTGCTTTTTCTCAAGCGCCGTGAGATTGGCGGGCTCAAAGGCTTCCTCGTCCTCGATCACCTCCACCACGGTACGGCTCTTTTGCAGCAGCGCCTCCTCATACTCGTTCTCCCCCTCCTCACAGAGGAGAAGCAGCGTCTTCCCCTTGATCTGAAAATAGGGCTGTGCCAGCGTGAAACAGATAAACTCCGTCTTCCCGCTCTCCAAAAAGCCGTTGATCACATACACAGGTTTCATGTCCTGTCCCCTTTCCTACTATACGGCGATACTTTTGTTTACTGACCGTTCTATTTATTTGCAGGCAAACAGCTCGGAGAGCTTATCCTCCCGCAGTCTTGCGCCGATGACACAGATTTTCCCCGTCACCTCGGGCCTGCCATTTCTGATCTCATGCTCGCCGGGCACATAATCATAATAGATCCAAATGCCGTCCTCCCCGGGCACCATTCCCTTGGCGCGCAGGATATCGCCGTACCATCCGCTGTCCAGCTCTTCAAAAATATGCCGGATCTGCTCTTCGGTGTATTTGTTGGGCGTCTCCATGCCCCAGCTTGAGAATACCTCGTCCGCATGGTGATGATTATGGTCATGACAGCCGCAGGTACAGCCCTCGCCGTGGTCGTGATGATGCTCATGGTCGTGGCAACATTCTTCGTGATCATGGTGATGCTCATGATGGTGATCGTGATCCTCGTGGTCGTGGTGATGCTCGTGATCGTGATCGTGCTCCTCGTGATCGTGGTCGTGCTCCTCGTGATCATGGTCGTGCTCCTCGTGATCATGGTGATGCTCATGCCCGTGGTCGTGCTCTTCATGATCGTGGTGATGCTCATGCTCGTGATCGTGCGCATGCGCATGCTCCAGCATCTCCTTGAGCATGTCTTCCAGTTTGTCCGCCCCCTCGATGGTCTGCAGCACATCCTTGCCGTCCAATTGATCCAGAGGCGTGGTGACAATCGTCGCCTTCTCATTGTGCTCTCTGATCAGCTCCACGGCCACATTGATCTTCTCCTGACTCAGCTTATCCGTCCTGCTCAGAATAATCGTGCCCGCATAGGCAATCTGATTACTGAAAAACTCACCGAAATTCTTCATATACATCTTGCACTTGGAGGCGTCCACCACCGCCACGGCGCTGTTGACCTGCACGTCCAGATCCCCCGCCACATTCTCCACGGCTTTCAGCACATCCGAGAGTTTTCCCACGCCGGACGGCTCGATCAGCACGCGCTCCGGCGCATAGGTGTCGATCACTTCCTTTAGGGAAGTGCCGAAGTCCCCCACAAGGGAGCAACAGATACAGCCGGAGTTCATCTCTTTGATCTCGATTCCCGCATCCTTCAAAAATCCGCCGTCAATACCGATCTCACCGAACTCGTTCTCGATCAGAACCGTCTTACTGCCGTCCAGAGCTTCCTTTAGAAGCTTTTTTATCAGAGTGGTCTTTCCCGCTCCCAGAAAACCAGATACCACATCAATTTTTGTCATCTTCCTCATCCTTCCTTCCGAACACACACTAAAAACCGTCTGCGTTCCTACTATAATATACTACAACTTATACTATTACAGCATTTTGCACACATTTTGCAAAAATACTCCGCTGTCTCCTATTTTCTACCATCTCGGGCGGAATGTCAAGTCTCGGCATCGCCGATATCCTGTACGACGGTATCGCCCGGATCCTATGTGACATTGCCGGAAGCCTACATGACGCCCCCGGATTCCACCGCCACAAAACAGGCCTGCGCCACATGGAGCGGCACGGCGGCGAGCTCCCCCTCTTCGCCGGCCCCGCAGACAATGCCGATCAGGTTTCCCGCCCCGTCATAGAGGCCGCCCCCGGACATCCCCTGCGCGATCTCACATTCCGCCAACATCATATACTGTTCAAAATCCTCCACATAGATCCAAGGATCCTCCAGCACCCCGTCATACCGGACAAGACTTCCCTCCCGGAATCCCGATACCCACACCGCATCCGACGCCCGAAGCCCGTCATAGCTCTCCTTATCCGTCACGGCCGCCGCAAGCTTAGTCTTCAGCCGCTCCGGCAGCGCTTCCCCGTCAATCCGCAAAAACGCCAGATCCACTTCCTCCGTCACCTCGTACCACAGACACTCCGCCACATCCTCCCCGAATTCCACATACACCCGGCTCTTTCCGCCCGCTCCGCTCAGCACATGCCCCGCCGTCACAATCCACAGATCATGCTCCTCCACCTGCCAGACCACACCGCTCCCCGAGGCCGTCCACGCATCCGAGTCCTCCCTTCTCACCCGGACGGACACAATGGAGATTTCCTCCGATGTCTTATTTTTCGGTTCCATACCGTCTCCCATGAGGCCAATCAGCAGTACCGCCTCACAAAAGATCAGTAGAATCAAGATTCTGTTTCTTCCCGGATGACTTATCAACTTCTGCCAAAACCTCTCTTTCCGCCTATACTATATAAAACAACCAAGTATAAATCCAACGTAAAGCAAACCGAATGCAGCACACTCCAATCTCAAGAACGTAAAACAGACCGAAACCTCTACAGGCACGGTCCGTCTTTTTACGCTTTGTGTAAGCAAGACGATAAGCCGGGTTATGTCAAAAGGATCTCTCCGATCCCCGGACGATCATCTATCTGGCACGGCTGTCGCCAGCCGCGTCTAGCGACCCACCTGAAAGCAGGCCGGGCCGACCTGTCGCTTTCTTCTTGGTCTTGCTTCGGATGGGGTTTACATGGCTCCGTCCGTTACCGGACGGACGGTAGTCTCTTACACTGCCTTTCCACCCTTACCACGGGAAATACCCATATTTTAAAAATATCAATATTTCCCGGGCGGTATCTCTCTGTTGCACTGGCCTTGGAGTCACCTCCACCGGACGTTATCCGGCATCCTGCCCT
>CAZSAJ010000024.1:0-41606 GCA_964604835.1 uncultured Acetatifactor sp.
AAGTTTTGAGCGAAGTTTTAGCACAAAAAGATTATAATAAAGTCAGTACAATTGTCAGCTTTATGGAAGAACATGGAGAAATTACTCCTAAAGAAGCCGAAACTATTACTGGGAAGTCTGCTGCGACAGTGCGAAGATATTTTAAAATGCTCTCAGATACAAGATATATAGTGGCAGAGGGGAACACCAACAATATAGTTTATCGTATCTCTATGAATTTGCCAGAAGACGATTAAAATAGAATTATAAGAATCGAATTGTCTAATCAGTGATTAGGCAATTCATATAAATGAGTTTCAATGCGTTCTAAATGCGTCCTTTTGAGTGGTGACGTATTTTAAAAATGCATTGGATGCGAAACCGACGCAATTCGCTCCATGATAACAAAAATTTGAAAAACGTCAGATACAAGGTGTATATCAAACAGAAAACCACCGAAAATGCCTTGTAAATCAAGTGAAACACACAACAGAACAAATGTCGTAATAAATGTCGGTATAAATGTCGTAACAAATGAGGGCAAAATAATACGACATGGGGCAAATAAAAACGGTTGCTGGGAAGTGATAGATTAAAAATCCGGCATGGAAAATGGAAGTTTGGATTGCAGAAACGTCAGACCATATGATACATTTGAATAGAAATCCGTTTTTGGAATCCACAGAACAGGAGATAATCAAATGATACCATCACAAACAGAAATGCTGAAATTTGTTCTTGAAACAATGTCTGAGTATCCACAGTTTTCCAGACCACAAGCTAAGAGTGCGGTGTGTGAGAAATTGAATCTTTCTGTTGAGGAACAGAATCAGAAAACAAGCAGCGGAGTACCGATACACGAGAGTCGTACGGGATGGGCGGTTACTTGGCTTTATGACGCCGGCTATATTGCCAGAGTAGGGCGAGGAATCTATGCGATTACCGAAAAGGGAACCGGAATCTTGGCAGAGAATTTAAGCACCGGTGAATTTGCGAGAAGACTGCGTGCAGAGATCAATCATCAGGCGCAGAGAGAGGGCGAACAAATCATTGAACAGGAAGAATTGTTAAGTGATACGAGTCCAATGGAACGTTTGGATGTTATCGTGAAAGAAATGCATAGTCAATTATCCCATGAGATTATGAATGCGATCATGTCTGTGGAAGGGCGGGCAGGAGATTCATTTTTTGAAAGAATTGTAACAGATTTATTGGAGAAAATGGGATATGGAAAAGGTACTGTAACTTCTGCTTCAAATGACAGAGGGATAGACGGCATCATAAAAACGGATCCTTTAGGGTTTAATCCCATACTGATTCAAGCTAAGAGATATGCAAAAGAGCATTCGGTGGGAAGACCTGAAATACAGAGCTTTGCCGGGGCATTAGGAGCAGTTACAAGGGGCGCTTTTATTACTACTTCCTATTTTACGCAAGGGGCAATAGAGTTTGCCAAAAGCTATCCTCATGCGGATATTGTTCTCATAGACGGCAAAAAATTGACAGAGTTAATGATACAGTATAACTTGGGTGTGTCTGTTGAGAGAGACATCTATATAAAACGCATTGACAATGACTATTTTGAACAGTAGGAAGACGTTACATAATGAAACCAATGGCACAAAAGACAGCAATTATTTTTATCGGCATTCAGGCCAGCGGCAAATCGACCTTTTACCATGAACGATTTGAAGACTATGTCCACATCAACTTGGACACCTTGCATACACGAAATAAAGAGAAGCTCCTGTTGCAGGAATGTGTGGAAAGCGGACGCTCCTTTGTGGTGGATAATACCAATCCGACGAGGGAGGACAGAGAGAAGTACATCCGTGCCGCAAGAGATCATGGCTATCGCGTCCAAGGCTATTACTTTCAGTCCTCCGTTTCTGACTGTATTGCAAGAAATCAAAACCGGGAAGGGAAAGCAAGGGTACCGGATCAGGCCGTGGCAGCTACACATCGCAAACTGGAACTTCCGGAATACGGGGAAGGGTTCGACGAACTGTTCTATGTCCATATGGAAGACGGGAGTTTTGCCGTAGATGAATGGAAAGAACTAGAAGAATAGGGGAGAAGAAAATGAAATTTGATAATTTTGATAAAGAAATGCGTATTTATGAGGAATCGTTAGATCAGTATATTCTGCCGGATATGTATATCGCGGTACGATTGGATGGCAGGTCTTTTACCAGACTGACAAAAGAAATCTGTAAATTTGAGGCGCCATTTGATATGAAATTCAGAGATATGATGGTAGAAACGGTAAAATCGCTGATGAATGCGGGATTCCGCATGGTTTACGGCTACACCGAAAGCGATGAGATTTCTCTTCTGTTTCATCCCGAAGACCATACATTCGGCAGGAAAGTCCGTAAGATTAACACGACTCTGGCAGGAGAGGCGAGTGCGGCGTTTTCGCTGGCATTAGGGCAGGCGGCGACATTTGACTGCCGTGTGGTGCCCCTGCCTAATAGGGACAGGGTCGCGGACTACTTTGTGTGGCGGCAGGAGGATTCGCATCGGAATTCCTTAAATGCGCACTGTTACTGGGCTCTCCGCAGAGAGGGCAAAAGCCAGAATGAGGCCACCATGGAATTGGAAGGGAAGAGTGTGGCGTACAAGAATGAACTGCTGTTTCAGAAAGGCATCAATTATAACGATCTTCCGTCATGGCAGAAGAGAGGGATTGGCGTTTATTTTGCGGACGTTCAGAAAGAGGGCTTCAATCCGGTGAAACAGGAAAAAGTCATGACGCAGAGAAGAGAGCTGTTCGTGGATTATGAGATTCCGCTGGGTGATGACTACAGGGAATTCGTACTGCGGTTTCTCGATGAGGTTTAGGAGGGAGAGAGATAATGTTATTCATACAATACCCCAAGTGCTCCACCTGCCAGAAAGCTAAAAAGTGGCTGGATGCCCATCAGATCACCTATACGGACCGTCATATTGCAGAGGATCATCCTTCTTATGACGAATTGAAAGACTGGTACGGGAAAAGCGGGCTGCCGCTTAAGAAGTTTTTTAACACAAGCGGCTTGCTGTACAAAGAGATGCAGTTAAAGGACAAGCTGCCTGCTATGAGCGAAGAAGAGCAGTTGAAGCTTCTTGCAACGAATGGAATGCTTGTAAAGCGGCCGATTCTTGTAGATGACAATAGACTGCTTTTGGGATTTAAGGAACAGGAGTGGGAAGAATCGCTTTTGTGATTCTTTTGGCGGCTGATCAGGAGAAGGTATAAAAACAGGAGAAGGCAAAAAATATGAAAGAAAAGATATGGCGCACTCTTTGTTGGGGTGTCAACTCAGTAATATTAGCCGGGATAATTCTTTTGTTCATCGGTTTATATTATTCTGTGATAAAAGCAGGAATTCCCTATCAAGACCCACCGTTAGAGTTACAAATTCAATATGCTGTCAATACGAGGATTGGCGAAATATTGTTGGGAAATGGTTTTGTGATTGCAATATGCGGCGGAGTGATTCGTGTGTGTATGGCGTTGCTTCGGAAGATGCTTCAACGGAAATAACAATTCCGATTTGGTTCACAGAACCAATGGGGATGTCTTATTTTTGGTTACGAATCATATGGGACAGAATAGATTCTGTGTTTTGGAGGACCGAAATCGTGGTATTAGCAGAGGAAACATACACATTAGATGGGAAAAAGGTTGTGCTTCGCAGCGCAAAGCCGGATGATGCACAAATGCTGATAGACTATCTAAAAACCGTCACAAGTGAAACCAGATTTTTAATGTCCGAACCTGATGAAATAGAGTATACGAAAGAGGAAGAAGAGCAGTTTATTAATAAGCACAATGAGGCAAAGGATGCGCTTTTGCTATTGGCATTTGTGGACGGAGAATATGCCGGGACTGCTTCTTTTGAAGGGAAAGCGGGCAGCAGACGGACAAGCCACCGGGCAGGAATCGGAATTGCTCTGTTCCAAAGATATACGGGGTTTGGACTGGGTAGATTGATGATGAACAGGCTCTTGGCGGAGCTAAAAGAGCTTTCGTTTGAACAGGCTGAATTAACGGTGTCAGGCGCCAACAAGAGAGCCTATCATTTGTATGAAAGTTTGGGATTTGAAGAGTGTGGCAGAATCCCCAATGCCGATAAATATGATGACGGAACTTATGATGACAAGATAGAAATGGTGCTGCGTTTTTAAAGTGATCATCGGAGTCCTTTGTTATATGTTGGAAGGGAATGCATGGAGAACAGGGATCTGAAGTGATTGCGAAGTGCGCGGCGATGTGAGGAACGATGAAGACGATTAGAGTAGCGGCGGCGATTATCCTACAGGACAACAAAATATTTGCCACCCAGAGGGGTTACGGAGCGTTTAAGGATATGTGGGAGTTCCCCGGAGGCAAGATAGAGCCGGGGGAGACGGCCGAGGAGGCGCTGGTGCGGGAGATAGAGGAAGAGCTGGACACCCGGATAGAGATCTGTGAACTTCTGGACACCGTGGAATATGACTATCCGGACTTCCATCTGTCGATGGACTGCTTTATCTGTCAGGTGAGGTTCGGCGGTCTGGTCCTGAAGGAGCATGAGGCGGCAAAATGGCTGACGGGAGAGACTCTGGACAGCGTGGACTGGCTGCCGGCGGACAGGGGGCTGGTGCGGACGATCGGCCGCTATCTTGCCCGGAGAGCCCTGTGAGACAGAGCTGTGTTTCGGTCTCTCAAAATGTGTGATTTACATTATCTGAAATCTATTATATAATATTCTTATCGTCTTACGGTTCTATGTATTCCCTGCAGACTATAACCGGAATTTTCCGATAAGAGAGAATATAATATGATGAAACTGTTAAATCCCATAAAGTATGTGCTGAACCATGGTGTGTCGCCTGAGAAACTGAAATATTTTGTGACCATCGGCTCCATCACACTGGTGCATGTGATATTGGTTGTCATGTTCAGCATTTTACATATTTTGCCGTTGATTCTTTTGAACATCTGCAGCGTGCTGCTTTATGTGAGCTGTCTGCTGGTAATCAAGCGAAACGGTGATCTGCTCAAAGTGTTTTATGCCACCTATCTTGAAATCATTATACAATCTTTTGTAGCCACGCTCTGTATCGGCTGGAGGTTTGGATTTCCGCAGTATATTATCGCACTGGTTCCGTTTGGTTATTACATGTGTCATACGCTGTTGGACAGTAAGCGAAGATATATTATCGCCACAGTGATGGGACTGGTTGCCTTTATCTCCTTTGTCGGCTGCCGGATTCTTTCCATGCACTTTGGTTCCATTTATGAGCTTGACGTGTCGAGAGCGGTGGAGATCGGCATCTATATTTTCAATGCGATCTGCAATTTTGCGTTTTTGTTTATGGTCACGGTAATCTTTATCGTGGAGATGCAGGTGGCCACCAATAAGCTGCAGAGTCAGAATGCCGTTCTGGACAAATTGGCGAGTATCGATCCGTTGACCGGATTGTATAATCGCCGGAGCATGCAGGTCTTCTTGGATCAGGCGCTGGCATCTGAGGCGGACAATTCCTTTTGTCTGGTGATGTGCGATATTGATAATTTCAAGAGGGTCAACGACACCTACGGACATGATTTTGGAGATATTGTATTAAAGCAGATTGCTCATATCATGGAGCGGCGGATCAGCGGACAGGGGTATGTGTGCCGTTGGGGAGGCGAGGAAATACTGCTTCTTGTGGACAACGGTCTGGATCAGACCTGCCAGATCGCAGAGGGGATTCGCTGTGATGTCTACAATCATGGTTTTCGTCTGCACAATCAGGTCATTCACTGTTCCGTTACCATCGGTGTGGCTCTGCACAAGCCGGGGAATGCCATCGACGATACTATTACGCATGCCGACAACAACTTGTATTATGGCAAACGGCATGGCAAAAACAGAGTGGTGTCGCTGGATAAGGATGTTTGACGGAGCACGGAGTTATGCATGGTAATGATATAGGAGGTTGGATATGGGTCGAAAGTTCCGGGGAGCTTTCGGCCCTGATTTAGGAGAGAAATATGACGGAATCAGCTTTGGAAATTCAGGATAAACAGTACATAAAAATGACGGAGACGCCCGTGGAGAAGCTGGTGGCCACACTTGCGGTTCCCACCGTGATCAGTATGATGGTGACGAATGTATACAATGTGGTGGACACGGCCTTTGTAGGGACGCTGGGCAACAGTGCAAGCGGTGCGGTGGGAGTGGTGTTCGGTTTTATGTCCATCCTGCAGGCGGTGGGATTTATGTGCGGGCAGGGGGCGGGCAGTATCATGTCCAGAAGTCTTGGACACAAGGATACGGATACGGCCACACGCTATACTTCCACCGGATTTTTCATGTCCCTGTTTCTGGGGGCGCTCATTGGAGTGGGCAGCTTCTTTCTGCTGGATCCTCTGGTGTATGTGCTGGGAAGTACGGACACCATTGCGCCTTATGCCAAGACCTATATCCTGTGGATTCTGCTCGCCGCGCCTTTCATGACGGCCAGCCTGACGCTGAATAATCTGCTGCGCTATGAAGGGCGGGCCAAGCTCGGCATGTGCGGTCTGATGACGGGAGGTATCCTCAATATTGCCGGAGACGCCATTTTGATCTTCGGATGCAGGCTGGGGATCGGGGGAGCCGGTATTTCCACGGCGGTATCGCAGATCATCAGTTTTCTCATCCTTCTGGGGATGTTCCTGTTCGGGAAAACGCAGACAAAGATCCGGATCTCCTGTGTGGATCCGCATCCGAAAACGGCGGGAAATATTGTGGCCACAGGATTTCCCAGTCTGCTGCGGCAGATGTTGAACAGTGTGGCGACCATCCTGCTCAATGCCAATGCAAAGGTATACGGGGACGCCGCGGTGGCGGCCATGAGTATCGTGTCCAGAATCCAGTTCTTTGTGATGGCGCTGGCCATCGGTATCGGTCAGGGGTTCCAGCCGGTGAGCAGTTTCAACTTTGGCGCGGCGAAATACGGTCGGGTGAAGAAAGCGTTCTGGTTCACGTTCTCGCTTGCGGAAGTGCTTCTGGTTCTGATGGTGATTCCGGTGTTTGCGTTTGCGGAGCCGATTGTACGGCTGTTCCGTGATGACGGGGAAGTGGTGGGCTATGCGGTGCGCGCATTGCGGCTGCAGAGTGTCACTTTGATCGGGGTGCCGCTCACCATGGTGACGGAGATGGGATTTCAGAGTACGGGACAGAGAGTTCTGGCCTCCGTCTCCTCGTCTCTTCGGAGCGGACTGCTCTTTATTCCGTCTCTGCTTCTTCTGGCGCATACAAGAGGCATGGCGGGGATTCAGGAATCGCAGCCGGTGGCGTATGTTTTGTCCTTTGTGCTCTCGATTTTCTTAAGCAGAGTCTTCCTGCGGCATATTGACGAGGCGCAGCAACGGGTGGACGCGGCGGCTCTCGAAACGGACAGATGTGCGGAAGTCGGGCAGGGCTGAACGAAGAAATGCTGAATAAGAAATGCTGAACGAAGAATGCCACCGAGGCTTTTTACGACTCCGGTGGCATTTGAAATGACGTTCAAAGACTTATTTGCCGGTGGGAATGTAAGGCCGGATGGAACCGGCAAGCTGTGATACGGGCATACTCTGGAGATAGACTTTGCCGGGGCCCGTGAGAACGGTGTTGAAAAGGCCTTCTCCGCCGAAGAGCATATTCTTGACGCCGGGGACGGTCTGGATGTCCACGGAGCATGTGGAGCTCATGGCCGCCAGATAGCCGGTGTCGATAATCATCTGCTGGCCGGCGCCCAGCTCATATTCTTTGACATAGCCGTCAAACTCCAAGAATACCACGCCGTTTCCGGAGAGCTTCTGCATGATGAATCCCTCTCCGCCGAAAAAGCCGCTGCCGATATGTTTCTGGAAAAATGTGGACAGTTCCACTCCCGCCGTGGAGGCCAGAAATGCGGATTTCTGTGCTACGATGTCCAGACCGGGCTCAACGGTAAAAGCGCGGATGGATCCGGGAAAGCTGGATGCAAAAGCGATCTGGCCGGGGCTGCCCTGCGCTGTGTAGCGGTTCAGAAACAGGCTCTCGCCGGAGAACGCCCGTCCCAGCATTTTGCCGATGCCGCCGCCGGAAGTGGTCTCCATTTTCATGTTGGGAGACATCCAAGACATGGCTCCGCTCTCGGTAATCATGGTCTCGCCTGCCTCAAGGTTGCAGATGACCACGGGCAGGGGTTCGCCCTCAATTGAGTAATTCATAGTAATTCCTCCTCGTCAGTTAGATTGCGGACATCGCAAAACATATGGGAACAGATTTTGCGGCCGCTTCTATCTTTCATCATATAGGAGAGCGGAGGATTTGTAAAGTGGCACCGCATTTTGCGGGCAATTTGCACCGTAATTTGCAGGTGTTTTGCGGGCAATTTGCGGGGAGTTTTGCGCCAATTTTTACTTTTCAGCCATGAGATTCGGGAGTATAATAAGAACATGCGGATTAGGGGACATAGGGCTGCCCGAACCCGTCAACCTTGGAAGAAAGCGCCGCCTGCAGGCGGCAGAATGAGAGGAAAGATGAAGACATCGAGTGAACTGGACAGACAGTTAAAGGCAATCGACCACAGAGGTTATCCGGCCTACAAGGATTTAAAAGGAGCATATGATTTCGGGGACTATGTGTTTAGTATTGACCATGTGCAGGGGGACCCCTTTGCGGCGCCCTCCCGGGTGTCCGTACAGGTGCCCATGGCGAAAGCGGGGTTCCCGAAGGAATATTACGGGGAGAAGATGAAACGTATCACGCTGCAGGATCATTTGACAAGACTGTTCGGCACGGCCATACGGGCCCGCAGTTTTCAGGCGAAGGGCTCCGGCAAGAGCGGACTTCTGGCAGTGTCCCACTGTGGACAGGAGGTGCTGGAGCGCACGGCCTGCCGTGTGGAGGAAAAGGGGATCACGGTGCGCTTTGAGATCGGATTTCCGGCCAACGGGCGTTCCGTGAACGCGGGAGAGCTTTCGAAGATTTTGTTTGGCATTCTGCCGGACTGTGTGCGCCGTACGCTCTATTATGCCCGGATTGACAAACAGGCTCTGCAAAACGCCATAGAATTGTGTGAGGATCAGCAGGCGGTCCGGGAACAACTGCCGCAGCTTGGGCTGTGTGCTTTTCTTGCGGACGGCTCCGTGCTGCCCAGACAGAGCGGGGTGTCCGATAAGCCGCTCAAAGATGCGGTGGCTTTTCGGTCTCCGGAGTCTCTGCGGGTGACGCTGCAGCTGCCGCACAGAGGCGCCGTGAGCGGTATGGGCATCCGAAAGGGCATCACGCTCTTGGTGGGCGGCGGGTATCACGGTAAATCCACGGTGCTGCAGGCGATTCAGGACGGTGTGTACAATCATATCGCGGGGGACGGCAGGGAGCTTGTCATCACGGACGAGGGAGCCGTCAAACTGCGCGCGGAGGACGGCAGAAGCATCACGAATGTGGATATCTCTCCCTTTATCAATCATCTGCCGGGCGGCAGGGATACCACCCATTTTGCCACGGAGGATGCCAGCGGCAGCACCTCGCAGGCGGCCGGGCTGATGGAGGCGGTGGAGAGCGGCAGCAGGCTGCTGTTGATCGACGAGGACACCTCGGCCACAAACTTCATGATCCGCGACAGACTGATGCAGCGGGTTGTGAGTCCCGGGGAGGAGCCCATCACACCGTTTATCGAGCGGGTAAACAGTCTCTATGAAGATCTGGGCATCTCGACGATTCTTGTGGCCGGCAGCAGCGGATCCTATTTTCATGTGGCCGATACGGTGGTTCAGATGAAGGAATATGTGCCGGTGGATATCACGGAGTCTGCCAAGAGAGCGGCGGAGGAATTCGCGGTCTTTGAGACTTCCCGCAGCGCTTTCCCGCAGTATCTGGCGGACAGAAAGCCGCAGGCGGACAGAAGGCTCATGGGCGAGGATCGTCTGAAGATCAAGACGTACGGCAAGGACGAGGTGGAACTGGCGAAGAACTCGGTGGTGCTTCGTGGATTGGAGCAGCTTCGGGACGAGGAGCAGACCAGAGCGCTGGGATATATGTTAAAGGAACTTTTAACCGGCGGATTTGACGGCAGAAAGACCTTGGCGCAGGCGGTGGATGCGCTGGAACAGAAGATGGACGAAAAAGGACTGGAAGCGCTATTTGTGCGGGGAGATGTGGCGGCGTCTCTGGCGAGACCCAGAAGGCAGGAGATCATGGCCTGCGTGGCGCGCTATAGAGGACTCAAATTCTAGGAGAATTATATTAAAGGAGGATTTAAACTATGAAAATGAAGGAATTGCAGGATGCGATGATTGCAGCAATGAAGGCAAAGGACAAATTCAGAAAGGATGCGATTGCCGCCTTGGTGTCCGCGGTCAAAAAAGCCGGAATCGATGCGGGATGCAGGGAGGATATTCCCGATGCCATGGCAAATCAGGCGATTCTCAAGGAGCTGAAGGCGGTGAAGGAGCAGATCGACACCTGCCCGGCCGATCGGACAGAGCTTTTGGAGGAGTATCGGAAGCGCTATGAGATCATGAGCGAGTTTGCGCCCAAGCTTTTGTCCGCCGAGGAGGTTAAGAAGATTCTGCAGGAGCGTTTCGGGGATCTGTTAGCCACCAAGGATAAAGGGAAGATTATGAAGGCTGTCATGGCGGAGCTTCGGGACAAGGCCGACGGCAAAGTGATCAACCAGATGGTGGCAGAGCTCACGAAATAGAGGAAAACCGCATCTGCGGAGAAGACAGGCAGATCTGCGCCGTCCAAGGCGGCATGGCAGGGTAGTAGGGAAGATAGGAGCGGTATCACGGAGGTAGTGTGGAATGGAAGAGCGGAGAAGTTATGAGGAGTCGATCCCGGAATTGGAGAAATATGTAAAGAGGCTGTATCTATTGTCCCAGATCAGAGTGGGCTGTTCGATCGGTATGCTGGTGGTCGTGTTGGTGTCAGCCGTGATTCTGGTGCCCCGGTTGATGCACACCTTTGCGGAGGTGGACTCGGCGGTGGAGCAGATCGGCGACATGAGAGAGGAGCTGGATTCGGCAATGGAAGAGATGGCCTCCGGCATGGAGGCTCTCAAATCGGCGGCGTCCGGCATGGAGGAGCTGGATTTTGGAACCTTGAACGAGGCCATAGCCGATCTGGGAGCGGTGGTGGAACCGCTGGGCAGACTCTTTGGAAGATAGGCGGACTGTACCGTTTACAAATCATCTGTATAAAAAAAGGACGTTCCGAACAATTACCTGACAGGTAATTATTCGGAACATCCTTTTTTTTATCAATTTTATCACATGTGGCTGCCGCTTCGCAGACATCCGAATCCATCCGTCATTAGGAGAGAGAGAGCAGTTTCTTCTTGTAGGCGTTGAAATCCTCCTCGGAGATCACGGACGCATCCTTCAGCTTCATGAGATTCTGAGCTTTTTTCTGAAGCTCGCTGATATCGCTGTAGGGCTGGAAGATATCGTCGATTACTTTCTTCTCGTGAGCTTTATAATCGTCTTCCGTCAGGAACTCGATCGTGGTGAGTGCGCGGAACAACTGCAGTCTGGCGATGACATCATCGTTAGACTCGATTGTCTGGACAATCTCCGCCTTCTTGGCAGCAAAGGCGGCCTCGTCGATCCAGCCGCATTTCTTTAAGGTGACAATGCATGCGATCTGGCTCTTCAGCTTGGTCTCCGAACTATAGTCCAGAGTAGTCATCTCGTCCACGAGCTCCTGTTTCTTGGCTGTGAATTCCTCCGGTGTAAACAGGAAGGTCTTGGAGAGCGTGGTCAGTCTGAGAAGCTTGTGCTCCAGAACAGGAAGACTCTCGTTCATGCGGATCTTGGTATCATCGGACACCAGCTTGATAAACTGCTCGTACTGTGCCTCGGAGATAATATCGCAATCTTTCAAAATAGGCCATTTGCTGATCTTTTCCAGCGTCATTTCTTCCGTATCGCTGGAAACATACTGTACGGATTTGGTGATGTCCAGCCGGGTTCTGTCATACTCTTCCTGCGAGAGGATTTCGAATAAATACAGGATCAGGAGTTTCTTCAAATTCTGCCGCATCACGTCATTGGATACGGAAGTCAGATCGGAGCATTCGGTAATGGTGCTTTTCTTGAACTCCTCAAATTCTCCTTCCGACAAAAAGCCTACCTCATGGTATTGCAGATTGACTTTCACCTTGTTAAAGAAAGCGTCCAGACCGTTCAGTACGCTGACATACTCGGCTTTGCTGCTCTTATATTCTTTCTCGGTAATCATACCGGTCTGATAGATCGCTTCCAGTTTTTCCAGCTTTTTCTTATATTCTTCCATAGAAATCACGGACGCCACCGGAGCGGCGGATTCAGCCGGAGCCGGAGCAACGGGCGCCGCAGGTGCGGGAGCCGCGGGTGCAACCGGTGAAGGAGCCGGAGTATAGGGTGCAGCCGCAACAGGACTCGGAGCCGGTGCCACAGGCGTGGGAGCCGGAGTGACGGGTGCAGCCGCAGCCGGACTCGGAGCCGGTGTGACAGGCGTGGGAGCCGGAGCAACGGGTGCCGCCGGTGCAACAGGTGCGGCCGGAGCCGATGCTGAGGGGGGCGGAGAGAGCAGATATTGGGCCTCATTGAGCATCTCCAAAGCCTTCGACAGCTCGCGGAGACCGGGCAGACGAATCTGGAGTTTCTGGGCGCCATAGAGAGACTTCTCCCGAACATAGATAATCAGTGCATCCAGTCCCTCATAGATGGACTTCTCCACCTTGGTAATCTCCTTGATTTTATAATTGATATCACCGCTGTATTCGCGCTGGCTGCTTTCCAGGTATATAATTCCTTTTCCGGTGATCATGGAATCAGATATCTCGAGATATAAAGACTTTTCATTACCGTCTATTTTTCTCAGAAAACCTTTGTTTACATCACACTGAAAAACACCGTTTGCCATATGCTATCGCCTCGCTTCTCATTCTCTATTTTGTCCGTTAACAACAGAACAAATCCTGAAACGGATTGCATCCTGTTGGCATAATATCCCCCAAGAGGTCTTTACTTTAATAGTATAATGAAAATCTGATGGGATGTCAATAGACAGCAGGGCGGGATAAGCGGTGCAAAATTTGTTATTTCTGGCGATTTTTACAACATCTAGTGGAGGGGGAAATGGCATTCTTGCTATATTTTGCGATTTTGCGATTGTGAAAAAGTAAACAAAAGTTTTTTAGCACAAAGTTATCAGGCGAGACTTATTTTTTGTCGGACAAGTGTGCAAAATGTTGCGGAACCGCCTAAATTTTGTTATAATATTTTCTAATGATTCGAGTAAAGGAGGATACTATGAGATATCAGACCAAGGGAACCTGTTCCACCGCCATTGACATCGAACTGGCGGACGGAGTGATCGAATCCGTAAAGTTTACCAACGGCTGCAACGGCAATCTGCAGGGCATCGGCGCGCTTGTGAAAGGCATGACCCCGCAGGAGGCAATCAGCCGCTTGAAGGGCATCCGCTGCGGCGCGAAGAGCACGTCCTGTCCTGACCAGCTTGCACAGGCATTGGAGAGCATGCTGTAGCATATATTAAAATCGGAGCGCCTTCAATTATTGATTTGAGTACGCGCCGTAGTGCGCAGATAGGAATATTATGAAAAAGATCGTGCTGACCGGCGGGGGCACCGCAGGCCATGTGACGCCCAATATCGCATTGCTTCCCGCTCTGCGGGAGGCGGGCTATGAAGTGGTCTACATGGGCTCCTATGACGGAATAGAAAAGAGATTGATTAGTGATTTTGAGATACCGTATATCGGTATCGCCACGGGCAAATTCAGACGATATCTGGACGCCAAGAATCTCACGGATCCCTTCCGTGTGCTCAAGGGATTCGGGGAGGCCAGAAAGTATCTGAAAGAACTGCGGCCCGATGTGGTGTTTTCCAAGGGAGGCTTTGTCAGCGTACCCGTGGTGCGCGCGGCCGCTTCGTTGGGAATTCCCTGCATCATCCACGAATCCGACATGACGCCGGGACTTGCCAATAAACTTTGCATTCCCGTGGCGGCCAAGGTATGTTGTAATTTCCCGGAGACCATGAAGAACATGCCGGAAGGCAGAGCCGTTCTCACCGGTTCTCCCATCCGCAGTGAGCTGACCAGAGGAAATAAGCTGGCGGGACTGGATATGTGCGGATTTACCGCCAATAAACCAATCATTATGGTCATCGGCGGAAGTCTGGGGGCGGCCAATGTGAACAAGGCTGTCCGGGAGGCGCTTCCGGCCCTGCTGGAGGATTTTCAGGTGGTACATCTGTGCGGAAAAGGCAAGATCGACAATATCTTCCTGAGCACGCCGGGATATAAGCAGTTTGAATATGTGAAGGCGGAACTGAAAGATCTGTTCGCCATGGCGGATCTCGTGATCTCCCGCGCGGGAGCCAATGCGATCTGCGAGCTGTTGGCTCTTAAGAAGCCCAATATTCTGATTCCTCTGCCCTCGGCCAGCAGTCGGGGCGATCAGCTTTTAAACGCCGCATCCTTTGAAGCGCAGGGCTTTTCCATTGTGATCAATGAAGATGATCTGACCACCAATCTGCTGGTGACCAGAGTGCATGAGCTGTTCTCCCAGAGAAAACAGTATACCGAGACCATGGGACGCAGCATCCAGACGGACGCCGTTCCCAAGATCATGCGTTTGATTGAGGAGGCTGTAGTCAGATAAGGCTGTCGTCGTAGACAGCTCTGCCGCCGCCGATGAATTTGGGTCTGGTGCGCGCGCAGACCACATGGGCGTCCCCGATCTGCGAGGTGCGTATGCGCACGGGCACCGCCACATCTCTCAGATGCATTCCGATGAGGGTATCCCCGATATCCATGCCCGCATGGGCTTTGATGTGTTCCACGGCTGCCGGATGCTCGAAGGCTTTGTAGGCCGCCGTTGCAAAGGAGCCGCCCGCCTTGGGCTGGGGCACCACGTTCACCGTGTCCAGACCGTACAATTCTGCGGCTTCCCGTTCCAGAATCAGGGCGCGGTTGAGATGTTCACAGCACTGGGCGGCGAGATAGACCTCTGCCTCCTGCGTGGCCTGATAGATGCCGCCGAAGACGGCTTCGGCCAGCTCCGGGCTGGAGAAGGTGCCGATCCCGGCACCGCCCACTTCGCTGGTGGAACACCCCACCACGAACAAACTATTCTTGTCCAAACCGGCGATTTCCAGAATTTCTTTGGCCGCTCTATAGGCCTCTTCACCGATCATCGTCATTTCCTTGTTCATTCTTTTCCGTTTCCTTTCATTCACTTAAAATAGGCAATTGAAAAACCCTCATTTTCATAATCCGAATTGTGCAGATTGTATACTCCATAAGCAGACCCTAGCGAACCGTCGGTACTTAGACACCGTACTTTGGTGTCTTATGTACCGCTACGGTGAGGTGGGAGCGAAAGCGCGTCTGCGTTGGAGTATACAATTTGCACAATGACCCTTTGCAAAAAAGGAATTTCGCAAACGCCTAACTTATTAACACGATATATGGCCTTATCATAACATGCTTTCCTCCAAAAAGGAATAGGATCACGCATTGGGGAAAAACTAGAACAATACAATTTGTTTTTCACATTATGCGGCAAAGGAGGGCTTCACTTGACATTATCCGCCAATCTGTCCGAAAATATTGCGGTTTTGCATGACTTGCTTCCCGTGGAGGCAAGTTTTGATCTGGTCACCCGGGATCTGTATTTGGGGGAGACGCCGGCCTACTGGATCGGCGTCAACGGATTTTGCAAAACGGAAGTGCTGCAGCAGATTTTTTCGGATCTGCAGAATCCCGTTTTTACAAAAGATGACCGGATTGAAGATCTGATCCGCTATATGAATGCCAAGATCGGTTTTGCGCAGGTGGAGGCGGAGGAAGATTGGGAGAAGCTGTTAAAGAATCTTGTGAGCGGCCCCTCCCTGCTTTTTGTGGAGGGATTTGACAGGGCGCTTATCATCGACGCCCGAAGTTACCCGACCCGTGGGGTGGCGGAGCCGGATGCCGAGCGCATCACAAAGGGCGCTCGGGACGGATTTGTGGAAACGCTCTTGTTCAACGCGAATCTGATCCGCCGACGCGTCCGATCGCCCAGACTTGTCTTTTCCATGCATTCCGTGGGAGAGGTCAGCCGTACGGATGTGGCGGTGGCCTATCTGGAAGACAATGTAAACGGAGAACTGCTGAATGCCCTGTGCCGGAAGCTGGATGCCTTAAAGATCACCTCTCTCACCATGGGAAGCAAGAGTCTGGAGGAACTTCTGGTGCCGCACAGATGGTGGAATCCGCTGCCTTCCGTGCAGTACACCGAGCGGCCCGACGTGGCCTGCAGTTATCTCATGGAGGGACATATTCTGATCATCGTGGACAACTCACCGTTGGTGTTGATTCTTCCGGGCACGGTGTTTCAGTTTACCCAGAGCGTGGAGGACTATTATAAATCTCCGTTGGTGGGCAGCTATTTTCGGCTGGTGCGTATGGCCTGCATTCCGGTGAGCCTGTTCCTCATGCCGGTCTTTTTGCTGATTACGGCATATTTTCCGCAGCTTGCGGTGAGATGGCAGCTTATGGGGAGCGATCTGCCGGGACCCGGGTATATGATTTTCTATATATTGGCGGTGGAATTTGTTCTGGATTTGTTCAAATATGCGGCGGCGCTGAGTCCCGGGCGTTTCTCCGGGTCGCTGGCCATTGTGGGAGGCTTGCTGATCGGTGATATCGCGGTGACGTTGAACTGGGCCTCCACGGAAGTGTTGTTCTACGGGGCGGTTACTCTTTTGGCGTCCATGTCCTTATCCAGTCTGGAATTTGCGGACGCGCTCCGGGTGTATCGCATCTTTCTTCTGGTGACCACCGCGGTGGGAGGAGCGTGGGGATTCGGCATCGGAGCGGTGCTGGTACTGCTCTCCGTCCTAACCACGCCCACCTTCGGCGGCATGAGCTATTTCTGGCCCTTGTACCCGTGGAACGGCAGGGCGCTGAAGGCACTGCTTTTTCGCAGTCCCACAGCCGGTGCGCAGCCCAGCAGAGTGTGGGACAGAGGGCCGCTGCACGACTAAGACAGGTCTTCGTAGTAATCCACAATATGGTATTCAAAAGCGTTTATCACGGTGGTGTTCCCGAATGTGTCCCTCCGCTTGAAATTGGTGCTGTAATTGGCGTGCACATGTCCGTGGAAGAAGAATCTGGGCTCGTATTTCTCCATCAGCGTGCGGAAGACGGCAAAGCCCTGATGAGGGAGATCCGGCAGATCATTCACCTGATAGGCCGGAGCATGTGTCACCAGAATGTCAAATCCTCTGTGTTTCAAGAGCTTGAACCATAAGCGGAACACTCGAAAACGCATGCGCAGCTCGGTGTACTGATTGGCGGATCTGGGAATGTATTCCATGGATCCGCCCAGTCCCAAAATGCGCACGCCCTCATGCACATAGATGTCATCCTCGATACAGATGCATCCCTCGGGTGGTTTCTCATCATATTTTCCGTCGTGATTCCCCTTTACATAGAGCAGGGGAACATTGCAGAGCGTGACAAAAAAACTCAGATAATCCGTGGGCAGATCGCCGCAGGAGATGATGAGATCGATGTCTTTCAATTGTTCCGGGTCATAAAAGTCATATAGGAATCTGGATTTTTGATCGGCCAGCAACAGGATGTTCAGCCGCTTATTTTTCGGTTCCCGCTTCATCTGTTTTAATGCCCTGAAGCTGCACAAGCGTCCGGGCTTCCTCCGTCAATTCTTTAAATTCTGGTATCTGTCCCACCACATTGTCCACCAGCCAGTCCATGGTGATGATCTCCTCGGGGGTAAGGCTTTCCTGTTCGCGGCAGCGCAGTTCTTTGTCCTGTGAGTATATCACGCCGGAAAAAGGCTGAAAGCTTCCGGAACGGATGGAATTTTTCAAAAACTCGATGAGTCTCAATGTCTCGCGGGGCATGGATTGGGAACAGATCAAGTCGATGACGTCCGCCGACATGCCCCACCAGTAATTGACGGCTTTTTTGCCCTTCTGGGTACCGGAATCGGCATTGCCGCGGCAGATGTCTCTCACGATGCGTTCGTAAAATTTGCCCCAGTGTAATATCGATGTGGCCAGATTCTCAAAAGTCCCGTCCTCTTTCTTGCGGTAGAGTCCGTATTCTCTGGAGGCGTGTTCCGGCGTGATGATATCGTTGTCGGAGATAAATACGATCCCCTCCTGCTGCAGTCGTTCTCTGGCGTTGCTGTTTTGCACCTTGGACCATTCCAGATGCACTTTCACATAGGGATTGATCATCTTGGCCCCCAGCGCAAAGGCGTTGATGTTGGCGGTGGCTCCATAGACGGGATAATCCGCCACATAGCCCAGACGGTCTGTCTGGGACAGCGCGGCGGCAATGGCGCCCATCAGGAACTTGGACTCATATAGCCGTGCGTAATATGTACAGACAGAGGAGTAGGACATCAGGATGGAGCAGTTGTAGATCCGCAGTTTGGGATGCAGGACGGCGGAGCGGACGCTCTGGTTGATCATCTGGCTTGCGGTGGTAAAAATCAGATTACAGCCTGCTTCCACGGCTTGTTCAATGGCGTTTTGCACCGCTTCCTCCGTGTCGGCTTTATCGATGGCCATGGTCTCCAATTTTCCGTCGAAGGCCTGTTCCAGATGCAGCCTTCCCAGCTCATGGGCATAGGTCCAGCCGGAAGTTTCGGTAGTTCTGGGATATACAAATGCTATTTTCAGATTCTCCGGCGAGACGGCTCCGGTAGGGATCAGTCTGCCCAGAAGAGAGGACTTTGATTCCTCAGGATCCTCTAGCAGTTCCACAGGATTTCCCTTGTTCGCCAGTTTGATCTCCGTCCAGAGTTTCTGGAGGGCGGCGAGCATTTGCTGTTCCGTCTCCTGCGCCACCTGTTCGTACCCGTAGATATCCACATAGATCAGAAAGGCATCCGACACGGTCAGATCCAGCTTTGCTCCGTGGGCTTTGGCAAAGGCTTTCTCAAAGGTGGTGTAGGCGGAGTGGAAGAACATTTTTACCTCGTCGTTCCAGACCTCGCCATCCTGCAGGCCCATGAGTTTCAGCAGTTTCGCATAGCTTCCCTCTCTGGTAAACCAGATATCGCAGTATTTGGAGACTTCGTAAAAGTCCAGAAATTCGTAGTAGAGGCGATTCTCCTTCTCTTCGCTGCGCTTGGGGATCAGTCTGGTCACGGTGCCGGGGATACTGTAGGTCCCTAAAAATTTCATGACGCTGACCCGCTTGTTGCCTTCCAGTACATAAAACTGATTCATGAATTCGTAGGCGACGATGGGATCCCGGATCCCGTCGTCCACCTGATGTTCATAGAGAGAAGACCACTTGAAGGCAAACTCCGAGTTCTCCGGGAGAAGCGGCAGAAAATTGTTGGCAAAGGCGTTGGTGCGCCCCGCCGTCTTCGTGCCCACGATTCTGGAGAGGGGAATGTCGATCAGCCCCAGATTGACGGGGGTCGTCGTCTCCGTATAAGATAAAATATCATCCAGTACCGGAAGATAGGGATATTTTCCCTTGGTCAGGGCGGTCTGATAAGTTCGTCGGCCCTGCTTCAGCGCCGCTGTGTAATCGCTTATTGCCACGGTTAAAACCTCCTTGCATTTTGGCATAATTCTTATTTTACCATGTTATGAGAGACTTGCAAGCTGTTTTCTATCATTTTCATTTTGGGGTATTGACATTTCTGCCAAAAGGGTGTAGATTTGTTTTTACCCCGATGGGATCAGTTGTCGGGAATCTGATTTTTCATAGGACCGTATCGGTCAAATTTTCACTGTTTTAAAAGTTTATTATTTGTTTGCAGCCTGTCGGCACGGGATCGCCGGATGTCCGTTTTCTGTCCTTTTTTGCGCTTTTCTTTCCGTTTTCCGCATGACAGGCCGGGTCAGGAGGTTTGATGAGAGAAGACAAAGAACATGACGACTGTGTGGAGCGTGGGCTCAGGCAGTTGGTGGATGATTATCTGACGCAGAAACAATCGTCTCTGGTACAGATGAGGCGGGGGAATCTGAGTCGGGAGGAGTTCCTGCGGGAGGCGGGAGAGCACATAAGGCGAAGAGGTATTGCCGCGGGGGAGTGGGCGGAACGGATTCTGGAGGCGTTCGAACAGTATATTTTCGGTTATTCCAAACTCTCGCCCCTGATCGACGACCCGTCCATATCGGACATCCGTGTGATCGGTTATGACAACATCCGCGTCAAGCGGGAAGGCAGACGCATGGATGCGGGAATCGGCTTTACCGACGAGAGAGAATACCGGCAGTTTATCGATTATATTGCCACCAAGAATCAGGTCAACATATCCAATCTCAACGCGATTCAGCGTTTCACGGACACGGAGAGTCATCCGGATTTCATCCTTCGTTTTACCCTGTCCATGCCTCTGGTAAACACTTACAGCGAACCTTATCTGTGCATCCGCAAAGTGCCCAGAAAATTTCCGCAGATTCGCGATCTGATTCACAAGCGAATGATGAGCGAGGAGACGGCGCAATTTCTGGTGCGGCGGTTTCGACAGGGATCCACTATAATCTGCGGGGGAAATTCTTCCGGAAAGACAACTCTTCTGAACGCTTTGAAGGAAACGCTGCCGGATGATATGGCTGTGCTGGTGACCCAGCAGGCGGATGAGCTCACCACACTGTATCACCCGGACATGATGTTCCTGCACAGTCTGCCGGGCAGCACGGAGAGCCGGGTCAGTTATGATCTGAAACACATCAGCATTGCGGGGCTCACCATGGATGTAGACTGTTTTATCATCGGAGAGATCAAGGGAGAGGAGGCGCTGTATCTTTTGAATGCGGCCTGTACGGGGCAGCTCTGTGCGGCGACGATCCACGCCTCCTCCGCGGACAAAGCGGCGGATAAGCTGGTGGACTATGCCATGTACGAGAGTCGTTATTCCCGGGACGAACTGATGCGCCTGATGGACTGTTTTCAGACATTTGTTTTTATGGATCACTTTCAAGTGCGGGAGATTTATACCTGTAAGGGTTGGAATGAAGGGAAAAGGAGTTTGGTGTATGAGAGAGTATTATAAGGAATTGGTTTATGGGATCCTGTTTTGTCTGCTGTTTACGGGATGTGTGCTTTTGTGTTGGCATGTGCGATGGCTGGAACACATGAGCAGACTGATGCGCAGGGGAAAGGAAGAAATGGACGAGGCGGCGCGCAAAAGGCTTCTGGAGAACAGAAGGCAGTTGTCGGCGTTGCAGAAGCGGTATTCTCTCTGGTATCGCATCGAGCAGGAATTACATTACAGCGGGATCAGGCGACGGCTGCCGTTTCTCACGGCAGAGCTGTGGGTGGCCGTTCATATTCTGGCGGCCGCGCTGTTGCTGATTGTGCTGTTTGCGGGATTTGGATGGAAACAGGCGCTTGGAGGGCTGGCGGTTCTGGCGGCAGCGGAGTATTTGGTGATACAGATCTGCAAGGTGCGGGCATTTCGCAGTGTCAACGCCAATCTGATCAAATTTCTGGATTTTCTCGGCAACTACAGCATCTCTGCCGGAGAACTGACCGGCATTTTCACACAGATCAGCAAATATATGGATGAGCCGCTTCGTTCCGCATTGGACGAATGCAGTTTTGAGGCGCAGACAACGGGGGATGCGGGGATGGCCCTTTTGTCCATGGCGGAGCAGATTGAACATCCCAAGTTCAAAGAGCTTGCCAGAAATATGGAGATCAGCGTACGCTACTGTGCCGATTTTACCCATCTGGTAAACAGCAGCCGCAGGATGATGCGGGAATATCTCAGATTGGGGGAGGAGCGCAGAGCCATGCTGCGGGAGGCTGTGATCAACATGCTTCTACTGCTGGCAATGTCGGCAGTTGCGCTGGTAATCGTGGACGGATTGCTTGAAACTTCCGTTTGGGTTCTGCTTCTAAAGACGCTGCCGGGCAGAATCGCTCTTGGGACGGTTGCTTTGATCCTGCTTTTGTTTGTGAGAAAGCTCTCGGAAAGGAGGTGAGGATTTGAGAGAGGAAACGGTGTTATTATGGCTCAAGCTCCTGCCTCCGTCGGCCGCGGTATGCCTGTTTCTGGGCGTTATGTCTCTGGGAGGCAGTGCGGAGTGCAAAGTGTTTCTGAGTGCCTGTGAGGAATGGCGGGGCTATCTGGCGGTGAAAAGCAAGGATAGCGGATGGTATCGGCGGACGCAGGAATGGCTTGAGAAGAAGGGGGCCGCATTTCATTTTGGGAAATGGCTGCAGCCGGTCTCATGGCTGGTATTGAAACTGTCGCTTTCTTTTATGGGATTTGTTATGGGGATACAGTTTGCGCTGTGGGGAGGAATTCCCGCGGCAGCCGCCTTGTATTTTCTGCCGGATATTCTCGTGCGGTATCTGGACTATCGGGATAATGAGCGACTTCTATCGGAGTTAAAACTGGTCTATCACGGTCTGGAGATGCAGATCCGCGCGGGTGTATATGTGACGGACGCACTGGCGGAATGTTATGCGGGTGTGCGGGAAGAGCGGCTGAGACAGGCACTTTTGGATCTGGCGGGCTCGGTGACGGTCAAGGCGGATGTGTATGAGGCATTGAGTCATTTTCAGAGCCGGTTTGACAATCGTTATATCGATACCCTGTGCATCACGCTTCTGCAGGCCATGGAATCGGGAAAGGCGGTGGAGCTTTTGGCCGATATCGCGGAGCAGGTAAAAGACATGGAAGTGTCGGTGATGGGACGAAAGAAGGGTGCTCTGGACAGGAGCGTTACGTTTTATCAGTTGGGGATTCTGGCAGCGGTACTGGGAATCGTACTCTATGCGTGTATCACACAGATGTTTGCGGCCGCATTCACTTTTTGAAACAAGACAACCATTGATTGGAGCGCGCTGCAAGCGCGCGGACGGGAGGAAGAATGAGAGGAACAAAAACAGGAATAAAAACAGTGGCAGAGAACACGGCAACACAGAATCCGTGTGGGAAAAGTACTGTCCGAATGAAAAAGGACCCGGGCATCGACGGCATTTTAGTGACGGTGGGACTCTGCATTATCGCGCTGCTTCTGTGCGTAGTCATGAAGGACAGTCTGACGGGATTTATCGAGACCATTGTGGAGGCGATGACCGACAAGGCCAATACCATTTTAAACGGTGTGGGCACCGTTCCCGGGGTATAGGTATAGGAGCAGACCTTGCCGGACTCCCGGGGAGAGACGGCCGTCTGTGCGGCGGAATGAGAGGAAACATGAGAGGAAATATGACACGACGAATCAGACATGACAATAGGCAGAAAAAGAGATGGCGGAACAGACAGCGGGGTAATGTGGCCAATATTATGGTGACAGGAATTTTCGTTCTGGCCATGACGGTGGTGATGCTGGCATTTCTGGAGGATATGCGGTTGATTGAACGGAAGACGGAGGTAAATCAATTGGCCAGACGCTATATCCTGCGCATGGAGACTACGGGCGGACTTTCGGTGGAGGACAAATTGGAGCTGGTGCGGGAGCTTGAGGAACAGGGGGTCACCGAGATCGACCTGACCGGCACCACCATGGGAGAGGCGGGATACGGTGCGAAAATTGTGCTGCAGATCCGCGGATTGTTGGGAGGAAGACATGAATTTGAGGAAAGGCGTGTGTCAACGGCAAAATACTGACGTAAAGGATCGCGGACAGGTGGAGTGGGTAGCAGGGCTTTTCTTTCTTTTGATGATGGGAATTATGGCATATACACAGCTTCAACTGGCCGAATGGCGCGCTGCCTCCGACTATCTGGAGGATGCTCTGGCGGCCGCCAATCTTGCCTCCGCGCTGATTGATGTGGAGGAGTATGGGAGAACACACAAAGTAGTTATCGCGGATGCATCGGATGCATACCGGATCTATCTGGACGCCGTACAGGATAATCTGGGGTTAAACGAGGAATGGGAATGCGCCAATCGCGATCTGATCGCTGGTCCTGTGGAGATTGCAAATTATATTGTCTATAACGTGGTGGGCGAACGTGTGGATGCGGTACGCGTGGGAGCGGGCGGACAAAAGACACAGATTCTAAGCGGTGTGAAAGGAATGATGAAAGCGCCAAACGGAGTTGTGGTGGAACATACAGGAGTGTACAGTGAGATCCGGTTCTTGGTGAAGGGTTTTCCGGGGATGACAATACAGGCGCACAAAGGAAAACTGGTGGACATTGTATCGGAGGAAGGAGGAGTGCGATGAGAAAAGGAAAAGGGATCGTGTGGTCCAAGGTGTGGATGGGCAGTGTTCTGGCGGCATTCGTGGCCGCAGTGGGCATTTTTTTGGTGATGCTGCAGACGGAAAAAAGAGTGTTGAGCGAGTATGAGCGCGGTCTGATTTATATCGCCGTAAAGGATATTCCAAAAGGGGAAGAGATCACACGGGACAATTACCCGGTCTATCTTGAAATGCGGGAGGTGGACAAAGGAATAATACCCGCAAAAGCGCTGACGCAGCCGGAGCAGATCGAGGGATTGACCGCAAAGCTTTCCATTGATGCGGGAACGCTGTTGACGGAAGGAATGTTTGAGGAGCGGCAGGAGACTACGGCAGGTATGAGCCAGCCGGTCATTGCGGGGTTCAAGGCGGATGACCTGTATCAGGTAGTGGGCGGAGTGCTGCGAAGGGGGGACCGGATCCACATCTATACGGTCTCCGAGACCGGGCAGGCGCATTTGATCTGGAAGCGGGTGTTTGTGGAGCAAGTATTTGACGGGGGCGGCAGCGCTATCGCAGGGACGGATCATGTCTCTGCGGCGCAGCGTATTAATGTATATCTGGATGCGGAGGACGTGGAGCAGTTTTATACGGAATTGGCCGGCGGGACTCTGCGGGTGGTAAAGGTGTGTGAGTAATGAAGAAAAAGAGATGGTACGGATTCTTTTTGGGGATCTTATGCGGCGTACTGGGGCAGGGCATGACGGTGTGTGCGGAGACGATCTATGACAGCCCCTATGTGACATTTTCGCCGAACGGCCGGGCTTGGACCGCGAATGCGGGAGACCGGAATGTAAAATCCTACAGGGATAACGGATCGGACAATGTCGTGACGGGGGTTGCGGGTAGTCTGACAGAGATTCGAACAGGCGAACACTACTATACGGTAAAACGGACAGGAAGCATTCCGGTGGCCGAGTGGCAGGTGACTCTTTCCAGCGTGAACTGTTGTCACAACGCTTATCCTCCCGGAGAGGAGTATCACGGGGTGAAATTTGCCAGAACTCCGTGCTTTCAGAAGCATTTTTCGGCATGGCGGCCGGTATGTGCGGACTGCGGAAAGCCGGTTGTGTACGGTCATTTTTATATGAGCAGGGAGGCGGCAGCCAGTATAAGCTATCTGGAGGTGGGACGGGGGCTGTGTTACTATTATCTCTGTCCCTTCAACAATAATCTGGAACAGGGGATGGATACGCAGGAACATATCTGCAAGGCCGTATCGGCCAACCGGTACCGGATTATTTATCAAGCCAATGCGGAGGCGTATGCGGGATATATGGCGCCCAGTTTCCACATGTACGGAAACAGTGAGAGCTATGAGGGGCGGGAGGTCACTCCTTTGAAGCATCTGAGTGCCAATGCTTATACGCGTGTGGGCTGGGAATTTGTGTGTTGGAATACGGAAGCCGACGGCAGCGGAACCGATTATGCGGACGAGGCGGAGATCTTAAACCTCTGCGACAAAGACTTTGGGGAGGATCCGGAAGGAGCAAGCGTGACCTTATATGCCAGATGGAGACCCTCCCGGAGCAGTCTGGAGATTGATCCTGCGGGAGGAAGCTATGACGGTGCGACGGGAATTACGCGTTTGGACGGTAAGTATGGGGAGAGTTGTCGGGTGGAGACGGCCCGGCTGACGGCTCCGGCCGGCTATCTGGTAAGCTTTGACGTACAGGGCGGCGAGACGCTGGACGCCGTGCGGGGGACGCAGCATTTTACCCAGTGGCGGCAAGGCACTCCGTTTGGCGGGAAATTGCGGGGCGAAAGCTACACCTTTGGCGGAGAGGACGGCAATGTGGATCGCATCACGGCAGTCTATGAGCGGGATTCTGTGGTATTGCCCCGGCCGGTGAAAAAGAATCTGTCGTTTGGGGGATGGTATTATGACAGCGAATTTCAGAGGCCGGCAGGCGATGCAGGGACAAAGCTGACACCGGTGCGGGACATGACGCTTTATGCACAGTGGGTGGAGCTGGTGCTGGATGCCGGGGAGAATTATGAGGCCAATGACGGAAAAGGGGCTGTGGACCTAAGCTGGAGTCAGCATGACAGTCGGGAGAAACAGTACAAACTGTATCAGAGTAAAGACGGCGAAACGTGGGAGCAGATCTATGATGCGGACGATGTGAGGAGTTCTTATGAATGGGAGAAGCAGGCGGATTGGACAAATGCGGCGTCCTCTCTTCGGGCGCCGTACTCGGGACTGTATGAAATCACCGCCTACGGCGCGCAGGGAGGAAATTACGGATCTTACAGGGGAGGCCTCGGAGGAATGGCCAAGGGGCGTTTCTGGCTGGAGAAAGGCGAGACGGTGGACTTTAGCGTGGCCGGACAGAATGGGTTCAACGGCGGCGGAAAAGGGACAACTTATGCGGTGGGCGGAGGATATTCCGTGGTGAGCACGGAGTCAGACAATATTTTGATTCTGGCGGGCGGCGGAGGAGGCGCCGGCGACTGTGGGGACGGTCTGGAGGGCGGTTCGGAACAAAATCTTGTAAAACAGGGAAAGGAAGGTGAGGAGGGCGCTTCCGGCGGCGGAGGAGGTTTCCTCGGAGGACGCGCGGGGGAAATGAAGGTTCACCGCCATGTGGCAGGCCAATGCAATCATGTCCACCAAGGAGATCCTTCTAAGTCCGGCGGATGCTATACCATTGCGGTAAAATGTGGCGAAAAGCTGGAACATGTGCACACCGGAAGCGAAACATGGTATTGGGGAGGCAGCGATGAGGATTATTGTCCAAACTGCGGCGCGGATGCTTCCTTGGGACAATCCTGTACGGGACATGAAACGGATTATTACGATCATAAGTGTCCCGTACACGGAAAGCGAAAAAGCAACACACAGGCCAAAAGCCCCAGCACATGCACTGTGATTGTGGGATATGGCTTAAGCTGCGGCCGGACGGAGGATTACTTCTGCGGATATCCCTATGACGGATATGTGATCAGCGCAAAACCGTCCTACGGGGGGAGCAGTTATGTCAATGTCGATGCGGCGTATTCCTATGAAAAGAAGGCGGGGGTGAGATCGGGAAACGGACGGATCGAATTTGAGGCCGAGGATGTGGGCTACTTTGGAGACACGGTATTGGATGGGGTATCGGCGAGGGATTTGGCGGCTCCGGATCAGATCTCACCGGACAGAGTGAGAAAATCTCCACTGGATCAGGAACACATATTGATACAATGGCAGGAACCAAAGGACAATGGCACCGTCTATTACCACAAAGCGGAGTCCTACGCCGCAGGCGGTACGGAACGGATTTCTCTGTCCAATACTACCGTCAACACACTGGTGTCAGGCGTCAAGGGATATTGGTATTGTGTGGATGTCTGGCCCGATACGCAGCTTTCTGCGGGAGAGGGAAGGTTTCTTGAGAGGGCTGAGACAGAGATTGCACTGACGGAGGAGAATCAATATCTGCATGTGCTGGCTGTGGATCAAGCGGGAAACGGCGGAGAGGCGATTCACATTCCTCTCGGCAGCAGCCGCGGAGGAAGCGTTGATGTAAAGTGGCCGATCAGTACGGAACAGTTATCAATCGGCGCCGGGGAGAATGTATATCCGACCGAAGAAGATAAGACCTATTATGTCAGAGCCGACGGGCGCACGCCCATCGTGCTGTCTTTTGGAGCCTATATACAGGGACCGGCCTCGGAGCGTTACCAGCCCAATTTCGCCATTCTGGAGAGCGCGGGCAGGGCGGGAGGCAATGTCAAGACTTCGATCTATGTACCTTCCCGACAGGTGAGCGACAGGGTATGGGAGCTGTCGGCGGATTTGCTGCGTTTTGCTTCCGAGGGTGAGGGATATCTGAGCGGCGGGGATTATGTGACGGCTGCGAGGAGTCTAAGATGCAGGCGGCTGTCGGTGATACGGGAGCTGCTGCCGGAGAGAGCGGCCCATGGACAGAAGATCTCACTGATACCCATTGCGGGAGCGGAATATCAGGACGGTATTGTCTACTCGGATTATGACGCGGACCGGGAGAATGGTCTGTGGATCGTGGGCGACGGGGAAGCTCCGCTGATTCACGGTCTGGAGGTGTTGGAGGAACTGACGCTTCTGGACCGGAGACAGGACAGCGTCAGTCTGCGGGTGACGGCGGAAGATGATCTCAGCGGTCTGAAAGAACTTTATCTGGAGATAGAGAATACGGACAATGGCTGCGTCATGCGATATGATCCGGATGAACAGGGTGTGATTGCCGTGGAGATCTGTGAGGACGAGCCGATCTTCAGCGGAGACTTTCAAGTGACGGCTTATGCGGTGGACCGTGTGGGAAATGAGAGGCGTGTGACTTGCGGCACCACGGAATTTGATCTGAGTGCCCGGATCACGCGGACATTGGAGCCGCATACTCCGCAGTTTAAGCGGGGAGAGGAGGGCTGCCTGTACATTACCTCATGGGGTTATGCGGACAAGGTGGAAGTGGAATTCCCGAAAGAGTTCGAGGCTCAGGACTCTGCTTTTCATCATGTGTATACCTATGAGGCCGATCCCATGTATAAGCGGGAGGAGAAGCTGACGTTTGTTATTCCGTTATATGTGGCGGAGAGTGAGGAATACACCGTTACCGTGCGGGCCTACAAAGGGAATAAGATGCTGGAAGTATATCCGGCGTTTACCGTGCTGGGAGTGCAGGGAAGTGTGCTGGACGAGCTGCGGACCAGATTGAGATAGGAAGAAAGTAGAAAAAAGTAGAAAACGGAAGAGGGTGGATAATAAAAATGCTGGTGGCCGGGAGGATGGCAGTGATCGAGAGAATGGCAGTGTCCGGGTGTGTGTCGATAGGAATCATAATCGGGACAATGGCAGGCCTGTTCCGGGTGGGAAGCCGGGATGCGGAATGGAGCCTGCGTCTGACAGCAATTCAAAAAGCAATCCTTGCAGCGGTGTGTGGGGGAAATGCCATATGCATTATGCTCATGGGAGAGGACTCCTTTTTAGAAGTCATGCTGTGGAGCATGTTCGGGGGCTGTCTTTTGGCAGCCTCCGTCATGGACTGGTGGGAACAGATGGTCTATCGGTTTGTGTGGTGGGCGGCAGGAACGGCGGCAGGTATGTTGCTGCTGTTAAAATGGCATGACGCTGCGCTGCCGGCCGGAGGGAGATACGGCGGTCTGGGGAGTCTGTGTTCTCTGATGGGATTTACCGCATTGCAGGAACTGGTTTTTGCACGCTGTTATGGCAGAGCGGACTGTCATGCCTTCTGTGTCTGCGCGCTGATGCTGAGCGTCAGAGGGCAGGGATTTGCGGGATATGTGTTTCATATGGCGATTGTATTCGGCGGATTGACGCTGGTACAGCTGCTGCGGGGGAATATCGCGCGTAACGGACAACTTCGGAAGCCGGTATCGCTTGTGCCCTATATCGCAGTCGTATTCTGGCTTTGGGTTGATTTTAGCGCCGGGAAATGGTACATTTAAGAGAAAGTGGAAGCTACATAAGCATTGTATATTCCAACGCAAACGCCTAAAAAGATGCAGGACAAAAAGGAGAGGAACCATGGGAACGGAAGGCGGGAAGATCAGCATTTCTCTGTGTATGATTGTAAAAAATGAGGAGAAAGTACTGGCCAGATGTCTGGACAGTGTGGCCGATTTGATGGATGAAATCATCATAGTGGACACGGGATCCACGGACCGGACAAAGGAGATTGCGGCGCGTTATACGCAGCAGATCTATGATTTTGTCTGGGTGGATGATTTCAGCGCAGCGCGCAATTTCGCCTTCTCCAAAGCGCATATGGATTACATTTATTCCGCGGATGCCGACGAGGTGTTGGATGAGGAGAACAGGAGACGTTACAGGCTGCTGAAGGAGAATCTCCTGCCGGAGATTGAGATCGTTCAGATGAAGTATGGCAATCAGCTTCAGTTCGGGACGGTGTACAATTTTGACGAGGAATACCGCCCCAAATTATTCAAGCGGCTGCGGGAGTTTGTGTGGATGGAACCGATCCATGAGTCCGTGTGTCTGGATCCGGTGGTGTACGACAGTGATATTGTCATCACACATCTGCCCGAGTGCAGTCATGCGGGAAGAGATCTGGCCAATTTCAGGCGACAGGTGCAAAAGGGAGTGCGTCTGTCGGCCCATCTGCATGGGATGTACGCAAGAGAGCTGTTTGTGGCGGGAAGTGACGAGGATTTTCTTCTGGCGGAAGATTTTTTTGCGGATTCCGTCAGAGATGTGGACAGAGGACCCAAGGAATTTGAAGAGGCCTGTTGCGTGGCGGCCAGAGCTGCCAGACTGCGCGGGGATGCCGTCGCCTTTTTCCGATATGCCGTGAAATTGATCGCGGGGGAAGGTTGTTCGGAGATTTGCTGTGAGATGGGGAATTTCTATATCGGACAGCAGGATTATGAGGAGGCGGCCGTCTGGTACTATAATGCGGCGTATGAGTCCGCTCCGGTGATCTCCCGAAGAACGGGAAATGAGGATGCCTTTGAGGGATTGATTGCCTGCTATGAGGCCATGGGACTTCCCGAACAGGCGGATGCGTACAGGCAGGAGGCGTTAAATCGCCAGACCTAAAATGCCCCGAAAAGAGCTTCGAAAATGTCTGAGGCAATGACTGGACGAATAAACTGTGGTATGCTACAATAAGGACTTAAACAGGCCTTCGGGAAATAGTAGAATGCAAAAAGAATAAATCGAAAAAAATAAAAAAAGAAAAAATCAAAAAAAGAAATTAGGCAAATGCCTATTAAAGAAACAGAAATCAAGGAGATGCCGTCATGAGCTGGGAGGAAAACGTACGAAAAGTAGTGCCCTATGTGGCCGGAGAACAGCCGGATAAGCAGAAAATGATCAAACTCAATACCAATGAGTGTCCGTATCCGCCGGCGCCCGGAGTGGCGCGGAGAGCCGCGGAGTTAGACTGTGGCCGTCTGAGACTCTATCCCAATTCCAACGCGGATATTCTGGTAGAAGAGCTGGCAGAATATTACGGGGTAAAGCCGGAGCAGGTGTTTGTGGGAGTAGGGTCGGACGATGTGCTGGCCATGGCTTTTATGACGTTTTTTAACGGCGGGCAGCCGATTTTGTTTCCGGATGTGACCTATTCCTTTTATGACGTGTGGGCGGAACTTTTTCGGATTCCTTATCAAACCTGCGCCTTGGATGAAAACTGGCATATTTGTCCGCAGGACTATAACAGGCCAAACGGCGGTGTGATCTTTCCCAATCCCAATGCGCCCACGGGAGTGGCGGAGAGCCTTGAGACAGTGAAGGAGATCCTTAGAGCCAATCGGGATGTGGTAGTGATCGTGGATGAGGCGTATGTGGATTTTGGCGGCGACAGTGCGCTTTCGCTGCTGGGAGAGTATGACAATCTGCTGGTGGTGCAGACCTTTTCCAAATCCAGAGCCATGGCCGGTCTGCGTATTGGTTTTGCCATCGGCAGCGAGAAACTGATCCGATATCTGAATGACGTGAAATTCTCCTTTAATTCGTATACGATGAACTATCCCTCACAGATCCTCGGAGTGGAGGCGGTGCGAGACGATGCCTATTTCAAGGAGACTACGGCGAAAATTATACGAACCAGAGAGCGTGTGAAAGAGGAACTGCGCAGCCTTGGATTTATTTTTCCTGATTCCCGAGCCAATTTCATTTTTGCAAAGCACGAGAGAATTCCGGGGGAGCAGATTTTCAAGGCACTTCGGGAGAACGATATCTATGTGCGGCATTGGGATAAGCCGAGAATCTCCGACTATCTGCGCATAACCGTCGGAACGGACGAGGAGATGGATTCGCTCCTTGCCTTTCTGCGGGAGTATTTAAGTAAGCTCTAAAAAGTGCATGGAATCATCTCAGGACAGAAGTGATGTTAAAAGAAGTAATGTTAAAAGAATTGAGAATGGAGAAAACATATGCTGAAAAATTATCTGATTATCTTTCTGATCTCTATGGTGCCTCTGATTGAGCTGAGAGGTGCGATCCCTTATGCGGTGGGATTCGGGCTGCCTCTTTTGCCCAGTTATATTATCTGTATCTTAGGGAATATGCTTCCCGTACCCATTATTTTTCTCTTTGCCAGAAAAGTGCTGGAATGGGGAGCGGATAAGCCTGTAATCGGAAAGTTTTTCACATTTTGTCTGGAGAAAGGACATAAAGGCGGTGTGAAACTGCAGCAGAAAGCGGGTAAGGGACTGTTTGTAGCACTGCTTTTGTTTGTGGGAATTCCTCTGCCCGGAACGGGAGCGTGGACGGGTACGCTCGCCGCAAGTCTTCTGGATATGGATTTCAAATCCAGTGTGACGGCCGTGCTTCTGGGAGTGATTCTGGCGGGCGTTATTATGGGACTGGTCAGTGCCGGCTTGTTCGGAGCGCTGGGCGCGGTATTCTAAGGCGAAACGGTAGAGGATAGACGCTGATATAAGTTGAAACAAGCTGACAAAAGAAGAAAGAAGCTGAAAAGGATCGAAAAAACTGAAAAAAGCTGAAAAAGCGTATAAAGGCTAATAAATATTAGTAAAGCGGCGGAGAAGACAAGATGGCGGAGACGTATTCGGATTTTGCCGGAATCTATGATGAGCTGATGGACAATGTTCCTTATGAGAGATGGTGCGATACCGTGTCGGATCTTATGAATAAGTATGGGGTATCGCTGCCCGTGCGCGGAAAAGAAGCCGTGTGCGGAGAAGAAGCTGTGGGAGGCGTGAAGGATGCACTGGCCTCGGAGCGCGATCTGGTGGTGGACTTAGGCTGTGGAACAGGAACCTTGACAGAGCTTTTATATCAAAAGGGCTATGACATGATCGGAGTGGACAACGCGCCTTCCATGCTTGGCATCGCCATGGAGAAGCGGGAGAAGAGCGGATCGGAGATCCTTTATCTCTTGCAGGATATGCGGGAGTTGGAACTCTACAGCACGGTGGGAACGGTGATCAGCATATGTGATTCCGTGAATTATATTCTGGAAGAGGAGGAACTTCTGGAGGTTTTTCGGCTCGTCAATAACTATCTGTATCCGGGCGGAGTGTTTATTTTTGATTTTAATACGGATTATAAGTATCGGGAAGTCATCGGGGACGCCGTCATCGCGGAGAATCGGGAGGACTGCAGTTTCATCTGGGAGAACAGTTATGACGGGGAGCGTTGTCTGAACGAGTATGATCTGACTGTGTTCGTTCAGGAGGACGGCGAGCTGTTTCGGCGTTTTACGGAGACCCATGTACAGCGCGGGTATGATGTGGAGCAGATGAAGGAGCTGGTGTGTCAGGCGGGGATGGAGCTTGTGGAGATCATGGATGCGGATACCCTCGAGGCGGTGCGCGATGTGAGTGAGAGAGTCTATATTGTGGCGAGAGAATGCGGGAAAGACAGAGAAAGAAACGCATAAAAAGAAGCACAGCAAAAGAAACACAGAAAAGAAACATAGAAAAAGAAGCACAGAAAAAAGCGCAGAAAAAAGCGCAGAAAATGAAATGCGGAAAAATGCAGAAAAAGTACGGAAAATGGGAGTGTAGGACATGAGTGATTATATTGTGCGGGCCACGGCGGCGGATGCGCAGATCCGTGCGTTTGCATGTACGACGAGAGAACTGGTGGAAGCGGCGAGAAGCGCCCACAACACAAGTCCGGTGGTGACGGCCGGACTGGGAAGACTGCTCAGCGCCGGAGTGATGATGGGCAGTATGTTAAAGGGCGAGCAGGATATACTGACACTGCAGATCAAGGGCGACGGGCCGGTGAACGGTCTGACGGTTACGGCAGACGCCAAAGGAAACGTAAAAGGTTATGCCAATGTGCCGGATGTGATTTTGCCGCCCAATGCGCAGGGAAAGCTGGATGTGGGCGGGGCCGTAGGTCAAGGCTTCTTGAGTGTCATCAAGGACATGGGGTTAAAAGAACCTTATGTGGGACAGACTGAATTGCAGACGGGAGAGATTGCGGAGGATCTGACCTATTATTTTGCAGTCTCGGAGCAGGTGCCCTCCTGCGTGGGACTTGGAGTTCTCATGGAGCGGGAAAACACCGTGCGCCAAGCGGGCGGTTTTATTGTGCAGTTGATGCCCTTTGCAGAGGAGTCGGTCATTGCAAGACTGGAGGAGAATCTGCAGAAAATCGCGCCGGTGACGACCATGCTGGATGCGGGAAACTCACCGGAGCAGATGCTGGAACTGGTATTGGAGGGGCTTCATCCTGAGATGACGGACACGCTTCCCTGTCGCTTTGCCTGCAATTGTGACAAGGGCCGCGTGGAAAAGGCGCTTATCAGTATCGGCAGGAAAGAATTGCAGGAGATGATCGACGAGGGCAGGGAGATCGAGGTCAATTGTCATTTCTGTAACCGCAATTACGTCTTTTCCGTGGCGGAGCTGCAGGAGCTTTACAAACGTTCCAAGTGACGGGCTTTCATGATGATCAGAAAGGCATGGTAATCGGTATGAATCACGGTTTTCTTAAGGTGGCGGCGGTCACCCCCAAAATAAAGGTGGCGGATCCGGCTTATAATGCGCAGGTAGTCTGCGGGGAATTAAAAGCGGCCTATGAGAAGGGGGCAAAGATTATTGTCTTTCCGGAACTGTGTCTGACAGGCTATACATGCGGCGATCTGTTTTTGCAGGAATTACTGCTGGAGGAGGCCAAGCGGGCATTGGCCGTTGTGGCCGAGGCGACAGCGGGGGAAGATGCGCTGGTCTTTGTGGGGCTTCCGGTGGAGCGCGAGGGGAGACTGTACAATGTGGCGGCCGCGGTTCGGGACGGGAAAGTCATCGGGATGATACCCAAAGTGAATATTCCGATGTATGCGGAATTTTATGAGGGAAGACACTTTGCCGAGGGCAATGCGGAGGCGGCAGAATTTGTGTTTGAGGGGGAAGAGATTCCCTTCGGATCCAATCTGTTGTTTCGTTGTACGAATATGACGGGGCTGACGGTGGGATGTGAGATCTGTGAGGATTTGTGGGTGGCCAATCCGCCTTCCACCAATCATGCGCTGATGGGAGCCACGGTGATCGTCAATCTCTCCGCATCCAACGAGACGGTGGGCAAGGATGAATACAGAGAGCTTCTGGTGAAATCCGCCAGTGCCAGATTATTGTCGGGATATATCTACACTTCCGCGGGCGAGGGTGAATCCACGCAGGATCTGGTCTTCGGAGGACATAATATGATTGCGGAAAACGGCGTGATCTTGGCACAGTCCAAGCGTTTCGTAGGGGAGACCGTGCTGGGAGAGCTGGATGTACACCGCATTCTGGCAGAGCGGCGCAGGATGGGAACTTTCGGGAAGACACCCAAAGCGCAATATGTGACGGTGCCGTTTACACTGCGTATAGAGGAGACGGCGTTGGAGAGAACGTTTGGCTGTACGCCTTTTGTGCCCACAGAAGAGGAGAAGCGAAACCGCCGCTGTGAGGAGATTTTGTCCATTCAGGCATACGGCCTGAAAAAGCGATATGAACACACAGGCTTAAAGTCTGCGGTGATCGGCATCTCCGGCGGTCTGGACTCCACGCTGGCACTGCTTGTGACGGTGCGGACTTTTGATATGCTGGGACTGGATCGAAGCGGGATCAGAGCGGTGACCATGCCCTGTTTTGGCACGACGGACAGAACTTATGAAAATGCCTGTAAATTGTCCAAGATTCTGAATGTGACCTTGGAGGAGATTGATATCAGAGAGGCGGTAACGGTACATTTCCGGGATATCGGGCAGGATATGGACAATCATGACATCACCTATGAGAACGGACAGGCCAGAGAGCGCACGCAGATCTTGATGGATATTGCCAACAGGGAGAACGGGCTTGTCATCGGAACGGGAGATATGTCGGAGCTGGCGCTGGGCTGGGCCACATACAATGGGGATCACATGTCCATGTACGGCGTCAATGCGGGTGTGCCCAAGACACTGGTGCGTCATCTGGTGCGATATTATGCGGACAATTGCGGCAATGCGGAGCTTACGGAGATTCTCTCGGATGTGTTGGAGACTCCGGTCAGTCCGGAACTGCTGCCTCCCGTGGAGGGCAATATCGCACAGAAGACAGAGGATCTGGTGGGGCCGTACGAGCTGCATGACTTCTTCCTGTATTACATGCTGCGCTGCGGATTCGAGCCTGCCAAGGTATACCGCGTGGCAAAATCGGCGTTTCAGGGATTATATGAGGAAGAGGTGATCCTGAAGTGGCTCAAGATTTTTTATCGGAGATTTTTCAGCCAGCAGTTCAAGCGCTCCTGTCTGCCGGACGGGCCTAAGGTGGGAAGCGTGGCCGTGTCTCCCAGAGGAGATCTGCGCATGCCTTCGGATGCCAGCGCCGCGGCGTGGATGGCGCAGTTGGAAGAGCTGAAAGCATAGGAACAGTTGAAAGCATAGGGATTGGATGACATACCGGAATCATAGAGATCAGCATGTCAATGGTAATATGTACGGCTAAAAAGGGAGGCGGCGCCTCCCTTTTTCTATTCGTTTTCCGTATTGTTCTGCGGCTGTGCCTTGCTCAGTGAATTGCGGATGGCTTCCAGCAGCACGAGAGAGGTATATTTGCTCTCTGCGGTGTAGGTGATATTGTCCAGAGACTGGGTCTCGTAGACTTGAGTGCAGATCGATTCCAGTGCAGGCTCCAGAAGCGGATACATGGTAGTGACGGATTCGCTCATATTCATGAGACGGATCGAGGTGATGGACTCCTGCCCGACGATGACTTCCACGTCGATGGCCTGACCGCCCAGCACGAGTTCCGTGGTATAGACACCGGGTATGTATGCTGCTGCGGAGACATTATCCGCGGCATTGGGACTGACTGTCTGTGGCGGGACATTCGGATTTTCCGGGGTCTCTTCTTTATCCTTGGGAAGGAACATGATTACCAGCATGATCACGAGCAGAATGCCCAATGTGGCGAAGATACCTGTATAGATCAATTCCTTCATATGAAGTACCACAATTTTAGTCTTTGCGCTCATCCATATACTCCCTGGCCCTCTCGGGCATTTCTCTTTGTAAAGAATATGAAGCTGTAGAACGGAATATGCAAATAATCTCCCCGTAAACCTTGACAATTCCACATGGAAATTGATATGATGAAAAACAGGACAAGGGCGTTCTTACGGGGAAGGGTAAGAGTGTCCTTTTTTGCAGTCACAGACGGCATATTGGGAAGGTTGAATAAAAATGCGAATTCAACCGCTACTGTATGACAACGGAACACTTTCCGGTGTATGAGTGCGCACCGCGGCGCACAGATGGGAAGCAATATGAATCAGTATACCAGAGAAGACATTATCAGAATGGTGGAAGAGGAGGATGTGGAGTTTATCCGCCTGCAATTTACGGATATGTTCGGCAATTTGAAAAATATGGCCGTCACGGCCAGTCAGCTTGAGCGGGTGCTGGACAATCAGTGTATGTTTGACGGATCGGCGATTGACGGTTTTGTGCGCATTGAGGAGTCGGATATGTATCTGCATCCGGATTATTCCACATTTGCTATTTTCCCATGGAGACCCCAGCAGGGAAAAGTGGCCCGCATGATCTGCGATGTGTACCGTCCAAACGGCGAGCCCTTTGAGGGGGATCCCAGATATGTGCTGAAGCGTGCCATCGCTAAGGCGGCGGAGATGGGCTATACCTTTGAGGTAGGGCCCGAGTGCGAGTTCTTTCTCTTTAATACGGACGAAAACACGATGCCGACCACGGAGAGCAACGAGCAGGCGGGCTATTTTGACATCGGTCCTCTGGACTTCGGTGAGAATGCCAGAAGAGACATGGTGATGACGCTGGAGGAGATGGGATTTGTCATCGAGGCCTCCCATCATGAGATGGCGCCGGCGCAGCATGAGATAGACTTCCGGTATGACGAGGCGCTGCGGACCGCGGACAACATCATGACGTTCAAGCTGGCGGTGCGCACCATAGCCAGACGGCACGGATTGCATGCCACCTTTATGCCAAAGCCCAAGATCGACGTCAACGGATCCGGCATGCATATCAATATGTCTCTGCACAGGGACGGTAAGAATATTTTTGCGGACAGTGCGGACGAGCTGGGACTCAGCAAAGAGGCTTATTGGTTCATCGGCGGTCTGATGAAGCACATAAAAGGCATGGCGGCCGTCACCAATCCGCTGGTCAATTCCTACAAACGTCTGATCCCCGGTTTTGAGGCGCCTGTCTATATCGCATGGAGTACCACCAGCAGAAGCCCGCTGATACGCATTCCCAAGGTAAAGGAAGCGGGGACACGCATCGAGTTGAGAAGCCCGGATTCCGCCGCCAATCCTTATTTGACGCTGGCGGTATGTCTGATGGCCGGACTGGACGGTATTGCCAACCGGATCATGCCCCCTGAGCGGGTGAATGAGAATATTTTTGCCATGACGGCCGGAGAGCGCGCCGCGGCGGGGATCGAGAATCTGCCCTACAGTCTCATGGCCGCCATAGAAGAGCTGGAGAAGGATGATTTTATCCGACAGGTTCTGGGCGATCATGTGGCACAGCATTACATCGCGGCCAAGTGGGAGGAGTGGAACAGATACCGCCCTCAGGTGTCCCAGTGGGAGATTCAGGAATATTTGTACAAATACTAGGCCTTTGTTGACCAAGATGCAAAGGAGGTGGGCATTTGACAAATATTATAGTGGTACTTCCCAGACTGGAGGACGCCAAGGGGATCAAAAATGTTTTGGTGCGAAACGGCTGTCAGGTGACGGGATGCTGTACTACGGGCGCACAGGCGATCAGTCAGGCGGACGGACTGCATGACGGCATCGTGATCTGTAGCTACAAATTGGCTGATATGATGTACAGTCAGCTGCAAAAATGCCTGCCCTGCGGTTTTGAGATGCTGCTCATGGCTTCTCCGAGTTTCCTGCAGGAGTGCTATGGCAATGACATTGTATGCCTCTCCATGCCGCTTAAGGTCAACGATCTGATTGACACGGTACATATGATGGAGGATAATATTCTGAGGAGGCGCAGAAAGCGGCAGTCGGGGCCCAAGGTTCGCAGCGACGCGGAGGCGGAGAATATCCGTCTGGCCAAGGAACTGTTGATGAGCCGGAATCATATGGACGAGGAGGAGGCGCACCGTTATCTGCAAAAATGCAGTATGGACAGCGGAACGAATCTGGCGGAGACGGCGCAGATGGTGCTCTCCATGATGAAGACGTGAACAGGATTGCAGGTCTTAAGACAGGAAAGGAATAAAAGAAAATATGAAGTTTACGAAAATGCAGGGATGCGGCAATGATTATATTTATGTCAACGGCTTCACGGAACGGGTCTCCCCAGAGGAGAAACCGGAATTGGTGAGGCGGCTGAGCGACAGGCATTTCGGCATCGGAGGGGACGGCGTTATTTTCGTCAATCCCGCCGAGGAGGCGGACTTTGAGATGGAGATGTTCAACGCCGACGGCAGCAGATCGGAGATGTGCGGAAACGGTATCCGCTGTGTGGCAAAATTTGTGTATGACAAAGGGCTGACCGATTCGGAGCACATCACCATTGTCAGCGGAGGGCAGGTCAAGTATTTGGATCTGACCGTGGAGGGCCGGACGGAAAACAGCCGCGGCGCCGTGACACAGGTGCGGGTCAATATGGGAAGCCCGATTCTGCGGCCCGATCTGGTGCCGGTGAAGGCCGAGGGAGAGCAGGCGGTGGACGAGCCGATCCTTGTAGGCGGCAGGGAGTACCGCATGACCTGCGTGTCCATGGGTAATCCCCATGCGGTGGTCTTTCTGGAGGACGTGGAGCATCTGGAAATCGAGCGCATCGGCCCCTTGTTTGAGAATCACGAGAGATTTCCCAGACGGGTCAACACGGAGTTTGTGGAGGTTCTGGACAGGCGGCATGTGTTCATGCGTGTCTGGGAGCGGGGGAGCGGCGAGACGCTGGCCTGCGGAACGGGGTGCTGCGCAACGGCCGTGGCCTGTGTGCTGAACGGACTGACGGAGGAGAAAATCACGGTAAAACTTTTGGGCGGCGAGCTCATGATCGAGTGGGACAGGGAACGGAATCTGATTTTCATGACCGGACCCGCCGTCACAGTGTTTGAGGGAGAGACAGAAGGAGGTATGGACGACCATGTTTAAAGTAAACGAGAATTATCTGAAACTGCCCGGCAGTTATTTGTTTTCCACCATAGGGAAAAAGGTGAATGCCTATGCGGCGGCCAATCCCGACAAAAAGATTATCCGACTGGGTATCGGTGATGTGACACAGCCTTTGGCGCCGGCCATCATTCAGGCCATGCACGCTGCGGTGGACGAGATGGGACAGGCGGAATCGTTTCGGGGGTATGCCCCGGATCTGGGATATGAATTCCTGCGCAACGCCATTGCGGAGCATGACTATAAGGCCCGCGGCTGCAACATCGGCGCGGACGAGATCTTCATCTCGGACGGTGCGAAATGTGATTCCGGCAATATTCAGGAGATTTTCGGTCTGGACAATAAGATTGCGGTGTGCGATCCCGTGTATCCGGTATATGTGGATTCCAATGTGATGGCGGGCAGGACGGGGACCTATGACAGGGAGAGCGAGACTTGGTCCGATGTGATCTATATGCCCTGTACGGCGGCAAATGCTTTTGCGCCGGAGCTTCCCAAGGAGACGCCGGATCTGATCTATCTGTGTTTTCCCAACAATCCCACCGGGGCCACGATCACGAAAGCACAGCTTCAGGAGTGGGTGGACTATGCAAACCGAGTGGGCGCCGTCATCATCTATGACGCGGCCTATGAGGCTTATATCTCGGAGGAGGATGTACCCCACAGCATCTATGAGTGTGAGGGGGCGCAGAGTTGTGCCATTGAGCTGCGCTCTTTTTCCAAAAATGCGGGATTTACCGGCGTGCGTCTGGGATTTACGGTGGTGCCCAAGGAGTTAAAATGCGGTGATACGGCTCTTCACTCTCTCTGGGCGAGACGTCACGGCACCAAGTATAATGGCGCGCCCTATATCGTACAGCGGGCGGGCGAAGCCGTGTATTCCGAGGCGGGAAAGGCACAGTTAAAGGAACAGATTGCCTATTATATGAAGAATGCTCACTATATTCTGCAGGGATTGCGGGAAGCCGGTTACACGGTGTCCGGTGGTGTGAATGCGCCGTATATCTGGCTGAAAACGCCCGACGGCATGACAAGCTGGGAGTTTTTTGATTATCTGCTTGAGAACGTGAACGTGGTGGGAACGCCCGGCTCCGGATTCGGGCCGAACGGGGAAGGGTATTTTAGGCTGACTGCTTTCGGGAGCTATGAGAATACTGTGGAGGCGGTTGAACGGATCAAACATATGAGTGTGTGAGTACGAGGGGATTCTATATGTTTACTCTTTTATTTTCAGATTGGACATGGGGTAATATTTTTATCAGAATGATTGTGTCCTTAGTGCTTGGCATGATAATCGGGATTGACAGGGGAGCAAAACGGCGCGGCGGCGGTGCAAGAACCACAATTACCGTATGCCTTGGCGCTACGATGGTTATGCTTCTGGAACAATACCTTG
>CAZSAJ010000025.1:0-41068 GCA_964604835.1 uncultured Acetatifactor sp.
TCCGCTTTGTTGAGGCACCAATTCAACATTGCGATGCAAAGTTAATGCTTATTTTGCACAAGCTGCTTACAGATATTCAGGCCCAGACCTGTGCCGCCATACTTTCTGGAGATTGAGGCATCCACCTGAGAAAAGCTCTGAAACAATTTGTCCCGGTCTTCCTCGGCGATACCGATCCCCGAATCGATCACGATAAAGAACAATTCCACTCTGTCCTTTACCTGTGCGGTCTTCAGCACCTCCACCGTCACCTTGCCCACGGCGGTGAACTTCAAGGCATTGGACAAAAGATTGTTGAGAACCTGTTTGATCCTCAACTCATCTCCCACCACATACTCCGGTATCTGCGGCGATACCGTCATGAAAAATTCCAGACCTTTCTCCGTGATCTTATTGATATGGCTGGCCTTCACATGATCCAACATATCCCGGAAATGAAATCTGCGCGGCTCCAATGTAAACTTGCCCGCCTCCAACTTGGAAAAGTCCAGAATGTTATTGATGATCTTATGCATATCTTCGCAGCAGCGCTCTATGATGCGCAAAGGCCGCTGCCGCTGTGCGTCCGTCTCCTTCTCGAGCAGATCCCGCACATTGCCCAACACACCGTTCACCGGAGTTCTCAGCTCATGGGTCACATTTGCCACAAACTCCGACTTTACTTTCATCGCCTCCTGCGCTTCCTGTCTGACCTTCTCGATCTCTCTGTTCAGATACTCCTTTTCCAAAGTATCCGCAATCATACAGACATAGGTATCAGGACGGGCGCTGCTTTGCACGATCCGAACCTCTGCCGGAAAACAGGTTCTGTTTCGGCGATAAGCCACAAGATTTCTCGTATCATAGCCGAACGGATACGCTGTCTCAAACCCGCTCTCCGTCGTCTTGAACTCATTTGGAAAAATATCGCCGATGCGTGTGCCACACAATTTGTCCGCATATTCCAGTTTCGTCTCTGCGGAAGCATTCGCATATGAGATCACGCCGTTTTTGTCAAATATGAGAATCATCTCCAGCGCATCCTGCACAGGAAAGATATCACATATTTCCTGCTCCATAAAATCCCTCCCCGACGAAAATGAAGAGGCAGCAAAAGAAATTATTTTGCCGCCTGCCATTTCATTCATACACCATCTGCAAATGTGAACATCTTAGATACTTCCACAGCGTCGAAGAAGTACGCTTTAGCAAGCTTGAAACTCTCCAGTACGTCCGGTGAAAACTGTCCGCACTCACCGTTTAAAATCATGTCGTACGCAATATTGTTGGCATATGCACTCTTGTATACTCTCGGGCTCACCAAAGCGTCATAGACATCCGCAATTGCGACAATCTGTGCGCTAATCGGGATCTGGTCTCCCACCAGATGATCCGGATATCCGCCGCCGTCCCATCTCTCGTGATGCCAACGGCAGATCTCATAGCAATATCGATAGAACTCATTCTTCTCCTGATTCTTGCAGAATCTCTCGAGAATATCACATCCGATTGTGGTATGTGTCTTCATGATCTCAAATTCATCCGCCGTAAGACGCGCCGGCCCGGGCTTTAACAGAATCGCATCCGGAATACCGATCTTCCCTATGTCATGCAGTGCGGACGCTCTGACGATCTCATCCATCTGCTGATTGGTCAAACCATAATTGGGGAAAGCCATCATAAAATGCTTGAGCAGGAGTCTGGTGAAATATTTGATGCGTCTGACATGTTCTCCCGTCTCAAGGCTTCTGAACTCTACCACCGAGCCGAGCGCATCGATCACGAATTCATTGCCCTCGCGAATCTTCTTCTCCTGCGCGCGGATGGCTTGCTCCTGTTCCTTCAGGCGCCGTTCCATCTCATGCTGGTTCTGGGAAAGCTGGATGATATTGTGCGCTCTGCGCTTGACAATATGCGGATAAAAAGGCTTGTGCATAACGTCCGCTATGCCATAAGAATATGCCTGTTCCTCACTGTCCAGAGCATCCTCGGCCGTAATCATGATCACGGGGATCTTATCCAGATAATTATGCGTGTGCATATATTCCAGAAAAGCGAAACCGTTCATGACAGGCATCACCACATCGAGCAGAATCAGGATGATATCCTGATTGTCCTCAAGCTGTTTGATAGCTTCCTGTCCGTTGGCAGCCTCCAGAATATCGTACTCCTTCACAAAAATTCCGCCCAGTATCACGCGGTTTAATTCTTCATCGTCAACAATTAAAATCTTTGGCTTTTCCATATGTCTCCTACACCTTCCGTTATCCCTTTAAGGATATTGTATCTTTCCCTTAAAAGTTACCATTTTTTCATATGAATGTCAAACAGTTTCTATGCCGTTTTACTGTTTATTTTCTTCCAATATTTGTACAAAAAGCCGGTTCACCTCGCCCAGTCGGTCGGCAAACTCCGCTATCTGTGCCTCATCTACTTCCTCGACAGGCTTATTCTTCAGTGAATCCGATATTTTTGCGGCCGCATCGCTCACCGGATTCAGCCCCAGATTGGCGGCAACGCCCTTCAGCGTATGCGCACTGTTAAAGACCGCTGTGTAATCCTTGTTCGCCAGATTCTCCATGATGGCATCATAGCTTGTATCATCCAGAAACCTCATAAGAAACTTTAAGTACAGCGCTTCATTTCCCATAAACCGCTGTATTGTCCCATTCACATCGGCGCCGTTTTCCTCAAGCTGCTTCCTGAATTTCTCGTCCATGATTCTCGTCCTCTTTTCTATGGATTAATCAACTTCCATTAAGAATTATTATAACGGAAATATCCGCATTTGTCCACCGGAAAAAATGCCCTGCCAGTGCCCAAAATGCCCTGCTGACGCAGTGACCGCGCAGTCACCTCCGCACCCATTTACCAAAGAGCGTCCTTTTGTAACCTTTCAATTCCTCCACGGCCTCCGGCTGTTTCCCGGCTTTTTGCAGATAGGACACAGCTTTCGGGATATCCTCTGCAACGCCCAGTCCGCGGCCATAGATATAGCCGAGCATATAGGCGGCGTCACTGTTGTCCCAGTCCACCTTCTCCAGAAACATTCTGGCTCTCTCATAATCCCGAAGCGTTCCCCAGCCCTCGAAACAGCATTTTCCCAGATAATAGACGCCCCAAGTGCTGCCCATGTCATAGGCGGCCGCAAACAGCCGGAACGCCTCGGCATAATCCTGCCGTACGCCCCGTCCGGTGTAATATGCTTTTCCCAGCCGGTTGTGCGCGGCAATATTGCCCTTGGGGATTTCCCGCTCAAAGCATTGTACGGCATAGACTTCGTCCTTCGCGGTACCGATTCCCTCGAAATAGCAGCGGCCTACATCCGTCCACGCCCCCGGGTGTCCGCCCTCTGCGGCCTCTTTAAACCAATGGAGAGCCTCCTCTTTCCGACCCTCCTTCTCCAGCTCCTCCGCATAGATGGCCTGCTGGATGGGATGTCCGTACTCCGCCCCAATCTTCCAGAGTCCCTTTGCTTTCTCCGGTCTGGGAGCGATGATGTCCTCGTCTCCCTGCGTGTAATAGCGGTTTAGATTGTTGGCCGCCAAATACATGCCGCCGTGAAAGGCCTTCCAGAACCAGTCCTCACACTTTGAAATATTTTCTTTCAGATATGCCTTATATGCCGCCAGATTCGGGAAGGCATCCGGCCCTTTGCCCTGAATCCGCACAAAATCCCACCAGAAATAGGAATTGGCCACCACATACTGGCAGAAAGCGTCCCCCGCCTCCGCCATTCCAAGCGCTACCGAAAAAGCCTCCTGCAGATCGGCAAAAGGCATCTTTTTCTCCGCCTCCGAATCCAGCTCCCCGCTGCGCAGGGCCACCAGCACGCCCAAGGCACTGCCTTGTTCCACCGATTTGTGGAGGAGCTGCGTCGCCCTGTCATCGTCCTCCGGGAATCCGTGTCCTCTCCACACATATTGATACCCGCACAGACAGCGGGCCAGCACACAGGTGGCGTCCCCGTCTCCGGCGGCGGATGCCTTCTCCAGAAGCGCAAAGGCCTCCTGCCCCTTTCCCGTTCTCTCATTGTAGTAAATGTCCTGCAGCGCCTGTTTGACCTCGGCGCTCAATGCTCGTTCCATATTTCTTGTACCTCCTGTTGAAATTGTATAAAGTGTATGGAAAAGGGGCTGTTGCAAAAGTAGATAAATAATCTACCGGAGCAATGGCTCCCTCACTTCACCACATATTCACCGGCAATCAGAGTCATATTCTCCTCCCACAGGATCATGATTTCCTTCTTATTCCGGCAGACTGTCCGCCAGACACATGGCTCCGAACCCCACCCTCTCATTGGGCAGCGCGGACTCTCCTCTGAGCGGTCTCGCCCCCTTTCGAAGATATGCCTTCACCTTCTCCCCGTACAGAAACGGATCGTTTTCCCGCACGATTCCCCATTCCATGAGGAGCGCCGCCGCACCCGAGGCGATGGGCGTGGCAAAGGAAGTGCCCGTCACCGGCGTGTAGCCGCCATACAGATCCGGCGCCGCAATTCCCACACCGGGCGCCACAAAATCCGGCTTGACCAGTCCCGCGGTCACCACACCGATCGTCCGGTCTCTGTCGGCATAGCCTCTGCCGGAGAAATCAGCATAGGATTCATAGACGGTGTCATAGGCTCCCACGGTGATTACCTTGGCTGCCGTGGAGGGAATCGTCAGCGTCACCTGCGGCGTGGGCGCATAGAAAAAAGTCCCCGCATTCCGCACCGCGCTGTCCGACAAATACAGATAATACTGTCCTGTCACCACCTGCACCGGTTCCAAAAGGATCGTCCAAATGCCGCTTGTGATATAACTTCCCCCATCCGGCAGAAATTCCAGATAAAGTTCCTTAGCCACCGCATAGGGCGCAGGTTCTCCTTGAAACGCCAGAATTTTTGTCCGCTCCAGACTGAGGGTAAACTTCCCGCCGTTTATCGGCGCAGTGAGTTCCGTCTGCTGCCCTCCCGGCGCGATCAGATAGATCCGGTATTCGTCCGTGTAATTCTGCCACAACTGCACCCGGAGATTGCTCTCGTAATTGGCCACCAGAATCTCTACCCGGGCGTTCTGGAGCACGCCCCGGCCGACTCCTCCCCCGCTGTAGACACTCCCCGCCACATGACCCGCGCTGGCTCCCTCGTTGCCGCTGCCCACACAGATTACCGTGCGCCCGATCTCCGCCGCATTGTCCAGAAAGCGCTCCAGCAGCGAGCTGCCGTCATGGGCCCCGTAACAGTTCCCGAAACTCAGATTGATCACCAGCGGCATCTGCATCTGCTGTGCCTTTTGGAGGCCCCAGCTCACCGCCCGCATCAGTTCCGTGGTGCGGGGAAATCCCCTCTCGTCCGCCACGCCCAGTTTCACGATCAAAAGCTCGGCGCCCGGAGCCGCGCCAAGATATCCCGTCTCCGCGTTCGCACCCGCCGCAATCCCCGCCACCGCCGTGCCGTGACCGCTCACGTCAATACTGGGCAGAAGCGCAAACTGCTCCTGTGCGTTCTCCGCAAGCAATGCCTCGTCGATCTGCTCCGCATCAAATTCCACGCCGATTTTGAAACCTTCCGGCGGGTTGCGCGTCTCCGACGGCGTCAGCGTCTGATCCCACAGATATCGAATCCTTGTGCGCCCCCTCGAGTCCCGAAAGTCTCTTCTCTTCCAGTCGATGCCGCTGTCCGCCACCAGAATAAGCACTCCCTTTCCCGTCAGATAAGGCGCTCCCAGCGTCACCGGCGCAAAACAGGTGCTGTCTGCGATTCCCGTGTCAATGGAGTAGAAAAAACGCTTCGGCATCTCCAGATACTCCACCTGTTCCAGCGCGGTGACCGCATCCACCAATTGCTCCGGCACGGTCAATATGGCATACCCCGCTATCAGATATTCTACGGTGACCAAATCGGAAACCTGTCTTGCGGCTTCCTTCAGATCTCCGTGATATTTCGCAATGAGCTCCCAGCATCTGGTGCCCACACAGAATCCCACATTTAGGTCTTCCGAGCGCACCCGTTCCTGCTCATCCGTCTCCAGCGCCAGATTCAATATATTCTCTCTTTTTTGATTCATTACGCACTCCGCATAATACCGTTATCCTACTCTATGCAAAGCCGTATGGATTTAAAGCTTATTCTCCGAAAAATAGTCGCAGCACCTTGACCGCATAGGCCGTATCTAACGCACCCGCGGTCTCCACGGCAGAGTGCATGGCAAGCTGGGGCAGGCCGATGTCCACGGCGGATACCGACACATGGGCGGCGGAGATATTACCGAGGGTGGAACCGCCCGCGATATCGGAACGGTTGGCATAGGTCTGAAAAGGCACGTCCGCCCGGCGGCACAAAGCCTTCATCTTCGCCGCGGACACGGCATCCGTCGTATATTTCTGACTGCCGTGGTACTTGATCACGATTCCTCCGTTTAGATAGGGTCTGTTGGTGGGATCCGCCTTTTCGGGATGATTGGGATGCACCGCATGGGCATTGTCGGCGGAGATGAGAAAGCTGTCCGCAATCAGTCGTCTCGCCAAAGTGCCGTCTGGGCTGTTCTCATCCGTTTCACCTTCCCCGCCCCGCCGACTCTCCAAGCCGGCACACACTCTCATGATCACATCCTCCAGAAATGTGGAGTCCGCACCCTGTCTTGTACTGCTTCCCACCTCCTCGTTGTCAAACACCGCGCACAGCGAGATATACTCTTGCGGAGCGGCTTCCAACAAGGCTTCCATGGAAGCATATACACACTGCAGATCATCCAGTCTGGGCGAAAGCACGAATTCTCCCTCTCTCCCCAGAATACGTCCCTGATCTCTCACATAGAGAAACAGATCATGGCCCAGAATATCCTCAGGCGCCGCGCCCACAGCCTCTCCGATCTCCTCCAGAAGCATCTCCGGCGTATCGCCGTACATCCCATAGAGGGGCAGCATATCCGTCTGCGGATTATACTCCACTCCCTTATTCATCTCACGGTTCATATGGACGGCCACATTGGGAATAACCAGCAGATCTCTGTCCAGATTGACCAACTTGGTCACCAGTTTTTCTCCCTCCGCTCCCCTCCCACAGACCACCACTCTTCCGGCCACAGACAGGGGCCGGTCCAGCCATGTGGAGAGAATCATTCCGCCGTATTTTTCGGTGTTCAGACTCACATAGCGCTTCTCCGTCTCCCGCTCCGGATGTTCCTTGATCTTAAACGTGGGCGAATCACTGTGAGACGCCGTCATACGGAACCCTTTCGGTTCCCCCTCGGGCATCCGAAAGGCGATCAGGGAGGAGTCGTTCCGGGTCACATAATAACTTCCGCCCGCACGGATTTTCCATTCCTGACGCTCGTCCAGCGCCTCAAAGCCTGCGGCCGCCAGTCTCTCCCTCAGATTGGCGATCACATGAAAACAACTGGGACTTCTCTCGATAAAAGAAAGCATCTCTCTGCAATACGCTTTGTCTTCTCTGTTATCCTCACCCATCCTGATACCTCCATAGTCATGTATAACAGGGTGCTGTACCTCCCCTGTTATCGTGTATTACAGGAACCGCTGCGCGAACCCTGTAATCATGTATTACAGGAACCGCTGCATACAGCTCTATCTTTTGTAGACAATGCCTGCCGCCAGCTCCCGCACTTTCTCCGACCCGCAGAACAGCTCCGCCACGGCCAGTCCGAAGTCTATGGCCGTTCCCATTCCCCGGGAAGTCACCACATTGCCGTCAATCTCCACCGGCCCCTCCGTCACCACCGCTCCCTCAAGATGACTCTCGAAGCTGGGGTAGGAGCAGGCCTTTCTTCCCTTCAGAATCCCTTTATGTCCGAAAATACTGGGGGCCGCACAGATTGCACCGATATATTTCCCCGCCGCATGGAAACTGTCGATCTGCGCCATCAGTGCTTCGTGGGCCTCCAGATTCTTTGTCCCCTCACCGCCGCCGGGCAAAATCAGCATATCATATGCGGCAAAATCTGCCTGCGAATAAGTCTTGTCCATGTTGACCACAATGCCGTGGGAACCCTCCACCGCCCGGTCCTCCGTCACCGACACCATGTCGATGGCAAGCCCTAATCTGCGGCAGATATCCACCACAGCCAAAGCCTCGATCTCCTCATATCCTTTTGCAAAAAAAATCGCTATCCTGCTCATTTTGATTCCTCCGTTTTCTGTTTGCCATTTAGGAAACATTACCTTCTCAGTATATACAGTTTTCTTTTTCTTTTCAAGCTGCTATCTTTGTAAATAAACCGCTATCTTTGTAAATAAGATACTTGGATTTTTCAATTCTCTGTGCTATAATATTTTACGAATGCTAAAGAATGATCTCCGATATTATGGCAGTAGGATTCTTCTGGCGTATCCTGCTGCATGCAAGGGTATAAGAAATGGAAATCGAACGTAAATTTTTAATTAAATCACTTCCCGAGGACTTGGACAAGTATCCTTTTCTGCACATTGAGCAGGCTTATCTGAATGTCGATCCTGTGGTGCGCGTGCGCAAAGAAGACGAGCACTATTATATGACCTACAAAGGCTGCGGCATGATGGCCAGAGAAGAGAGCAATCTCGGGCTGAATAAAGAATCCTATTACCATCTGCGCGACAAGGCGGACGGCAATATTATCTCCAAAAAACGCTATCTGATTCCTCTGGAGCATCCCGGCTTTCAGAAAGGGTTTCCGGCTCCCCCCGAGGATTACAGTCTGACCATTGAACTGGATGTGTTTGACCCGCCCTTCGCCCCGTTAATCATGGCGGAAGTGGAATTTCTGAGCAGGGAAGCAGCCGAGGCGTTTCTGCCGCCGGAATGGTTTGACATAGAAGTCACCTACTGCAAGGAATATCACAATTCCTACATGGCGTGTCAACCCCTTTAAGAGATTCATAAAAAAGATGCCCGGAAACATCTCCGGACATCTTTCTTATTTTTCTCTGTTTTCTTATTCAGCCTTATTGCATTTTTATTCTGCTAATTTTTGCAATCTTTTTTGTAAATATTATTTCTTATCTCCGTCGGATGGGGCAGATCCCGCGACCTTGCCTCCCAGAAATCCCGCCAATACCGCGGACAGATCCACTCCGGTAGATTCCTTTAAGCCGTCCGTCACCTGTACCACCGTTTCCATGACGTCTTTGGTCAGCTTTGCGGAATTGCCGTCCCCGTACATGGTGATCTTATCCACATTGCCAAGAGGTATTGCGGCATTCTTCACCACCTCGGGCAATGCCTTAAAGTACATCTCCAGCACTGCGGCCTCACCCATCTTGGTCATAGCCTCCGCTTTCTTCTCGATACCTTCGGCCTCGGCCAGCGCCTTCGCACGGATGGCCTCGGCTTCCGCCACACCCTTCGCGCGAATACCCTGAGCCTCCTGCTCCATGGTAAATTTCTGTGCCTCCGCAGTGGCTCTCAAAGCCTCCGCTTCCTTCTCCTTCTCAAACTTCTCGGCCTCCGCGTTCTTCTGACGCTCAAAGAGCTGTGCCTCGGAATTTCTCTGAATCTCATAGAGCTGTGCGTCCGCTTTCTGCTGTCTCGCGAACTTCTCGGCTTCCGCCTTCTTCTTGATCTCCGCATCCAGCGCCTGCTCCATCACTTCGGCTTCCTTGCGCTTCAAGAGAATCTCCTTCTCCTGTCTGGCGATGTTGGCGTCGGCGGTGGCAATCTCAACGGATTTACGCTCGGACTCCTGCTGGATCTGATAGGCGGCATCGGCAATAGCGCGCTTGGTGTCCGCCGCTTTCTGCAGCTCGGCCTGCGTGATCGCCAGTTCGTTTGCCTTCTGGGCGATCAGGGTGTCCGCATTGATCTTGGCCTCCTGCGCCTCTCTCTCCGCATTGACCTGCACGATGGATTTCTCTTTCTGTGCTCTCGCCTGTGCGTTTGCAATCTCCAGTTCGCTGGAGACCTGCGCGTCATTGGCCTCCTTGCGGGCATTGGCCTGCGCCTTGGCGATCTCCTTCTCACTCTCCGCTCTGGAGATTGCCGCATTCTTCTGGATCTTTACGATATTGTCCACACCCAGATTCTCAATAACGCCGTTGCCGTCCACGAAATTCTGTACATTAAAGCTCACAATGTCAAGACCCATGGCCGCCAGATCCGGCTCCGCGTTCTCTTTCACCAGTGTGGCAAACTTCTGGCGGTCGGAAACCATCTCCTCCAGAGCCATCTTACCCACGATCTCACGCACATTGCCCTCCAGAACCTCTCTGGCCACATGAGCTATGTACTCCGGCTTCTTGTTCAGGAAGTTCTGCGCAGCCAGCCGGAGCGTGTCCGCCTTGTCGCTGATTTTGACATTGACCGTGGCGTCCACATTGATATTGATGTAATCCGCAGTGGGCACCGCATTAGACGTCTTAACGTCGATGGGGATCAGTTGAAGATTCAGCTCGTCCTTTCTCTCCAGAAACGGAATCTTCACCCCCGCCTTACCGATGAGGACCTTGGGATTCTTGCGCAGACCGGAAATGATGATGGCCGTATCCGGCGAGGCTTTCACATAGCCGCTCATGATGATAATGAGCAGTACCAGTGCAATAGCGGCAATGGGCAGTACAGTGACCACAAATGATAAATCTGGCATAGTTTTCCTCCTTCTCATGTACCATGGTGACAATCATAGATTCAAGTTCTTGATTCCGGGCGGCATCTCAGACAATTCTCCCATACAGCTTGGTCATCTTGTAAATCTGTCTGGCCAGCTTGTGGGACAGGGCGTTCCGATCCATGCGCCACTTCCAGTTGTCGCCCAACGTGGAAGGGATATTGATGCGCGCCCGATTGTCCAGCTCCAGCCAGTCCTGCATGGGTATGATGACCGTGTCCGCCACACTTGCCATGCCGACCCGGATGATTTCCCTGCACAGACACTTGTCTTTCTTGCAGTGAAGATACTTCTTGGCGAATTTGATGTCCTTCTCCGGCATCTGAAGCAGAAATCCCACCGTGGTGTCATTGTCATGCGTCCCCGTGTACACCACGCAATTTCTGTCATAGCGATGGGGCAGATACTCGCTCTCCCCTCCGGCCTCAAAGGCAAACTGCAGGATCTTCATATTGGGAAATCCGGTCTTCTTCACCAGCTTTCTCACGCTGTCCGTCATGAAGCCCAGATCCTCCGCGATGACCTGCTTCTTGCCCAGCGTCTTTTTCAGAACGGCAAACAAGTCATATCCCGGTCCCTTGACCCACTGGCCTCCCTCCGCCGTGGGATCGCCGTAGGGCACCGCCCAATATTCGTCAAACCCTCTGAAATGGTCGATGCGCACCACATCATAAAGTTTAAAGCAGTGGGCAAATCGCTGCATCCACCACGCATATCCGGTCTCTTTGTGGTAGGCCCAGTCATAGAGCGGATTCCCCCAAAGCTGTCCGGTCTCGGAGAAATAATCCGGCGGACATCCGGCCACAGCCGTGGGATACCCCTTTTCGTCCATCTGAAACAGTTTCGGATTCGCCCATGTATCCGCGCTGTCAAAGGCCACATAGATCGGGATATCTCCCACGATCTCTATTCCTTTGTCATTGGCATATCGTTTCAACGCACTCCACTGTGTGAAAAAAAGATACTGCTGAAATTGGTAGAATCGGATCTCCTCCTTCAGTTCCCTGCGGTATTTCTCCAGAGCGGACTTTTTCCGCAGACGGATATCCTCGTCCCACTCCATAAAGCAGAGTCCGCCGTAGGAATTTTTCACCGCCATGTACAGAGCATAGTCCTCCAGCCAATCGGCATTCTCCTCCACAAATTTGCGATACTGCGCCGTTTTCTTCACCTTTGAAAATCCTCTTCCGAATGCCTTTCGCAGCACCGCAAAACGGGCGATATAAAGCTTCTCATAATCCACGGAATGCGCGTCCTGTCCGAAATCGCAGGCATCGCACTCCTCCCTCTCCAGATACCCCTCCCGGATCAGCATTTCCAGATCGATAAAATACGGATTGCCCGCAAAGGTGGAGAAAGACTGATAGGGTGAATCCCCGTAGCCCGTGGCTCCCAGCGGAAGAATCTGCCAGAGCCTCTGTCCCGCCTTCTGCAAAAAATCCACAAAATGGTAACTTGCCTCTCCGAACGTACCGATACCGTACGCCGACGGAATACTGGATATGGGCATCAATATTCCCTGTTGTCTCATACTATACTGAACCTCCAAGCTTCCATAACCCCGCGGCTTTGCCGTGAAAGGAACTTCCGATATCCGATCCCCGAGGCCTTTCGCGCTGTTTTACACAAAAACACTGAGACAGCATGCGCACATACCGTGTATTCCTCACAGTTTGTGCGCATTCTCTCCATCTCCTATGCATGACGGCACAATGGCCGGACATGCTGTTTATTTCTCGTTCAGAACCAGATGCTGAGGCAGACCGTTTACCATAAACGGCTGATAATCCCCCTGAATCAACGGCTCAATGTAATTGATGAACTCATCCGTCACATTGTTCCCTTCCTTGTTGATCCAAGAACGGGGAACCAGTTTCTCATTGTTGGCGATTCTGTGTACGTCATAGATTCCTGCCGCACTCATATAAGGATCGTCCGATACGCGGTCGATTACCACCATCTTGCCGGTGTCACCCTCGTCCGCCGCTTTCACCGCGGCGCCGCCTACCATAAAGGCCTCGTCCACATCCACACGGGAAGCCATGTGAGAAGCGCTTCTCTGCAAAGTAGAGAACTCAATGCTGCGGGTCTTGCAGCCGATCTCGGCTCCCAGATAACCTGCCAGATAAGCCGCCGTTCCCTGAAGCTGCTTATGTCCGAAAGCATCCACATAATCCGCGCCGCCGGACAGCTCGCAGACATATCTGCCGTCGGCAAGCTTGATGCCCTCCGATACGGCGATCACAAGGGATTTCTTCTTTTTCAGAAGCTCCTTGGTCTTCTTTAAGAACTTGTCGATGTCGAAAGAAACCTCCGGCAGATAGATCAGATCCGGCCCGTCGCACTCCTCGGTCTTGGCGAGGGCTGCGGCTCCCGTCAGCCAGCCTGCGTTTCTTCCCATGATCTCGATCACGGTGATCATCTCGTTGTTGTAGGTCAGACCCAGAGCGTCGCGGATGACCTCCTTGGTGGAGGCTGCGATATACTTGGCCGCGCTTCCGAAACCGGGAGTGTGATCCGTCAATGCCAGATCGTTGTCAATGGTCTTGGGAACGCCCAAGAATTTCTGGGTATGTCCCTTGATAATCGCATAGTCGGACAGTTTCTTGATGGTGTCCATGGAATCATTTCCGCCGATGTAGACAAACGCCTCGATCTCCAGTTTGTCCAATATCTGGAAAATCTTCTCGTAAATCTCCAGATTCTCATGAATCTCCGGAAGCTTATAGCGGCAGGAACCCAAGAAAGCCGAGGGCGTCCTCTTCAAAAGCTCGATGTCCATATCGCTGTGAATCTGAGTGGACAAATCCACATACTGCTCGTCCAGAAATCCCTGAATACCGTGAAGCATTCCGTATACCGTGTGGAATCCTCTCTCCCGCGCAGTCTTGTAAACTCCGGCAAGACTGGAATTGATCACGGAAGTGGGGCCTCCCGACTGTCCTACAATAATGTTGCGTTTCTTCTCCATTTTTCCTCCCATTCCGCCGCCGAGGCGGCACTGTAATAGAATCATTTACCTAAAATTATACCAAAAAAATTCCAAAATACAATACAAAGTTGCGGCATTTCGCCCCTTTTACCACAGCCTGCTCCCGAAAGAAAACGGACAGGCCCTTAAACAGGCATCCCTACGCCCGAAGACTGCACAAGGTACACGAAATAGACCAGATACCCCGCAAGCATGATCACGCCGCCCATGCGTCCCAATTTCTTCTTCGGCGCCGCACAGACAAGAAGCAGTACCACAGCCGCCACGGCCACTATGCTGTCCACCGTGAAATTGGCGCCGTAGGGAACCGGCGTGATTAAGGCCGTGGTTCCCACCACAAACAGGATGTTGAAGATATTGCTGCCCACAATATTGCCCACGGCGATGTCCGACTTGCCTTTTACTGCCGCGGTACAACTTGTCACGAGCTCCGGAAGAGATGTGCCCAGCGCCACGATCGTCAGTCCCACCAGCCTCTCACTCATACCGAATCCCGTGGCGATGGCCGTGGCCGCATCCACAGAAATATCGCTGCCCAGCACGATCATGCCGACTCCCACAAACACCATGAGAATCATCTTCCACACGGACATTTTCTTCTCGGATGCCGCATCCAAAGCCTCTTCCTTGTCATTTTTGGACACCCATAACAGATAGAGCAGATACACAATCATCAGGCCCCAGAGCAGGATGCCTTCTATCCGGCTGATCTGATTGTCAAAGAGTCCCAAGACGGCCAGAAGCACCGTGATCCCTATGGTGAAAGGGATCTCATAGCGAAGCGTATTCTTCTTCACCGCCACCGCGCGGATCACGGACGTCAATCCCAGAATGATCAGCACATTCAAAATATTGCTGCCCACCACATTTCCGATGGTGATATCCGCGCTCTCCTTCACCGCCGCCGAGATGCTCACCGCCGCCTCCGGCAGCGAAGTGCCCATGGCCACAATCGTCAGACCGATGACGATCTGCGGGATACCGAATTTGTCCGCAATTCCGGAAGCCCCCTCCACAAACCAGTCGGCGCCCTTGATCAGAAGAATAAATCCCACCACCAGAAGCACAAATTGTAGTAACAGTTCCATACCAACCTCCGTTCCGCCGCATCCGCGGCAATTTTTTACTGCCATTTCCTGCCTGCACCGACAGTCTCTCCTCGCGCCCCGCCCGGATCCGCCGCCGGACCGCGTCTCCAGATCCTTTAGTGGGGAACAAAAAAAGACTCCCAGCACATCCGTGCTAAAAGTCTTGTCCTCTCATCTCCCGCATGGGAAAACGGAGCGCCATGCCCCTATGAAAGTGTGCAACCACGGCATGACTCGTCTTATGAATCGGGCCAAATGCCGGGGTATGTTGATTGCACAGTTCCAACTACTCCCTTTTAACTGGCTTTAGAGTAGCATTTTTTGAGGGACATGTCAAGAAGTTTTCCGCGCGGGTCACTTGACTTTCTCCCACTCCCGCCCCTGTGTGACGATCACGTCACAGACCTTCAAAACGTCATTCTCCACTGTAAAGCGGATGTCAAACCCTGCAAACTCCATGCCGTAGACAAAATCCGGCTTCTTGTTGTAGGCCGCTCTCGGATCCAGCCGCAGGATCTGTACCGCGGCATCCCGTTTGTCCTCCGGCAGTCTCTCCAGCAGTTCTTCCGGGAAAATCACTTCAATCGCATCCGCCCTGTGCGCCTGTCCGAAACCTCCTTCCGCCTCCGGGTGCGCATCCGCATAGGGAAGGTAGGGCTTGATGTCATAGATGGGCGTCCCGTCCATCAGATCCGCCCCCGAGACGATCAGCTTCGGCGCGTCTTTGCCCTCCCACAGCACCTCCTCCAGCCTGACGCAGGAGAGACCGATAGAATTGGGCCGAAAGGGAGAGCGTGTGGCGAACACACCCCTCTTTTCCTTCCCTCCCAGTCTGGGCGGGCAGACAGTGGCGGACCAATTCTCCCGCTTCGCACGGGAAAACTCCCACAAAATCCACAGATGAGAAAACTCCTCGATCCCCAAGAGAGCCTCCGCCCGTCGGTATTCGGGTTCAAACACAATCTCACCCCTTAACAGCGGCGCCAGTCCGCTTTGTCTGGGAATCCCGAATTTGTCCGGAAATTCCGTGTGAATCCGCGCGATCACCCGCAGCGTTCTCTCCTCGCCATATGCGTCCATCTCCCGATGTTCCTCCATCCTTTCCGAATCTTCACGGATACTTGTGATAAACGAAAAAACCGAATCCCACTTTCACAGGATTCGGCTTTGTAAAGAGCTGCTGACGGGAATCGGATTTTTAGATACCCGAAAATGCAAGTAAAATCAAGGAGGAAAGCACGCTGTCTACAGCGTGTCTAAAAACCTGTTCGGAGCTCCCAGCCGCAAAGAATAAAATTATTGCTTTTGTCTGTAATGTGTGATATGGTAACAGTATAGAAGGGAAAGCCACAGAGGCGGCTACCCTGAACACCAAATAGCTTAACCTCTTACGAGGTCAGCCGTCACTATTCGTGGTAGTGGCGGCTATTTTCTTTTGTCCTTTAGTATCTGATGAATCAGACCTATAAGGGCGACAATGAATAACAATAATTGGAACAAGTCCGCATATGTAACCATTGATAATCCCTCCCTTCTTTCGTCCGGAGGGTATGCCCCTCCGAAAAATCAGAGGGTAGCCGCCTATGCTCTGTGGTATCCCATACGGGAAATATACCATATTCCAAAAAATACAGCAACAATATTTTATATTTATTTAAAATACTTCTGCGACAGGCAAAATTTCCATGTGACTATTGAAATATCACATTGCGTTTAATCATAGCGATAATCTTCATCATGCCCCAATGCCTCAAAGCGTTCAAAAACATCTTCCCGAAGTAATGTGTTCAAGGCGTTCAGAGTCTTTTGCAGACATTCCTCATCATAGAGAAACTGCTCGGACTCATAAAGATGAATCCACAGGTAATCATCTTTGATCTCATAATCAGCTATCTCCCCCGTGTCCATATCCCTTCCGACATATGCATCAATAAAATATTCTATGTCCTCTAGGCTCTCTTTCTCTACGCTTTCATAGTTATTTTGTAAAATCAGCTCAATCTCACTGCACTGCTGGGGTGAAATGATTTGATTCTTTTTGCAGCAGAATTTGACACCTTGCATAAATCTGGGCGGCTTATCCATGCCCTTTAGACTTTCATTCGCCTTTTCACTGGCTTTCTGTGCGACTTCCACCACCTTAGAACCCATCTTTCCGCCTACGGGTATCATCCCCACGATACCCGCCGCCTCTTCCTTTACCGCTTCAACAATACTTTCCGCCACTATTTGAGTTTTCGTCCGTTTTTCCATCTTTCGTTTCTCCTTGGTTTTTCGTTAATTAATCTTTTATACTTAGTACTTCATCTATTAGTGTTTCTTCTACACTAAAATCCACAACAGGTTCTCCATTACACCCTCTTACCTGTATACACTTTCTTTTATTTTGTTACCAGACTCGTCATATTCATATTCGTACCAGTATTGAATGCTCCCGTCTGAGTTGTACTGTACCCGTTTCGTCTCGTTCCCTGACTTGTCATACTCAAATTCGAGCCAGGCATCAACGCTTCCGTCTGAGTCATAATGTACCTCTTTCGTCTCGTTCCCTGACTTGTCATATTCACACTCCCACCACGTGGAAACGCTACCATTTAAGCCGTAAGCTATACCTTTCGTCTGGTTCCCTGACTCGTCATATTCATATTCCCTTAAAGAGTTCAGAACTACTATAGGGCTTGCACGGTGGTATACCTCTTTCGTCAGATTCCCTGACTCGTCATATTCATATTCCACATCAATTTTAGCGCTCTCGTCTGGCTTGCAGTATATCTTTTTCGTCTTGTTCCCTGAATTGTCATATTCATATTCCCACCAACATTCAACGCTTCCGTCTGAGTCGTAAGGTACCTCTTTCGTCCTGTTCCCTGAATTGTCATATTCATATTCCGTCCATGCCCTAATGCTTCCGTCTGAATCGTACTGTACCATTTTCGTCTTGTTTCCTGAATTGTCATTTTCAAATTCTAGCCGAAAAATAACGCTTCCGTCTGAGTCGTATTTTACCTGTTTCGTCTGGTTCCCTGATTTGTCATACGCATATTCCCTCCATTCCCTCAACTCAAGCTCCTCCGGTCTGACCAATTTCTTGGACTCATCTCCACCCAAGAATCCAAAAAGCCCAGACGCTGCATTATCTGAATCCTTTTTAGTCTCACGGCTCTCCTCAGATTCTTTCGTCTGCTTTTTGTCCTCCGCCTTGCCGCTGGTCTCTTGCGTTTTGCCGCATCCTCCAAGAATGGAGGACGCCACCACCAATGCCAGTAATACCGTTACCATTTTCTTTTTCATAAATTTTCTCCCTGCCTTTCTGTACTTGCAAGCCTTATGATGCTTAATCATACAAACTGCAATTCGACATATTTTGTATTGCTTCTCATTATAGCATTTAGCAATTCATATTGCAATTCATTTTGCAATGCAGAAGTATTGCCTGCCTAAATATAGAATTGCAGTATAAAGACTAAATTGAAAAGGAGGAAAATCAAATGTCATTTCAAATTAAATCTGACAGAAAAGAAACAGAAAATAAAACAATACGTTTTCCATTGCCGCTTATCGAAAAAATTAATGCCACCTTAATCGGGCATGACACAACTTTTTCCGGTTTTGTAATTCAAGCCTGTGAGTATGCGCTGGAGAATATGGAACCGTCCGAAGAAAACAGATTATGATTGCAAACGAAATCCCCGGATGCTGTGTAAGACCTCCGGGGATTTGATAATGCAGTTATTGGTTATTCGACACGCAAAAGAAACGGAAACCCTGCTTTTTCAAGGTTTCCGCTTCTTTAAATCGAGCTGCTGACGGGAATCGGACCCGTGACCTCCACATTACCAATGTGACGCTCTACCGACTGAGCCACAGCAGCACTCTTAGGGGATGCTTTTGCAATCACCGTGTTTCATTATAGCAAATGCCCCCATGCTTGTCAACAATAATTTTATGCGCCATTCGGCGTCCTCCCGGCGTCACTCTTCACACTTATCTGCGCTCATTGATATAGAGCGCCGCCCGTCTCCGCATGGCCTCCGCCGTCTCCTCTGCGCTCCGTTGTCCGGCAAAGAACGCTGCCGCCTCCTCCTGCAAAATTGCATAGATTCCCGGAGTCCTGATATCCGCAGGCTCCGCATTTTCTATCAGACTCCGAAGCTGCGTAATCTCCTCCTCGGTTGCCGCATAGATCTCAAAGGTCAGACTCCCATAAGGAAGCTCATACTTCGGCGCCTCCGTGCGGACTCCGTTTTCGTCCGTGTGATACACACCTGTGGCGGCAAACGCAAAGGCCTTCTCAAGGGACGGCTTGTATACCGGGAAGTTGTCTATGATATTGGTGTCACTTGTATACAGGGTTTTCAAAAACGCCCACGCCGCTTCCTTGTCTTTGCAGTTTTGGGAGATGCCGAAAGCGTTTCCGTAGATCATCAGCTTGGTGCCGCTGCCGCTCTCCGACGGGAAACCGATATAGGTGACCTCCTCGCCAAAGATCGCCCGGTTACGCTGGTACATGGGCGTACAGTTCATCATCGTCGGATAGAGCAGAAGCTCCTCCGAACGGATCCGTTCCACGATCTGCTCCTCGCTGCCTGTCACATCATTCGGAAACCGGTTCACAAATTCAAGCAGTTCAAGGAACTCCTCGTTTTCAAAAGAACAGGTTCCACTCTCCCAGTCGATATAACGCTCCGCGTATTGCACCATAATCCTATTGAACATTTCCTCCTTGGAAGCGCCCGCCATCGCCGCCCCGGGATCGGACAGTGCGTCTGCATATTCCCGAAACTCTTCCAGCGTCCATCCGCTTCTTTCGCCCAGACAGGAAGTCTTGCCCACCAGAGACTCTATCCAGAAAATAGTGGGGATCGCATACAGCCCCTCCCCGTCCCGATAGGTACTGATGGCATTTTCCACAAAATCCCCCTCGGAGATCTCCTGATCCTGCTCCAGAAAAGGAGTCAGATCCGTCACAATGCCCTGTCTAATATACGCCATCCCGTCAACCCCTGCCAGATCGATTATATCCGGGATCTTTCCCGACGCAATATCCGCCTGCAGCCTGTCCGCCCCGTCCGTCCCGCTCAGACCGCCGTACAGACGGATCTCTATTTTATGGGTGTCGGAACGCTTGTTAAACCATGCCACGGCCTGACTCACATCGGTATCCTCCGCAAACATCGCCAGCGTCAGCACCTCTCTGTCCTGCACCGGCTCCGCTTGATCCGTGCGCACCCTGCGGACACAGCTCCATTCCCCCTTGCCCGCACCGGTCTCGTCGGAGGTGTTGGACAAGAAATAAAAATGATCCGCATCGGTCTGCACCATGCCCACCAGTTCCTCCTCAACGAGACGCACGTCCTCCAGCGCAAACAGCCTGCCGCTCTCCCCCTCCGCCAGATCGTACTCATACAGATCTCCGGAGACGTTATAATAAAGCCGCTCTCCGTCTCCCGATGCGGCAAGGATCGTCTTCGACCTGTTTTGCGGCAGCTTCTTGATCAGCGTCTCCGTCTCGCCCGACACGGCGTCCACCGCCAGAATCTCCATGGTATCATCCTCGCGCTTTACCGCCGCATACAGTTTCCCGCCGTCGGCCAGAATCAGTCTCTGCATGGTTCCCGCCACGCCCGTGCGAAAGATTATCCGCCCTTCCGGTGAGACCGACAGCAATACGGAATTCGAAGGACTCTCCCCATCGGCACACCCCAGATACAGGCCGCCGTCTGGGTCGCTCTGCACACAGTTCCCGTAAAACCCCATCTGCGTCTCCCGCATCAGAAGCTCGGCCAGATCCTTTGACGCCAGTATCTGCCCGTTTTCATCATATCGGTTTACGGAAAATTCCGCAATCGCACCTTCCGCCCTCCGGTAGAGAATGCCCCGGAACGTGCCGTTCTCCCCTGCGGCAAACTGGATCAGCATGGCGTCTTCCGCCCCATCCGGTTCCATCCGCTTCGTCTCTCCGGTTTCCGCGTTATGGCAGACGATCCACTTTTTCACCCTGCCCGCCTGTTCCCCTTTGACCATGACCGCATAGAGCCATGTATCGTCCCCGGTCGATTCCAGCGCGAAACCGCCCTCCATCCCCTCTGCGGAACAGACCTCCGAGCGGTACACATACTGTGGATCCGAAGCTTTGTTTGATTTGATCCTGACGGCCTGTCCACAGCCGGTCAGAGACAGACATAGAATGAAGACGAGAGAAATAATTTTTTTCATTATGCTATCCTTTTCGGTTTCATGACAAAATGTGCGCCGGCGGTAATCAGCACGGAGGCTGTAATCGTCACAAGAAATGACACCGCCTTGTGGATATCTCCATATGCATCGTAAAATATACAATATACTTCTCCAAAAACTATTCCCATCATGACCCAGTGTACGATCGGAAACGCATAGAACCCATTTCTCGCATAGTCTTTTTTATAATCCGCAATATAGGACAAACTGATCAAAACAACTACGGCGGCTGCCCCAAATATCCAAGTTTGGATACCGGTGGTTTCTGACAAGTTCTCCCAATACAGGAACGAACAATAACGGACTGATAACAGACTTGCCAATTCCAATACAACAAAGGTAACGAGGGTTCCCGGAACATGGTTTGTCACCCTTTTGCAAACGAGCAGCAGAGAATAATGCAGCATAAAGACCATCACGACTTGCCCTGCATAGATCCAAAGCTGTTCTTTATTCGTAAATACAAAGTCCGTGTTCTTTTCGATATACAGGATATCCAACCGGATGACCGCCGTTTGGATCAGCAGAGGAATCCCTGCCGTAAGCAATCCGCTCAGGTAATGACAAGTCAGCAAACTGCGTGACTTTACAGGAAATATACACTGTACCTCCATGCGGTTTCGGGTCTCCTGCGCCAACAGCCTGACCGCCTGCGCAATCAGCACCGCCATCACGGTCACGGATCCCATATATTCCAGAAACGAACCGGAAATCTCATCGGAACAGTCACCGGTCAGGTTGCGCAGCTCCGGATGCGCATCCCAAATTTCGTGCAGGCGACGCGACCATTCCACATGATGCTCCGGATGAAATAGTTTGTGATTCAATCCGGAGGCATTCGTCAATGTATAAACTGCCACCAACGTCATGATGACCGGTATGATGCCCCAGTAAAACCGGTCTCTTTTGAATAATCTTTTTAAATCGCTCATTCTTTCAGCCCTCCCGCTTTCTGAATGCCGCCGGCCCTTTCTTTTCCCTGCATATAGATTTTCTTGAAAAGCCGGTAAATCTCCTCCAGTGTGATCTGCTGCCCGGAATAATCCCCGATGCCCAGTTTCGTCAATATGCGCTCGCTCTCTTCCCGCTCTCCCACGGTGTAAAACTCTGATAAGTCTCCGATTCCGGATGACACATGGACGGTTCTGGCGAACAGTTTGTCATCCGTGATCTCCTGCGGCAGAATGCCCTTCCATTTCTGCACGCTTTTCAGGAACTCATCCACGGATTTTTGCGCGAAAACCTCCCCCGCCTCCATCATGGTCACGCTGTCGCACATGCGCTCCACCTCCGCCAGATCATGACCGGAGAAAAGCACTCCTATCTGCTCTCTGTCCACTTCTTCAATCAGAATATCGCGGAATATCGCTTTGCCCTCCGCATCCATACCGCTCTCCGGTTCATCCATGATCAGATACTCCGGCCGCTGCGCAATCGCCAAGATAAAATGTAATTTTGACCTTTGTCCCTTGGACAAAGTGCCTATGTTCTGTTTCGGATTGATGCCGAAACATTTCACCAGCTGCGCAAACTTCTCCATGGAAAACGTGTCGTAGAAGTTCTGATAGTATCTCGCCATTCCCGCCACAGAATAAATATTCAAAAAATCAAGCTGCTCTGACACATATGCCACGCTTGCCTTCACTTCCGGATTATCATAGATTTCTTTTCCGTCAACCTGCACCGTTCCCTGCGCGGGCTGATAGATCCCGACCGCACATTTCAGCAAAGTGGTCTTACCGGATCCGTTGGAACCAATCAAGCCATGAATCTCGCCCCGATGAATGCATAGGTCAATTCCATGGATCACCGACCGATGATTATAGCCTTTTTGTAGGTTTTTTATCTCTAACATTCACACATCATTCCTTTCTGAACTGTTTCTGCCACACCATCAGATGGAAGAATAGATTTCTTTCACCAGATTTACCACATTCGTCTCGGAATAACCCGTGCGCTTCAGCTCAATGATTTCGCTCTGAATTCTCCTGCGGATCTTCTCCAGTTCCTCCGTATTGGGCTCCACGCTCGGCATGGTCGTGATAAAGGTTCCCTTTGCCCGGATCGTCTCAATCACTTTCTGACGTTCCAGCTCCTGATACGCCTTCGCCACGGTGGACGGTGTGATATCCAGAGTCTGTGCCATCTTCCGAACGGAAGGAATAGAATCTCCGGGACTTAAATGCCCTTTGATGACTAACAGTTTGATTTGTTCGATAATCTGCTCATAGAGTGGTTTTTTGCTGCGATAATCCAATTCGATCAAACAATCACCTCCCCGTCTCATGCATTTCTATTGATATTTATTGTGATATTTATTGTGTGCTCAAACTGTACTTTTTGTATTATCTGTATTGCTTTATATAGTACAGTTATTGTATAAAAATCCTGTCCTTTTGTCAACAAGAAATTTGAAACTTATTTGCATTTTATTAGAATTTTATGAGGACTTCATATCCCGCAAAATCCCCTCAATAATCAGACTCCTGAGTACCGGCACATCCGTCAGGAAGCAGTCCTCCGTGCAGATACACATCATATAGGTCAGCACCTTGCAGAATACCGTATAGACCAGATAATCCATGGGAATATCCGGGTTGATATCTCCTCTGACAATACCCTGACGGATCAGATCTCCGAAGAGATATTCCACCAGATTGCCCTTCAGGGAGTGCTCTCTCATCTTCTCCTTCAACACCTGACCAAAGCGGGAATTGTCGGTCGCCTCATGCACAAAGTGAACGAAACAATACTTTTTCCTGCTCTCTTTATCCAGATCGTCAAAAATGTAATTGATCTGTTCCCGCAGCCCCCCCAGCTTCGAGAGCGTGCGATTCATCTCCTCGGCCAGACCGCCGAGATAATAGATAAACGCCCCCACCAGAATCTCTTCCTTGGAGTCAAAATATTCATATGCCGTTCCCTTGCCAATGCCGGCCCGCTCCGTGATGGACGAGACGCGAATCTCGTTTACACTCATCCCTTCGCCGATCAACTGCTGCACGGCCTCGTACATCAACAGTACCTTGGGCGGAATCTCCTGCACCGGCTCCAAACCTGTCATCTTGCCCATACTTCCTCCCGCCGCACAAGCGGCATTTGTTTACGCCTCGGTCTCCTGTTTCTCTTTCCTCTTATTTTTCCTGCTCTTCTTGTCTTTCCTGCTCTTCTTATCCAGAATCAGGTAAAAGCTGGGAATCAGGAGCATCGTCAGGATCGTGGAGGCCACCAGACCGCCGATGATTACCAGAGCCATTCCTTTCATCATGACCGCGTTGGTGCCGATTCCGATACCCAGCGGCAGCATGGACAGAATGGTCGTCAGCGTTGTCATCAGAATCGGGCGCAGACGGATACAGCCGGACTCCACCAGCGCATCCTCCACCGTCATCTCCTGACGCAGCATATTCGTGGAATCCACGAAGAGAATACCGTTGTTTACCACGATTCCCATCAGCATCAGGAATCCCATTAGCGAAATCATGCTCAGCGTCTGCCCCGTCACCCACAGAAGCAGGAAGGAACCGATCAGCGCAAAAGGAATACAGGTCATCACCATGATGGAAAATCTGGGGGACTCAAACTGCATCGCCATCACCAGAAATACCAGAAAGACAGCCGTCAGGATCGCCTGAAAAATGGCCATCAGCTCCTCGTTCATCATGTCCGTCATCATACTGTCCGCCGGCGTTACGCTCTGGGGAAACTCCAGCTTCTCCACAAGGGCATTGATATCCGCCTGCGCCGCAAAGGTCTTGTCGGAAGTTATCGTGGCCGTGACGCTCACATAATAGAGTCCGTTCTGTCTCGAGATACTCTCCTGTCCCTCCGTATACACGAGCTGAGCGATATCGCGCAGCGGAATGCTGACTCCAAAGGATGTGGGCAGCATCAGATCCATCAACTGATTCAAGTCATCATACTGACCCTCCGGATACTCCAGCCGCACCTCATACTCGGATCCCGCGTTGGTGATGGTCAGCGCCTTCATGCCGCTGAGCACATTGTTCAGCGTCATCCCCACAGAGATGGGCGTCAGGCCGTACTGCATGGCTTTCATCGGATCCACATCCACCTTCACCAGCGTGGAGGCATTAGCCAGAGAATTGTCCACCTTGACCACACCGTCCACACCCCGCATGGCCTCCGAGAGCAGCCCCGCCGCCGTGCGCAGATCCTCCATGGAATGCCCCTGCAGATCGATCTCATAACCGCCTGTGCTCATCATGGAACTCATGCTGCTTCCGCTGGACGCCACCGTCACATCCATGCCGGTCATGGACGCCCCCAGCTCATTCCACGCATCCACCACCTGCGCGGTGGACATGGCGCGGTCCTTTTTGAGTGTGGCGGTCATGCTGGCTCCCGTGCTGCTCACGGAGATGCTGTATCCGGACACATCGGGATGCTCCGCCGCGATTTGCTCCCACTCCGTGACAGCCGCATTCTTGCTCTCAAGTGAAGTACCGGATCTGAAATTCAGCGTGACGGCAACCATTCCCTCGTCGGCGGAAGGTATCATCTCCACATTTAAGAAACCCGCAATGACAAACGCCCCTACCAGAAGGAGCACGGAGATAAACAACACCGTCTTCTTTCTGTACAGCAGTCCGGGCATTTTCCTCCTGTAAAAACCGGTAATCCTGTTCAACAATCTATCCACCGGGAGATTTTCCTTCTCTCTGGGCTTAAAGACGCAGAAGAACAGAGGCACCAACATCAATGCCGCGATCAGAGATGCCATCATGGCCAGCACAATGGTCATTCCCAACTGGGAGAACAACTGGCCGGACAATCCCTTCATCAGCGCCAGAGGCAGGTACACCACAATGGTGGTAATGGTGGAGGCCACGATGGAAGCTGTCACTTCCTTTGCCCCTTGAAACACCGCATCCTGCACGGACAGATTCTCCCGCTGTTTTCTGAAGCAGCTCTCGATCACCACAATGGAGGCATCCACCATCATACCGATGGCAATTACCAGAGAGCCCATGGTCACGATATTCAGGGAAAATCCCATAAGGCTCATCACGATCAACGTAAAGAGCAGGGAGATTGGCATGGAGGAACCTACGATCAAACTGGCCTTAAAGTCTCCAAAGAACAAAAACAGTACAAACATCGTCAGCGCCACACCCAGAAGCAATGTCTCGAACACCGCCATCAGGGAATCAATAATGGACTCGCTGGCATCATATGTGATCTGGAATTCCACGGCCGGCACACGCGCCTGAATGCGCGCCAGCTCCCGCTTCACATCCTGACATACGTTCACGGTGCCGAAACTGCTCTTATTCTGGATTCCGATGCTCAGATTGTCCAGACCGTTATAGCGGCTTAAGCTCTCCGCCTCCTTTGTGGACATGGTGACATTGGCCACATCCTGCAAGGTGAGCACCTGACCCGTTCCCGTCATAATGGGAACCTCTCTGAGTTTCTGTACCGTGTTGTATTCCATGGAGGTGGTGATGCTGATCTCCTGATTGCCCTGCCCCACACTGCCCGCGGGATAAGAGAAGTCCACCGCCGCCAGAAACTGTGCGATGCTGCTCATGGTCAACCCATACTGGTTCATCAGCGTGTCGTTTAACTCAATTCGGATATATTCCTCGCTGCCGCCGTTTACCGAGACCTGCGCAACACCGGAGAGAGCCTCCAGTTCCGGCACCACGGACTCGTTGACCACCTTCAGAAGGTCCACATCGCCTGTCTCCGTGGCGGAAATCATCATACACTCCATGCTGTTCACATTCATCTCGATGATGGTGGGATCCCCCGCGTCCTCGGGCAGGGAGAGGCTCGCCACCTCCAGAGCCGCCCTCAGGTCGTCATGGCACTCCGTGATATCCACGCCATACTCGTATGTAAACAGTACCATACCGTAGTTCTCATAGGACATGGTGGTGGTGGAGTCCACACCGCTCAAGGAGGAACCGGCGTCCTCGATCACGGAGATCACCAGTTCGTCCACGCTCTGGGGATCCGCCCCGGGATAAGTCGCCATCACGATCAACATGGGCATCTCAATATCGGGAATCAACTGTAATTTGAACCCGAATATGGAAGATATGCCGAATACCGACAGCGCCAGAATGGCCAGCATACAGGATACCGGCCTCTTTAATGCAAGTTTTGTCAGACTCATCTTCCGCCTCCTTAACCTTGCGCCGCCTGCGGCTCTGCGGTCTTCACATCCACTTCCACGCCGTCGATCAGCCGGGGAGACCATGTGGTGACCACCACATCGCCCTCCGAGATCCCGTCCACGATCTGAATCCTGCTGTCGTCAAAAATCCCTGTGGTCACATACGTCTTCACAGCCCGGCCGTCCCGCACGGTATACACATAGGAGCCCGCCGTCTCATAATAAACGGCGTCGTAGGGGATGATGATCTCATTCTCCGCCGTGTAGGTATCACTGGTGATCTTCACGCTGACGCCGCTGGGAAGTTCCGTGCCGTCCGCGCGGACGGAAGCCTTGATCTGGAATAATCCCGTCTGGGCGTTCACTGCATTGCCCACCTCGGTGATCACACCCTCAAATTCCGCCCCGCTTCGCTCCACCTTAATGCTCTGGCCTCTCTGCAGGGTGTTCATAACGGACTCGCTGACCTGAAACGTGACGGTCATACTGTCCTCTCCCGCAATGATATAGGCCGGAGAGCTGGAAGTCGCCATCCCGTTCACCGTCACATTCTTGCCGATGACTTTGCCGGAGATGGGAGTCGTCACCTGATAGTAGGAGAGCGCCAGCTCCGCGGACTCCACTCCCACTTTCGCAAGCTGCAGAGAAGTGTCAAGCTGCTCCTTGGTATCCTCCAGCGCGGCTCCCTGTGTCAGTTCCTTGGCCTCCTTAGCCGACTCATAGCCCACTGTGGCCGCCTCGTAAGCGGCGTTGGCCTGATTGTACTGTATCTCCAACTGCGAACAGGCACTCTCCAACTGTTTCAGCCCCGCCTTCGCATCCGCCAGCGTCTTCTCGTCGGCTCCCGCCTTCTTGAGCTGATTATATGCCTTCTTCGCCTTATTCACTTCCTTTTCCATATCATCCAGCGCATCGCTGGTATTTTTCCACGCCACCTGCGCTGCCACATACTGTGCCTCCGCCGTCTTGATATTGGCGTCCAACTGCAGATTGGCGGAGTCCTGCTGGGTGGTCAGGGCGCTGTCCGCCTGTTGTTTCACATTGTTATAACTCAACTGCGCCTGTTGAAGCTGCAGCCTTGCACCGCTGTCGTCGATCTTGAACAGAATATCCCCGGCCTGCACCTCGTCTCCCACCTCGAAAAAGGTCTCCGTCACGGTGCCCTGTGCCAGCGGAATCACATACACGGACTCCTCCGGAGAGACCGTACCCACGAACTGATTGCTCAATATCAGCGTCCCTCTCCCCGCCTGTTCCGCGTCCACCAAGACGGCGGAGACCGTCTCCTGCTCCTGCACTGCGTTGCCGCAGCCCGCACACAACAGTCCCAAACCCAGCACCAGACTTAAAACCGCACTTCTTTTTTTCATGCCTGCCTCCCGTTCCGCCGCACCCGCGGCATTATGTTCCCATTCCCTGTCTTCTTATTTTCGATCCGCCGCACCGCGCCAAACGGCACGGACAGATATCTTAGTCCTTCGTCCGACCAGTCAGTCGGAAATCACTTTGTTGATTATACGTCCGAAACTAACCTTAAGTCAAGAAAACAGAAAAAGTTTTTTCATAAAAAAACTATAAACTCAAAAAGAACGGCCGCTCCGGCCGTCCTCACAGCATTTTCCTGATTTTTCCTTTTAAGCGCTGCAGCGCGTTGTCCGTGGCTTTCTCCTCCCGCCCCAGCACCTTTGCGATCTGACTGTAGCTCATTCCCGTCAGATACAGATCCAGCACCTGCTTCTCAAAATCGGAGAGTTCCCGCTCGATGGATCTCTCCAGATAGTCCACCCGCTCCTTGTCCAAGAACAGTTCTTCCGGATTGCGTCCCTGCGCGGATGCCAGAGAATCCTCCAGCCGCCTGCTCTCTCCTTCCTCCTGCTCTCCCATATCCCCGTACAGGGAAATATAGGTATTCAGCGGAATGTGTTTCTTTCTCCGGGAGGCCTGCACCGCCGTATACATCTGCCGGCTGATACACAGATCGGCAAACGTAAAGAAACTTGCGTCCCGCCCGCTGTCATAGTCCCGGACCGCTTTAAAAAGCCCCAGCATCCCCTCCTGAATCAGATCCTCGTTGTCCCCGCCCAATATGAACATGGATCTCGCCTTATTTCGCACCAAGGTCTTATATTTCTCACAGATATAATCCATGACGGCGGTCTCGCCGCCCCGCAGTCTGTGAATCAGCTCCTCGTCCGTGGATTGTTCGTAAAATTCATAGTCCTTTGTCATAACCTCTCCATGCCGGGTGCATAAATCCCCTTGATCCTGCGGCGTCAGCACCGGCTCCTCTGACGCACGATCTCATAGGCCAGCACTCCCGCGGCCACGGAAGCGTTCAGGGAATCGATGTCCCCCTTCATGGGAATTGCCGCCGTCATATCGCATTTTTCTTTCACCAGACGGCCCACGCCTTCCCCCTCGCTGCCGATGACCAGACCGATGGGGCCTTTTAAATTCAGGTCATACATGGTGGTCCCGTCCATATCCGCACAGACAAACCACAGCCCCTCCTTCTTGAGATCTTCTATGGTCTTGGCCAAATTGGTAACCTTTGCCACCGGCGTATAGTTCAATGCTCCTGCACTGGTGCGGGCCACCGTGGCAGTCAGTCCCACCGCACGATTTTTGGGGATAATCACCCCGTGGGCTCCCGCCAGATTGGCCGTTCGGATCACGGCTCCCAGATTGTGAGGATCTTCAATATTGTCCAGAAGAAACAAAAAAGGATCCTCTCCCTTGTCCCTCGCCGCCCGCAGCATGTCCTCCACCTCGGCGTATTCATAAGCTGCCGCCTGTGCGATGACACCCTGATGCTTCCCGGTTGCGGACATCTGATCCAGCCGCTCCTTCGTCACATATTTGATCTGAACATCCCGCTTGGCAGCCTCTCTCTTCACCGTCATGACGGGGCCGTCCTTACAGCCGTCCAGAATATATACCTTATCGATGGTCTTTCCGGCGCGGAATGCCTCGATCACGGCGTTCCGGCCCTCGATAATAAATTCCTGCGCCTCACTCATGTCCCGCTCTCCTTCTCTATGAGCTCCATGCCGCGCCTGATCAGTGCGAGCATCCGCTCGGTCTGCCCGGTCAGATACAGATAGCCCATCAACGCCTCAAATCCCGTGGCCTTGTGATAGTCCGCTCTGGAAGCGTTCTTGGCCGTGGTGCCCGGCTGGGCATTGCGCCCCCGCTTAAAAACATCCGCCTCTTCCTCCGTGAGTTCCTCCCGCAGGGCCAGAATCATCGCCGCCTGCGCCGAGGCCTTCACATACTCGGTGGTGCGCCTGTGCAGCTCTCTCGCCGGACGGTTGGCCTCCTGTACCACCAATGTGCGGATGACCAGCTCATACACTCCGTCCCCGATATAGGCCAAAGTCAGCGGAGAATACCCCCGGATATCCTGCTCTTTCAGATGAAAATTTGTCTTGATCAAATCCAGCATTGTTCTCTCATTCCGACGCGCAAGCCATCCCCTACTACAACCGTACGATCTTTACGCCCTCTCTGGTATCCTTTAAGGCGATCCCCCTCGCCAGAAGCTCGTCGCGGATCTCATCGGCTCTGGCAAAATTCTTGGCTTTTTTGGCCTCCGCCCGCTCTGCGATCAATTTCTCAATGTCCGCATCCAGAAGCTCTTCCTCCTTATCCACGATCAGTCCGCAGATGTCGGAGAGCATGACGATCTCTTCCTTCAGGCCGTTTAAAAAGGCTTTGGAAGAACTGTCGCCCGCATGGGTATTGGCAAATTTTACCAGCTCAAAAATGGCCGAAATGGCATCCGCCGTATTGAAGTCATCGTCCATGGCTTCGTCGAATTTGGCCACAAAACCCTTCGCTTCCTCCAAAAGCGCCGCCTCGCTGTCCGAAAGCTTCCCGTCCGATGCCTTCTCCTCCAAATATTTCAGATTGTCCACGCAGGTCACGATGCGCTCATAGCCGTTCTTGGCCGCCTCCATCAAGTCCGCGCTGAAATTCAGAGGACTCCTGTAATGCGCCGACAGCATAAAGAAGCGCAGCACCTGCAGATCATATTTTTCACTGATATCCCGGACCGTGAAGAAATTTCCGAGGGATTTGGACATTTTCTTATTGTCGATATTCAGGAACGCATTGTGCATCCAATATTTTGCAAAGGGCTTGCCATTGGCGGCCTCTGACTGCGCGATCTCATTCTCGTGATGGGGAAATACCAGATCCTCCCCGCCCGCATGAATGTCGATCTCATCCCCCAGATATTTCTTGCTCATGACGGAACACTCGATATGCCATCCGGGACGGCCGTCGCACCAAGGCGACTCCCAGTAAGGTTCCCCCTCCTTCTTTGGCTTCCAGAGTACGAAGTCCAGCGCATCCTCCTTCTGCTCCTCGCCGGACACGAGCAGGGAGCGGTTTCCGCCCTGCAGATCGTCCAGATTCTTATGGGAAAGTTTGCCGTACTCCCTAAAACTTCTGGTGCGGAAATACACCGTGCCGTCCTCCGCCACATAGGCATGCCCTTTCTCGATCAAAGTCCGTATCATCTCGAGCATCCCGCCGATCTCCTGCGTGGCCAGAGGATGGGTGGTGGCCGGTTTCACATTCATGGCCGCCATATCCTTTTTGCACTCCGCAATATAGCGCTCGGAAATGACGGATGCATCCACACCTTCCTCGATGGCTTTCTTGATAATCTTGTCATCCACATCCGTGAAGTTGGAAACATAATTCACGGACAATCCCTTGTGCTCCATGTACCGCCGCACCGTGTCAAACACGATCATCGGACGGGCATTTCCGATATGTATCAGATTGTACACCGTGGGACCGCACACATACATTTTCACTTTTCCCGGCTCCAACGGCACAAAATCCTCTTTTTTTCTGGTCAATGTATTGTAGACTTTCATGCTCATATCCTGTCTCTCCTCATTCCGTCTCGTCCAAGGCCGCCTTGCTCCGCTCCGTCTCGCGCCGCAGCCGCTTAATCTGCTCCTCCATATCCAACAGCCGGTTGGTGAGCTCCGCATTAGCCATCTGAAGGTTCACAATATCTTCCCGCACGGGATCCGGCAGATCCGTCTGATTCATGGTCTCCTGCGGCAGCAGCATATTGTTCCGCTTGACCACACGCCCCGGCACACCCACCACCGTGGAGCCCGGCGGCACCTCGCTTAAGACCACGCTGCCCGCGCCAATTTTCGAGTTGTCCCCGATGGTAAAAGACCCCAGCACCTTGGCCCCCGCGCTGATCATCACATTGTTGCCGATGGTGGGATGGCGCTTTCCGTGTTCCTTGCCAGTGCCGCCCAGAGTCACTCCCTGATAGAGTGTCACATTGTCCCCGATGATCGTGGTCTCTCCGATAATGACACCGTTCCCGTGGTCAATGAACAGCCCTTTCCCGATCTGGGCGCCGGGATGAATCTCAATACCGGTTTTGCGCACGGCTCTCTGTGAGATATAGCGCGCCCAGAAATAATGTCCCCGCAGATACAGCTTGTGTGCCAGTCTGTAATGAAGCATCACCTTGAAGCTGGGATAGAGAAATACCTCCATCGCAGAGTGAATCGCCGGATCTCTCTCCCGGATAATTTTGATTTCCTCAAAGATATTCTTGATAAATCCCATCCTGATCCCCATTCCGATTCTTACGCCTGTAAATCTATTAAACAGAATATGCAAAATACCGTTGTTTGTCAACTGCTTTTTGGCGGCTGCCGTCTCTATCCCCGCGCCTTGCAGCCGCTGCATCCCGCACATTCCCCCGGGATTTCCCGGGCCGTCAGATCAAAGGGACTGGTGAGCATACAGATGGCCTGCGCGGAGATGCCCTCCCCGCTTCCGGTAAAGCCCAACCCCTCCTCGGTGGTGGCTTTCACATTCACCTGCCTCACATCGATTCCCAATGCCCCGGCAATGTTGGCACACATGGTGTCAATATGAGGACGCATCTTGGGCGCCTGCGCGATGATCGTGGCGTCAATATTCTCGATGAAGAATCCCGCCTCCGCAAGAAGCTCTCCCACCCTCTCCAGAAGCTTCAAAGAATCCGCTCCCGCATAGGCCGGATCCGTGTCGGGAAAATGCTTTCCGATATCTCCCAGCGCCGCCGCTCCAAGCAGCGCATCCATCACGGCGTGCAGCAGCACATCCGCGTCCGAATGTCCCAGCAGTCCTCTCTCATAGGGGATCTTCACCCCTCCTATGATGAGGTCTCTGTCCTCTGTCAGCCTGTGGACATCATATCCCATTCCGATTCTCATATTTCCTCTCATTCTGCCGCCTATTTGCGGCTCTCCGCATGGCCCATCAGCTCACTCGCCGATTCATACACCAACACCGTATAGGCCCCGTCCTCATAGACGATCTTCCCGCTTCGGACGACCTCCGTGTCCGCCGCCTGTGCTGCCTCCTCCGCAGTGAGCAGCAAAAACACCTCGCCCTCGGCATAGCCGTCCTCATAATATTTCATCGGAGAAGACCATTTAAAATAATCCAGATATTCCGCGTCTCCCACATTGGCGATCTCCACCGCGCCGTCGGTGAGTTCCGTGACAATATTGGCGTTCCAGTAACCGGCATACCCAAAAGTATATCCGTTCTCCTGAAGGAAGGCGGCCACCTCCCGTCTGTCGGCGTTTTTATCCACCGTAATATAGGAGAGAACGGTCTTGCCCGACGCCAGAAGCAGGCAGGCCGCCAAGATCACGCTCACCGCCATCCGGTCAAAATACCGCTCCTCCTGTTCCAGATAAAAACACAATATGGGCAAAACAAACTGAAAAATCGTGATATAGTATCTGGGCACCATGGTGCTGGTCGTGAACACAAACACAAACGCATTGACACACAGACTCACCGCGAGAAACATGCTGACAAATAGACGCTGTCCGCGGCTGCCTCTGACTGCCTTCACACCGCAGTATGCCCAGACGCCCAGCATGACAAACGCCGCCAGCGTGACAACACCGCGCAGAGAGAGCACGCCTCTTTCCGGGATATAGCCAAAGAGCATGAGAAGACTCCCCAGCGCATTCTGCAGTCTCTCAAAAAATACCCCCTGATACACCGCGATAAAATTGGTGGCATCATAGGTCTGAAACACATATTTTTTGCTCACATAAAGGACATTGACCGCATAACCCGCCACGCTGCCCGCCACCCCCAGAAGGGCATACAGCAAATATTTCATGGTGGAAGATTTGAGAACGGGTTTTATCTGCGCGCCAAAATTGTCCGCCGTCAGGTTCTTTCTGAACTGTTCAAATTCCACGGACCGCATCAGATAAAGGCATCCTGCCACAAGCAGCGGACACTGCAGGGCCAGAAGATAGCGCACGCCGGACACCCCGCAGATGAGAGCGAGGGCCAGATATCCCACCGTACACAGAATGCGGTTTTCTCTGCCCGTCCCCACAAGCCTCAAATACAATCCAAAGAAAGCGTACACAATCATCACATGGAAAAGGTAGGTATTTCCCATGACCATATGCGTCATCATCGTCTCCGAAAAGGGCAGAAGAAGAATCGCCGAACTCACCACAACAAGTCCCCTTCTCACCTTCAACGGCTTCATAAAGTAATAATACGCCCCAAGCGTCAGCACATAGGACAAAATATTCGTGACGGCGCGGATCACATGCCAGTTACCGCAAATGTGGAACAGCGGTCCCATGATCCAATGCGTATACAGGAATCGAAATTCCGTGGAATAATACCAATCCGAAGTGGCAAAGAACCGGCCGCTTCCGGCCAAAAGCTTGGAAAATACCATCTCCGCCGCCATATCCGAGTCCAGCCAGTGGTCATGGCAGAATAGATTTAACAGGATCAGCAATAAAAGACAGAACCCGAGTATGATATAAGGACCGTACTTTATCGTCTTTGCTCTCAATAGTCGCTCCTCCTGTCAGAATCCTTCTCCCGCCTGCGGCGCGGCGGTCTGGAACCGAATGTCTTCTCCGACCTGCGTCCGCGGCCATCTTCCGCGCCATAGTTCTTCGCCGCTCTGCGTCCGCGGCCACCCTCTGCGCCATAGCTTCTCTCTGTTCCGCGTCCGCGGCCGCCGCCCCAGACGCCGGATTCCCGTCTGGTGCGATAGACGTCCGCCTCGATCTCCTGCCCTTTGTCGCCCACCTCGTATTTGAGCATGGCCGCCGCAAGCTCCAGCGCGTCGCACCCTTCCTCATCCATCTTGCGCTGCAGGAAGCTCTTCATCAGCTCCATATCCTCGTGTTCGTGGAGGGTCCATGCCTGATTCAGATATTTGTCCGCCTTGGCTTTCAACACTTTTGAAGCGCCCGGCAGCTTTTTCTCCTCCACGGTAGTACGGCAGACTTTTTCGATGTCCCGAATCTTAAAAATCTCTTTCCCGCTCACAAAAGTAAAGGAGCGCCCCGTCTTGCCCGCCCGGCCCGTTCTGCCGATGCGGTGTACATAGTACTCAATATCCTGCGGAATGTCGTAGTTGATGACCGCCTCCACATTGTCCACATCGATGCCTCTGGCCGCCACATCCGTGGCGATCAGGATATTGGTGCTGCCGCCCCGAAAACGTCCCATCACCAGATCTCTCTGATGCTGTGCCAAATCCCCGTGCAGTCCCTCGGCCTGATAACCGGCCTTCTTCAGAACCTCGGAGAGCTCGTCCACCTTCTTCTTAGTATTACAGAAAATCAGACACAGATTCGGCTGATAATAATCCAGAAGGCGGATACATGCCGCGTCTTTGTCCTGATTTTTAATGCGGTAAAACTTCTGGCTCACCAAGGGAACGGTCAGTTCTTTCGCGGCAACTTTCACCATGTGCGCATCTTTCTGAAACTGTCCCGTGATCTCCAGAATGGGGCGCGGCATGGTGGCTGAAAACAGCGCCGTCTGATGTTCTCCCGGAATCTGTCCCAAGATTGCTTCCATATCCTCCCGAAATCCCATGTTGAGCATTTCATCCGCCTCATCCAGCACTACCATATTCACATGCTCCAGCCGGATAGTATGGCGCCGCATATGGTCCATCACACGCCCCGGTGTACCTACAATGATCTGCACGCCCCGAAGCCCTGCGATCTGGCGGCCGATCTCCTGTCCGCCGTAGACGGGCAGCACCTTGATCCCGTGCATATATTTTGCCAGTCTGCGCAGCTCCTCCGCGGCCTGAATCGCCAGCTCTCTGGTGGGACAGAGAATGAGGGTCTGGAGCTTTTTTAACTCCGGATCACATTTTTGAATGGCAGGAATGCCAAAAGCCGCCGTCTTCCCCGTTCCGGTCTGAGCCTGACCGATGATATCCTCACCCCTAAGCAGTCCGGGGATGGCCTGCTGCTGGATGGGGCTTAAGGTCTCAAATCCCATCTCACGGATCGCCTTGATAATCCGCTCATCCAAAAGAGGTTCGATGTCCTGCAGCGATTTTGCCTCCGCTTCTTCCGTATCCACACTCTCCGTGTATTCTTCCCTCATCGACAATTCTTCCGCCTTTCCATATTTAAATAATTCTTAGGCAATTCTTCCATATATGAAAATGGAGAAATCACACAATGCCGGTGATTCCTCCAACACGCCCTCTTTCACATTACAGTACCGTATAACCGCCGGACTCCAGACAGGACTTCACTTCCATGATGTCCTCACAGTGAAATACCATAATGGGCTTGCCGGAATCGCGGTTAAAGGACAAATACAGATAATCCACGCTGATGTTGCTGTCCATAAGCAACGTGAGCATCTTATTCAGATTGCCGACTTCGTCCTCCACTTCCACACCGATCACCTCTGTCAGCCTACAGATAAATCCTTCCTCCTGAAGCGCCTTGGAAGCGCCCGCCGCATCCGACACCACCATCCGCACGATACCATACTCCGCGCTGTCATTGGTGACGGAACCCAAGATGTTGATTCCCTCTCTCAGCAGAATCTCCGTAATCTTCTGCATAGTTCCTTTTTTATTCTCCGCATATATGGAAACCTGTTTCATGATACTACCCCTTTTTCTCCGCGGCCCGATCGTCCTGTCCGCGGCAATAAACGATGCGCAACAGGATTTATTGTAAACCGTTTTGTCCGGAAAGTCAATCCCGCTTCCTTTGATTTTGCGTCCTATTTCCCGCTTTTGTCCCCTGCGGGCCCGACGGGCGAACGCATCCCCTACACCGCTCCGTGAAACCAGAGTACTTTACAATAGTCATAATCCTTGTCTCTCTTCATGGCATGGGGCGTCCCCGCAGGTATCATAAACGCCATCCCCGGCTCCAATATCAGCTCCTCTCCGTCGATCAGCGCCATGCCGCGCCCCTCCAGCACGAAGAACCCCTCCTGATCCTCATGGGCGTTGGCACTGCCGTACTCATCAAACACATAGACGGAAATTCCCAGACGGCAGCCGTTCACGCACCCGTGACGCTCGTCCAACAGCGTATAGCCGGTTCGTTTCCCCGCTTTCTCCATCACTTCGTCCAATCTCACATAGGGTATCATTATTTTCCCTCCCGTTATCCGCTCAGGCTACAGATCTCCAAACTTTATGCGGCATCATTCATACGGCATACTGAAATAACATTGAATACAGTATACTATGAATGATGCCGCAGGGCAACCGGGAAATCATGAATTATTTGAGTATTCTATCAATCACAGGCCAAACGATTACTCCACAGACAGGATTCTGCGAATCGCCACAATGTCTCCATATTCCGCCGCATCCATAATGCAGATTCCATTCTTCGGCTCGGCGTGAATAATCAAGCCGTTCCCGTAATAGATGGCCACATGGGAAGGGTCGTCGTAACAGATCAAATCACCCGGAACCGCATTTTCCAATCCTTCTATTTCGCTTCCCTGCTCCCGGTCTTTGGCCGCCGAATGCGGCAGGCTGACGCCGCATTGCGCATACACGCTCTTCACAAAACCGGAAGCGTCCGTCCCTTCCGTCAGGCTCTCGCCGCCCCACTGATAGGGATTCCCCACAAACTGCCGGGCATACAGCACCAACTGTAGGGAATCCGCGCCGTCCTCTTGAACCTCTTCTCCCAGAGCGACAGGAGGCTCCTTGGTATTCCCCATGTTCAGGCTCTCTATATACGCTTTCGCCTTCTCGGGGTCCGCCCCGGAGGCGTCCAGCGGCAGCCGGAACAATGCGTTTAACCCTTCGTAGTCCTCATTGCGGGCGATCTCTCCCGTGTGACTGTCATAATGATACCCTGCGGAATTGTAAAACATTCCCTCCGTGACGCACAGATACAAATCATGATCGGCAAAAATCTCCACAGTATCGCAAGTCAGAATCCGATACAAAATTCCGTCCTCGCTCATCTCCGAATAATCCCCATGCATAGATGCAATATTATAGAAAGCCGGATTATACCCGCCGATCAGAGGCGATGCAAAAAACTCACATTCCAGATATCCATCCTCCCAAGTCTCCGGCATGGCCGTACCGTCGGCATTGGCGATTGCCACCACCGCATAGGTTCTGTCTGGACGGATCTCGCCGCCGCTGTAATGAGAATACTCGGACAGCGTCTCCCCCGAGATCAGCCCCAACAAAGTGACGTCATATCCGCCATAAGACTGGGTCTCGTTGATCAGAAGGGCCTGCTCCTGCCGAAAAACCTCCGCCAGCTTCACATCCCGCATTTTCTCCGCCACATTCCCGGGAGAGAGATACTGCCATGCCGCATAGGCAGTGACGGAACCAAGGCTCGCTATCATGACCATGACGGCCGCCGCCACGGAAAATCTTATTTTATGTTTTCGTTCATATTTGTCCATTTCTGTCTGCTCCTTTACCTGATTTAGAATTTTCTGATTCAACAAGGGCGAGGGTTCCATGACAGGAGCCAGAGCATCTTTTAAAATTCTGTTCAAATCGCTTTCCACTTCTCACATCTCCAATTCTTTTTTTAATTGTTTTCTTGCCTGATGCAGCCTGCTCAATACCGTTCCGGCAGGTATGCCCATCACCGCGGCAATCTGCGCCGTGGACAGCTCCTCCATATAGAAGAGGAGCACCACCGTCCGAAGCCGCTGCGGCAGTTTGTCCACCGCCTTCCCCACGGCTTGTCTCCTCTCCTCTGCCAGAACCGCCTCCTCGGGAGACAGGCCCGCCGCCCGATATGCCTCCAAGGCATCCCCGGCCCACGCATCCGGCCCCTCCGCCATGTCACACACATCGGCAATCCGCTTTCTCCGCGCAAACTTCCGCTTCCGGTTCTTCCAGATCCGCAGGGCAATGGAGAGCAGATAGCTCTTCGGATTGTAGGCTGCGTCCATTTTCCCTTTCAGCTCCACAGCCTTTAAGAAGGTATCCTGATACAGATCGTCCGCCTCCTGCCGGCTGCCGGTCAGATAGCAGCAAAAGGAAAAAATATCCCTTCCGTATTCTTCAATACATTGTTCCAGCTCTTGTTTTGTCATGTTCTTCCACTTTCAAGACGTCTTGTGCGGCAACTGTGCCCTCACTGATACATTGTCATAACTGCCGGAATGATTCACTCAAAATAAAAAAGCCCAGAACACTCTCTTTCAAGGTTTCCGCTTTTACTTCGATTACCTGATCGTCATGACTAATGTAATATGACATTTTTTATTCCCTGTGAGGACGGGATATACTGCTCATCTGTAAAATGATAACTCCAATTTCAATCTGCCTAATGCTTGCATTGCGGAATTACTTTTCTCTTATAAATAAACATAAAAAGGACTACGGTGTTTTGCCGTAATCCCTTTTCATTCCTTGTTTCTATTCTGTTGTTCCGTCTGTATAAACTATCGATGTAACTTCGTATTCAAAATTCAAATCATCAAAATTCGTATTATATATTTTAACATGATCATCCATAAATTGATTTATATCCATCCCCATTCCAGAAACAGAAACACTACCATTTGCACTAATAGTTTGACCTGTAAAGTCCAAACTGGATGACAAAATATCTACTCCAAACAAATCTTTAATTGTAAGTACGCCTTGCACTCCTTTAATGTCCTTAGACGTATTATTATATACTTCAAACGAAAACTCTACTCGTGGTGAATATCTCCTTGCATTATAATTTACATCTAAATTTTGTTTATCAGTTACAACTACTGTTACCTTTTGGCTTTCCATTGATTCTGTTGAAGTTTGTTCTTTCATGCTTGAACCATCATCATATACAATATTTGTAACCTCATATTCAAATTTTAAATCCGAAAAATCCGTGTTATAAAATTTGACATGTTTATCCATAAATTGATTTATCTCCATCCCCAAATCATTAACAGTTATGGAATTATTCGCCGGGATACTGTTTCCAGTAAAATCACAATGAATTGTCAAAATCTCTACTCCAAACAAATCACAAACCGTCAAGTTTCCTTGAACCCCTTTAATTGCTTTATCTGTCCTATTCATAACATCAAAAGTGAGTTCAACCCGATCCGAATACCTGCCTGCATTTGTATCTTTAGGCAAATTAGATTTATTTGTTACACTTACGACAACTTCATCATCTCGGACAGGAATAGCTTCTGTATAAGAATCTCCACAACTTTCACATGTAAAAGTATTTTCTCCTTCTTCATCAAATGTAGGTTCTTTTGTAACTTCTTCTTTATAAACATGTTCTTTTTTGGCCACACTTTCAATTTTAGTTTCTTCACATAAAGAACATGTAAAAGTTTTTTCTCCTTCTTCGGTACAAGTGGCTTCCTTTGTAATTACTCCGTTATCATACTCATGTTCACATTTACCACATCCCGTTATAGAAAACGACAACAAAACCACCATACTCCACATGGCTAATTTCTTCATAACACTATACCTCCGCTCATAAGATAAATTTCTTCTATAGTATATCTCATAAATATACAATTTTCCACAATTTTCTACATTTTGACATGATGCCCATATCAGGGCTGCTTCTGTGGCGCTTCTTCCTACTTATCGAACGTATGTCTAATTACCTTTTTGATTACCTGACACATAAAAAAGCCCAGAACACTCTTTTTCAAGGTTTCTGGACTTCTCTATAGTAGCGAGAGGGGGATTTGAACCCTCGACACTACGGGTATGAACCGTATGCTCTAG